>NZ_JBHYGW010000005.1:184686-380359 GCF_042738015.1 Lentzea sp. NPDC059081
GCAGCCGGGGGCTCTCCCCCTCCCCCCTTTTTCCTATCGCGCTCACCCCCCGCCTTGGTTGTGGCTCGCTCTGGCTCGGCTTGGGACGGGACCCACCCCACCCGAACCGCACCACCTACGCAACGCGCAGCCGCCCGGCACGAACAGGCGTGCCATCAACCCGCTCACGGCGCTGGGGGTCTTTGATCAGTTGGCGGGGTCCGGGGCAGAGCCCCGCGCACGAAACAGGCACGGCACCACCCAACGCGACCACGGCCCCAAGCCGCGCAACCAAAACACCTACCCCGCAGCCGACCTCACCGAGGAACGACGCCGAGCTGCTGCGCCGCCCACAGGCTGTCCGCGTTCAGCCAGTACTCGACGATCCTGCCGTCCTCCACACGCAGGATGTCCGTGCCGTGGAAGGAGATCCCGTTCGCCTCGGCGAACCAGCGCACGACGTGGAACGGCTCCTGCGAGATCGGTCCCACCTGGACGGAGAACGTCAGGCCGGGCATGGTCTCGTGCGCCTCCCGCACCCACCCGACGACCTCCTCGCGACCCGCGCGGTCCTGCGGCGGGCCACCGGTGAGCGGGGCGACGTGCCAGGTGAAGTCGTCGTGCACGATCTTCCCGGCGAGCGCGAGGTCGCCGTTCCAGAAGTCGAGCCAGTCCTGCAGCAGCTCGTTCACCGGTTCTCCCCGTGAGGTCCGGGGGCGGCACTGCCCGAGTACTCGCCCAGGTTCGACACGAGCCGCGTGAGCTCGGGGTCGTTGTCGTAGCGCTTCCGGTGCAGAGCGGCGATCTTCCCGCCCATCTCCGGGTCCTCGTCGTCGGTGATGTCGAACGACGCGAACCGGTCCGCCAGCGGGAGGCCGATGAGGTCGGTGTGGCGGTGCGCCGGGTGCACCAGGTACTCCCAGTAGCCCTCGAGGTCCTCAATGACGAACGTGGCGCCCCACTCGTACTCGCCGCCGAAGTCGCGGCCGACGACGAACGTCTTGACCGAGGGGATCACGCGGCCCTGGTTGCGCAGGCTCTCCAGCGCCTCCTGCGCCTTCTCGGGCGGTGCGTCCTCGCGGAGCGTGAGCCGGATTCCGTGGTAGATCATCAGTTCTCCTTGTACGTCAGGGCGAGTACCGCCCCTGCGGTGGTGGTGACGACGCCGGTCCAGACGAAGGCGGTGCCGATGCCGAGCTGGACCAGCGGTGCGAGGACGAGCGGGGACAGGAACTGGCCGAGGAAGATCCCGGCCACCAGCCCGCTGAGCACGCGGCCGCGGTGTGCGGGCGGGGCGAGGTCGGCGAGCCGCAGGTTCAGGTTCGGCACGGACAGCCCGATCCCGAAGCCGCCGACGAGCAGCCCGGCCGTGACGAGCGGGACGCCGTGCGCGATGCCGATCACGAGCCAGCCCGCCCCGAGCAGCACGATGCTGACCGCGGTGAGCTTTCCCCTGGGCAGTCCGGGGAACACGAGCGCTCCGACCGCGCCGGTGAGCGTGCTGCCGGCGACGACGACCCCGATGACCGCCGGGCCGGCGCCGAGGTCGCGCAGCAGGAACGGCAGCTGCGTCGGCGCCATGTAGAACACGAGCGTGGCCACGAACGCCAGCAGGTAGATCCAGACTGCCCGCGACGGGAAACCCTTCCCCACGGCCTTCTCGGCCGGACGCGGCTCCTCCCGCAGCCCCACGGCGGCGACCGCGACGAGCGCGGCGACGCCGTAGAGCCAGAACGGCAGCCGCCAGCCGATGCCCGCGAGCACCCCGGCCAGCGGCAGGAACACGACCCCGCCGAGACTCGCGAACGCCTGCTGGAGCCCCAGGAACCGCCCGCGTTCCGGCCCGTCGAACCAGTCCGTGATCAGCGCGCTGACCGCGGTCATGATCCCGCCGACCGCGAGGCCCAGCACCGTCCTGGTGGCGAGCAGCACCGGCAGGCTGGTCACGAAGTACCCGGCCGTGCCGCTCACCGCGTAGCCGGCGAGACCGGCCAGCAGCAGCGGCTTGCGGCCGAACCGGTCCGCCACCAGGCCCGCGAGCGGCGCGCTGACCGCGATGGCGAGCGAGGTGATCGTGAGGGCCAGCCGGACCAGCACGCCCTCGCCGTAGACCTCGCCCATCGCCGGCAGGCTGGGGGCGATGATCGCCGCCGCCATGATGGTCAGCGTGGCCGAGGCCAGGACCACCGCCTTGGCGGTGCGGGGAGGAGCGATTCGCGTCGTCACACCCCCACCTTCGCGAGGGGCTGGCGCCCTTCGCGTCGGCAGGAACTACGTAGATCTTCCGCTCAGATGCAGGACGGTGCGAACACCGACGACGACCCAGGCAAGCACGAGAACGCCGTACAGCACGTCCGCGACCACGGTGAACATCGGCGACCCGACCCGCGCGCCGAGTGCGCTGCTGCCGGTCACGAGCGTGCCTAGCGGGAAGACGAAGCTCCACCACGTCAACGCGAACGGCAGCCCGCGCCGGGCCGTCCGCACGGTCACCACCGTCGCGAACGCCAGCCACAGCAGGGCGAAACCCCACGTGGCGGTGCCGTGCAGGACGGCGAACGCGACCTGTCCCGGCAGCACGGGCACCCCGGCGAGCAACGCGGCCGCGGTGATCGACTGGCCCAGCGGCCCGAGCACGATCCACAGCGTCGGCACGGTCGTGGCCGCGCCCGGTCCGTGCCGCACCAGCCGGTGCCAGATCTGCGGCACGACGACCAGCGTCGCGAACAGGCTGATGCCGAACAACGCGTAGCAGCCCAGCACCATCGTCTGACGCGCCGATCCCTCCAGGTGCTGGGCCAGCAACGCTCCCGACGCGGCGGAGACCATCGGCGGCACCACCGGCATCAGCCAGCCGCCGAACGCGAGCTCACCGCTGCCGATCATCCGCACCGGCACCAGCACCGACGTCACCAGGCCGAGGAGCGTGCCCAGGGTCCACAGCACCCAGTCGGCCGCCAGCGCGGCGGGCAGGCCGATCCAGTCCGACCCCAGCAGCAGCGTGCCGGTGCCCACGGTCATCAACGCCATCGGTGGCGCGCCCCAGAACTGCGCCATCACGGGATCGGCGACCTGGCCGCGCACCGTCGCCGGGGTCCAGGTGCGGACGGCGGCGACCACGAGCACGGTCAGCAGGACGGCGTCGAGCGCCCAGACGACCGTCGCGGCCGTGCGCAGGCCGGGCATCGAGGCACCGGCGGTGGCGACGATCCCGGTGCCCATCACGGCGGCGAAGAGGTTCGGGCCGAAAGGCGCCGCTCGTCGCACCTCGGGGGCACGGTGTGGATGAGGTGCGAGAGCGGTCACGACCTGACGATCCTCCGGCTCCCCAGGCTCCGGTAGGCGGCGATCGCCGCTGAACGCATAGGCTGTCCCTATGCCTCTGCCGTCCAGGGTCACCGACCTGACCAGCTTCGACCTCCTGCGCAGTGTCGCGGAGCTGGGCAGCATCGGCCGTGCCGCTCAGGCCCACGGCATGTCCCAGCCCAGCGCCAGCGAACGGCTGCGGACCCTGGAGGCCCGCGTCGGGGTGACGTTGCTCGAACGCACGCCGCGCGGCGCCCGCCTCACCACCGCCGGTCAGCTCGTGGCCGGGTGGGCGGAGCCGGTGCTCGCGCGGGCGGCCGACCTCGACGCCGGTCTCACCAGCCTGCGCGCCGACCGCCAGTGCCACCTCACGGTCGCCGCCAGCCTCACGGTCGCCGAGTACCTGCTGCCCGCGTGGCTCATCGCGTTGCGGGCCGTCAGCGCCGACACCGCGACCGTGCTGACGGCGGGCAACTCGGCGCACGTCGCCGAGCAGGTGCTCTCCGGGAAGGCCGACCTGGGGTTCATCGAGAGCATCGACGTGCCCGCCGGACTGGCCGGCCGGGTGGTCGCCGAGGACGAGCTCGTGCTCGTGGTCGCGCCCGGTCATCCCTGGGCCCGGCGGCGGCACGTCACCGCCGCGAAGGCCGCCACGACCCCGTTGGTCAGCAGGGAGTCCGGCTCCGGGACGCGTCAGGCCTGGGAGCACGCGCTCCGCGCGGCCGGGGTGACGTCGTCCGCGGACCCGTTGCTGGAGATGTCCTCGACCACCGCGATCAAGGCGGCCGCGACCGGCGGCATCGGCCCGGCGGTGCTCAGCGGCCACGCGGTGGCCGCGGACCTGGCGACCCGCGCGCTCGTCCGGGTCGAGGTGACGGGCGTGGACCTGCGCCGCGCGTTGCGGGCGGTGTGGCCCACCGGACAGACGCCGCGCGGCCCCGCCTCCGACCTGTTGACCATCGCGACGCGTAGTCTCACGACCCGTGCCGACCGGCGGTAGCAAACAGGTTCGCGCCGCGCGCAAGCGCAAGAAGCGCATGGCCCTCGCCACCCACGACCTCACCGACGCGCAATGGGACGCGTTGAAGACGTCGTGGGGCGGCTGCGCGTACTGCCGTGAGCCCGCGGGTTCACTGCAGAAGGACTGCGTGCAGGCCATCTCGCGCGGCGGCCGGTACACGCTCGGCAACGTCGTGCCCGCGTGCGGTTCCTGCAACGCCAGCAAGTGCAACGCCGAGGTGACCGGCTGGCTGCGGCGCAAGAAGCTCGACGAGCGCTCGTTCCTGGTGCGGCACTACGAGATCTCGGCGGAGCTCACCACCCGCTTCTCCGGCGTCTAAGCCGCGTTGCGGACCGCGTTGTAGCTCTGGAACAACGCGTCCCAGGCCTTCCCGCACCGCGTGTCGAGCTGGGCGTCACCGCTCGCACCGCCGGCCGCGAACCAGGGCTCGCACGGCGCGATCTCGGTGAGCCGGCGGCGGACGTCGGCGAGGGCGGCCTGCCCGGCCGGCGCGAGCTTCGCGGACTGCTTCTCGGCCTCGTCGATCACGCCCGTCACGTCCGGCAGGACGTGGACGCAGTTGTCGGCGGGGTCGACGGGTTCGCCGCGCAGGCGGGCGACGCAGTCGGTGAGCAGGACGCCGATGGCGTCGAGCCGGGGTTGCAGGTCCGGCAGGCCCGCGGCGGACTGGGACGGGGCGGCCGGGGTGATGGTGGGCAGCGATGTCGTCGACGTGCCGCACCCGACCAGCAGCAAAGCCAGCGCAATGGCGGAGTAGCGCATGGCGGCAGCGTAGCGAGACGGCGAGGCCGCCAGACCCGGGGTGGTCTGGCGGCCTGTGCTTTCACCCGATCAGGTTCACGCGTTCCGGATCACGTGTTGATGTACGAGCGGGCGCCGTTCGGGAAGCCGAGGGCCGCCGTGTCGCGGACGTCCTCGTCGACGATCGCGGACTTGCCCTTGCAGCCCGGCTCGGACCAGATCTTCACCGCACCGTCCGGGGACAGCGACTGGAATCCACCGCGCAGGTCGGCGCACTGCTTCGCGGGCTTGACGCCGGTGGCGAAGTTGTCGCCGCTGAAGTCGTCGAAGTTCTTGCCGGTGAAGAAGGTCACGGACGTCGCGGGCTTGGCTCCGGTCGCGGGCTCGGCCGGCTTCGGTGCCGGGGCCTCCGCGGGGGCGACGGCGCGCTTGCCCTCGGGGTTGATCACGAACCACTTGCCGCCGACGTTCTGACCCAGGATGTCGCCGGCCTTCTGGTCCTTCGAGAAGAGGTAGATCGGGCGGCCGCCGAGCGTCAGCTGGAGCTGGCCGTCCTGGCGCTTGATGACGCCGATGTTCTCCTTCTTGATGCCGGGGAAGAACACCTTGGTGCCCCTGGTGACCGTGATGGCGGGCCAGGTCTTCGCGCAGTCACCGTTGCAGTTGGACACACCGCCGTTCACCGGGTCTTCGCTGAACCAGTAGATCGTGCGGCCGTTCCCGTTGACCACAGCGGGTTCCAGGCCGCCGGCGTTCGCGACGCGGAGCTCCACCCACTTCTGCCTCACCTCGACCGGCGCGGACTGCGGGGCGCGGTCGCCGGTGGTCTTGTCCGCGTTGTTGGAGTTCGCCGAGCCCCGCAGGAAGTCCACTTCGGACTCACCCGCGGCGGCCTGGCTCTCCTGCACCTGTCCCGAAACCGGCGCCGGCGAACCGGACTGCGCGGCACCCTGGCCGCAGGCCGTCAACGTGACGGCGCCGACCGCGAAAAGGGCAGCAACGATCGCAACTTGCTTACGAAGCATGGGGTTTCTCACTCCTGAGTGGACTTACGTCAACCTGTTCCACCCCTGTCACGTACGCCCTCCCGAGACGGTTCACCGGAGTTCGATCTGAGAGCGCGGTCACATCGAACTGAGACGCGGCCCGGTACCGTGGGAGGCGTGAGCATCAGCCTGAGCAGCGACTTCGCCACCGCCGTCCCGGAGATGGCCGTCTCGTGGGAGGCCGTCCCGGTCGCGGAACCGGAACTCCTCGTCCTCAACGAGCCGCTCGCCCGTGAGCTCGGACTCGACCCGGAATGGCTGAAGGCCGACGGACTGCCGCTGCTCGTCGGCACCGCGGCACCCGGTGTGGCGCAGGCCTACGCCGGCCACCAGTTCGGGGGCTACTCCCCCCGGCTCGGCGACGGCCGCGCGCTGCTGCTGGGCGAGCTCACCGACGCCGAGGGCCGGCTGCGCGACCTGCACCTGAAGGGCTCCGGCCGCACGCCGTTCGCGCGTGGGGGCGACGGACTGGCGGCGATCGGCCCGATGCTGCGCGAGTACGTCCTCAGCGAGGCGATGCACGCCCTGGGCATCCCGACCACCCGTTCGCTGGCCGTCGTGGCGACGGGCGCCACGGTCCAGCGCGACGAACCGCTGGCCGGCGCGGTGCTGGCCCGCGTCGCCGCGTCACACCTGCGCGTCGGCAGCTTCCAGTACGCCCGCAACACCGGCGACGTCGACCTGCTGCGCCGCCTCGCCGACCACGCCATCGCACGCCACCACCCCGGCAGCACGTACCTGGAGCTGTTCGAGCACGTCGTGGCGGCCCAGGCCGCTCTCGTGGCGCGGTGGATGCTCGTCGGGTTCATCCACGGCGTGATGAACACGGACAACATGACGATCTCCGGCGAGACGATCGACTACGGCCCGTGCGCGTTCATGGAGGCCTACGACCCGGCGACGGTCTACAGCTCGATCGACCACCGCGGCCGGTACGCCTTCGGCAACCAGCCGATCGTCGCCGAGTGGAACCTCGCCCGTCTCGCCGAGGCGCTGCTGCCGTTGTTCGACGACGACGAGGACAAGGCGGTCGCGCTGGCCATGGAGACGCTCGGCACGTTCCCCGAGCGGTTCGAACGGGCCTGGATCGGCGGCATGGGCGCGAAGCTGGGCATCACCGACGACGTGAAGCCGTTGCTCAAGGACCTGCTCGCGCTCATGCAGGAGAACCACGTGGACTTCACGTCGTTCTTCCACCACCTCTCGGCCGCGGCCCGCGGCGACGCCGAACCCGCCCGGTCGCTGTTCCTCGACCTGGCCGGCATCGACGCCTGGATCGCGCGCTGGCGGGAGCACGGCCCGGACGCCGCCGCGATGGACCGCGTCAACCCGGTCTACGTCCCCCGCAACCACCTCGTCGAGCAAGCGCTTGCCGCCGGAGCCGCCGGCGACCTCGACCCGTTGCGCCGCTTGGTGGACGTGGTGACCCGCCCGTTCGGCGAACGACCCGGTCTGGAACACTTCTCCGCTCCTGCGCCGCAGGACTTCAGCGCCACCTACCGGACCTTCTGCGGGACTTGATGAAACTGCAGCCCATCGGCCACGTCGAATCTCCCTTGCTGGACCGCGCCTCCGCCCCGAAGCAGGGCGACGAGGGCGCGCCGGACGCCTGGCTCGTCTTCGCCCCGGAGTACGCGCGGGCGATGCGCGAGCTGGAGGCCGGCCAGGACGTCCTCGTCCTGACCTGGCTCGACCGCGCGGACCGCTCGGTGCTGGCCGTGCACCCGCGCGGCGACTCGGCGCGGCAGGAGACCGGCGTGTTCTCGACCCGCTCGCCCGACCGGCCCAACCCCGTGGGGCTGCACCGGGTCACGATCCTCGGGGTGGACGGCGTCAAGGTGCGGGTCGCGCACCTGGAGGCGCTGGACGGCACGCCGATCGTGGACGTGAAGCCGGTGCTGGGCACCGAACGCTGACGGGGCGCGGCGCACGCCACCCCGCCGCGGACCACGAGCAGTCCGCCGCGCCGAGCTGCCGCGGAGAACCCGCGCGGCTCACCCCGTGGCGCCACGGCTGCCGCGCCCACCCGTCACAGCCGCCGCCCGCCGCACCCGAGCTGCCGGCGCCGCCCACCGCCTCGCCGCAACCCCCGCGGGCCTCACTGCGGGTCGCGCGGGCACCCGCCGTCCGGCTCCAGCCCGGCCACCAGGTCCGCGCGGAACGGCAGCTCCCCGCACAGCACGCGCGGCGTCGAGGTCGTGTCCGTGTTGCCCCGCAGCACCAGCACGGCCTTGTTCGCCGGCAGCCGCGTGCTCGCGCTGAACCCGATCGTCCCGGTGGCGCCCTGGATCGCGTTGTCCGGCCGGATGCTGCCGATCCCCGCGAGCAGCCCCTCGCGCACCCGTGCGCCGGGGTCGGTGCGCCGCACCTGGCGCACGCCCTCGGCCAGCACCTGCATCGCGTCGTAGGCGGCGGCCGAGCGGCCGTCGCCGAGCGTGCGGCACGTCTTGCGGAACTCGTCCAGGTACACCTTGTAGAACGGCACGCGGGCGCAGTCGGTCCACGCGGCCGGGCTCGCGAACGACAGGTAGTCCAGGCGCACGTTGGGGAACTGCGCCATCGTGCCCTCGAGGATGAACCGGGTGGACGAGTCGCTCGCGAGCACCGGCGGGGTGCTGCCCTGGCACCGGCTGTTCATGCCGCGCAGGAACTCCGCCAGGTGCTGCGCGCGGCCCGCGTAGAACACGGCGTACCCCGGCCGCGCCGAGGGCGGGCACGCGCCCTGGCCCAGTGAGGCGGGTGCCAGGCCCTCGTCGTCGTTCGCCACGCGGTAGGACTTGAACTGGCTGACCGCGATCCCGCGTTCGGCGAACGCGGCCCGCGCGTCCTCGGCCAGGTTCTGGCTGTACCGGTCGGTCGGGTCACCGGAGTGGAAGATCGCCACGTCGGACACGCCAAGCCTGGTCTGCGCGTAGTAGGCGGCCACCCGCGCCTCGCGGAGGTTGTTGGGCCCGACCTGGTAGTAGTACTCGTTGACGCCCGCCATGTCGTCGGCGGAGGTCAACGTGCCGATGACGGGCAAGGCGTTGCTGCCCAACCGCTTCACGACCGAACGGGCCGTGTCGGTGCTGATCGACAGACCGGTCACCGCCACCACGCTCCGGTCGCGCGCGGCCAGTTCGATGATCTTGTCGGCGGCGAGGTCGCCGGACGCCAGGCCGCGCCCGCCCGGTCCCTCGCCGCCGTTGGCCAGCAGCATCCGGATGGGCACGTCGCTGGTCCTCTGCGCCACCCACACCCCGCGCAGCTCCTCCACCAGCGCGGAGAAGCTGTTGGCGGTGCTGGGGGTCAGCACGCTCAGGAACACGATCGTGATCGCGTCCGGCCGCGCGGACGCCTTGCGGTTCTCCGCCACGATCCGGCCGTAGACGTCCTCCAGTGCCGGGCGGATGTCGGCCGGCACGGTGTCGGGGACGAAGTGCCGCAACGGGTCCGCCGACACCCCGATGCACTCCGAGCCGACGCGTTCCAGCGGTGACCGCGGCGACACCGACCACCAGTCGTCGCACCGGGCCAGGTTCAGGAACGGCACCGCCACGAGAGACGCGGCGGCCAGGACGACCACGAGCGGTGCGGCGAGCGCTCGGCGCAGGCGCAGCGGAGGCAGCTCGGACAGCCCGCCGACCACTCCGCGGGCGGGTTCGGACGCGTCGGTGTCGAGCTCCAGCACCCAGTTGTCGGACCGCGACAGCTGCCGGAGCCAGTCGTGGTAGCCCGCCAGCGCGTCGGCGGCGTGCGTCCGCGGCACCTCCTCCGACTCGTGAGCGGCGACCACCAGCAGCGGATCGGGGCGGCTCAACGGGTTCGCGCGCCACGACTGTCCACTCCGGACACCGCCACGCGCCCGGCCGATCGCGTCGACCAGCCACCGGTCCGAGGACTCCAGCAGCAGCCACGGGTTCCCTGTCCGCCGCCGGCCGGTCCCCCACAGCGTCCACCGCCGGTGCGACCGCCGCAGGTCCTCCAGCAGCGCCCGCACGAGCAGGTCGCCGACCTCGTCCTCGTGCCGGTCCGCCAGCCGGTCCTTCACGACCGCGCGGGCCAGCCGGTAGAGGCCGTGCCGCGACCGCCCGCCCAGCGGCTGCTCGCCCACCCACGTCGCCGGCCGCCACAGCAACGCCATCAGCGCGAGCCCGATCCGCGGCATCAGCCCGATGACGAGCCTGATCCACCACGGGAAGTCCTGCGCGAGGTCCTGCGCGCCGTCCGTGGTCATCCGCACACGCCGGCGCAGGTGCTGCCGGAACTCCCGCGCGATCTCGCGTTCCTCCTCGTCGGCCTCGACACCGGCGGGCAGCGTCAGGTCGAGCACCCAGCAGACGAGCGCGTAATGCGGGAACCGCAGCCGCGCGGAGCCTCGCACGTCTCCGGCGAGCTGCCCGACCACGTCGTCGAGCAGCCGCCGCCGTGACTCCACGCGCTGCACGTGAGCGAACGCGACCCGGCGGCCCCGTGCCGTGGCAGGCCGGTTGGCCAGGGCTTCGAGCGGGCTCTCGACGCCAGTCGGGCGGCGCAGCGACACGATCGGCACCGGCACGTCCCTGGCGGGCCAGCGAGGACGGGTGGCGAGGCGGTCCAGCAGCCGGATGAGCTGCAGCGCGCCGCCGAACTGCAGGCCGCGCGTCTGCTCTGACCCGAGGAACCACCCCGCGGACGTGATCCTGGACAGCGCCATGTTCCCCGCCCGTTCTGCCGGTCCCCAACAGGATCTCGACGGATTGTCGGGCACGACACGCGGCGCATTAGCGGAAACGACCGTATTCGAGCCGGACGAGAATGCTGTGATCCCGGCGGTGCGAACGGGTATCCGGCCCGCATGAGCCAACCAGTACCGCCTCCGGGGCAGCCGCCGACCACGCCGGGACCGACGACGCCGCGCCCGCCCGGCCCGGACACCGACCCGCTGACGCCGCCGGGACCGGCCCCGGACCCGCTGCGGCCTCCCGGCCCGGACCCCGACCCGGTCCCGCCCTCGCCCGACCCGCTGTGAGCCCCACGCCCTCGGGTTGCGGATCCCCTGCTCGCGCAGGGTGATCGGCCGGGGCTCTGGTGCGGCCACACCAGAGCACCCCAACCCTCCGTCCGGGAAAGCCCCCCCAGGAGGAGATCTAGGTGGGATTTAGCAGCTGCCGCGCCGCCTCCACCACGGCCTCCGCGTCGATGTGCGCGGCGTGCAGCAGCTCGTCGGGCTTGCCGGACACCGGCATCTCCCGCACGGCCAGCTTGCGCACCACCGACCGGGCGGGGTGCTCGGCCAGCGCGCCGAGCACGGCGTCGCCCAGCCCGCCGTCGGCCCAGTGGTCCTCCACCGTCAGCACCGCCCGCGTGTGCAACGCCGCGTCGGCCAGCGTGGTCGTGTCGATCGGTTTGACCGAGTAGCAGTCGATCACGCGGGCCCGGATGCCGTCGGCGTCCAGCACCTCGGCCGCCCGCACGGCCTCGCCGACGGTGATGCCGCACGCGACGATCGTCAGGTCGTCGTCCTCGCCGCACCGCACGACCCGGCTGCCACCGACGCGGATGTTCTCGTCCGGCGAGGTGCGCACGGGCGTCTTGGCGCGCAACGTCCGCAGGTACGAGATGCCCGGCAACGTGGCCATCTCCGCGACCAGCGCCGCCGTCTGGTTGGCGTCGGACGGGTGCAGGACGGTGCTGCCGTGCAGGGCGCGGAACATCGCGATGTCCTCCAGCGCCATCTGCGACGGGCCGTCCTCGCCGATGGACACCCCGGCGTGCGAGCCGCACAGCCTCAGGTCGGCCCGCGACACGGCGGCCATCCGGATGAAGTCGTGCGCGCGGGTGAGGAACGCGCCGAACGTGGACGCGAACGCGACCCAGTCGCGTGCCTGCATGCCGACCGCCGCGGCGATCATCTGCTGCTCGGCGATGAACATCTCGAAGTAGCGGTCCGGGTGGGCCCGGGCGAACAGCTCGGACGTCGTCGAGTTGGACACCTCGCCGTCGAGCGCCACGACGTCGCCGCGCAGCCCGCCCAGTTCGGCGAGCGTCTGCCCGTACGCCTGCCGCGTCGCCACCTCGTCGCCGATCTCCCAGCGCGGCAGCGTGCCGCCGGCGGTGGCGAACCGGTGCGGCGAACCGGGTTCCGGCGTCCTGACCCGCACCGAGAGTGACCGGACGCCGCCGAGCTCCTCGATCGCCTCCTCCGGGTCCTCCAGCGGTTTGCCGTGCTTGCCGGGCTGGTCGGCGACGGCCCGGACGCCGTGGCCCTTCTCCGTCCTGGCGAACACCACCGACGGGCGGCCGGTGGCCGAGGTGGCGCAGGCCAGCGCCGCGTCGATCGCCGTCAGGTCGTGGCCGTCGACCGCGAGGGCCTGCCAGCCGAACGCCTCGGCGCGGGCGACGTAGCCGTCGAGGTCCCAGCCGAGCATCGTCTCGCGGGTCTGGCCGAGCCGGTTGACGTCGACGAGCACGGTCAGGTTGTCGAGGCCCGCCCAGCCGGCGTGCTGGAACGCCTCCCAGATCGAGCCCTCGGCCATCTCCGAGTCGCCGCACAGCACCCACACCCGGTACGGCAGCCTGTCCAGCCGCCTGCCGGTGAGCGCCAGGCCCACGCCGACGGGCAGGCCGAAGCCGAGCGAGCCGGTGGCCACGTCCGTCGGCGGGATGCGCGGCGTGGGGTGGCCTTCGAGCCTGCTGCCGAGCTTGCGGAACGTCAGCAGCTCGTCGTCGGTGATCGCGCCCGCCGCCTTGAGCATCGAGTAGTACAGCGGCGACGCGTGTCCCTTGGAGAAGATCAGGTGGTCGTTGGCCGGGTTCGCCGGATCGGAGTAGTCGAGTCGCAGGTGTCCGTCGAGCAGCACGGCCATCAGGTCGGCCGCGGACATCGACGACGTGGGGTGCCCGGAGCCGCCCGCGTCGCTCGACCGGACCGAGTCGACGCGCAGCTGCTGGGCCAGTTCGTGGCGGAAGTCGTTGTCGGGCACAGGTCACCTCCCGGGGTCTGTCCCGGTCGGCTACCCGTGGCGGACCCGGGAACACACCGCATCCGGTGGTTTGGGAGGCTGTCGCACCGGGTATCCGCCGCGTTGCGACAGCCGACCGACCTGGGGAGCGCGCCATGCTCAGTCGTCAGGAACACCAGCGGCTCATCGACATCGAGCAGCACTTCCGCGCTGCCGACCCCGACCTCGCCCGCGACCTGAGCGCCGGTCCGCACGCCCGGCGGATCCGCCGTCAGCTCGCGGCGGCCCTGGTCTCCGTTCTCGCGGGGATGCTGCTGGTCGGGCTGGGCGTGCTGATCCTGAGCTGACCGTTCGGCGGTGCGGCGGCGCGGTTCCAGCGCATCCGCGACCACGGCAGGTCCATGTCCTCCAGCACGTCGATCTGGCGCGGTTCGAGGTCCTCCGGCGGCCTCGCCGTGGCGTGCCTGGAGTAGGCGGCGTCGACGTACCGGTGCCCGGTGTCCGGCGCGAGCACGACGACGTGCCGGTCCGGGTCCAGGCGCTGCTCCCACCGCGCGGCCAGGTACGCCGCCCCCGCCGACAGCCCGGCGAAGATCGCGTGCTCGCGCAGCAGGGCCACGCTGCCCGTCAGCGCCGCGTCGAAGCCGAACCAGTGCACGGTGTCGTAGAGCGCGTGGTCGACGTTGCCGAACGGGATCGAGCTGCCGATGCCTGCGATGATGATCTCCGGGTCGTGCACGTGCTCGCTGCCGAACGTGACGCTGTCGAACGGCTGCACCCCGACCAGCTCCACGTCCGGGTCGGTCTCCCTGAGGAACCTGGTCAGCGCGCCGGTCGACGCGCCGGTGCCCACCCCGCCGACGACGCTCAGCCGTGAGCAGTCGGCGTGCTGCCGGACCAGGTCGGCGATCGGCCGGTAGCCGCGGTAGTGGACGTCGTCGTGGTACTGGCGCATCCAGTGGTGCCGCGGGTTCTCGCGCAGGATCTCCCGCACCCGTGCCACCCGGCGGCTCTGGTCGAGCTTGAGGCTCGCGGACGGCGGCATCGGCTCGACGGTGGCGCCGAGGATCTCCAGCTGGGTGCGCAGGGTCGTGTCCACGGTCGTCGAGGCGACGATGTGGCAGTGCAGGCCGTGGCGGTGGCACGCGAGCGCCAGCGCGTGGGCGTAGATGCCGCTGGAGCTGTCGACCAGCGTGTCCCCGTGCGCGATCGTGCCGCGTTCGAGGAGGTACCGGACGGCTTCGAGGGCGGAGGCGACCTTCATGGTCTCGAAGCGCAGGCAGAGGGTGCGGGAGTCGAGGCGGACGAGGGCGGGACGGCTGAGCGCGTCGGCGATGTGGTGGTCCACGGCTTCTCTCATGCTCGGTAGCGGTACAGCGCCGTCTCGTCGGCGCTGAACTGGGAGAACGGGAACGGCTCCGCGGACAGGGCGGTGACGCCCGCGCCGAGGAAGTGGCGGGCGACGGCGCTCGCGGTCTGGGCGTAGACGACCAGCGCGATCTCACGCTCCCGGCAGGTGCGGAGGATCTCGTCGAACGTGCCGTTGCCGACGGTCATGCCGGTCGCGACGACGGCGTCCGCGACGCCGAGGACGTCCCGCATGTCCGGGGTCACCGGGTCGCCCCACTGCGTCGCGCGCAGCTGGAGGTCGCACGGCAGGCACTCGGCGCCGCACTCGCGGATCGCGGCGACCAGCGGGTTCACCACGCCGATCAACGCGACCTTCGCACCCGGTGCCACGTCCAGCAGCCCGGCGACGGCGGCGTCCCTGGCGTTCGCCCGTTCCTCGGGTGTTCCCGTCGGCAGGACGACGCGTTCGGCGCCTGAAGTCCTGTGTGGACGGACGTGGCCGAGGTAGGCGTCCAGTGCCGCGACCCGCACCGGCGCCGGGGCCTCGGTGAGCAGGGTCGCCACCGGCGCGCCGGAGTAGTTCGCGCACACCGCCGGGTCGGCGTCGCCTTCCGCGAACGCGCAGGCGCCGAACGCCGACCCGATCCGGGCCAGCACGTACTGGTTGCGGTAGGTCGTGTCACCGCCCGCGAGCCTGGTGCCGTGATGGACCCAGAACACGCTCGTGGCCGGTATTTCCCGCGGATCGGGCCCGTGCCTCCCCTCCAGCACTTCCGCTGTCAGTTCGTCCACAGTGGTCATTCCATCCCCCTCTTCAACGGACCGGTGCGCGGTAGCCCACGGCCAGGTGGCCCAGGCCGTCGCGGCCGATCTCGGCTTCCACGTCGAACACCTCGCGCAGCAACGGCGTGGTCAGCACGTCGGCGGCGGCACCGTCGGCGACGACCGCACCGCGGTGCAGCAGGACCAGCCGGTCGCAGTACCGCGCCGCGAGCGCGAGGTCGTGCAGCGCCACCACGACGGTCTGCGGCGTCCGGCTCGCCAGGTCCATCAGTTCGAGCTGGTGGCGCACGTCCAGGTGGTTGGTGGGCTCGTCCAGCAGCAACGCGGACGTGCGCTGCGCCAGGGCCCGTGCCAGGTGGGTGCGCTGCCGCTCGCCACCGGACAGCTGCCTCCACGGCCGGTCGGCCAGGCCCGTGAGGTCGAGCCGGACCAGCGACTCCTCGACGATCGCGTCGTCGGCGGCGTCCGGGCCGCGCCACCGCGACCGGTGGACCGTGCGGCCGAGCATGACGACCTCGGCCACCCGCAGGTCGCTCTCCGTGTCGGCGGTCTGCTCGACGAACGCCAGCTTGCGCGCCCGTTCCTTCGACGGCCACTCCGCGATGTCGACGCCGTCGTAGCGCACGTGGCCACCCGTCGGCGTGCGCAGACCGGCGATGCAGCGCAGCAGCGACGACTTTCCGGACCCGTTCGGCCCGATCAGCCCCACGGTCTCGCCCGGTGCCACCTGGAGCGACACGTCGCGGACGATGGCCTTGCCGGGCACTCCCCAGCTCAGCTCCCGGACGTCGATCCTCACAGCTCTCCCCTCCT
Source organism: Lentzea sp. NPDC059081 (assembly GCF_042738015.1). Classification (NCBI taxonomy): domain Bacteria; kingdom Bacillati; phylum Actinomycetota; class Actinomycetes; order Pseudonocardiales; family Pseudonocardiaceae; genus Lentzea; species Lentzea sp. NPDC059081. The sequence continues at coordinate 200,649 of NZ_JBHYGW010000005.1, forward strand.
GCGCAGCACCAGCAGGAAGAGCGGCACGCCGACGAGCGCGGTGAACACGCCCACGGGCACCTCCAGCGGTGCGAAGACCACTCGGGTGAGCGCGTCCGTCCAGACCAGGAACACCGCCCCGACGACCGCCGACAACGGCAACAGCCTGCGGTGCAACGGACCCACGAGGAACCGCACGCCGTGCGGCACGATCAGCCCGACGAACCCGACCGCTCCGACCGCGGCCACGGCGACAGCCGTCAGCACGGAAGTCGTGACCAGCAGGACGATCCGCGTCGCGCGGACGTCGATGCCCAGCGAGGACGCCGTGTCGGTGCCGAACGCGAACCCGTCCAGCGCGGACGAACACAGCCACACCACCAGCAGTCCGACGGCCAGCACCACCGCGCACACCGTCACCGACGTCCAGCGCGCCGACGCGAGCGACCCCAGCAGCCAGTGGGTGACGGCGCGGATGCTGTCGGCGTCACCGGAGGACAGCAGGATCAACGACGTGAGCGCGGCGAACAGCTGCCCCACGACGACACCGGTCAGCACGATCCGCGACGAGTCGAGACCGGTGCGCCGCAACAGCACCAGCAGCAACCCGAACGCCACCAGCGCACCGACCAGCGCGCCACCGGTCATGCCGAGCTGCGAGCCGGCGAACCCGAGCACCACCACGACGACCGCGCCCATCGAGGCACCCGACGACACCCCGAGCAGGTACGGGTCGGCGAGCGAGTTGCGGGTGATGCTCTGCAACGCCGCACCGCACACCGCCAGCGCCGCGCCGACCAGTGCCGCGAGCAGCACGCGCGGCAGCCGCAGGTCCCAGATCAGCGAGTCGAGCAGGCGGGGCAACGGGACGACCGGCAGGCCCAGCCGTGCCCCGGCCGCGCGGCCGATCTCCTCCCAGCCCGCGCCGACGCCGATGCGGACGGCGACGACCAGGGAGACCACGAGGACGACCAGGCTGAGAGCGACCTTCAGCGCGTTCTTGTTGCTGTTCCGAGGTTTCCGGATCGCGACTGGTTCGAGGAGAGCCGCCTCAGCCACGGCCGGCGATCTTGTCGAGTCCCGCGCCGAACGCCTTCAGGGCGTCGACCGTGCGCACGGACGGGTCCATCTCGATGCCGGGCAGCTCGATGACCTTGTTCTCCCGCAACGCCTTCAGCTGCGAGACGACCGGGTGCTCGCGCATCATCGCGATCTTCTCGCTCGCCTTGTCACCGGGGTTGCCGCGCTCGGACAGGTCGCCGACGACGATCACGTCGGGGTCGCGGCGCGCGATCTCCTCCCAGGACGCCTCCGGCCACTCCTGGTTCACGTCGTCGAAGACGTTGACGGCACCGGCGATCCTGCTAATCTGGCTGGCCATGCCGTCCCTGCCCGCCACGTACGGGACGCCCTTGAACACCGAGTAGACCCACACGACCTCGACGGGGTCCCGTTTCACGGCCTGCACCTCGGCGAGCGCGGCACGCTGGTCGGCCGCCAGCCGGTTGGCCTTCTGCTCGGCGCCGAAGATCCTGCCGAAGCTCTCGTAGTCGCGGAACAGCCTTTCGAACGGCGGTGTCGTGCCGTCGGGGCAGTTCACCGCGCTCACGAACGTCGGCACGCCAAGGCTTTCCAGCTCGTCACGCGTGCCGGCGCGGTCGGCGGTGAAGAGCTCCTTGAACGACGCCACGACGACGTCCGGGTTGGCGGCTCTCAACGGTTCCGAGGTGAGGACCTTGGGCGAGAGCACCGGGATCTTCGCGTAGGCGTCGGCGAACCTCGGCGACACCTTGGTCTTGAGGTTGGCGGTGCCGGCCATGCGGTCCTGCAAACCCAGTGCCAGCAACGTCTCCGTCGAGTTCTGGTCGAGCGTCACGACCCGTTGCGGAGCACCGGCGAACGTGAGCTGCTTGCCGCAGCTGTCCACCACCACCTGAGCCGCCGGGGGTTGGGCACCTCCGGGTGCGGCACAGCCGGCGGCGAGCACCGCTACCAACGCCAGGCCGAGGCGGCCGGGGTGTGACATCAGATCCTCCAGGAACTCACTCGAACGACCTGCGCTACTGTAACGACAATCATTTTCAAATCAACCCCACCGGAAGGCCGATCGCGTGGTCCACGACACAGTGCGCAGCTCATCGGTGTTGCGCAGCACCACATTTCTCCGTCTCTGGACCGCGACCACCGCGTCGGGCATCGCGACCTGGGCACTGCCGTTCGTGCTGGGCCTCGCGGTGCTCTCGCGCTCGTTGACGGCGGTGGAGCTGGGCGTCCTGCTGGCCGCGCGCACCGCGGGCTTCCTCGCCGCTGTGCCGGTCAGCGGCGTGCTGGCCGACCGCTACGCCCGCCGTCAGGTCGTCCTGTGCTCGGGTCTCGTGTCGGCCCTCGCCGCGCCCGTGCTGGCGTTGTCCGTGGGCGGCTCACTGGTGGTCGCGGCCGTCGCGGCGGCGGCGATGGGGGCCGGCCAGGGCGCGTGCCGCCCGGCGTTCCAGGCGCTGACCGCCGAGGTGGTGCGGTCCGACCAACGCCAGCAGGCCAACGCGGCGATGACGCTGTCGGTGCGCGTGACGACGTTGGTGGCACCGGGGCTGACGGCGTTGCTGGCCCTGGTGGCGAACACGCAGGTGCTCCTGCTCGGCATCGGCGCGCTGTGGCTGGTCGCGGCTCTGGTTCCCCCTGCCGGCACCGGTGTCGTGGCGGGGTCGTCCGGCGCCGGGTTCGTCGCGGACTTCTGGGAGGGTGTGCGGGAAGCCCGCCGCCACCCGTGGTTCCTGGCCGGACTGGGCGCGCTGACCGCCGTCATCGCCACCGGGTACTCGGCGACGGGGGTGGTGCTCCCTCTGGTGAGCCGCGACCGTTACGACACCGAGGCCGTGCTGGCGGGGGCTCTCACCGCCTACACACTGGGCGCACTGGCCGGAGCGCTGCTGATCGCCCGCTGGCGTCCGCGCTTCGCCGGGTGGACGGCGCTGTCCGGCCTGGGGCTGTACGGTTTCGCGCCGCTGAGCCTGCTGCTGCCGGTGCACCCGGTCGTCGTGGTCGCGGCCTACGCCGTGGCGGGGCTGGGGATCGAGCTGTTCAACGTGCCGTGGTTCACCGCGACGCAGCGCGAGGTCGAGCCGTCGAAGCTGGCGCGGGTGTCCTCTTTGGACTTCCTGATGTCGTACGGCCTGGCACCGGTCGGGCTCGCGCTGATCGCCCCGGCGATCGCGGAGTTCGGCGCGCCGGCCGTGCTGGTGGCGTGTGCGCTGATCTGTTTCGCGGCACCGGCTCTGGCCGCACTGGTGCCGTCGTCGCGCGACTTCGGGCCCCGCACGTGAGTGCGCCGCCGGAAGACTCCGGCGGCGCACTCGGCTCGTGCTCGATCTCGCCCGTGCTCAGGACGACTCCGTGATCAGGACGACGCGGCCTTCTCCAGCTCCCGCTTCAGCTGCGCCTTGCTCATGCTCGACGCCCCGGTCACCCCGAGGTTCTTCGCCTGCGTCAGCAGCTCCTCCCGCGACGCCTGGCCGGGCATCTCACCGAGGTGGTCCGCCCGGCTGCGGGCGAACAGCTCGCCGAGCTGGTAGCGGCGCTCGGCGCTGAGCCGCTGGCGCATGCCGGGCAGGACCGTCTTCTCCTCCTCCTCGACGTGGTGCGTGATGGAGTCGACGACGTCCTGCAACGCCTTCTCGTACTTCGGGGAGTCGTACTCGCAGTCGAGGAGCTTCACGAGCAGCTCCTCGGCCTCGGCGTGCTCCTCCTGGCTGTGCTCGACCTCGTCGTCGCCGCCCGCGTCCTTGGCGGCCGGGTAGACCTCGGACTCCTCGGCACGGCTGTGGGCGACGAGCAGGCCGCAGAGCACCGGGGTCAGGAGTGGTCGCTTCTCCGGGTGGTTCTTCAGCTCGTCGAACAGGCGCTCGACCTCGCGGTGGTCCTGCATGATGAGGTCGACGACGTCGTACTGCATGGTGGTGGTTCTCCTTCAGTTCGGGTTGTTCCTCGGGTAGCGCGTGGCGATGGGCGCGAGCCCGCGCCGTCCGATCCGGCCGAGCGCGATGCCGAAGGCGCTGATCAGCGCCACGGCGACGACGGCGCCGATGACGATCGACCACGTCAGTCCCGCGCCGAGCAGGCCGGCCGCGGCACCGGCGACCACGCCGGCGACGAGTCCGTTGACCAGGTTCACCAGGCCGGACACGCCGAGCGCGGTGCCGATCAGCCGGGGGCGCCTGGCCTTGCGCCAGCCGGTCTGGCCGCTGTCCGCCTCGACGCCGAGGGTGTCGTCGTGCATCTGGCGCACGAAGACGTCCCTGGTGGACGGTTCCAGGTCGGCGTAGACGTGCCGGATGCGGTTGATGCCCAGGCCCGCCTGCACGTCCTCGATGGTCAGCTCGACCGTGCGGAAGAGGGTGGCGAGGCCGATGAGCAGCAGCGCGGTGAAGATGACGAGCACCAGCGTGAGCAGGACCGTCAGCGGCACGACCTGGGCGACGAAGCCGAGGGCGATCATGGACGCGGAGATGGTCGTGAGCAGGTGGCCCGCCCGGCCGGTCGCGTCGGTGATCGTCGCCGTGCGGATCATCTGCAACGTGTTGTGCTCCATCGTCAGGATCGTCAACGCCGCCGACTTGTCCACATCAGACACAGCTCGTGACACCTCAGCGCCCCAGGGCGTTCGCCAGTTCCTTCTTCGTCATGGTCGAGCGGCCCTTGACGTTCTTCTTCTTGGCCTCGTTGTAGAGCTGCTCCTTGGTGAGCCCCTTCGGGCGGTTCGTCCCGGAGCGCTGCCCGCCGCGCTTCTGCGGTGACATGTCCTGTGTGGACGACCTGCTCGCCGTCCTGGACTCACCGGCCTGGGCGCGGTTCTTGTTCACCGTCCGCGCGGCGATCTCCTTGGCCCGCTTCGGTGACGCGCCACGGTCCTCGGCGGAGTCCTTGATGTGCTCGTACTGGCGTTCCCGTTTCGCGTTCGATCCCGCTGGCATCACGACCTCCTGGTTCGAGCTGTCCGGCGAATACCCCCGGCCGGGACGGTTCACACCCCGGTCACCGGGTAGTCGAGCGCATGGCGATCTCATCCCGGCTCGACACCGCCCGCGTGCTCTCGACCGTCCTGCTGCCCACCCTGGCGAAGGGCGTCGTCGTTCGCAGGCCGGGTGTCCTGTCCCTCGCCGAGAGGCTGCAGTCGGACGCGACCGCGATCAGCACGATGCGCGGGCTCCGCGACCGCTACGGCCCGGAACCGGTGCGGTTGCGGATCACCGGGCGCAGCGTCGCGGTGCTGGTCGACCCCACGGACGTCGGCCGTCTGCTCGACGGCTCGCCGGAGCCGTTCGCGCTGGCCACCAAGGAGAAGAAGGCCGCGCTGAGGCACTTCCAGCCGCACGGCGTGCTGATCTCCGAGGGGCCGGAACGCGATCGGCTGCGCGAGCTCAACGAACGCGCGTTGCGGCCGGACGACGTGCCCGTCGAGGCGATCGTGCGCGACGAGGCCGACCTGCTCACCCGGCACGTGCTGAGCACCGGCGAGCTGACCTGGGACTCCTTCTCCCAGGCGTGGTGGCGGATCGTGCGCAGGATCGTCCTCGGCGACGGTGCCCGCGGCGACGACCAGCTCACCGACGACCTCAGGGCGCTGCGGCAGGACGCGAACTGGGCGTTCCTGCACCCGAGGCAGCGTGACCTGCGCGAACGCTTCCAGCGCCGGCTCGACGGACACCTCGCCCGCGCGGAGAAGGGCAGTCTCGCCGCGCAACCGGGTGACCTCGCCGGGCAGATCCCGCACTGGCTGTTCGCCTTCGACGCCGCCGGGATCGTCACGATGCGCGCGTTGGCCATCGGGGCACGCGGTGCGCACGGCGTTCTCGAGTCGGCGCGGCTGTGGCCCACGACGCCGGTCATCCTGCGGGAGAGCACCATCGCCACTCGCTGGCACGGCATGTGGCTGCCGGAGAACACCCTGTTCGTGGTGTTCACGCCGTTCTTCCACCGTGATCCCGACCGACTGCCGTACGCGGACCGCTACGCACCCGAGATCTGGGACAAACCACTCGATCCGGCGATCGTGCCGTTCAGCGGCGGCCCCGGCGTCTGCCCCGGCCGTGACCTGGTGCTGACCACCGGAAGCGCGATGCTGGACGTCTTGGGCGAGCACCTGGAGCTTCCCGCTCTCGACGCGCCGCTGCCCGCCACGCTGAACCACTTCGCACTCCGCATGCATGCGACGCCGATGGGTACACGCGTCTCATGAACGCTCCCCTGCACGCCGTCGTGACCGGATCGGACTCCGGCATCGGCAAGGCCGTGGCCGTCGCGCTGGCGGGCGGTGGTGTCGACGTCGGCATCACCTACCACCGCGACGCCGACGGAGCCGCGAGAACGGCTGACGAGGTGCGTGCGGCCGGTGCCCGGTGCGCCGTGCGGCAGCTCGACCTCACCGACCTGCCGGCCGCCGCATCCGTCGTCGACGATCTTGCCGACGAGCTGGGCGGTGTCGACGTCCTGGTGAACTGCGCGGGCACCGGCAGCAGCCAGAAGGCGGTGGAGATGTCGTTCGACACCTGGCGCGAGGTGCTCTCGGTCGACCTGGACGGCGCGTTCCTGTGCTGCCAGCGCGCGGCCAGGCACATGATCGCCGCCGGACGAGGAGGCAGGATCATCAACATCACCTCGGTCCACGAGCACCTGCCGCGCGTCGGTGCCGCGCCGTACTGCGCCGCGAAAGCCGGGCTCGGCGCGCTGACCGAGGTGCTGGCGCTCGAGCTGTCCGAGCACGGCATCACCGTCAACTCCGTGGCCCCCGGCGAGATCTCGACGCCGATGACCGGCCAGGAGGACGTCGATCCCCACACCCAGCCGCGTCCCGGCGTGCCCCTCGGCCGTCCGGGCAGTGCTCGGGAGGTCGCGGCGGTGGTGGCCTTCCTCGCCACGCCCGCCGCCTCGTACGTCACGGGCGCCTCGTTCGTCGTGGACGGCGGAATGTCCCTGATGGGTCCGCAAGCCAGTGGAATGCTCGCCGATGAGAAGTGGAGGCAGCCCTGATGCGTGCCGTGGTGCTCAACTGCACCCTCAAGAAGTCGCCCGACCAGTCGAACACCGACCTGCTGGCGCAGGTCGTGATCGACGAGCTGACCAAGAAGGACGTCGAGGTCACGTCGTTCCGCCTGGCCGACCACGAGATCCCGCCGGGAGTCGTGACCGACCTGGGCGGCGGCGACGAGTGGCCGAACATCCACCAGCTGCTCCTCGACGCCGAGATCCTGGTGTTCGCGACACCGACGTGGGTCGGCCGCCCGTCCTCGCTCGCGCAGCGGGCGCTGGAGCGGATGGACGCGATGATCTCCGAGACCGACGACCAGGACCGGCCGGTGGCCTACAACAAGGTCGCGGGCGTCGTGGTGACGGGCAACGAGGACGGCGCCCACCACGTGATCAGCGAGATCGCCGGCGGACTCGGCGACATCGGCTACACGATCCCCGGTCAGGCGTGGACCTACTGGAACCGGGGTCCTGGGCCGGGTCCGAGCTACTCGGACACCGACGAGGGTCACGAGTGGTCGGAGAAGACCGGCCGCACGATGGCCGCCAACCTGCACGCCGTGGCCCTCGCCCTGGCGGAACGGCCTATCCCCGCTTGAGCGCTGACTGACCGAGCGCGACCAGCGCGCCGATCGCCAAGCCGCCCAGGACGTCCGTGGGCCAGTGCACACGGGTCCTGAGGCGGCTGTAGGCGACCAGCAGCACCAGCGGGAGCACGACCACGGCGGCCTCCGGGGCCGCCAGCGCGGTGGCGGTGCCGAACGCGGCGGCCGTCACCGCGTGCTTCGAGGGGAACGACGAGGAGTCCGGGTGCTCCGGGAGCGCGGCGCGCGCCGGGATGCTGGCGGCCGGCGGGCGACGCCGGTGGACCACGAGGCTGACCAGGTGGCCCAGCGGCATCGCCACGGCCGCGGCGGAGAGGGCGCGTTTCGCGGCTTTCTCCCTGCCGCTCAACGCCATCAGGCCCGCCACCGGTAACCAGAGCAGTCCACCGCGGGCGGTGACGCTCGCGGCGATGATGACGGGGTGCGGTCTCCTCGTCGGCAACGCCTCGCTGTTGTGCAGCGCGTCCTGGTCCAGCTCCTGAGCAGCGTTCATCCCGGATTACTACCCAGGAGCGGTCCGCGGGGAAACTACGGCCAGGACGGCTCTTCCGCGTGAGCCACCACCAGCTCGCGCACCTCGCAGTTCTCCGGCTGGTTCAGCGCGAACACGATCGCCGCCGCCACCCGGTCCGGCGGGTTCAGCTTGTCCAGGTCCTTCGGCCGGTACTGCTCGGTCCGGTCGTCGAAGAAGCTCGTCCGCATCCCGCCGGGCACCACGAGCGTGACGCCGATCTTGCCCGCCGCCTCGGCGGCGAGCGCGCGGGTGAAGCCGACGACGCCGAACTTCGAGGCGCAGTAGGCCGTCGCGTCGCTGACCGCCCGCAACCCGAGGGTGGACGCGACCGTGACCACGCGCCCGTTCTCCAGGTGCGGCAAGGCGGCGCGGGCCACCGCCGCCGTGCCGAACAGGTTGACCTTGACGACCTGTTCCCACTCCTCCGCCGGCACTTCGGCCAGCGTGCCGCACCGGTCGATGCCGGCCGCGGTCACCACGCCGCTGAAGTTGCCGTGGCGCTTGGCCAGCGCGCGCACGGCGGCCTCGGCCGCTCGTCCGTCGGCCAGGTCCACGAGCTCGAAGTCCCCGACGGACGGCGCGGACTTGTCGAGCACCAGCGGTGTCCCGCCGGCCTCGCACACCGCCTCGGCCACGGCCGCTCCCAGACCGCCCGCGCCTCCTGTCACCAGCACGTTGCCCTGCATCAAGCCCTCCTCGACAAGATCTCGGTCGTCGAATGTCCCCGGTGGTACGGCACCACGACGGTGCGTCCGCCCCAGCGCCGCACGACCTCGGTCTCCGGCAGCAGCTCTGCGGTGTAGTCGCCGCCCTTCACCCACACGTCGGGGCGCAGCCGGCCCAGCACGGCCGACGGCGTCTCCTCGCCGAACACGACCACGTCGTCCACGGACTCGAGGGCGCGCAGCACCTCGATCCGCTCGTCCTGGTGGTTGACCGGCCGCCCCTCGCCCTTGAGCCGCCGCACCGACTGGTCGGAGTTGAGGCACACCACCAGGCAGTCGCCGAGCGCCCGTGCAGCCGCCAGCATCCGGACGTGGCCGGGGTGCAGGACGTCGAAGCACCCACCGGTGGCCACCACCGTTCCGCCCCGCTTGCGCACCGCGTCCACAGTGGACGGCAGCGGTGCACGCAAGCCCGAGATGCCGCCGTTCTCGAGGAACTCGGCCGCCGCCGCCACCGCCTCGGCGATCGCCTCGTCGTACGCGGCACCTCCGGCGAGCTCGACCGCCGCGGACACGGCGAACCGGTCCCCCGCACCGCACGGGTCAGCGGCCAGGACCTCCGGCGCGGGCACGGCGACCGGTGTCCCTCCACAGTGGAGCACAGCACCGTCACCACCCATCGTCACCACGACGGCACGCGCCTGCCACCGGTCCAGCAACACCCGCGCGGCCTCGTCGGGATCGCTGGTGTCGCTGAACTTCGTGGCTTCGGCCAAGTTCGGCGTCACGAGCCGCGCCCCCGGCACCGGTGCCGGCCCGCGGGGGTGCGGGTCCCAGACCACCGGCACACGGGCGAGCACCGACCGCAGCCGTTCGTCGCTCAGCAACCCCCGGCCGTAGTCGGACGCCAGCACGAAGTCCGCGGACAGCACCGCGTCCAGCATGTCGTCGGTGACCTGCGGCCGCCCGGAGCCACCGCGGTCGACGCGGGCCAACGACGTTCCGTCGCACCGCAACCGCGTCTTGACCGGAACGGAGTCGACGCGCCCGAACATCGCGGGCACCTCGACCAGCGACCGCAGCCGCTCCCCCGTCGCGTCCTCGGACACCGCGCTGACCAGCAGCACGTCCACGCCGTCCCGCGCGGCCATCGTCGCCGCGAGCGCCGCGCCGCCGGGGCGGGGGTGTTCGGCGGTCACGTCGAGCACGGGAGCGGGGGCGTCGGGGCACAGCCGGGAGACGGTGCCCTCGATGTCGACGTCGAGCAGGGAGTCACCCACCACGACCAGCTTCACGACGCCCTCCGGTACGCCACCGGCAGCGCCGCCTCGAACGCCTCGCACAGCGCGTGCACGGCCACCAGCTGCGCCTCCTGCACGTTGCACGCCTCGCCCGGCAGCGCCAGCACGTCGTCCGCCAGCGCGGCCAGCGGGTTCGGCGCCGAGCCGGTCAGCGCCCACACCACGGCGCCGGCGAGCCTGGCCGCGTGCGCCGCCTCCAGCAGGTTGGGGCTGCTGCCGCTCGTCGACAGCAGGACCACCACGTCGCCCGGCCGCGCGTGGGCCGTCACCTGACGGGCGAAGACCTGGTCGTAGCCGTAGTCGTTGGCGATGGCCGTGACGCTGGACGTCTCCGAGCACAGCGCCAGTGCCGAGAACGGCGCGCGGTCGTGCCGGTAGCGGCCCACCAGTTCGGCGGTGAGGTGCTGGGCCTCGGCGGCGGAACCGCCGTTGCCCGCCGCGAGCAGCCTGCCGCCGTCCAGCAGCAGGCGGGCGAGGGTCGTGCCCCAGCGCCGGACGCGCGGTGCTTGTGCGCGCAGACCTGACAGCGTGTCGGTGAGTCCGTCGAGATGGCTTTCGACCGTCACCGCGCCACCGCCAGACCGTCGGTCGCGCAGACGCGTCCGTAGAGCAGTTCCGTGCGGCTCGCGACCGTGTCCCAGGTGTACCGGGCTTCGACGCGGTCGCGGCCGGCGATGCCGTATGCCATGCAGCGCGAACGGTCCGCGATGACTTGGCGCAGCGCGCGTCCGAGGGCGTGCGGATCGCGTGGCGGCGTGAGCACACCCGTCACGCCGTGGACCACCGTGTCGGTCAAGCCACCGACCGCGGACGCCACCACCGGCACGCCGCACGCCATGGCCTCCAACGGCACGATGCCGAACGGCTCGTACCAGGGCACGCACGCCACGATGTCCGCCGACCGCAGCAGGGCGGGCATGTCCGCCCGGTCCACCTGACCGATCAGGTGCACGCGGTCCGCCACGCCGTGAGCGCGAGCGCAGTCGAGAAGGCGTTGTGCCTCCGGATCTCCCCCCAGATCCCGCGAACCGCCCGCGATCACCAGCTCGGTACCGGACGGCAGCGCGGCGATCAGGTCGTCGAAACCCTTGCGCGGCACCAGCCTGCCGACGGACACGATCCGGTGCGGCGCCGTGCGTTCCGCCACCGGACCGGTCGTGGTGAACGACGTCGTGTCGACACCGCACGGCACCACGGAGATCTTCGACCGCCACAGGCCCATGCCGATCAGCTCGCGCACCTCGTCCTCGCACGTGGCGGCGAGCGCGGCGCACTCCCGTCCGACGAGACGTTCCACCGCGATCCGTTCGGGCGGGCTGGTGTCCTGCGTGCCCTGGTGACGGCGCTTGACCGTGCCCAGCGCGTGGTACGTGTGCACGACGGGAACGCCCGAGCCCCGCGTGGCGAGCACCGAGGCGAGACCGGACATCCAGAAATGACTGTGCACGACATCGGGCACGCCGCCGGGAGCCGCAGACCAGTCCTGCCGCAGGAAGCGCGCGAAGTCGGTCATGTGCGGCAGCAGGTCGTCCTTGGGCAGCTCCCTGGCGGGACCGGCCGGGACGTGCACGACCTCGTAGCCGTCGGGGGTGACGACCCGGCGAGGCAGCCCGCGGGCGTCGCGCCGGGTGTACACCGACACGTCGTGACCTCGCCGCACCAGCGCCGCCGCCAGCGCGGCGACGTGGACGTTCTGCCCTCCCGCGTCGGCACCTCCCAGAGCCGCGAGCGGGCTGGCGTGCTCCGACACCATCGCGATCCTCATCCGATCACCTCCTTCAGCAGCACGTCCCAGTTGCGCAGGAACGCGTCCAGTCCGTAGTGGGCCAGCGCGAACTCGCGAGCCCGCAGTCCCTTCTCCGCGGCGAGCGCCGGATCGGCGACCAGCTCCCGCGTGGCCCGCGCCAGCTCGTCCACATCGGTCGAGATGGCACCGGTCTCCGGTGGCACGGCCCTGATCGCCTCGGTGCTCGCCAGCGCCACCACCGGCATGCCGATGTGCATGGCCTCCAGCAGCGACAGCCCCAGCGACGTCCAGCGCGGCGTGTGCACGTAGACGCGGCGGCGGGCCAGCTCCCGGTGCAGCGACAGGAGGTCGTGGTCTCCCAGACCGCCGATCTCCTCGGTCCCCATGCCGAACACGTCGATCGGGTCGAACCGCGGCAGCAGGTCGGTGCCCACGATCCGCCCGCGCCGCACCGGATCGTTGATCACGGCGGCCGCGCGGGGCAGCTCGCCGGTGTAGAGCGGTCCCGGGTCGACGACGCCGTGCTCGATGACGACGGTCCTGGTGCTGCCGCAGTCCCACATCAGGTCGTTGAAGTGCGTGACGTGGACCAGGGTCCCGTCCCAGTCCGCCAACGGGTGCTGCTGGGCGGGAGTACTCGGCGTGTTGTGCTCCAGGTACACGCATGGCACGTCGTGCGGGATCCGCGACAGTTCCTCCAGACGCTGCACCACGACCACGTCGGCGTCCACATCGGACGATTCGACCTCGGTCGCGCGCCACGGCCGCCCGGCGAGCCCGATGCCGTGCGGTGGGCCGGGAACCAGGTACTCATGCCCGCCCTGGACGAACGAGTGCGTCCACGAACCGTGCACGTGCCACAGCAGAATCCTCACGCCGTCACCTCCGCGACCGCCGCCACGACGTCGGCGGGCTCGACCAGGTCGAGACACGGGTGTCCGGGCACCGGGCACTCGCGCGCCCTCGTGCCGCGGCAGGCGGCGTTCTGGTCACCCAGCAGCACGTGCCTGCCCTGCGGCGCCCACCGGGCGGCCGGGACGACCGGGGCGAACAGCGAGACGACCGGCGTGCCGACGGCCGCCGCGAGGTGGGCGGGGCCGGTGTTGCCGACGACCACCGCGTCCGCACCGGCCAGAACCCCGCTCAGCTCGCGGAAGCTGGTGCGCCCGCCCAGGTCGGTTCCGCACGCGCCCGCGACGTGCTCGGTCAGCCCGGCCTCCGCCGGACCTCCGGTCACGACGACGCGGGACCCGGCCGCGGTCAGGGCGACCACGGCCTTCGCCCACCGGTCGGGCGACCAGGTGCGGGCGGGCGCCGACGCACCGGGGTGCACGACCACGTACGGGTGGTCCAGATCCATCGGAGGAGGCTCGACGACGGCGAGCCGGCCGTCGTCACCTTCCGGCAGCTCGAAACCGGCGGCCCGCGCGATCTCCAGTGCCCGCACCGACTCCGGCACGTCCCGGTCCTCGGTGAGCCGCACGTCGAGCAGCGATCCGGGGTAGTCGACCGACCGCGCCACGATCCTCGGCACACCGGCGAGCCGCAGCATCAACGCCAGCGGCAACGGGCTTTGGTGGAACGAGGTCAGGATCAACGCGACATCGGCGCGGACGCCGTGCACGAGCGCGACGACGGCCTCGACGTCGACGGGACGGACGTCCGGCGCGGGGTGCACGACCCACGGGCACTCCCACTCGACGATCCGCGACACCCCCGGCAGCAGTTCCGCCGCGTGCACGCCGTTCGGCCCGCACAGGACCACGACCTCGCCGGACGCCGCCGCGGCACGCACCGCCGGCCCGGCCAGCAGCACGTCACCGTCGCTGTCGAGCCGGGCGACGAGCGTCCTCACCGGATCATCCGGATCGCCGTCAGGAGGTCGCGCGCGGTGTGCGGGGCCTGCTGCACCTCGTCCGCCCTGGTCACCGGGGTGGGCACCAGCACGGGCACGGCGCCCGCGGCCTGGGCGGCCTCGACGTCCGCGCCGATGTCGCCCACGAACATCGTGCGCGCGGGATGGACGTGCAGCGCCTCGCACGCCGCGAACACCATGCCGGGAGCGGGTTTGCGGCACGCGCAACCGTCGTCGGGATGGTGCGGGCAGATCTGCCAGGTGCCGAAAGGGCCGAGCAGCTCCTCGACCCGCGCGTTGACCGACGCGACCTGCGCCGCGGTGACGAGCCCCCGCCCGATGCCCGACTGGTTGCTGACCACGCCCGTGCGCAGTCCACGGGCTCGCAAGGAGTCCAGCGCGGCTCGCGCGCCGGGCATCGGGGTGACGCGAGCCGGATCGCCGTTGTACGGCACGTCCTCGATGAGAGTGCCGTCGCGGTCGAACAGCACCGCGTCGAAAAGCTCGTCCATAGAGGAGAGTTAGCCTGGAAAAACGGCTTGAAACGCTACTCGCCGAAGCGGTTCTCCCCGCCGATCACCCCGCCGGTCACAGGGCGGGGCTGCCCGGCACGTGGTCACCCTCCCCGATTCCCCGCAGCAGTGCCCGAAGCGCCTCCTCGGCGTCGTGGCGGGGTTCCCAGCCGAGCTCCGCACGGGCGCGCGTCGCGTCCAGCAGCGGCGACTTCAGGGCCAGGTCGACCCATCCAGGGGGCGTCGGCTGCAACCGCAGGCGCCAGCTCACGTTCGCCGCACCCCGCACCAGCCCACCGGGGACGGCCACGTGCCGGCCGCCCAGCGCCCCCGCGAGCGCACGCGGAGTGACGACCGGGTCGGCCACCAGGTTCACCGCGCCCGGCAACCGCTGTCGCAGGATCCGGACCAGCGCGTCGGCCACGTCGTCGGCGTGGACGAACTGCAGCACCAGGTCGCGCGGCAGCGGCAGGACGGGAATCCTGTGCCGGAACAGGGCTTTCGGCACCAGGCCGCCCAGGAAGTAGTCGCGGATCTCCGTTCCGGCGTCCGACTGCAGGATCAGGCCCGGCCGCGGCCGGGAAATGAGCAGGCGCGACTCGAACTGGGTGAGCAGGTGCTCCACCGCGGCCTTGTGCCTGCTGTAGAACGACGACGTGACGCCCCTGGTCGGCCAGGACTCGTCCACACGTCGGTCCTTCGAGCCCGGCGAGTACGCGCCGACGGACGACATGTGCACGAGGTGCGGCACGCCCGCGTCCGCCGCGGCGGCGAAGACCCGGCCGGACCCGGCGACGTTGACCCGGTACGTCAGGCGCTCGTCGCGGGCGGGCTGGATGAGCCACGCCAGGTGCACCACGGCGTCGGCCTTCTCGAACGCGACGGCGAGCGGCTCCTCCGCTCCCGCCTGGCCGATGTCGATCGGCGTCCAGGTCACGCCGCGGTACGGCGGCGCGTCCCCCGGTGACCTGCGCGAGATGCCGTGCACCTCGACGTCGGGTTCGTCGGCGAGCCTGCGCAGGAGTGCCGTGCCCACGTTTCCGGTCGCGCCGGTGACGACGACCTTCACGACCGGGCTCGCGCGGTCTCGCGGTCGTTCGCCTTCTGGAGGGCGTCGACGAGCTCGTCCTTGCTCATCCGCGACCGGCCCTCGACGCCCAGCCGCTTCGCGAGGTCGTAGAGGTGCTGCTTGCTCGCGTTCGCGTCGACACCGCCCGCCGTCTCCCCCTGCTCCGGCGTGCTCCGCTCCGCCTGCGGGTCCGACGGCCCCTTCTCCTGCTTGGCCTCCCAGTGGTCGCCCACCTTCTCGAAGCTGTGCTTCAGCGCGGAGAACGCCGTGCGGTGGGCGCGTTCACCCTCCCCGTAGGTCTCGACCGCCGAGTCGTGCGCCTTGATCCACGTCCGCTGCGCCTTCTCCGGTGAGCGCGCCACCGTGCTGGGCAGCTCCTGACGTCCGGGCATGGGTGCTCCTCCCAGGTTTCGACCTGCGCTGACGGGTACCCGCCAGCCATGACCGCCATGCACGCCATCGACGTCCACAGCCCGCGCGACTCGCAGCTGGTCGGCTGGCTCCCCACCGCGACACCGGCGGAGGTGACCGCCGCGCTGACCACCGCTCGTTCCGCCTTTCCTTCCTGGGCCGCGACTTCGGCCGCCGACCGCGGTGCCGCGCTGCGGGACGCGGCGTTGTCGTTGCGCGCACGGGCGAACGACCTCGCGACGGTCGTGGAGACGGAGACGGGACGGCCGTTCGCGTCGGCCCGTGAAGGAGTCCTGGCCGGCGTGTCGACGTTGGAGCAGTACGCCGAGCTCGGTCCGGTCCACCGTGGACGGTCGCTGCTCGGCTCCGCGGTCGACTTCATGGTCCCCGAACCGCGCGGCGTGGTCGTGGCGCTGACCCCGTGGAACGACCCGGTAGCGGTGGCCTGCGGACTCCTGGGCGCCGCGGTGGTCACGGGCAACGTCGTGGTGCACAAGCCGAGCGAGCGCTGTCCGCACACCGGTCTGCTGCTGGCGACCGCCATCGCCGGTTGTTTCCCCTCCGGGGTGGTGCAGACCCTCGTGGGCGACGGAGAGGTCGGCGACGCGCTGGTGCGGTCGGCGGAGACCGACCTCGTCGCGCACGTCGGCAGCACCGCGACCGGACGGGCCATCGCGCGCGTCTCGTCGGCGAAGCTGGTGCTGGAGAACGGCGGCAACGACCCGTTGATCGTCGACGACGACGTGGACCCGGAGTGGGCGGCGGCGCAGGCGGCGCTCGGGGCGTTCACCAACGCCGGCCAGATCTGCACGTCGGTCGAGCGCGTCTACCTGCACAAGGCGGTAGCCGCCCCGTTCCTCGACGCGCTGTGCGAGCAGGCCAGGTCGTGGAACGACGACCCGCAGCCGCTCGTCGACACCCGGCAGCGCGAGGCCGTGCACGACCAGGTGGCCGACGCGCTCGCGGCAGGTGCGTCCGCGCTGGTCGGCGGCGCGGTCCCGGAGGGTGCCGGCGCGTACTACCCGGCGACGGTGCTGGCGGACTGCTCGAGCGCCATGAGGGTGATGTGCGAGGAGACCTTCGGCCCGGTCGCGCCGGTGCAGCTGGTGTCGTCGTTCGACGAGGCGCTGGCCGAGGCCTGCTCCGGCGAGTACGGGCTGGCCGCGACGGTCCTCACCGGGTCGATGGAACACGCGCACCGGGCGTGGCGGGCGCTGCCGGTCGGAACGGTGAAGGTCAACGCCGTGTTCGGTGGCGCACCGGGTGGTGCGGCCCAGCCGCGGGGCGCGTCCGGCACGGGGTTCGGGTACGGCCCCGAGCTGCTCGACGAGATGACGACGACCAAGGTGGTGCACCTCGGCCTGCCCGGTCTCATGTGAGCAGGGGCGGGTGAGCAGGGGCGCGTGCTCAGCGCCCGGTCGTGACCAGCCGGAAGCCCGCCTCGGTGACCTTGTCCCGCGGCAGGGCGTTCCGGGTGTCGAAGATCAGCGGGTTCCTGGTGCGGGCGACCAGCTCCGGCCAGTCCAGCTCGGCGAACTCCGGCCACTCCGTGAGCACCAGCAACGCGTCCACGCCGTCCGCCGCCTCGGCCGCGCTCCCCACGACCGTGATACCGGGCCTGCCCCGCGTCACGCACGGGTCGTAGGCGCGCAGGACCGCGCCCTCCTCGGACAGGATCCGCGCGACCACCAACGCGGGTGAGTCGCGCAGGTCGTCGGTCCCGGCCTTGAACGTCAGTCCCAGCAACCCGATCCGCTTGCCGGCGAGCGCGCCGACCTCGGCGCGCAACCGGTCGACGACGCGCTGCGGCTGCCGGCGGTTGGTGCTGATCGCCGCGTCCAGCGTGGCGAAGTCGACGCCGGCGGACCGGGCCGTAGCGAGCAACGCCAGGGTGTCCTTGGGCAGGCACGAACCGCCCCAGCCCGGTCCGGGCGCGAGGCACGACTCGCCGATCCGGTCGTCCAGCCGCATGCCCTCGGTGACGCCGTCGACGTCGGCGCCGACGTTCTCGCACAGCTCGGCGATCGTGTTGACGTACGAGAGCTTCAGCGCGAGGAAGCAGTTGCTGGCGTACTTCACCAGCTCGGCACTCGTGGTGTCGGTGAGGACGACCGGCGCACCGGTTCTCGCGTAGAGCTCCGCCACCTCGCCCGCCCGCCGCTCGTCCTGAGCACCGACCACGATCCGTTGCGGCCGGAGGAAGTCTTCGACGGCGTGGCCCTCGCGCAGGAACTCCGGGTTCGACACGACACCGGGATGCCTCGCCGCGGTGCCGACCGGGACCGTGGACTTCAGCACGACCGGCGTCGACGCCGCGGCGAGCACGTCCTCGACGGCGGACAGGTCCGCCTCGCCGTCGGTACCGGTCGGCGTCGGGACGCAGACGAACGTGAAGTCCACATCGGACAGTGCGTTGCCGGTCGTGAACGTCAGCCCGCCGCCGTCCAGTCCCTCGGCGACGAGCTCGGTCAGTCCCGGCTCGCGCAGCGGGACCTCGCCGTCGCGAAGAGCCGCGATCTTCGCCTCGTCGACGTCCGCACAGGTCACGTGGTGACCGAGGTGCGCGAAGCAGGCGGCCGTCGTCAGACCGACGTAACCCGCGCCGATGACTCCGATGCGCACAGCACACCTCCTACCGCGTCGAGGACTTCCGCCGGGGTGATCTCCAGCAGACCGGGATCCGGTTCGCCGGCGAACGTGTCCCCGGTCCTGCCGTGCCACAACGCCCGGTGCGGGCCGCGCAGCGGACCCCACAGCCCTGGGGACACCGGTCCGAACACCAACACCGACGGCGTCCGGTAAGCGGTGGCGACGTGCGCGACACCGGTGTCGCCGCAGATCACCAGGCGAGCGGTCGCGACGAGGTCCATGAGCTCGGACAGGCTGCCCGCGAACGGCTCCGGCGCGATCCGCCGGGCGAGGTCGAGCTCGCCGGGGCCGGCCGTCACCACGACCTCGGAACCCAGCTCACGGGCGACGGCCGCGTACCGCTCGACCGGCCACCTGCGGGCGCCGGTGCTGGCACCGGGGTGGATGACGATCCTGTCGCCGCGCTCACCGACCGGACGCAGGCGGAAGTCGTAGGGATCGCAACGGATGCCGTGCCGCTGCAGCAGCCCGCACCACCGCAGCACCTCGTGCCGTTCCGACGGCCAGTTGTCCTGCCCGTACGTGACGAGATGACGCGGGGCCGTGGCCTTCAGCAGTTCCACGCTCTGCGGTCCCCTGCCGTGCAGGTTGACCGCCAGGTCGGGTTCGGCGAAGTCGATCGGGGCCAGTTCCGCGGTCGGCAGCAACCGGTCCACGGCGTCGATGCGCTCCACGGCGTCCGCCAGCCAGGCCGGCGCCGCGAGCATGATCTCCGCCCGCGGGAACGCGAACCGCAGCCCGCGCAACGCGGGCACGGCCGTCAGCAGGTCGCCCAGCCCGAGTGCCCGCAGCACCAGGATCCTCACGGCCGCGCCTTCCGGTGCCGCACCTCGCCGCGCAGCCGGTGCCAGCAGGCGACCAGCGGGATCACCGCGCTGGTCACGGCCATCCGCACCACCTCACCCGCCGTGCGCGGTCCCGGCGCGATCCGCTCCGCCGCGAACCAGGCCGTGCGGCCCGCCCACACCAGGGCCAGCGCGCCCGCGACCCTCCGCCACCGCAACGCTCCACAGAGGACAGCCAGCAGCCCGGCCGCCGTGGTGATCGCGTGCGACCGCAACCGGCCGGGCGCACCGCCGATGCGCGACCGCCACCGCGAGCCCGCCAACCGGCGCATCAGTGCGTCGTCGGCGTTGCCGCGCTGGTCGCGCACGCTGGTCAGGAACGTGGCGGGCTTCACCGGGTGCGTCGTGACCCTGGCCCCGCGCACGATCCGGTACCCGCGGTCCTGCACGCGCAAGGCCAGCTCGGCGTCCTCGCGGTAGGCGCGCGGGAACCGTTCGTCGAAACCACCGGCACGGGCGAGAGCCTCCCGGCGGTACGCCATGTCCGCGGTGATCCAGTGCGCCGAGGCGAGGCCGGCCGTGCCGCGTTCGGCGTCGGTCGGCCTGCGGTCCTCGGGCAACGGCACGACGATCCGCGCCTGGCTCGCCCCGACGTCGTCGGGCAGCCCCTCGATGTCGGCCCAGAGCCGCTCTTTCCAGTCCGGGGCGAGCACGACGTCGTCGTCGACGAACGCCACCCAGTCGCCGCGCGCCTCCCGCCACCCGGTGTTGCGCGCCGCCGCCGGGCCCAGCCGCGTCTCGCGGTCGTCCACGACGATGATCTCGCACGGGTCCGGGCCGGTGCCCGCGACCAACGCGTCGATCAGGACGTCCAGGTTCGGACGTCCCACGGTGGGGATCACGACCGAGTAGCTCATCGGCGCACCACGTACGGGCCGATGGCGAGCAGGTCCACGGGCGAGGAACCGAAGCACTCCAAGGCGTCGCGCGGGGTGTCGACCATCGGCCTGCCCGCGGTGTTGAGGCTGGTGTTCACGACCACGGGCACGCCGCTGCGCGCCTCGAACTCGCGCAACATCCTTTCCAGCAACGGGTCGCCGTCGACGGTCTGGGCCCGCGCGGTGCCGTCGACATGCACCACGGCCGGAATCCGGCCGGCCCACTCCGGGCGGACGTCGTGCACGAAAAGCATGTACGGGCTGGGAATCGGCCCGCGCGTGAACACGTCGGCGGCCCGGTCGGCGAGCACCATCGGCGCCACCGGCCGGAACTGCTCGCGTCCCTTCACGTCGTTGAGCCGGGTCAGGTTCTCGGCGTGGCAGGGGTTCGCGAGCAACGAACGGCGCCCCAGCGCCCGCGGGCCGTACTCGCTGCGGCCCTGGAACCACGCCACGATCTTGTCGGCGGCCAACGCCTCGGCGACCTCCACGGCGACGTCGGCGGGCTTCTCGAACGGAACCGCCGCCACCCGCAGCACCGACTCGATCTCCTCGTCGGTGAAGCCCCTGCCGAGATCCGCCCCCGGCATCGCAGCGACGGTGTCGGACGTCGTGGCCAGTGCGGCGCCCAGTGCGGTCCCGGCGTCCCCCGCCGCGGGCTGCACCCAGACCTCGTCGAACGGGCCCTCGGCGAAGATCCGCGTGTTCGCCACGCAGTTCAGCGCGACTCCCCCGGCCATCGTCAGCCGCGTCTCGCCGGTGCGGTCGTGCAGCCAGACCGCGAGGTCCAGCAAGACCTCCTCGAGCCGCACCTGCACGCTCGCGGCCAGCTCGGCGTGCTCCTGCCCCAGCTCCCAGTCCTTCGTGCGCTGCTTGGCGAGCGTGCTCCAGTCCAGCGGCCGGATCTCGAAGCCGCCGTCGCGCACCAGCACGTGCTCGCGCATCAGGTCGAGGTGCACGGGCTTCGCGTGGGAGGCCAGCGCCATCACCTTGTACTCGTCGCTCGACCGCAGGAAGCCCAGGTGTTCGGTCAGGTCCTCGTACATCAGGCCGAGCGAGTGCGGCAGCCGTTGCGAGGCGAACGTCGTCAGCTCCTGGTCGACGTACCGGCCGGCGAGGTGCGAGCCGCACTCCCCGCGCCCGTCGGCGACCAGCACGGCGCAGTTGCCCCCGAACGGCGCGGCGAGGCCGGTCGACGCGGCGTGCGCGACGTGGTGCGGCACGAACCGCACGATCTCGGGGTCGAGTCCGGGCAACGCCGTCGCGAGGAACTCCGGTGCCCGCCGCGCATAGGTCGTCCGCAGTTCCTCCCACGGCGCGTACTCGGCGTCCACCAAGGACGGGTCGTAGGAGTACGCCACGGCGTCGAGGTCGGCGGGACCGATCCCCGCGTGGTCCAGGCACCAGCGCGCCGACAGCTCCGGCAGCTCCCACGTGGAGAACGGCACGGGCCGCTTGCCGTGCTTGCGGCGGGAGAACCGTTCCTCCTCCGCCGCCGCGACGACCTTCCCGTCGACCACGAGCGCCGCCGCCGGGTCGTGGAACACCGCGTTGATCCCGAGAACTCGCATGAGCAGCGGCTACCCGGCGAAATCCCGGACAAACGAGCGCAGTCCGTCTTCCAGCGCGACGGTGGGGCTCCAGCCGAGAACCTCGCGTGCCAGCGCGATGTCCGGACGCCGGCGGCGCGGGTCGTCCTGCATGGACTCGACGTGACGCACGACCGACGAACTGCCGGTGACCTCGATCGTCCGCCGGGCGACGTCGAGGACCGTGACCTCGGCGGGGTTGCCGAGGTTGATCGGTCCCGGGTGGTCGCTGCCGGCCATCGCGAGCAGCCCGCGCACCAGGTCGTCCACGTGGCACAGGGATCTCGTCTGCAGCCCGTCCCCGTGGACGGTCAGCGGTTCCCCGGCCAGTGCCTGCCGCACGAAGGTGGGGATCATCCGGCCGTCGTGCGCGCGCATCCGCGGGCCGTAGGTGTTGAAGATCCGCACGATCCCGGCGTCGACGCCGTGTTCCGCCCGGAACGCCACGGTCATCGCCTCGCCGAACCGCTTGGCCTCGTCGTAGACGCTGCGCGGCCCGATGGGGTTCACGTGCCCCCAGTACGACTCCCGCTGCGGATGCTCCTCGGGGTCGCCGTACACCTCGCTCGTGGACGCGACGACCACGCGGGCGTCCTTGCGGCAGGCCAGGTCCAGCGCGTGGTACGTGCCGAACCCGCCCGTGCGCAGGGTGTCCACGGGCGTGCGCAGGTAGTCGGCAGGCGAGGCGGGGCAGGCCAGGTGCAGCACGAGGTCGACCGGTCCGAGCAGGTCGAGCGGCCGGGACACGTCGGCCACCACCACGCCCGCACCGGCCGGCACGTTGTCCCGCGAGCCGCTGCGGAACGAGTCCACGCAGACCACGCGCGCGCCCTCGGCCAGCAACGCCTCGCAGACGTGCGACCCGAGGAACCCCGCCCCGCCGGTGACGACGACGCGCTCAGGCGACATCGAGGACCGTCTTCAGCCAGCCGTCCTCCCGCAGGTCGAACGTCTTGTAGGCCTCGATCGCGGCCGACGGCTTCTCGTGCTGCGTGATGAACCGCAGCGGGTCGACGGCACCGGTCAGCACGAGGTCCAGCAGGCGCGGCACGTACCGGCGGTGGTTGCAGTTGCCCATCCGCAGCGTGAGGTTCTTGTTCATCGCCGCGCCGATCGGGAACCGGTCGAACCCCGGCGGGTAGACGCCGATGATCCCGATCGACCCGGCCTTCGCCACGAGCTCGACCGCCCAGTCGACGGCCTGCCGCGGTGCGTCACCGGGCTTCCACTGCTCGTCCGTGCGCTCACCGGGTGCCTCGGCGTCGACGCCGACCGCCTCGATCACGCGGTCCGGCCCGATCCCTCCGGTCAGGTCCTTGACGACCTCGACGGGGTCCTCCTCGTTGAAGTTCACCGTCTCCGCGTTCTGCGCCCGCGCGATGTCCAGCCTGGACGCGATGCCGTCGACGACGATCACGCGTCCGGCGCCCTGCCGCTTGGCCGAGGCGATCGCGAACTGCCCGACCACACCCGCGCCCAGCACGAGCACGGTGTCCCCGGAGCCGACCTCGGCGAGCCGCGACCCGAACCACGCCGTCGGGAAGATGTCCGACACCAGGATCGCCTGGTCGTCGCTCACGCCGTCCGGCACCCGCACCAGCGTCGTCATGGCGTACGGGATGCGGGCGCGTTCCGCCTGCAGGCCGTTGACCGGGCCCGTCGACTTCGGGCCGCCGAAGAAGCAGGTGCCGGCCTCCGGCCCGTTCGGGTTGGCGGTGTCGCACTGGGCGTAGTAGCCGGCACGGCAGTAGGAACACGTGCCGCAGCCGACGGTCGAGGTCACCACCACGCGGTCGCCGGGCGTGAACCCGCGCACCGCGGCACCGACCTCCTCGACGACGCCGACGGCCTCGTGGCCGAGCACCGTGCCCTCGGCCATGTCCGGCATCGTGCCGCGCACCATGTGCAGGTCGGTGCCGCAGATGGCGCTGCGGGTGATCCGGATGACCGCGTCGGTGGGTTCCTGGATCTTCGGGTCCGCCACGTCGTCGAGCCGGATGTCGCCCGTGCCGTGCCACACAACTGCCTTCACGTCGTTCTCCTCCCGTTTGGTGAGCGATTCCCTGGAGGGGTCGAGGCAAACACCCGGCCCCTTCCGGTGAATTTCCTGGACATTGACCCGCAGAACGGACAAAGCGGCTGACCACGGGTTTTGGCCTGGGAGCAGCGGGTACCGCCACCTCCGTGGATCGCATCGCCGACGTATGGGGAGCCCGCACTCCGCACGGACGCGGGGCGAACTGGCCGGTGCGAGTCGACCAGCAGCTGGCGGACGGCGTCAGGGAGTCCGATGTGGACCGCTGGGTCCAGTCGGCCTGCGTGCTCTGCAGCAACGGCTGCGGCTGCGACATCGCCGTCAAGGACGGCGAGGTCGTCGGTGTTCGCGGACGGGCGGACGACGTCGTGAACCACGGCCGCATGGGCCCCAAAGGCCTCTACGGCTCCTGGCAGGCGCACGGCAAGGACCGGTTGACCACACCGCTGATCCGCCGCGGCGGCGAGCTGGTGGAAACCGGCTGGGACACCGCGATGAGCGCGATCGTCCACCGCTCCCGGCAACTGTTGGAGGACATCGGACCGCTCTCGCACGGTTTCTACACGAGCGGGCAGCTGTTCCTCGAGGAGTACTACACCCTGGGCGTGATCGGCAAAGCCGGCATCGGCACGCCGCACATGGACGGCAACACCCGGCTCTGCACCGCGACGGCCGCCGCGGCGTTGAAGGAGACCTTCGGCTCGGACGGCCAGCCCGCCTGCCACGCCGACATCGACCTGTGCGACGCGATTTTCCTGTACGGGCACAACATGGCCGCCACGCAGACGGTGATGTGGGCGCGCGTGCTCGACCGGATCGAGGGACCGGACCGGCCGCTGGTGGTCGTCGTGGACCCCCGCCGGACCCCGACCGCCGAGGCCGCCGACGTGCACCTGGCGCCGTTGCCCGGCACGAACCAGGCACTGCTGAACGGCCTGCTGCGCTCGGTGATCGAGAACGGCTGGGTCGACCGCGACTACGTCTCCGCGCACACGCTCGGCTTCGACGAGCTCAAGGCGACCGTCGAGCCGTACACGCCGCAGCGCGTGGCCGAGATCTGCCGCGTCTCCCCCGCCGACCTGCTGCGGGCCGCCGAGATCTTCGGCACCTCGCGGCGCGTGCTCTCGACCGTGCTGCAGGGCTTCTACCAGTCGCACCAGGCCACCGCCGCGTCGTGCCAGGTCAACAACCTGCACCTGCTGCGCGGCCTGATCGGCGCCCCCGGCAGCGGCGTGCTGCAGATGAACGGCCAGCCCACCGCGCAGAACACCCGTGAGGCGGGCGCGAACGGCGACCTGCCCGGCTTCCGCAACTGGAACAACCCCGACCACGTCCGGCAGCTCGCCGAGCTGTGGAACGTCGACCCGCTGACCATCCCGCACTGGGCACCACCGACGCACGCGATGCAGATCTGGCGCTACGCCGAGCAGGCGTCGATCCAGCTCCTGTGGATCTCCGCGACGAACCCGGCGGTGTCGCTGCCGGAGCTCTCCCGCATCAGGAGGATCCTGCGGAACGAGGACCTCTTCGTGGTCGTGCAGGACGCGTTCCGCACCGAGACCACCGAACTGGCCGACGTCGTGCTGCCCGCGGCCATGTGGGGCGAGAAGCAGGGCACGTTCACGAACCTCTCCCGCGTCGTGCACCTGTCGGAGCAGGCCGTCGAACCGCCGGGCGAGGCCCGCAGCGACCTCGACATCTTCCTGGACTACGCGCACCGCATGGGTTTCCGCGACCGCGACGGCGACCCGTTGGTCAAGTGGAAGGACGCGGAGGGCGCGTTCGACGCGTGGCGCGAGTGCAGCCGCGGCCGTCCGTGCGACTACACCCACCTCTCGTACGAGAAGCTGCGCGGTGGCAGCGGAATCCAGTGGGGCGGCGAACGTCTGTACACCGACGGCGTTTTCCCGACCGACGCGGACCTCTGCGAGGACTACGGCCACGACCTGCTGACCGGCGCGTCGACCACGCCGGCCGACTACCGGGCCCGGCGTCCCGACGGACGTGCGTTCCTGAAGGCGGCCGAGTACACGCCCGCCCCGGAACAGCCGAGCGACGAGTACCCGTTCCTCGGCACGACCGGGCGGTCGGTGTACCACTTCCACACCCGCACCAAGACCAAGCGCGCCCCTGAGCTGCAGAACGCGGCGCCGAGGCCGTGGGTGGAGATCTCGGTGGCCGACGCGGGTGACCTCGGGGTGGCCGAGGGAGACGTCGTCCGCGTCGAGTCCGAACGCGGCGGCGTCGAGGTTCCGGTCCGAATAGGACGGTGCAGGGACGGCGTGGTGTTCCTGCCGTTCCACTACGGCTTCCAGGCGGCCAACGAGGTGACGCACACCGAGTGGGACCCGGTGTCGAAACAACCGATGTTCAAGATCAGCGCTGTGCGGATCAGGAGGGTGTGACCGTGCTCCTCGCCCACCACCTCGGTGTCCTGCACGAGACGTTGCGGACGCTGGCCGGCACGTTCCGCGAGATCGCGGACCGCCACGGCGACGAACCCGACGTGAAGCACACCTGCGCGCTGCTGGCGCGCCGGATCGACGGACAGGCGGAGCTGCTGCGCCCGGTCGTCGACCGCTACGGCGAGAGCGACCCCGACGACCCGGACCTGCTGCGCGACCTGCAGGACCTGTACGCGCTGGCGTCGTTCACGGACATCGTCTGGACGGTCGTCGGCCAGGCCGCGCAGGGGTTGCGCGACGAGGAGCTCATCGACGTCGTGAGCTCGTGCGAGCAGGACACCGCACGGCAGCTCGCGTGGCTGAAGACGCGGATCAAGCAGAGCGCCCCGCAGGCGCTCATCGCGGCGAGGGGTTGAGAAATGGCAGAAGCCGGTGTGCGCACGCTGATTCCCGCGAGGATCGACAGGCTCCCCTGGTCACCGTTCCACACGCGGATGGTCATCGCGCTGGGGGTCGCGTGGATCCTCGACGGCCTGGAGATCACGGTCGCCAGCGCGATCGCCGACACCCTGACCAAACCGGAGACGCTGGGCCTGTCCTCCACCGCGGTCGGCCTGCTGGCCACGGTGTACCTGATCGGCGAGGTCGTCGGAGCGCTGTACTTCGGCCACCTCTCCGACAAGCTGGGACGCCGCAAGCTCTTCATGCTGACGCTGGGCGTCTACCTGGTCGGGTCCGGCCTCACCGCGCTGACGCTGGGCAACGGCGCGGGGTGGGTGGTGTTCCTGTACCTCACCAGGTTCATCGCCGGCATGGGCATCGGCGGTGAGTACGCCGCGATCAACTCGGCGATCGACGAGCTGATCCCCGCGCGCTTCCGCGGCCGCGTCGACATCGCCGTGAACGGCACCTACTGGGCGGGCGCGGTGCTCGGCACGCTCGGTTCGTTCATCCTGCTCAACCAGGTCGACCTGGCCCTCGGCTGGCGGCTCGGGTTCCTCATCGGACCGGTGCTGGGCCTGGTGATCCTGGTCGTGCGCCGCCACCTGCCGGAGAGCCCGCGGTGGCAGATCATGCACGGCCGCACCGAGGAGGCCGAGACGACGATCGCCGGCATCGAGGAGGAGGTCGAGAAGGAGTCCGGCTCGAAGCTGCCCGCGGTCGACGAGAAGAAGGCCATCGAGGTCACACCGGCCGAGCAGATCGGCTACCTGGCACTGGCCCGCGTGCTGTTCCGCGAGTACCCGAGCCGCGCGGTCCTCGGCGCCACGCTGATGGTCACGCAGTCGTTCCTCTACAACGCGATCTTCTTCACCTACACGCTGGTGCTCGGCAAGTTCTACGGCGTGCCGTCCGAGGTCACGCCGCTGTACCTGATCGCGTTCGCGGTCGGCAACCTGGTCGGCCCGTTCACCATCGGGCACCTGTTCGACACCATCGGCCGCCGCCGCATGCTGTTCCTGACCTACACGGTCTCCGGCGCGCTGCTCGCCGTCACCGCGATCCTGTTCTACGCCGGTGCGTTGAACGCGATCACGCAGACCGTCGCGTGGTGCGTGATCTTCTTCTTCGCCTCGGCCGGTGCCAGTGCCGCGTACCTGACGGTCAGCGAGATCTTCCCGCTGGAGGTCCGCGCGAAGGCGATCGGCGTCTTCTTCGCCATCGCGCAGTGCTTCGGCGCCCTCGGCCCGGTGATCTACGGCGCGCTGATCGGCACCGGTGACCAGCCCGTGCGGTTGTTCATCGGCTACCTGGTCGGTGCCGTGATCATGGTCGCGGGCGGGCTGGTCGCGCGGTTCCTCGCGGTGGACGCGGAGAACAAGTCGCTGGAGGACATCGCGATGCCGCTCTCGGCCACCGCACGACGTGGCGGTACCCGAGCGGAAGGCGCCGCGTCACCCTTCAAGACGTGAGACCAGCACTCCCCCGCGGTCGACGAACGACTCCGGCAGCCACGGCTGGTCGACCTTCCGGCCGTTCCAGCGGGTCTCCGCGAGATGGATGCCCGGAGTGCCGGCGGCCAGGATCGTGATGTTCTTCTTCGTGATCCTGGCCTTCGGGAACATCGGGCTCGACAGGTGCAGCTCGGCGCTGCTGGGCGTGCGCGGGTACAGACCCAGCGCGGCGAAGACGTACCAGGCGGACATCGTGCCCAGGTCGTCGTTGCCCGGCAGGCCCGACGGGCCGGTCTTGTAGACGAGGCTCGCCATCGCCCGCACGGTCTCCTGGGTCTTCCGCGGCTGGCCCAGCTCGTTGTAGATCCACGGGGTGTGGATGCCCGGCTCGTTGGTCGGGTCGTAGCGCAGCGCGTCACCGCCGGTCGCCCACGAGCCGTCCGCGCGGTGGAAGAACGCGTCGAGCCGGGCGGTTGCGGCCTCGTCGCCGCCCATCGCCTCGGAGAGTCCTGCGATGTCGTGCGGGACCATCCAGGTGTAGGTGGCGCTGCTGCCCTGCGCGAAGCCCTGGTCAGACGCCGGGTTGAACGGCGTCACCCACGTGCCGTCGGCCCTGCGCGCCTGCTGGTGACCGGTCTCCGGGTTGAACGTGTTGCGCCACCAGCCCGCGCGCTGCTCCATCTCGGCGCTCGGGGTGCCGAGCCGGCGGCCCAGGTCGGCGAGCGCCTGGTCCGCCACCGAGTCCTCCAGGGTCTCGGCGGCGCCGCCCCAGCAGTGACACGTGTCGTGCGGCGCGTAGCCGAGTCTCATGTACTCGGCGAGGTTCGGGCGTTGCCCCTCGCACTGGCCGGGGCAGCCCTTGTCGGACAGGCCGTCCGGGTGCGGGACGGTGGCCTGGCGCAGCAGCGAGTCGTAGGCCGCGCGCACGTCGAAGTTCCTGGCGCCCATGGCGTACATGCCCGCGACGGCCGGTGCGGACGGGTCGCCGGTCATGACGTGCGTCGGACCGGTGATGTGGACCCAGCGGTCCCAGATCCCGCCGTTGCTCCGGGAGATCTCCAGCAACGACTGGGCGTAGTCGCTCGCGACGTCCGGTGCCAGCAGGGCGAGCAGCTGGGTGTGGGCGCGGTACTGGTCCCAGCCGGAGAAGTTGCCGTACCGCGTCGGACGGCCGGCGTCGGTGATCACGTTGGGCTGCAGGAAGGTGTGGTAGAGCGCGGTGTAGAAGACCGTCCGCTCGTCGGTGGTCCCGCCGTCGACCTCGACCGCGCGCAACTGCTTGGCCCAGGCCTCCTTCGCTTCCCTCGCCACGACGGCGACGGTCGCGCGCGGCGGGATCTCGGCCGCGAGGTTGCGCTTGGCCGCGTCGAGACTCGTGTAGGAGATTCCGACGCGCATCCGCACCCGACTGTCCGCGAAGGACACGTACCCGCCGGACCCCTTGCCCGCGCGCGCACTTCCGGTCAGGTAGCCCTCGCCGCCGCTCGCCGTCGTCGTGCCCGGCCTCAGCTCGCTGTCGACCCACGTGCCGTAGTTGGCGATCGGACGGTCGAACGACGCCGTGAAGTGCAGGCGGTAGTAGGTCTTCTGGTTGTTCGTGCCGCCGTTCGCTCGCCGGCCGCAGAACGCGCCCGTGAGCACCGAGCCCGAGACGGAGTTCGTCGCCGGGTCGATGGTGATGTCGGCGTCCTCGCTGCCGTTGAGCGAGTTCGAGGTGCGGAACAGCAGTGATCCGTTCACGGGGAACGTGAACTCGCCGACGCCCGCGCGCGTCGACACGGACAGGTCCGCCGTCGCACCGGACTTCAGGCCCACCCGGTACCGGCCGGGTTCCGCGGTCTCGTCGTCGTGCGAGAAGTCGCTCGCGAAGATCTGGTCCTTGGTGTCCGCGGTCGGCGACGACGTGACGTCACCGACGAACGGCATGATCGGCACGTCACCCGCGGCACCGGGGTGGCAGCCCGCGCCGTTGACGTGCGTGAGGCTGAACCCGCGCACCCTCGTGGCGTCGTGGGCGTACCCGTTGGCGGCGCCCGTGTTCGTCTGGTCGCCGCGGGTCGACGTGGGACTCCACGAGATCATCCCGAACGGCCGCACCGCGCCGGGGTAGGTGTTGCCGCCGCCCGCCGAGCCGATCAGCGGGTCGACGTACCGGGTGTCGTCTCTCACCGCCGCACTCGCGGGAGTCGCCAGCGCGGCGGTGAGGACCAGGACCAGGGTGACCGGGAGCGCTCTCACGTTCCGGGACCCTAACCGGGTTTCAGTAAACGCAGGGTGGCCGGTAACCGTCGATCTTCAGACCGCGGAACTCCAGGTCGTTGGGCGTCTTCCCGACGAACACCAGGCCACGGGCGTCGTCGAGCGCCTCCGCGAACGGGTAGTTCGGCGCGCCGAGCTCCGGCAGAGTTGTCCAGTTGTCAGCCCGGAAGCTGAAGAACCGGGTGACGAGCCTGCCGTGCGTGGACGGGATCTTCGTGAGCCACTTAGCGCCCCCGCTCCAGTCCGAGGCGGGCCGCAGCTGGACGTAGAGGTCGTCGCTCGCGCGGTAGGTCATCAGGAACCCGTGCGAGCGGGACAGGTCCGCCTGGGCCTCGAACTGGTTGCCCAGCCACAGGACCATGACGTGCCAGTCGTTCGCGAGGAACCTGATCTTCGCGGCGTAGTCGTGCCGTCCGCGCGGGACGAGGATGCTGCCGGTCGCGGGCTCGGTGGCACCCTCACCGCTGGCGAGCCACTGCTGCAACCGGTCGATGGACGGGGTGGCGCACTCGCGGCCGGGCGAGGCGGTCGCCGCGGCCGCCGGGCCGAGCGTGGACAGGAGCGCGCACGCGATCACCGCGACGCGGCCGAGCGTCGAATTCAAGCGCATCTGGCGTACCGTAGCGGAGATTGGTATGGACCATTTCCGTTGACAGATGACAGCGGTCCCCGCCACTGCCCTGGACAGCGGATTGCCGGAACGCGCGGCGGCGGTCACCGTGTGCGTCATGCGCCCTGCCAGATGCATCGCATTCATCGGTGTCGTAACGGTTTTCGCCCTCCAACTGAGCGCACCGGCCAGTGCGTCGGCCGGCTGCTCCCCCACCGTCGACGACAGGTCGTTCGCCTCCGCCGCCGACCTCCGCGCCCTCAGCGCCACCGTCGCCGCGTTCGGCGTGCGGTCGACCGGCAGCCTCAACCACGACCTGCTGCTCTCCTGGCTGGAACACCGCGTGGACCGCCTGCCCGGCGTGACCGTGCGGTCCGAGCCCTTCACGATCGAACGCTGGCAGCCCGGCCCCGGCTTCCTGCTGTCCGGCGGCGTCGTCCCCGTCGCGGGCGCGATCCCGTACTCCGCGCCCGGAGTGGCCGCCGGCGAGCTCG
The DNA here is from genome assembly GCF_042738015.1 of Lentzea sp. NPDC059081. Lineage (NCBI taxonomy): Bacteria > Bacillati > Actinomycetota > Actinomycetes > Pseudonocardiales > Pseudonocardiaceae > Lentzea > Lentzea sp. NPDC059081. The sequence continues at coordinate 231,986 of NZ_JBHYGW010000005.1, forward strand.
TGCACCTGCCGGCGGGCACGCCGATCACCGCCGCGAACGCCGCCGGCAAGGTCGTCCTGCGCGACTTCCCCGCCCTCGACCGCGGCTACCTCGCCGAACCGCTGCTGAACCAGGACATGGTCGACGCGGGACTCGCGGGCGCCGCCGGGGTCGTCATCGCCTTCCCGTTCCCGCACGAGCAGGTGAAGGGCTACTGGGATCCGCACCTCGGCACGCACTACCGGGTGCCCGGCGTGTTCGTCGGCTCGGACGCGGCGCTGGGCCTGAAACCCGGTACGCACACGACGATCGGCGTCCTGGCCGGTCGTGCCCCCGCCGTCACGCGGTCGCTGATCGCCACGCTGCCCGGCGTGAGCAGCGAGAAGATCGTGCTCGACACGAACACCGACGGCGTGGGCTGGGTGCAGGAGAACGGGACCGTCGGCATGCTCGCCCTCGCCGAGCACTTCGCCCGGCTGCCGCTGCAGTGCCGGCCGCGCACGATCGAGTTCGTCTTCGCGACCGGCCACCTGCACCGCCCGGCGGAGGGCAGCGAGTTCCGCGCCCGCGCGCTCGACGCCGAGTACGACTCGGGCTCCATCGCGTTCGCGTTCGCCCTCGAACACCTCGGCACGCGGGAGTACCTGCCCGCCGGAGGTTCTTTGCTGCCAACGGGTCTGGCCGAGCTGTCCGGCTGGTTCGCGGGCAGTCCCGCGCTCCAGCAGGCCGCGTTCACCGCGATCGTCCTGCGAGGGGTGGACCGCACGTTCGTGTTGCCGGGCAGCGACACACCGGTACCGGGCCGGGTACCGCCGCAGTGCTCGTTCGGCGGGCTGGGCACGCACTTCCACTCGCACCTGGTCCCGACGATGGCGATGATCTCCGGGCCGTGGACGCTGTGGGCACCGTCGTTCGGCGCCGCCGCGGTCGACCACGAGCGCATGCGGCGCCAGGTGCTGGCCGCGGGCGACGCCATCACGGCGCTGGCACCGCTGCCGCGCGACCAGATCGCCGGTCCGTACCTGGACATGCGGCGGGCGCGGGCGGCCGGCGCCCCCACCTGTTCGCACGAGCTGCCGCCCGAGTGGGCGCCTACAGGCTGAGGAGCGCCTGGATCGGCAGGTGGTCGGACGGGAACTGGCCGTCGCGGTGGTAGGTGTTGATCGCGGCGGCCTCGACGGTCGCGCCGCGCGTCAGGATCCAGTCGATGCGCGGCCCGTCCGGGACGAGCGGGCCGAACCCGTGGAACGTCCCGTAGGCCGGTGTGGTCCGCGGACCGGTGACCCACGTGTCGCTCAGCTTGGACGTCAGCACCTCGTAGGCGGGCGAGCCGGGCACGTCGTTGAAGTCGCCGGTCAGCACGACCGGCAGGGTGAAGGTGCTCAGCCGGTCGCGCACGAGCTCGGCGCTGCGCAGCCGGGCGTTCGCCGACTCGTGGTCGAAGTGCGTGTTGACGGCGACGAACTGCTTGCCGGTCACCTTGTCGAGGAACCGGACCCAGGTGACCATCCGGACGACGGTGTTGCCCCACGACCGCGAGCCGACGACGTTCGGCGTGTCGGAGAGCCAGTGGTGGTCGAACTCGAGCGGCTCCACCCGGAGCGTGTCGAAGAAGATCGCCATGAACTCGTCGTGGCTGCCGCCGTGCCGGCCCTGCCCGACCCACTGGTAGTGGTCGGGCAGGTCGTGGTCGACGTCCTTGATCTGCTGGTAGAGGCCTTCCTGGGTGCCGAGCACCGCGGGCCGTTCGCCCAGCAGGAGCTGCGCCACCGCCGGACGCCGGGACGCCCACGAGTTCGGCTCGACGTCCGAGGCGTACCGCAGGTTGAACGACATGACGTTCAAGGTCGACATTCGATCGAGCATGGCACAGGGGTCGTTCCCGCCGGCGGAACGACCCCTGTGTTCTACGCCGCCGCGTAGCCGGTCGGGCGGCTCGTGAACGTGCCACGGCCCTGCGTCCGGCTGCGCAACCTCGTCACGTACCCGAACATCTCGGCCAGCGGCACGCTCGCCGTCACCACCGTCGTGCCCGCCCTCGCCTCGGAGCCGACGATCCGGCCCCGGCGCGAGGCCAGGTCACCCAGCACGCCGCCGACGTACTCCTCCGGCACCGTCACCGTGACCTCGGCGATCGGTTCGAGCAGCGTCGTGGCGCCCGCCTTCAGCGCCTCGCGCAGCCCGAGCCGGCCCGCCGTGCGGAAGGCCATCTCCGACGAGTCCTTGACGTGCGTGGACCCGTCGGTGAGCGTCACCCGCAGCCCGGTCACCGGGTGGCCGAGCGGTCCCTCGGCGAGCGCGTCCCGACAGCCCTGCTCGACCGCGCGGACGAACTCCTGCGGCACCCGCCCGCCGGTGACGGCCGAGCGGAACTCGAAGCCGTCGTCCAGCGGTTCGGTGTCGAGGACGACGTGCGCGAACTGTCCCTGACCTCCGTCCTGCTTGACGTGCCGGTACACGAAGCCCGTGACACCGGTTCGGAGCGTCTCGCGGTACGCGACCTTCGGCCGTCCCATCGCGATCTCGACGCGGTGGTCGGTGCTCGCCTTCCGCACCGCGACCTCCAGGTGCAGCTCGCCGAGTCCGGACAACACGGTCTGGCCGGTCTCGGGGTCCGTCCTGACCTGCAGGGACGGGTCCTCGTCGACCAGGTGCCGCAGGGCGTCGTTCAGCCTGGCGTTCTCCGCCGCGGTCCGCGCCTCGACGGCGACGGACACGACGGGGTCGGCCGACACCGGCGGTTCGAGCAGCAACGGCGCGCGGGGGTCGCACAGCGTCGCGCCCGTGCGGGCCGACTTCAGCCCGACGACCGCCACGATGTCCCCCGCGACCGCCTGGTCGACCGGCGTGTGCCGGTCGGCCTGGACCCGCAGGATCCGCCCGATGCGCTCGGTGCGTCCGCCCACCAGGACGGTGTCTCCCTTGTGGACGGTGCCCGAGTAGACGCGGACGTAGGTGAGCCTGCCGGTGGCGGTGGCGTTCACCTTGAACACCAGCGCCGAGAACGGCTCGTCCGGGCCGGGTCGCCGTTCCTCGCCGTCGACCCCGCGCACCGCCGGAACGTCCACGGGGGACGGCAGGTACGCGATCACCGCGTCCAGCAACGGTTCCACGCCGCGGTTCCGGTACGCCGAGCCCGCGAGCACCACGGTTCCCAGCCCCTTCCTCGTCAGCTCCCGCAACGCGTTCCTCAGCGTCCGCTCGGACAACCCGGTCTCGAAGTACTCCTCCAGCACCTCCGGGTGCAGCTCGGCCACCGTCTCCTCCAGCAGCCGCCGACGCCGTCGTGCCTCCGGCGCCAGCGTTTCCGGGATCTCTTCTTCGTTCAGCTCATCGGTCCAGGTCAACGCCCGCATGCCGACGAGGTCGACCACGCCCGTGAAGCCGGCCTCGGCCCCGATCGGCAGCTGGACGACGAGCGGCACGGTGCCCAGCCGCGTGCGGAGGGACTCGACGGCCCGGTCGAAGTCCGCGCCGGCCCGGTCGAGCTTGTTGACGAACGCGATCCGCGGCACGCCGTGCCGGTCGGCCTGCCGCCACACGGACTCGCTCTGCGGCTCGACCCCGGCGACGCCGTCGAACACCGCGACGGCCCCGTCGAGCACGCGCAGCGACCGTTCGACCTCGTCGGAGAAGTCGACGTGGCCCGGCGTGTCGATGAGGTTGATCCGGTGCCCGTCCCACGTGCAGCTGACGGCCGCGGCGAAGATCGTGATGCCGCGGTCGCGCTCCTGCGGGTCGAAGTCCGTGACGGTGGTGCCGTCGTGGACCTCGCCGCGCTTGTGGGTGGCGCCGGTGGCGAACAGGACGCGTTCGGTGAGGGTGGTCTTGCCGGCGTCGACGTGGGCGAGGATGCCCAGGTTGCGGACGGCGTCCAACGTGGTGGTGCGCATGGCTCAGTGCCTTTTCGGTGTGAAAGGACTACAGGTCAGCGCGATGAGCCGACGACCCGATCGGGTTCGTCAGACACTCCGGTGCCCGGCGCGCAGCAGGCAGCCGGGGTGCGGGGACACGAGGATCACGTCGAAACGGGACGGGAGGACGGCAGCGGTGCGCATGGCCGGTCTCCTCTCGTCGTTCGCCCGATGATGTCGATCGTGGAGTGTAGACACGGGACCACTCGCACGGCAGCGGATTTATCGGCTCAGCAGAGCCTGGATCTTCTCCGCGGTTGTTCCAACAACGGGCCACAGCTCGTTGTTCCGCGTGCCGATGAGCGCCCGCAGCTCGCGGACCGCGTCCACCTCGCGCTGGTCGCGGAACACGTCCCCGAGCTCGAACGACAGCCGCGGGCTCATGATGTCCCGGACGGCCCACTGCTGCAGGACGTGCCCCGGCCGCACCGCCCCGAGCCGGTGGTAGAAGTCGATCCGCTCCCACGGCCGACGCACCCCCGCCTGCACGGCCGCGTCCCGGGCCCACCACCCGGCGACCTTCTCCGCCTCCTCGCGCGACTCCCACTGCCGGGGCACGCTCCCCTGCCACTTCTTGGTGAGCTGGCGGCGCACGGCCGGATCGCGGACCTCGCGCACCCCGAACTCCGCGAGGTGCACGCGCGGAACGAGCAGCTGCGACAACGGCCCCGGGCTGCGGCGATGCCGGCCGGCCACCAGGACGTCCTGCCCTCCGTCACCCCACTTCGGCGGCAGCACCCACACCAGCGTGCCGGGCGCGACTTCCTCGGCCCCCGTGTCGGTGACGGTCGCGACCACGCACCAGCCCCGTGCCTCCATCGTCACAGTCTGCCGAGGAACACCGGTTCGACGCGCGCCGTTTTAGGGGCATGCGCTTGTGTTTGCTCGGCGACTCCATCGCCGCCGGGGTCGGCAGCACACGCCGCGAGGACACCCTCGGCCCCCTGCTCGCCGACCACCTCCGCACCGCCGGACACGAGGTCACACTCCGGGTCCACGCCGTCCCCGGCGCCCGCTCGTCCGACCTGCGCGCCCAGGTGCGCGCGGCGGTCGCGGGCGGCGTCGACATCGCAGTGGTGGTGATCGGCGCCAACGACCTGACCAGGTTCATCCCGGCCGACGTCGGCGCGCAGCAGCTCCACGACGCCGTCACGGACCTGCGTGCCGCGGGTGCGTCGGTTGTCGTCGCCACCGCACCGGACCTGAGCGTCGTCGCCCACGTACCTCCCGCGCTGCGTGACGTCGTGTCGGCCGTGAGCCGCCAGTACGCCCAGGCCCAGCAGCAGGCCGTGATCCGCGCCGGCGGCGTGGTCGCCCACGTCGAACGCGCCGTCACGCCCCGGTTCGCCGCCGACCCGTCGCTCTTCGCGGCCGACCGGTTCCACCCGTCCGCGGCGGGGTACCGCGAGATCGCGGCCGCGCTCGTGCCGGCCGTGGAGGCCGCGGCCGCGCGCTGACCCGCGCGCCCATCCCCTCTCTCCACGCCCGCACACCCCGGCCCACCGGGTCGCGGGTCGCCGCCCAGCCCTCGGCCCGCGCACCTCACCCGGCCCAGCCCGCCGCCCCACCACCCGCCGGGGCCACCGCCACGCAACACCCCCGAAACATTGCGATCAACGCCCCCACGTCGTACTGTCCCGACTAAGTTCAAGCATTGAACGAATGAGGTGGATCATGGCAACGCCCACTCCGGCGGACAAGTTCTCCTTCGGTCTGTGGACCGTGGGCTGGCAGGGGCGCGACCCCTTCGGCGAGGCCACGCGGTCCGAGCTCGACGTGGTCGAGGCCGTCACCCGGCTCGCCGAGCTGGGCGCGTACGGGCTGACGTTCCACGACGACGACCTGTTCGGCTTCGCGGCGGCGAACCGCGGCAAGCAGATCGAGCGGCTGAAGACGGCGCTGGCCGACACCGGGATGGTCATCCCGATGGTCACGACCAACCTGTTCAGCCACCCGGTCTTCAAGGACGGCGGCTTCACCAGCAACGACCGCTCGGTGCGCCGGTTCGCGCTGCGGAAGGTGCTGCGCAACATCGAGCTGGCCGCCGAGCTCGGCGCCGAGACGTTCGTGCTCTGGGGCGGCCGCGAGGGCTCCGAGTACGACGTGGCCAAGGACGTGCGGGCCGCGCTCGACCGGTACCGCGAGTCGATGAACCTGCTCACGCAGTTCGTCACGGACCGCGGGTACGACATCAAGTTCGCGCTCGAGCCCAAGCCCAACGAGCCGCGGGGTGACATCCTGCTGCCCACGGTCGGCCACGCGATCGCGTTCATCTCCGAGCTCGACCAGCCCGAGCTGGTGGGCCTGAACCCGGAGGTCGGCCACGAGCAGATGGCCGGGCTGAACTTCGTGCACGGCATCGCGCAGGCGCTCTGGCACGGCAAGCTCTTCCACATCGACCTCAACGGTCAGCGCAGCATCAAGTACGACCAGGACCTCGTCTTCGGCCATGGTGACCTGATGAACGCGTTCGCGCTCGTCGACCTGCTGGAGAACGCCGGCTACGAGGGCCCGCGGCACTTCGACTACAAGCCGTCGCGCACCGAGGACTACACCGGCGTGTGGGACTCGGCCAAGGCGAACATGGCCACGTACCTGCTGCTCAAGGAGCGCGCGGCCGCGTTCAGGGCCGACCAGGAGGTGCAGGAGCAGCTGCGCCTCGCCGGCGTCGACGAGCTGGGCAAGCCGACGCTGAACGAGGGCGAGTCGTACGACGACCTGCTGAGCAACGACGACGGCTTCGACCCGGAGAAGGCGGCCGAGCGGGGCTTCGGCTTCGTGCGCCTCAACCAGCTCGCGCTCGAGCACCTGGCCGGAGCGCGCTGACATGACGCTCGTCGCGGGCGTCGACTCCTCGACGCAGTCGTGCAAGGTCGTCGTCCGCGATGCGGACACCGGCGAGCTCGTCCGGGAGGGTCGTGCCTCCCACCCGGACGGCACCGAGGTGCACCCGTCGCACTGGTGGCAGGCGCTGCAGACCGCCCTGGCGGACGCGGGCGGGCTCGACGGCGTCGAGGCGCTGAGCGTCGCGGGCCAGCAGCACGGCATGGTGTGCCTCGACGAGAACGGCGAGGTCGTGCGGGACGCGCTGCTGTGGAACGACACCCGTTCCGCGGCGGCGGCCGCCGACCTGACCGAGGAGCTCGGCGCGGCCGAGTGGGCGGCGCGGATGGGTGTCGTGCCCGTCGCGTCGTTCACGATCACCAAGCTGCGCTGGCTCGCCCGGAACGAACCGGGCAACGCCGCGCGCACCGCCGCCGTCTGCCTGCCGCACGACTGGCTGACGTGGCGGCTGCGCGGCACCGGTGACCTGGCCGACCTGGTCACCGACCGCTCGGACGCGTCGGGCACCGGCTACTTCGACTCGGTGGCCAACGCCTACGTGCCGGACCTGGTGAAGCTGGGGCTGGGCCGCTCCGACGTGGTGCTCCCGCGCGTCCTCGGCCCGTCCGAGTTCGTCGACGGCCCGGTGCGGCTGGGCGCGGGTGCCGGGGACAACGCCGCCGCCATGCTCGGCGTCGGTGGTGGCGTGGTCGTCTCGCTGGGCACGTCCGGCGTGGTGACCGCGACGGCGGACGTCCGGGCGGACGACCCGTCGGGCATCGTGGCGGGCTTCGCCGACGCGACGGGTCGCTACCTGCCGCTGGCGTGCACGCTGAACGCCGCCCGCGTGCTGGACGCCACCGCCCGCATGCTGGGCGTGGACCTGGCCAGGCTGAGCGAGCTGGCCCTGTCCGCCCCCGCCGGTGCCGAGGGCGTGGTGATGGTGCCGTACCTGGAGGGTGAACGGACCCCGAACCTGCCCGACGCGACCGGTGCGCTGCACGGCCTGACCCTGACCAACGCCACGCCCGCGAACATCGCGCGTGCGGCCGTCGAGGGCATGCTGTGCGGTCAGGCCGTGGGTCTGGACGCGCTGACCGACCAGGGTGCGGACGTGAGCGCCGTGCGGCTCGTGGGCGGTGCGGCGGTCTCCCCTGCGGTGCGCGAGATCGCGCCGACGGTGTTCGGTGTGCCCGTGACGGTGCCCGCGCCCGGCGAGTACGTGGCCGATGGTGCGGCGCGTCAGGCGGCGTGGGCGCTCAAGGGCGATGCCGCGCCACCGGAGTGGAACGGCGCGGAGAGCAAGCGGTACGAGGCGGACGCGGTGCCGGAGATCCGCGCCCGGTACGCGGAGGCGGCCCAGAAGTACCTGAACCGATGACCGCCCGGCGATACTGGGCGCGATGACCACCGTCGACCACCTGCGCCAGGTCCGCCTCGGCAACCTGCGGACGGTCCTGCTCGCGCTGGTGGACCGGCCCGGCTCCCGAGCGGACCTGGCGGCGCGGACCGGCCTGACGAAGGCCACGCTGTCCAACCTCACCGAACCGCTGCTCGCGGCCGGCGTCCTCGTCGAGGACCCGGCCACGGGCGCCGGCATGGGCAGGCCGTCCAAGCCGTTGCGGTTCCACCCGGACGGTCCCGTCGCGGTCGGCGCGGAGATCAACGTCAGCCACCTCGCCGTCGAGACCCTGGGCCTCGACGGCGAGACGCTGCGCCGCCACCTGGTGCCGGCGGACATCCGCAAGGCACCGGCGGACGAGGTGCTGGACCGGGTCGCCGAGCTCATCCGCGAGCACACCGGCGGCAAGAAGCTCCTCGGCGCGGGACTGGCCGTGCCCGGCGTCGTGCACGACGGCGTGGTGGTCAGGGCGCCGAACCTGCCGAAGCTCGTCGGCGTCCCCCTCGCCGAGGGTCTCGGCGCGCGCCTCGGCACCGAGGTCGAGCTGGACAACGAGGCCAACCTCGCGGCCCTCGCCCACCTCTGGCCGAAGCACCTGGCGGGCGAGGACTTCGTGCACGTGTCGGCCGACGTCGGCATCGGCGCCGGGGTAGTGCTGCACGGCGAGGTCTACCGCGGTGCCAGCGGGTTCGCCGGCGAGCTGGGGCACGTCGTGATCGAACGAGACGGCGTGCGGTGCACGTGCGGCAGCAAGGGCTGCGTGGAGCGGTACGCCGGCCTGGACGTCATCCTGCGCGAGGCGGGACGGCGCAGGCTCGACTCCCTGCAGAAGGCCCTCGCCGCGGGCGACCCCAGGGCGGTGCGGGCGACGCACCAGGCCGGGCAGGCGCTCGGGGTCGGGCTCGCCACGCTGATGAACCTCTTCGACGTGCCCACGGTCGTGCTCGGCGGCAGCTACGCCGTGCTGCACGACCACCTGAGCGCGGCCATCCAGTCCGAAATGGACACCAGGGTGCTCGCGGGCGGCGAGCGGCACACCCGGCTCGTCGCCTCGCCGCTGGGCGAGTTCGCGGTGGTGCGGGGCGCGGCCGGGCTGGTCACGCGGCGCGCCGTGCTGCAGCCCGAGCGCCTCGTCGGATAGCGGCACAGGCCACCACCAGCGCGGCCACGCCGACCACCAGCGACAGGTAGCCGCCCACGATGCCGTACCCGGTGCCGGGACCGCCCTTGGCCATCAGCACGACGACGGCGCCGAGCACCACCCCGATCACCCCGGAGACCAGCGCGACCACACCGCGCTGTCCCCGTCGCAACGCCCGCACTCCCAGGACCAGGCCGAGCACGCCGAACGCGACGCCGACCAGTGACCACGCACGACCCGCTGTCAGTTCATAGGCAAGTGTCATGCCGAGAAGCGTGGCCACCGGAAGCACGGACGTCGTCGTGCGAGCGCAGACAACGACTACCACGGGCGCAGTAGTCCAAAAGTGGTCCCTGCGCAGGATCTACCAGCGCGAACAGCGGTTTACAGTGCTCCCATGAACGCGCGCCGGCTGGACTGGGCGATCGCCGCCGGGGTGGCGGTGAGCCTCGTCGTGGCCGGTCACGGTGCCACGCCGGTGGGCTACGTCCTGCTGGCCGCGAGCGGGCTCGTGCTCGCGAAACGCCGGGCTGCGCCCATCGCGACACTGGTGGCCACCGGCCTGTTCTCCCTGGCGTACCAGGCGACCGGGGCCGACGTGCCCGTAGTCGCGTTCCTGTTCGCGGTCTACTCGACGATGAAGGCGGGCCACCGGGTCGTCACGCTCGCCGGATCCGTCCTGATGCTGGCGACCCTGCCGGTGGCGGCGATCCTCTCCCCGCGCGACCTCACGACGTACGAGGCGTTCGCGCAGACCCGGGACGTCCTGCAGATCGCCTGGCTGATCGCCGCCGCGGCCGCCGGGGAGGCGCTGCGCCAGGCCGAGCAGCGCGCCGACGAAGCCGAACGCACCAAGGAGGAGGCGGCACTGCGCCGGGCCGGCGAGGAGCGCCTGCACATCGCGCGCGAGCTGCACGACTCGCTCACCCACCAGATCTCCGTGATCAAGCTGCAGGCCGAGGTCGCGGTCCACCTGGCGCACAAGCGCGGTGAGGACGTCCCGGAGGCGCTGCTCGCGATCCGCGACGCCGGCCGCGAGGCCTCGAAGGAGCTGCGGGCGACGCTGGAAGCGTTGCGGGACGACGACAAGACCCCGCCGCACGGCATCGACGACGTCGAGCAGCTCGTCCAGCGGGCCAGGGCCACGGGACTCGACGCGCGGCTGACCGTCGAGGGCCGCAACGACGACGTCCCCGCGGCCGTCGGCCGCACCGCGTACCGGATCGTGCAGGAGTCGCTGACCAACATCGCCCGCCACGCCTCCGCCGCGACCGCCCAGGTCCGCATCGACTACCGGCCCGACGCCCTGCTGATCCGCGTAGACGACGACGGCACGGCCCCGCCCAAGACCACGGCGCCGGGCGTCGGGCTCCTCGGCATGCGCGAACGCGTCACGGCGCTCGGCGGCAGCCTGCAGGCAGCACCCCGCAGCGAGGGCGGGTTCAGCGTGCGGGCCGAGCTTCCGGTGGCGCAGCCGTGATCCGCGTCCTGCTGGTCGACGACCAGCCGTTGATCCGCAGCGGGTTCCGCGCCCTGCTCGACGCGGAGGACGACATCGAGGTCGTGGCCGAGGCGACGAACGGCGACGAGGCGCTCGCGCTGGCCCGCACCCATCTCCCGGACATCGCGTTGATGGACGTCCAGATGCCGTTGGTCGACGGGATCGAGGCCACCACGCGCATCGCCGCCGACCCCGCGCTCGCGGGCGTCCACGTCGTGATCCTCACCAACTACGGCCTCGACGAGTACGTCTTCCACGCCCTCAAGGCGGGTGCCGCGGGGTTCCTCGTCAAGGACGTGCTGCCGGAGGACTTCCTGCACGCCGTGCGGGTGGCGGCCCGCGGCGACGCCCTGCTCGCCCCGTCGATCACGCGGAAGCTGATCGACCGGTACGTGAGCGGGCCGCGGCAGCGCGACGTCGACCTCGCGCACCTCACCCACCGCGAGTGCGAGGCCGTCGTCCTAGTCGCCCGCGGCCTGTCGAACGACGAGATCGCCGCGCGCATGGTGATCAGCCCGCTGACGGCGAAGACCCACGTCAACCGCGCGATGACCAAGCTGCACGCCCGCGACCGCGCCCAGCTCGTGGTGATCGCCTACGAGTCGGGCCTGGTCGTGCCGCAGGCGTCGGACCGCGGGTAGGTCTCCGCGCAGATCCGCGTCTCGGCGTCCGTTGTGGACAGGGACCAGCGGATGATCCTGGCGTCCCCGGCGCCGGACACCAGCTCGTCCTCACGGGTGAACGCGACGGCCCGCACGGGACCGGCGTGACCCGTCAACGTCGTGCCCGTGCGCGTGGCGAGGTCCCACACGACGACGGCGTGGTCCTCTCCCCCGGACGCCAGCGCGTCGCCGGACGGGCTGAACGCCAGCGCCACCACCGGCGCGGAGTGGCCGGTCAGCGTCATCAGCTCGGCCCCGGTGGCCACGTCCCAGACCTTGACCGTGCGGTCCGCGCCCGCCGTCGCGAACCTGGTGCCGTCCGGGCTGACCGCGACCGTGCGGACGTCGCCCTGGCCGGTGCTGACCCGCCGTGCGAGCCTGTCCGCGGTGACGTCCCACAGCAGCGCGCCGCCAGCGGGGTCGGTGGAGATCAGGAGGCGGCCGTCGGGCGTGAACTCGACGGCGCTCGCGATCTGCGGTCCGCCGGCGAACGGCCGTGGCGCGAGGTCCGGCAGGCTCCAGCGGAACCGGCCGAGCGACGCCGTGACGAGCGCGCGCCCGTCCGGCTGGAACGCGATGTCGGTCGAGGCGCCCAGACCGCTGGAGGTGAACGAGGTCAACCGTTCGTGCCGTGGCACGTCCCAGATCGTGACGACGTGGTCGCGGGTCACCGCGGCGAGCCGGGCACCGTCCTGGCTGAAGGCGACCGACTCCACCCTGCCCGCGTGACCGTCCAAAGTGGCCAGAGCGGCGCCGTCGAGGCTCCACAACCGCACGGTGCCGTCGTCCCCGGCGGACGCCACGACGGTCCCGTGCACGGCGATGTCGGTGACGCCGTCGGCGTGGCCGGTGAACGCGGGCACGGCGTCCTCCCGCACCACGACGGTCCGGCCGGAACCCCCGGAGACCAGCAGCGTGCCGCCGCGGCCCAGTGCCAGCGCCTTCGACTCGGTGCGGTCCCGGTCGCGGTAGGAGGTGATCGGGCGGCCGGTGCGGACGTCCCTGATCGTGATGAGCCCGTCCTCGTCCGCCACCGCCATCCTGCCGCCGGCCTGCGCGGAGGCCTCCCACGCGCCCTGCCCCGGCAGCTCCGACAGCAGCCGCCCGCCGAGGTCCCAGAACCGGACGGCTTCGCCGCGCGTCACGGTGACGACCGCGGCAGCGCCGTCGAAGTGGACCGTGCCGACGCCCGGCGCCGGGATCTCGCCGATCTTCGCGCCGGACCGGGCGTCCCAGATCACCGGGCGGTCCTCGCCGTTCGCGGTCACGAGCGCCGTGCCGTCGTCGTTGAACGCCAACGAGGTCACCTCGTGCTGGTGACCGGCGAACACCCGTTTCGTCTTCGGCGCCACGTCCCACACCTCGACCGCTCCCCCGGCGACGCCGACCGCGACCGACGTCGCGGCGGGGTGGAGGGCGAGTCCGGTGGTGAGGACCTCGAAACGTTGCGCGAAAACGGGTTTCGCGGTCTGCAGGTCCCACACGACGACGTCGCCGGGACCGCCGGCCGCGGACGGTGCGGTGGCGGTGGAGGCGAGGAACCGGTCGTCCGCGCTGAACTCGACCTGCCGCGCGTAGCCGCCCTCGGTGAGCGCGGTGTGGTCGGACAGCACGAGTCTGCGGGCACGGGCGCGCAGGTCCCACACCGTCACGGTGCCGTCGCGGTCGGCCGTGGCGATCACGTCGCCCTGGTGCGAGACGGCCACGTCCAGCACGGGCGACCCGTCGGCGTTGAGCTCGATGCGCCGCCTCGGGGCGGACGCGGCGCTCAGCAGCGCGCCGCGGGTGTCGTCGTCGGCGTGCAGCCGGAAGGCGTTGAGCGCCAACGGCCCTGCCACGTCGGGAGCCGTCTCCACGAGGCCGCGCGCGGACAACGCGAGCTGGTGCGCGCGCTCGACCCGTTGTCCCAGCTGGGCTTCGCGCCACTGCCACCACGCCACGCCGGTACCGCCGCCGGCCAGCAGGAGCAGCACGCCCATGATGCTCGCCAGCCGGCCCAGGAACCGGGTGCGGCGCCGGACGCCCGCCTGCTCCGCCTCGTCGCGCTCGCGGCTCGCGGTGAGGAAGGCGTCCTCGGCCGCGTTCAGCTCGCCGGGGTGGTCCTGGGCCCAGGCGGACGCCAGCACGAGCTGCGCGCCCCGGTAGAGCGCGCCGTCGTCGCGCCCCAGCTCGGTCCACGTGTGCGCGGCCGCGGTGAGCCTGCGGTGCACCAGCAACGTCGAGCGGTCGTCGGAGAGCCAGCGCTGCAGCCGGGGCCAGGCCCGGATCAACGCCTCGTGGGCCAGCTCGGCGGTGTCCTCGTCCAGCACCACCAGCCGGTCGGCGACCAGCCGCGCGAGCACGCCGTCGACCACCCCTGCGGCGGCGATCCCGTCGAGCTCGGCGCGGCGGATCGGCCTGCGGGTGTCCTCGGTGCCGTCGCCGAACGCGGTGAGCCGCACCAGGATCCGGCGCATCGCCTGCCGTCCGGCGTCGTCCAGCTCGTCGTGGGCGCGTTCGGCGGTCTGGGCGATCGCACCGCGGACCCCGCCACCGGACCGGTACGCGGCCAGGGTCAGCTCGGTGCCGGACCGCCGCCACGTCTCGGCCAGCGCGTGCGACAGCAACGGCAGCGCGCCCGGTCCGGCCTCGACGTCGGCCAGGACCGTGGCGAGCAGGTCCGCGGCGACGGACACCCCGCTCAGCGCGGCCGGGCGCAGCACGATGTCGCGCAGGTCCGCGCCGGACGGCGGCCCGACGAGCACCGTGGCCTCGTCGGCGAGCGCCTCGACCAGGCCGGGGTGCCGCGTGACGTGGGCGAGGAAGTCGGCCCGCACGCCGAGCGCGACCCGCGTGCGCCGTCCAGGTCCCCTGGCCGCGTCCAGCAGCACGGCGAGGAACTGTGAGCGTTCACCTTCGTCGTCGCACAAGGTGAACAGCTCCTCGAACTGGTCGACGACGAGCAGCACGCGCACGTCGTCGGGACCGTTCGCCAGCTCGTTGCGGACCTCCACGTCGAACGCCTCGGGGTGCGCGCTCAGATCGGGCCGCTGGTTCGTGAGCGTCGCCAGCGCGTGGCTCAGGGCTTCGAGCGGACGCGCGGTCGGCGTGATGACGACCGGTAGCCAGGTCTCGCCGAGGCCGCCCACCACCCCGGCCCTGAGCAGCGACGACTTGCCGCTGCCGGAGGCGCCGAACACGCCCACGACCGGATAGCGGTCGATCCTGCGCGCGACCAGCTCGACGAGGTGGTCACGGCCGAAGAACCGCGAGTGGTCCTCCGGCTGGTACGCCATCAGTCCCCGGTACGGGCAGTCGGCCTTCGCGGTCTTCGCGGGAACGTCCGCCACTTCGCCGCGCAGCATCGTCTCGTGCAGTCCGCGCAGCTCGGGACCGGGCTCGACGCCGAGGTCGCCGACGAGCCGTTCGCGGGCGGCGCGGAACACCTCCAGCGCCTCCGCCTGGCGGTGCGCGCCGTAGAGCGCGGTCATCAGCTTGGCGTGCAGCGGTTCGCGGTACGGGTGCGCCTGCGCGAGCTCGGTCAGCTCGCCGACCACCTCGGCGTGCCGTCCCAGTGCGAGGTCGGCGGTGACCCGAGCCTCGACCACCCGCAGCCGTGCCTCGTCGAGCCGGGCACCGAACTGGCCGGGCAGGTCCGGGTAGGCCGGTCCGCGCCACAGCCCGAGCGCCTCGGCGAGCAGAGCCGCTGCGGTCGCCGGGTCGCCGTCCGCGAGTGAGCGTTCACCCGCTTCCGCCATCTGGACGAACCGGTCCTCGTCCAACTCGCCCACCTCGACCCGGAGCCGGTAACCACTCGGTTCGCGACTTATCCGCTCGCCCAGGTCGAGCGCGCGCTTGAGCTGGTAGACGTGGAGCCGCACGTTGTCCTGGGCGGAGGCGGGCGGGACCTCCCAGAGGACCTCGATCAACCGCCGCGGCGGGACGGGGGTGTTCGCGTGCCGCAGCAGCATCGCCAGCACGATCCGTTGCTTGGCCGACCGCAACGGCCGCTCGTCGCCACCCGCCACCACGACGAGCGGACCGAGCACGCGGAACTCCACACGCCCTCCCCAGGATCGGCGGAACGGTAGCAACGACCAGGTGTTATACGCAGCCGATACGCGGAATTACGGTCCGTTCCCGACCGTGGGCGCGTGCGCAAAATCCACGTCGTGCTGTCGCTGCACAGCACGTTGCTGACCGACAAGATCCTGATGCGCCTGGCAGCCGTCCCGTGGGCGGTCCCCGGCACCCCTGCCGACGTGTCCGTCGTCGACGAGTCCGAGGCGATCGGCCCGCGGACCGTCGCCGTGCTGTCGTCCCCCGACGCCGTGGAGGGCCTGGTGCGGCTCGGCGTGACCGGCCTCGTGCTCGCCGACGACCCCGTGGAGGACGTCGTGCGGGCGATCCACGACGTGCACCGGTTCGGCGGCTGGGTCTCCCCGCGCCTGGTGCCGGCCCTGCTGCCCGGTCCCCCGCCGGCGACGCTCACGTCGCGCGAGCGGGAGACGTTGCGGCTGCTGGCCGAGGGCTGGGAGAACGCCGAGATCGCCGCGGCCATGTTCATCACGGTGAGCGCGGTCAAGTACCACGTGTCGAACCTGCTGCGGAAGTTCGGCTGCCGCGACCGCACACAACTGGTCTCGCGACTAGGGCGGCCGATGTCGGTCCGTTCCTAGCGTGCACGGCATGAGAATCCTCGCTGCCGCCCTGCTGTCGCTCTTCGTCCTGATAGGACTGGTGAGCCCCGCGCAGGCGGCCCTGCCCTCGTGGCCGAACGTCAAGGAGGGCGCCACCGGTGACACCGTGCGCAGCGCCCAGCACCTGCTGCGGCACCGCGGCTACGACATCAGCGCCGACGGCGAGTTCGGCCCGGCCACCGAAGCCGCGGTGAAGCAGTTCCAGAGCGCCAACGGCCTGTCCTCCGACGGCCAGATCGGCCAGAACACCTGGCCGAAGCTGATCGTCAGCGTCAAGCAGGGCAACAACAGCGAGGCCGTCAAGGCCGCCCAGGTGCAGCTCAACCGCTACGGCTACAACCTGTCGGTCGACGGCGACTTCGGCGGCGGCACCCACAGCGCCGCGGTGGCGTTCCAGAGCTCGAAGGGCCTGTCCGCCGACGGTATCGTGGGCCCGAACACGTGGCAGACCCTCGTCGGCGGCTCGGGTTCCGGCGGCGGAGGCGGCACCTACAGCCTGCCGCTGTCGAAGAGCGCCCTGCCCCGCAGCGAGTACGACGACCCGCACCACGACTACCCGGCCATCGACCTGCCGGTGAACAACGTCCCGGCCTACGCCATGGTCACCGGCACCGCCTACCGCATCAGCGAGCCCAGCGGCTGCGGCAACGGCCTGCGCATCGTGAAGAGCGGCGTCGACTACCTCTACTGCCACCTCTCGAGCTGGTCGGTGTCCAACGGCACCTCCGTGACCGCAAGCCAGCGAGTCGCGACGACCGGCAACACCGGCAACTCGACCGGCCCGCACCTGCACATCGCGATCAAGATCAGCGGCACGTCGTACTGCCCGCAGAACTTCCTGCTGGCCCTCTACGACGGACGCACGCCGCCGGCGCCGTCCTCGTTGCCGCGGACGGGCTGCTTCTACTGAGCCGCAGCGGTTTTCGATCGTGGGCGAGCGGTTCACCTGGTTCCAGGGGTGAACCGCTCTGCGCACCGTGAGCGACCACACAGATCAAGTGCGAAACACTTCGGGCCCGGATCCCGTTGTAAGGGTTGGTTGGTGCGGTCCGTGTCCCCCGGGCCTCACCTCAAAGCCTTCGCGGAAGACCGTCCGGCTAGTACCGCGTCGAGCCACTCGCCGAGAGGCGACCGCCGCGCCGACCTCTCCACATTAGCCCTCAGACCGTCTTTCTCCCCCGACGGATGGTCTGAGGGCGTCCTGGTAACGCCCTCGCGCCGCCATTCCCCCGACGGCCGAGGGCGACCCGCCGAACGCCCCCGGGCTGCCGTCCTCCCCCAGGCAGCGTGGGGGCGTTCGCCCAGCTTCCCCTGGCGGGCAAAGCTTTCCGGCCCACCGGCGGTGACGGACCACACAGATCACCTGGAAACACAACGGATCCCCGCGCCGTTGAACAAGACGGTCGGTGCGGAACGAGTCCCCGGGCCCCACCACAAAGCCTTCGCGGAACACCGTTCGGCTGGTACCGCGTCGAGCACCTCGCCGAGAGGCGACCGCCGCACCGACCCCCACACCACGCCCTCAAGCAGTCCACCCCCAGACAGCTTGAGGGCCTTCCCACACACAGCCAAACCCCTTACACCACAAGACCCACACACCCACCACCGGTGACCGACCACACAGACCACCAGGAAACACAACGGATCCCCACACCGTTGAACAAGACGGTCGGTGCGGAACGAGTCCCCGGGCCCCACCACAACGCCTCCGCGGAACACCGCTCACCCGGAACCGCGCAGAGCCACTCGCCGAGAGGCGACCGCCGCACCGACCCCCACACCACGCCCTCAAGCAGTCCACCCCCAGACAGCTTGAGGGCCTTCCCACACACAGCCAAACCCCTTACACCACAAGACCCACACACCCACCACCGGTGACCGACCACACAGACCACCAGGAAACACAACGGATCCCCACACCGTTGAACAAGACGGTCGGTGCGGAACGAGTCCCCGGGCCCCACCACAACGCCTCCGCGGAACACCGCTCACCCGGAACCGCGCAGAGCCACTCGCCGAGAGGCGACCGCCGCACCGGCCACCAATCCTGCCCCCACGCTGCCGCTCTCCCCCGTGCAGCGCGGGGGCTTCCTGCGTCCGGGGGTCAGGCGACGCCGGCGGCGATCAGCTTCTCCCAGATCTCGGCCTGGTCGACGACCTCGACGCCGAGCTTCTCCGCCTTCGTCAGCTTGCTCGCGCCCACGCCCTCGCCGGTGATCAGCAGGTCGGTGGTGGCCGACACCGAGGAGGCGGCGGTGGCGCCGGCTCGTTCGCACATCTTCTGGAACGTCGGGCGCGTCACCTTCTCGCCCGAGCGGGGGTCGCTGATCGAGCCCGTGATCACGACCGACTTGCCCTCCAGCGGGGCGCCGGCCACGACGACCGGGGGCAGGTCCTCGGAGCGGACCTCCAGGGAGACGCCGCGCTCGCGGAGGCGTTCGATCTCCGGGCGCAGGCGGGCCAGGTGGGCGTTCAGCGACTCCGCGACCTTCTGGCCGATGTCCTCGACGGCCACGAGCTTCTCGACGCCCGCGTCGGCCACCTCCTCCAGGGAGCCGAAGCCCGCGCGGCACAGGCGGGCGGCGGTGCCCTCGGAGGCCATCGGGATCGACAGGCCGATCAACGCGCGGCGCAGGCCCACGGAGCGGCTGCGGTCGATCGACTCGATCATGCGGGTCGCGGAGACCTCGCCGACGCGGTCGAACTCCAGCAGGCGTTCCTTGGTGAGCGTGTAGAAGTCCGACGGGTTCACCAGGTCGCCGGTCTCGGCGAGGCGCTCGATCCACACCTGGCCGATGGCGTCGATGTCGGCGGCGGCGCGGGAGGACCAGTGGATCAGGCGGCGCACGGTCTGCGCGGGGCAGACGGCGTTGGTGCAGAAGAGCTCGCGGCTGTTGCCCTGCTCCGTCAACGGTTGCGCGCACGACGGGCACGACGACGGCGGGACGATCTCGCGTTCGTCGCCCGTGCGCTTCGACTCGTCGAGCACGCCCGCCACGAACGGGATCACGTCGCCCGCCCGGCGCACCAGCACGGTGTCGCCGATCTTGATGCCGCGCGAGCGGATGACCTCCTGGTTGGCCAGGGTGGCGCGGGTGACGGTGGTGCCGCCGACGAACACCGGCTCCAGCCAGGCCACCGGGGCGATCTTGCCGGTCTTGCCCACGTCCCACTTCACGTCGAGCAGGACCGTCGTCTTCTCCTCGGCCGCGAACTTGTAGGCGATCGCGCCGCGCGGGGACGACGACCGGGTGCCCGCGGCGGCGAACGCGTCGCGGTTCGCCAGGCGCAGCACGGCGCCGTCGAGGTCGTAGTCGAGCGAGTTGCGGGCCGACTCGATCCCGCCGATGAGCTCCTGGGCCTCGGCAGCGGTGGTGCAGTGCCTCATCTCGGCCACGCTGAAGCCGAGCTTGCGCAGGCCCGCGTCGAGGTCGGAGTCGGCGCTCTCCGGCTCGGTCGTCAGGTCGAACGCGAAGAACTGCATGCGCCTGCCCTCGACCGCCTTGGGGTCCTTGGCGCGCAACGTGCCCGCGGCGGCGTTGCGCGGGTTGATCAACGGCTTGTCCGGGTGCACCTTGTTGTAGGCGTCGAACGTCGAGCGCAGCATCACGCACTCGCCGCGCACCTCGACCCGGCCGGGCGCCTCCACCTTGTCCGGCACGCCGTCGCACAACGCGCGCGTCAGGAACGTGACGTCGTCGCCCGTCGTGCCGTCGCCCCGCGTCACCGCGCGCGCCAGCCGGCCGTTCTCGTACACCAGCGCGAGCGACAGGCCGTCGAGCTTCGGCATGACCACCACGGGCTGGCCGGGGAACCGGGAGAAGAACGACTCGACCTGCTCCGGCTTGTTCGCCTTCTCCAGCGACAGCATCGGCCGCGAGTGCCGCACGGGCGCGTGCAGCACCGACGGCGCACCCACGTGGTCCAGGGGGTTGTCCTCCGGCGCCAGCTCCGGGTGCTCCGCGACCAGCCCGCGGAACTCGTCCTCGATCGCGTCGTACTCGGCGTCCGCCACCAGCGGCTCGCCCTGGTAGTACGCGTCGCGCAGCTCGACGATCCGCGCGGCGAGCTCCTGAATCCGGTCCCCAGCAGCACTCATGGGGAGGACGTTACCTCGCACCCCTGACAATTTTCGTGCAGTCGCGATCGAGCGTCGCTCAAGCCGTCGTGTGCCGCACGAGCGCGTCGACGAAGACCGGCCACACCGGACGCGGCACGTCGTGCCCCACCGAGTCCAGCACGAGCAGCGACGCGCCGGGCACGGCATCCCGCACCGCCTCACCGTGCGCCAAGGGGAACACGGGGTCCAGCGACCCGTGCACCACCAGCACGGGCGCGACGAGATCAGCGAAACCACCGCCAGGAGCGTCGAACTCGATGCAGAAGTGGTTCGTCATCGCCGACTGGATGTTCACCGTCCGTGCGACGTCCTCCACCGCCAGCCGACGCACCGCCTCCTCGTCGAAGTAAGGCGACGAACCCGCGTACGCGCGCAGCACCGTCACGATGTTCTCCACATCGGACGGAGACCGCGCTGAAGAAGCCTCCAGGAACTCAGGAGTCATCTCAGGCAGCGAAGGGTCACCGGTCGTGGTGCACACGAACGTCAGCGATTCCACCCGATCGGGGTGGTCGACGCCGAGCGCCAGCGCGATTGCACCGCTCATCGACCGCCCGACCACATGCGCCCGCGACACGCCCAACGCGTCGAGAATCCCCACGGCGTCGAGGACCATGTCCGCCAGCGAGTACCCCGGCTCCCCTGGCGGGTAGCTGGTCGACAACCCGGTGTCACGGTTGTCGTAACGGATCACGAACCGGCCGCGCGCCGCGATTGCCACGCACAGTTCTTCTTCCCACCACAACATGGACGCGCACGCGCCGTGGATCAGCAACACCGCCGGGTCGGAAGAATCCCCAAACGTCTGAACGCACAACTCCACTCCGTTGACACGCATCACCGCACCGCCGGTCCGTCGCTCAGCACGCCCCGCACGTGGTCCATGGACAGCGATGCCGGCTCAAACGCCGTCAGACACCACGTCGCCCCAGCGGCGGCATACGGCGCGACATCCGCACCAGGTTCGACCTCGCACACGTAGTCGAACGGCCCGTCATCCGACCGCAACGCCTCCACCTGCCCGACGGCGTCCGCGAACTCCTCCGCCGACGACAGGTTCACGGGGAAGAACCCGTCCAGCCGAGCCGCACGGCGCATCGGGCGCACGTTGCCGGGAAACCCCGCCGCCCACACCGGCACACCCGGCCGTTGCACGGGACGAGGCAGGAACGTCACACCGTCCACTGTGTAGTGCTCGCCGCGGAAGCGCACCTCCTCGCCCGACCACGCCGCCCGCAGGACCTCCAGCGACTCGTCGAGCATCCGCCCGCGCACCCGGTCGTCGCACTCCTCGCCGAAGCGGGAGAACTCACCCGCGAACCGGTCGCTGCCGAGCCCCACGCCGAGCACGAGCCGCCCGCCGCCGAGCAGGTCCAGCGACGCCGTCTCGCGGGCGAGCTTCGCGGGCCGGCGCCGGGTGAGCGCCGAGACCATCGGCCCGAACCGCAGCCGCTCGGTGGCGGTCGCGACGGCGGCCAGCGTGATCCACGGGTCGGCCACGTGCGTCACCGGCTCGCGCCAGCGCACGTGGTCCCAGACGAACAGCCCGTCCCAGCCCGCCTCCTCGGCGTCGGCGGCGAGGCGGGCGACGGCCGGCGGGTCGGCGAGGCAGTCGAAGAGCGGCAACCAGAGCGCACGTTTCATGGGTGTGACGCTAGAAAGCACAGAGCATTAACAAAAGCGATAGAATCTGCTCAACTCAACAAGGCACACTTATGTTCATGCTGGACCTCCGCCACCTCGCCACCCTGGAAGCCGTGGCCGCCGAGGGCACGTTCGGCCGCGCCGCCGACCGCCTCGGCTACACGCAGTCGGCCGTGAGCCAGCAGATCGCCGCACTCGAACGCGCCGTCGGCGGCACGGTGTTCGACCGTCCCGGCGGCCCGAAGCCCGTGCGGCTGACCCCGTTGGGCGAGGTGCTGCTCGCCCACGGCCGCGACCTGCTCGCCCGTGCCGCCGCGACCACCGACGCGGTCGAACGGTTCAAGGCCGGCGAGGGCCGCGTCGACATCGGCACCTTCCAGAGCGTCACCAACGTCATCCTGCCGACCGTCGTGCGGCGACTGCTCGACGAACAGCCCACCGCCGACATCCGGCTCTTCGAGGAGGAGACCGACCAGCCCAGCGCCGACGGCCTCGACCTGGTGTTCTTCGACGGCAGGCTGACCGGCGACGTCGAGCAGACCAAGCTCCTCGACGACCCGTACGTGCTGGTCGCCCGGCGCGGCCAGTTCGACGGCGACGTGGTCCCGCTGGCCGCCCTCGACGGACTGACCATGGTCGCCCAGCCGCCGATCTGCGACCAGGCCCGCGTCGAGCGCGTCTACGCCGAGGCGGGCGTGCGGCCGCTGATCGTGTTCCGCACGGCCGACAACCGGGGCGTGGTGTCGATGGTGCGCGCCGGGATGGGCATCGCGGTGATGCCGAGGCTGGCGCTGGACCTGCAGCCCGACGACGTGCTGCGCACGCACGAGCTGGACCCGCCGCCGGACCCCCGCGAGATCTACCTGGCCTGGCAGGCGAACCGGACGCTGTCGCCACTCGCGACGCGTGTCATCCGGCTCACCGAACAGGCGGTGCGCGGCCTTTAGACGCTGCGGGTCTCCGCGAGGCGCAGCACCGTCCGCCTGGGCAGAGCCGCGGCCGCCCGCCCCAGCCACCGGTTCGTGCTGCCGGAGATCACGCTGACCGGCGGCCGCTTCCGGTCCAGTGCGGCGAACGCGGTGCCGACGACCTGGGCCGCGGTCTGGAACCGGACGCCCTCGGTCTCCGTCCCCGAGACCTCGTAGAACTCCGTGCTGGTCGGGCCGGGCGACAGGGCCAGCACGGTGAGGCCGGAGCCACGCGTCTCGTGCGCGAGCGCCTCGGTGAACCGGACGACGAACGACTTCGCCGCCGAGTACACCGCCATGCCCGGCACGGGCAGGTAGCCGGTGAGGCTCGCGACGTTGACCAGCGCCCCGCGGCCGCTCCCGACCAGCCGGGGCAGGAACGCGTGCGAGATGTCGACGACCGCGTCCACGTTCACGCGCAGCTGCACGTGGATCTCGTCCTCGGTCAGCTCGGCGAACGGCTTCGTGTGCGCCACCCCCGCGCAGTTGACGACGGTGTCGACGGCCACGTCGAGCTGCTCGGCCAGGCGCTGCCCGCTGCGCTCGCCGGTGAGGTCGAACGGGACGACGTGCACGGTCCGCCCGGTGTCCGCGCGGATCTCCGCCGCGAGCTCGTCGAGCGCCGACGCCCGCCGTGCGACAAGGACGAGGTCCGCTCCCCGTTCGGCGAACCGCCGCGCGAACTCGGCGCCGATGCCCGAGCTCGCGCCGGTGATGAGCGCAGTGGTTCCCGCGTACCGCATGGAGACCCCGATCCGAGTGTAAGAGGTTCTTACATCGAGGCTACGCGAGCAATGTGAGAGACTGCAACATCGGAGGTGCGGACATGGAGCCGAAGCGCGGCTACCACCACGGCGACCTGCGCAACGCCCTGCTCGTGGCCACCACGGAGCTGGTGCGGGAGCGCGGGGCGCGGGGCTTCAGCGTGTCCGAGGCCGCCCGCCGCGCCGGGGTCTCGACGTCCGCGCCCTACCGCCACTTCAGCGACCGGGACGCGATGCTCGCCGCCGCGGCGCTGCTGGGTTTCCAGGCGCTCGAGGAGCGGTTCGCCGACCTGACGGACGACGCGACGCTCGCCGACCGGGCCGCGGCGATCGCGGTGTCCTACCTCCGCTTCGCCCGCGAGGACCCCGCGCGGTTCGAGACGATGTTCGCCAGCGGCATCGACAAGGAGCGGCACGGGGACCTGGTGCGGCAGGCCGTCGTCGTGCAGGACCTGCTCAACGCGGCACTGCGGCCGTTCCTGGGTGAGGCGGACGTGGTGAGCAGGGCCGCGCAGCTCTGGTCGCTCGCGCACGGCGTCGCGACCCTCTCCCTGGAGGGAAGGCTGCAGCACGTCGTGGACGCGGACCAGGTGGAGGCGGTGGCGGAGAACGCCGCCCGTGCCTGGGCGGCAGGGCAGAGCTAGTCCCGCGGTCCCCGCAACGTCAGCACCACCCGCAGCACGTGCTCGACGGCCGCCGGGAACACCGCTCCCCGCAGCTCGTCGCGGTGCGCCAGCGTCAGGCCCGCGAACTCCAGCATGCGCTCCGGCCCGACCCGGCGGACCACGAGCCCGGCGACCTCCTCCAGGTCGAGACCGGGGTGGTCGAGGCGGGTCAGCGCGAACTCGACGATCAGCTCGTCCTCGGTCACCAGCCACCTCCGCGATTCGTCGAGTTCTCCCACCGGTACACGTCGAGAACGTGCGCTGGACCGATGATCCGCACCACCCGCACGCTGTCGGTCATGATGTTCTCGCAGCCCGGCGCCCGCGACTGGACGTGCCCGCCCGCGCCCACCGGGGTGCGGGAGTTCCACGCACGGCTGCCGGACCACGCGCCCACGCCGTTGCGGGAGCTCCCCGCCCTCGCCGCGGAGCTCGGGGCCGGTCGCCTGTTCGTCAAGGACGAATCCTCCCGCCTCGGCTTGCCCGCTTTCAAGGCTCTGGGCGCCTCTTGGGCCGTTCACCGCGTCCTCTCGGGCCGAACCGGGCAGGTCACGCTCACCACGGCGACCGATGGCAACCACGGCCGTGCCGTCGCACGCATGGCGCGGATGCATGGCCAACGCGCGCACGTCTTCGTTCCCGGCAGTGTGCCTACGCCCGCTATCGATGCCATTCGCAACGAAGGCGCGCAAGTCACGCTCGTCGACGGCACCTACGACGACGCCGTGAAGCAGGCCGCCGCAGCCGACGGTGTTCTCGTCCAGGACATGGGGTGGCCCGGCTACGAGGAGGTTCCTGCCTGGATCGTCGAGGGCTACAGCACGCTCTGCCACGAGATGGACGAGCAGCTGGACGGCGAACCCGGCCTGGTCGTCGTCCCGGTCGGCGTCGGCTCGTTCGCCCAGGCCGTGGTCACCCACTACCGCTCCCGCGCCTCCCGCACGCGGCTGCTCGCCGTCGAACCCGACACCGCCGCCTGCGTGCTGGCGAGCCTCGAAGCGGGCGAGCTCACCACGGTCCCCACCGGCGACACGATCATGGCCGGGCTCAACTGCGGCACGCCGTCGGCCACCTCCTGGCCGTTCCTGCGCCACGGCCTGGACGCCGCGGTGGCGATCTCCGACGCCGACTGCACCAGGGCGATGGCCGACCTGCACGCCCTCGGTGTCCACTCCGGACCGTGCGGCGCGGCATCGCTCGCCGGGCTGCGCGCCGCCCGCGACGAGCTCGGCGACCTCACCACGGTCGTCCTGATCAGCACGGAAGGACGTCCATGACCCCACGTGACCTGCTCGCCCGGCTCGTCGCCATCGACTCGGTCAACCCCGACCTCGTCCCCGGTGGCCGCGGCGAGGGCGAGATCGCCGGCTTCTGCGCCACCTGGTTCACCGAGCGCGGCTTCGAGGTGCACCGCCTGGAACGACGACCCGGCCGACCGTCGCTCGTCGCGGTCAGGAAGGGCAGCGGCGGCGGGCGGTCGTTGATGCTGAACGGTCACCTCGACACGGTCGGCCTCGCGGGCTACGACGGCGACCCGCTGGAGCCGGAGGTCAGGGACGGCAGGATGTTCGGCCGCGGCACGTTCGACATGAAGGGTGGCGTGGCGGCGATGATGGTCGCCGCGGCGAGCGCCGAGAACCTGCGTGGTGACGTCATCGTGGCGTGTGTCGCCGACGAGGAACACGGCAGCTCCGGCACCGCCGAGGTCCTGGAGCACTTCACCGCCGACGCCGCGATCGTCACCGAACCCAGCCACCTCGAAGTCACGTTGGCGCACAAGGGTTTCGTGTGGTTCGACGTCGAGGTGGAGGGCAGGGCCGCGCACGGCTCACGGCCGGAGCTGGGCGTGGACGCGATCGTCAAGGCCGGCCACTTCCTCGTCGCCCTGGAACGGCTCGGCCACGACCTCGCCGCCGGCCCCGGACACCCCCTGCTCGGCACCGGAACCGTCCACGCGTCGTTGGTCAGCGGCGGTGAGGAGGCGTCCACCTACCCGTCGAGCTGCCGGATCACGCTCGAACGCCGCACCGTTCCCGGCGAGTCGCCCCAGCACGTCGAGGACGAGCTGCGCGCCGTCCTCGACCACCTGCGCGCCACCGTCCCGGACTTCCGCGCGACGCTCACCCGCGGCCTCGCCAGGGACCCGTTCGAGGCAGACCCCGAGGCGGAGATCGTCCGCACGCTGATCGCGAACCTGGGCGAGCCAGCGGTGATCAGGGCAGAGCCGTTCTGGACGGACTGCGCGCTGCTCGACGCCGCCGGCATCCCGTGCCTGCTGTTCGGGGTCGACGGCGCGGGCGCCCACGCCGCGACCGAGCACGTCGACCTCGCGTCGCTCGACCGGCTCACCGACGTCCTGACGCGCACGATCACCGGCTTCTGCGGCTGAGGCGGTCAGGGAGCGAGCATCCGCTTGAAGTCGGGGCACTCGACGAGCGGTTCGTGCGTGCACGTGGTGGCGTGGTCGAGGCTGTCGCGCATCCGTTGCAGCCGGGCGATGTCCTCGTCGAGCGCCCGCGCCTTCTCGGCCATCTTGCCGCGGGTCGCGGCGTCCCCCGGCATCGCGACCAGGAACCGGCTGATCTCGGCGATGGTGAACCCGGCCCGGCGGGCGCAGGTGATCATCGTCAGCCGGGGCAGCACCTCCGGGTCGTAGGTGCGGCGCAACCCGTTGCGGCCGCTCGGCGAGAGCAGGCCCCTCTTCTCGTAGAACCGGAGGGCGGACGGTGCCAGCCCCGACTTCTCCGCGACCTCGGCGATGTCCAGCACGACGCCGAGCGTAGCGGCTTGACTTGAACCGCGCTTCAAGTCGCACGATCACCGTCATGCGGATCCACCACCTGAACTGCGGTTCCATGCGCCCCATCGCGCCGACCTACGAGGGTCTGCCGAGCACGGCCGCCGTGAACCACTGCCTGCTCGCCGAGACAGACGACGGCCTCGTCCTCGTGGAGACCGGCCTGGGCCTCGACGACGTGCGCGACCCCGCCGGCACGCTCGACCCGTCCTGGACCGAGATGGTCGAACCGGCGCTCAAAGAAGAAGAGACCGCCATCCGTCAGATAGAACGCCTCGGCTTCAACGCTTCTGACGTCCGGCACGTCGTCGTCACGCACCTGGACGTCGACCACTGCGGTGGCCTCCCCGACTTCCCGCACGCCACCGTCCACGTGCTGGCCGCGGAACTGGAAGCGGCCCTGCACGAGGCTCCGAGCCGCCGTTACCGCCCCGCCCACTGGGCACACGGTCCACAGTGGCGCACCTACGAGTCCACGAACGACAAGTGGTTCGGACTGGACGCCATCAGCCCGTCAGACCTGCCCGGCTTCGTGCTCGTCCCGTTGGGCGGCCACACCGCGGGCCACACGGGAGTGGCGGCGCACAACGGCGACAAATGGCTCTTGCACTGCGGCGACGCCTACTACTACCACCGCGAACTGGACGAGGTCCCCGAACCGCACCCCGTCCTCGACATCGTGCAGACGCGGTCCGCGGTCGACCACGACCGTCGTATCGGCACCCAGGCCGCGTTGCGCACGCTCGCCCGCGACCACTCCGCCGAGGTCACGCTCTTCAGCGCACACGACCCGTGGGAATTCGGCAAGATGACGAGGTGACCCGACTGAGGACGACCTGACGTGCACGCCGCCGGCCTGGTGCTGCACCCGCAACGAGACTCCGCCGCCGCCGTGGAGGCCGTGCTCGGCTGGGCGGCCAACCGCGGTGTCGAGATCCTCGGCATCTCCGACGAGATCCAGCGCCTGCGCTGCGAGGCCACCCCGGTCTCGCCGCAGGAGCTGGGCCGCAGGGCCGACCTGGTCGTGAGCCTCGGCGGCGACGGCACGATGCTGCGCGCGATGCGCCTGGCCGACGGCGCGCACGCCCCGGTACTGGGCGTCAACCTGGGCAAGCTCGGCTTCCTGGCCGAGGTCGACGTGCCCGACCTGCCCGCCGCCCTGTCCGCCATCGACGCCCACGACTTCTCCGTGGAGCCCCGCCTCGCCGTGGACGCGATCTTCGGCGACCAGAAGGTCACCGCCTTCAACGACATCGCCGTGGTCCGCACCCCCGGCGAGGGCAGCGCCCGCGTGGCCGTGCAGGTGGCGGGCCAGCCGTTCGTGAGCTACGCCGCCGACGCCGTAATCGTCGCCACCCCGACCGGCTCGACGGCCTACAGCTTCTCGGCGGGCGGCCCGATCACCAGCCCGTCCGTGGAGGCCCTGCTCGTCACCCCTGCCGCACCGCACTCCGCCTACAGCCGCGGCGTGGTCCTGTCGGTCAACGACGAGGTGGACCTGGACCTCCTCCCGTCGAGCGGCCGCCTGGCCGTGGAGGTCGACGGCATGGTCGCGGGCTACGTCGAACCCGGCCAGCGCGTGTCGCTGCGGGGCCGCGCCGGTGCCGCGCGCGTGGTGCGGCTGGGGATGACGACGTTCTACCAGCGGGCGCGGCGCAAGCTGCGGCTGACGGACTCGGCCGAGCTGGGCTGACCCCAGCTCGTCACCCCACCTCCAGCCGCTCTCGAGCGCCGCTTGTTCGGATGTCCGCGCCGAGCAACGGATGGGGGTAGAGGGGTCATGGAACTGAACAGGCGCAAGGTGTTCGCGCTGGGAGCCGGTGCCGCGCTCGCCGCGACCGCGGGCACCGCCGACGCGGACACCGCCAAGCACGAGGAAGTCGACCTTCCCGGCTTCCGGCACAACTACGCGCAGGTCAACGGGGTGCGTCTGCACTACGTGACCGGCGGCAGAGGCGAGCCGCTGGTGCTCTTACCGGGATGGCCGCAGACGTGGTGGCTGTACAACAAGATCCTGCCCGCGCTCGCGGCGAGGTTCCGCGTCATCGCGGTCGACCTGCGCGGGCAGGGCGGGTCGGACAAGCCCGCGGGCGGCTTCGACAAGAAGACGATGGCCACCGACATCCACGAGCTCGTGAAGAAGCTCGGGTACGACTCGGTGAACATCGTCGGGCACGACCTGGGGAGCATGGTCGCGTTCTCGTTCGCCGCCAACTTCCCCGCGGCGACCCGCAAGGTCGCGGTCATGGACGTGCTGCACCCCGACGAGAGCTTCTACCAGATCCCGTTGCTGCCGCGGCCGGGCGGTTTCAGCGTGTGGTGGTTCGCGTTCAACCAGGTGCTGCAACTGCCGGAGCAGCTGCTGACCGGCCGGTTCCGGTACATGGCCGACTGGCTGTTCGAGCACACGGCGTTCACGCCCTCCGCGATCGACGAGCGGTCGCGGTCCATCTACGCGCGCGCCTACAACTCGTCGGAGGCGATCCGCGCCAGCAACGGGTGGTACCAGGCGTTCCACCAGGACATCGCGGACGGCAAGACCTACGCCAAGCTCGTGCCGCCGGTGCTGGGGCTCGCCTCGGTGTCGTCCTACGACCAGTTCGCGGGGACGTTGCCGAACGTCGCCAACCAGTTCGAGCTCGTGCGGGTCGACGGGTCCGGCCACTGGCTCGCCGAGGAGCAGCCGGACCTCGTCACCCGCGAGATCATCCGCTTCTTCAGCTGACGGGACGACCCGAGGGGATGAAGGCCGCGATCGCCACCGCCGCCATTGCGGTCGCGGCCCCCAGGCCCATGATCAGCTGGAAGCTCGAGGGCGCGGCCACCTGCGTGAGCACGACTCCCGCCACGGCGCTGGAGACCGAGGTGCCGATGGCGCGCGACAACGTGTTGAGGCTGTTGGCCGCGGCCGTCTCCGACGTCGGCACGGCGCCCATGATCAGGGCGGGCATCGCGCCGTAGCCCAGGCCGATGCCGGCCCCGATCACGGCCGAGACGACCACCAGCTGCCAGATCGCGGTCAGCATGAAGACGCCCAGGAGGTAGCCGAAGGCGACCACGAGCGCGCCCAGGATCAGCGTGATGCGCGGGCCGCGGGCGTTCGAGACCCGTGCGGACACCGGCGCCATGAGCATCATGACCAGGCCGGACGGGACCAGCACCAGGCCCGTGACCAGCAGCGACTGGCCGAGGCCGTGCCCGGTCGACGCCGGCAGCTGCAGGACCTGCGGCAGCACCAGCGACTGCGCGAACAGGGCGAACGCGAACGACACCGACGCGATGTTGGTCAGCAGCACCTGGCGCCGGGCCGTCGTGCGCAGGTCGACCAGCGGCTGCGGCGACCTCAGCTCCCACCAGCCCCACAGGCCCAGCGCGACGGCCGCGGCGGCGAACAGTCCCGTCACCTCACCGCCGCTCCACGTCGAGGCCTTGGACACGCCCAGCAGCAGGCACACCAGCGCCACCGAGAGCCCGAGCGCGCCGAGCAGGTCGAACCGGCCGCCGCTGCGCACCGGCGACTCCGGCACCCAGACCAGCACAGCGACCAGGGCGAGCGCACCTGCGGCCGCCGACGTCCAGAACAGCATGTGCCAGTCGCTCTGCTCGACCAGCAACGCCGCCGCGGGCAGGCCGAGCGCGCCGCCGACCCCGAGCGACGCGCTCATCAACGCGGTCGCCCCCGCCAGCCGTTCGCGCGGCAGCTCGTCGCGCATGATGCTGATGCCGAGCGGGATCACGCCGACCGCCATGCCCTGCACGACGCGGCCGACGATGAGCGGCAGCAGCGAGTCGCTCAGCGCTCCGATCACCGAGCCGACGACCACCATGACCAGGCTGACGAGGAGCATGCGGCGCTTGCCGTACATGTCGCCGAGCCTGCCGACGACGGGCGTGGCGACCGCGCTGGCCAGCAGGGTCGAGGTGACGACCCAGGTGGTGTCACCGGGCGACGAACCCAGGAGCTGCGGGAACCTCGGCAGCAGCGGGATGACGAGGGTCTGCATCAGGGAGACGACGATGCCGCCCATCGCGAGCACGGCGACGACGACGTTGGGGCGCGTCACGGGACGCGTCTCTTCGAGGAGCACACCCCGAGTCTAAGTCAGTCACTTGACTTAACCTGGAGCGCGTGGAGGATGTCCGCGATGTCCGGAGCGGCTCCAGGTGGAAGATGGTGGCGTGATGAGCAAGGTCGACAGTCCGTCGAGGACCGAACGGGCCCACGCCACCCGTGAGCTGATCCTGACCGCGGCCGAGCGGCTGTTCGCCGAGCACGGGGTGCTGGCCGTGTCGAACAGGCAGGTCAGCGAGGCCGCCGGGCAGGGCAACAACACCGCCGTCGGCTACCACTTCGGCACCAAGGCCGACCTCGTGCGGGCCATCGCGCGCAAGCACTTCGCCCAGGTCGAGGAGATCCGGCAGCGCATGATCGCCGGCCTCGGCCAGGAGCCCGGCCTGCGCGACTGGCTCAACTGCCTCGTTCGTCCCCTCACCGAACACCTGGAAGCCGTCGGCAGCCCGACCTGGTTCGCGCGGTTCGGCGCCCAGGTGATGACCGACCCGACGCTGCGGACCGTCATCACCGAGGAGACGCGGTCCTCGCCGTCGCAGATGCGGATCCTGGCCGGCCTCAACGCGTGCCTGGCGGACCTGCCGGACGACGTGCGGGCCGAACGCCACGACATGGCCCGGCAGCTGCTCGTGCACATGTTCGCCGAACGGGAACGCGCTCTCGCCGAGAACACCCCCACCCCGCGAGCGAGCTGGCAGGACGCGGCGACGGGCCTGGTGGACGCGCTCGTCGGGCTGTGGCAGGCGCCGGTCAGCGGCTAGGTTCGCTGTCCCGCAACCGCCGCAGCATCAACGCGAGGTGCAGCCGGAACCGCCCCGGCGCCTCGTCGAGCCCGAACCCCAGCACCGCCTCGGCGCGGGCGAGCCGCGTGGTCATCGTGCTGTGGTGCCGGTGCAGCACCACCGCCGCCTTGCGCACCGAACCGGTGGCGCACAACGCGTCCAGCGCCGTGATCATGTCCGGTTCGGCGGCCAGCCGGTCGAGCGCGCGCACGTCCGGCAGCGCCGAGACCTCCGCGGGACCGGTCGAGGCCAGCAGGGTGAGCCCGCCGAGCTTCTCCCACCACACCACCGGTTCGCTGTCCGCGGCGAACCGCAACGCCGCCCGCGCGGCCCGCCACGACTCCGCCGCGTCGATCGCCGGCAGCAGCGGCCCGACGCCCATCCGCCCGGAGGACTCCGGCACCTCGGTGGCCAGCACCGCCCGCACGGAACCCAGCAGCACCGACCGGCCCGGCACGTCCGAGGTCGCCGCCAGCACGCGCAACGGCGTCGTGGCGTTGATGCCGAGCAGGTGCAGCGCACGCGAACGTTCCGCCGTACCCACGCTTTCCGAGAGAACCAGCTCGATCAGCGCGGGGTCACCCAGTTCCGGCAGCGGCACGCTGGAGTGCTCCAGCAGCACGGCGGCGGCGATCGCGAACCGTTCCAGCAGCATGTCGTCCAGCGGCGCGGGAGCACCGGACCTCAGCACCCAGACCTGCACCCCGCCTTCCAGCGCGCGGACCGAGGCACGCGCGGGCACCGGTCCCGTCGTGACGGCGCCGCCCGAGTCCGCGACCAGGCAGAGCCCCTGGCCGGGCGCGTGCAGGCCGACCGGGCACCCGGCGAGCTCGGACGTGCTGCGCACCAACGCGTCCAGGCCCGCGCGCTCGGTGATCAGGCGGTCGAAGAACCCGATCACCCGCACCGCGCCCTCGGCGTCGGCGTCCAGCCCGGACAACCTCAGCAGCAAGCCCTTCATCCCGCCACGATAGCCCTGGCCGGGGTGGGAGAACGCGAAGCCCGGACGGTGGGCAGCGCCGTTTCCGCCCTTCGCGGGTCAGCAAACCGCGTCGGCGATCGGGCCCGCCGCGGCGGCGGTCTTCTGACAACCGGCGTCCAGCTCCGTCGGAGCCTCGACCTCGATGATCCCGCCCGCGGTGGTGTCGAACGCCGCGGTGCAATGCGCTGAGCTACGGACGACCTTGATCTCCACATCTTCGGGACTGCGCACGGTCAAGTCGACACGTCCCAGCGAGCGGGCCCACTGGTCCAGCGACATCGACACGCGACGTGCCACGACCTGAGCGCTCGTGGCTCCCTCGCGCCACACGCATCCCTTGCCGTCCTGATACCGGCCGACGACGGCGCCGACGAGCGTGCGGACCTCCGCCGGCGCGGGATCGTGCTCGCACACGGACCGGAGCCTCTCGTCCAGCGACTGCTGCCGTTCCTGCTCACCACCGCCGAGCAGCAGCCGGAGCGCGGCTCCTGCCAGCACCACGACAGCGAGCGCCACGACGAAGTAGACCGGCCACTTCTGCTTGCGCGGCAACCAACTCGGGTGACTCATCGGCGCCGGTAGGTCTCGTCGCTGAAGTCACCGTCGTCCTCGAGCCCCCACATCTGCAACCACCCACTCGCTCGTCAGCCACACGCCACCCGCACGAATGAGCGCGGCTGTTCGAGGTCTACCACCAGTCGATGAACCCAGGTCACGGAGCAACTCGACCGGGTGACCCCCTGCCGTCGAGAACTCCGTGGCGATGTCGCACAGACGGCCCGCGAGCGACGGCCCCCGACAGGTGGTGGGCGATGGCCTTCGATCCCCCGCCACGTGTCGGATGCCCGCATCCACCACCGCAGGCCAGGATCAGGTCATGAGCTACGACGTCGACCCCGAACTGCTGCCCTGGCTCGACATGCTCCCCCAGCTCGCGCTGCGGGACCGCGAGTCCGTGCTGGCCGCCCGCGACCAGCAGTCGCACATGCAGGAACTCATGCCCACCTACGAGCCGGCCAACCCCGTCGACGTCCGGGACACCACCGTGCCCGGTCCGTCCGACGCGCCGGACGTGCCCGTGCGCGTCTACTCCCCGGCGAACCGGCAGGGTCTCGTGCCCGGCCTGCTCTACATCCACGGCGGCGGCTTCGTCGTGGGCGACTTGGACATGTTCCACGCGCAGGTGCTGCGCTTCGCGGACGAGCTCGGTGTCGTGATCGTGTCGGTGGACTACCGGCTCGCGCCCGACCACCCGTTCCCCGCCCCGGTCGAGGACTGCTACGCCGCGCTGAGGTGGCTCGCGGAGAAGGCCTCCGAGCTGGGTGTCGACCCGGCCCGCATCGGCGTCGCCGGGGAGAGTGCCGGGGGTGGGCTGGCGGCGGCGACCGCGCTGCTGGCGCGCGACCGCGGTGGGCCCGGGCTGTGCTTCCAGCTGCTCGGCATCCCCGAACTGGACGACCGCCTCGCCACCGACTCGATGACGGACTACGTCGACACCCCGCTGTGGAACCGCCCCAACGCGGTCTACAGCTGGACGGCCTACCTCGGCACGGAGCCGGGCGGCGAGGACGTGTCGCCCTACGCCGCGCCGGCCCGCGCCACCGACCTGGCCGGCCTGCCGCCCGCGTTCGTGACGACCTGCCAGTACGACCCGCTGCGCGACGAGGGCGTCGAGTACGCCCGCCGGCTCGCCCACGCGGGGGTGCCGACCGAGCTGCGCCTCTACCCCGGCACGTTCCACGGCTCGTCGCTGGTGGAGAGCGCGGCGGTCTCGCGCCGGATGGCCGAGGACGAGATCGACGCGCTGCGCCGGGGCCTGCGCGTCACGGAGTCCCGGTGACGGTGCTGCCCGACCGGGTGACGGAGTAGGTGGCGGTGGCGCCGCTCCAGTAGTGGAACGTCAGCGTCACCCGCGCGTTGTCGTTGACCTCGGCGAAGAACGCCGGGGTCAGCGTCGTCGCGCCACCGGTGTAGTCCGGCGCGAACGCCACGTCGAACTCCTTGAAGGAAGTCCAGTTGTGCGGTCCGGCGTTCGAGCCGTCCGCGTACTTCGCCTCCATCGTGGCCAGCACGTCGCCGCGGAAGTTCGTCGGGATGGTGAACGCGCTGGTGGTGCCGGAAGCGGCCGACAGCACGGGGACGTCGTAGGTGACCAGGTTGATCCGCCACGGCACACCGGCCGAGAAATGGGCTGTGAGAACGGCGTTCGTGCCGTAGGCGCGTGATCCGCTCAGCCTGGTCAACGCCGACGCGCTCAGCGTGAGCTGGTCGCCCGAAACCGTGTAGTCGGTGCCGCGCACCAGCTCCGTGCCGCCCTGGCGCAGTGCCGAGAACGTGGTTCCGTTGGG
This sequence comes from Lentzea sp. NPDC059081, assembly GCF_042738015.1. Classification (NCBI taxonomy): domain Bacteria; kingdom Bacillati; phylum Actinomycetota; class Actinomycetes; order Pseudonocardiales; family Pseudonocardiaceae; genus Lentzea; species Lentzea sp. NPDC059081. The sequence continues at coordinate 267,229 of NZ_JBHYGW010000005.1, forward strand.
GTTCAACGTGATCGTCTTGGCGCTGATGGAGCTCGCCCTGGCGCTGAACACCTGGTCGCTCGACGCGGTGCCGGAGCGGGTGGTCCAGCTCGACCTGATCTGCGCGATCAGCTCGGGATCGCTCCACGCGAACGAGGTGCGGCCGAAGTGCTGGCCGTTGTCCCACAGCATCGTCGTGATCTTCTTCGTGCGCGCGTAGTAGCCGAAGAGCTCGAAGAACTTGAGCTTCTCGCCCTGTTCGATGGTGCCGGTGTGCCGGTCGAAGCCGAGCAGCCCGTACTCGCCCAGGATCACCGGGATGCCCCGCGACACGAAGGTGGCCGAGACGCGGTCGAGCGAGTCCGTGAGGTCCTTCTGCGCGGTCGCGTCGAACCGGAAGCCGCCGGCGACGTTCACGCTGAACGGCCAGTAGCCGTAGTAGTGCACGGTAGCGGCGATGTTCTTGTCGCCGAACCCGCTGATCGACGTCGCCAGCTCGTCGAGGCGCGCCTGGTCCGACGACGTGTGCAGGGTCGGCAGCACGAGGAGGCGGCTCGCGTTGTTGCCGCCCGAACCCCGCACGATGCCGCGGAACGACGCGTTCAGCTCGTGCAACAGCTGGGCGTTCTGGGCGTCACCGGAGCTGCCGGTGAACTGCGGCTCGTTCACGCTCTCGAAGACCAGCTTGGCCGGGGAGTCCTTGAACGCGGCCGCGAGCTGGGTCCAGATCGCGTTGTAGCGGGCGAGGACGGTCGTCCGGTCGGACGGCATGGCCGAGATCCACTGCCACGAGTCGTGGTGGATGTTGATCATCACCTGGAACCCGTCCGCGAGCGCCCAGCCGACGACCTCCCGGACGCGGGCGAGATACGCCGCCTCGATGGTGTAGCTCGGCGCCGAACCCTGGTGCTGGCCCCACGTGACCGGGATGCGGATGCTCTTGAAGCCCTGCGCCTTCACGTTGTCCAGCAACGCTTCCGTGACTCGCGGGTTGCCCCACGAGGTCTCGTCGCCGCCCGTCGAGTCGAGCGTGTTGCCGAGGTTCCAGCCCGGCTGCATCGCGGCGACCTGGGCCATCGCGTCGCTCGGCGGCGGGGTGGTGGTTGTCGTGGTGGTGGTGGTGGTGGTGGTTGTCGTACCAGGGCTACCGGTGCACGTGACACCGTTGAGAGCAAAGGAAGTCGGTGCCGTGTTCGCACCCGACCAGGTGCCGTTGAAGCCGAACGAGACCGTGCCGTTCGTCTCGATCACCGCGTTGTAGCCGACGTTCACCGCCGTGGCCTGGCCGCCCGACGACGTGACCGTCGCGTTCCAGGCCTGGGTGACCTGCTGGCCGGACGGCCACGCCCAGGTCAGCCGCCAGCCGTCGACCCGGTCGCCGACGTTCGTCACGGCGACGCTCGCGGTGAAACCGCCGCTCCACTGACTGGGCACCGCGTAGTCGACCTTGCACCCCGATGCCGCTGCCGCCGGGGCCGCCACCGCGAAGCCGATGCTCGCCGCCATCGAGACGAGAGCCGCCAACAGCGCCGCGCCGCGCCGTCCGCCCATGATCCACCTCCGAAGTCTGGGAACGCTCCCAGGTCGGTTGGGGACTGTAGCCATCCCGTTGCGCCGCAGGAAGAACGCGTCGAATCGGCCGGGACCACCGTCGAACCGTGGTCGAACTCCCGTCGAAGATCTCGTTGCGCCCCTTGCAATTGTGTCGAACTGTCGAACAGGGGCGGATTTTCGCTTACATGACCGTTACAGTCCCCATTCTGGGAGCGCTCCCAGTCTTGCCAAGCCCGGTCTTGCGAACCTCAGCCATCGGAGGCTCACGTGCGCATGTCGAGAGCTGTGCCGGCCGTCGCGGCCGCCTTGCTGGCGGCGTTGTCCGGTCCGCTGGTGTCGCCGTCGGCGGTGGCCGCGCCCGCGTTCAACTACGCGGAGGCGTTGCAGAAGTCGATCTGGTTCTACGACGCGCAGCGGTCGGGAGATCTCACGGAGACCAACCGGGTGAGCTGGCGGGCCGACTCCGCCCTGCGCGACGGCGCGGACGTCGGGCTCGACCTGTCCGGCGGGTTCTACGACGCGGGCGACCACGTGAAGTTCGGGCTGCCGTTCGCGTTCAGCATGTCGATGCTCGCCTGGGGCGCCGTGGAGAACCGGAGCGCGTACGCGACCTCCGGCCAGCTCCCGCACCTGCTGGCGAACCTGCGGCACGGCACCGACTGGATCATCAAGGCGCACCCGTCCGCGAACGTCGTCTACGGGCAGGTCGGCGCGGGCAACCCCGACCACGCGTGGTGGGGCTCGGCGGAGGTCATGCCGATGGCGCGGCCTTCGTACAAAGTGGACGCCTCCTGCCCCGGCTCCGACCTCGCGGGCGAGTACGCGGCGGCGATGGCGTCGGCGTCGATGGTCTTCAAGGAGACCGACCCGACCTACTCGGCGACCCTGCTCACGCACGCCAAGCAGCTCTACTCGTTCGCGGACACCTACCGCGGCAAGTACAGCTCGTGCATCACCGACGCGTCGAACTTCTACAACTCGTGGAGCGGCTACCAGGACGAGCTGGTGTGGGGCGCCATCTGGCTGCACCGCGCCACCGGTGACGCGAGCTACCTGACCAAGGCCAAGACCGAGTACCAGAAGCTCGGCACCGAACCGCAGAGCACCGAACGGTCCTACAAGTGGACCATCGCGTGGGACGACAAGTCCTACGGCGCCTACGTGCTGATGGCGAAGCTCACCGGCGAGCAGACCTACATCACCGACGCCAACCGGTGGCTCGACTTCTGGACGACCGGCTACAACGGCAACCGGGTGCGCTACTCCCCCGGTGGCCAGGCGGTGCTCGACAGCTGGGGTTCGCTGCGGTACACGGCCAACACGGCGTTCGCGGCGCTGACGTACTCGGACTGGCTGTCCACACGCGACAGCACGCGCGCCAAGACCTACCACGACTTCGGCGTCCGGCAGGTCAACTACGCGCTCGGGGACAACCCGCGCAACTCCAGCTACGTCGTCGGCTTCGGCACCAACCCGCCGCGCAACCCACACCACCGCACCGCGCACGGCTCGTGGGCCGACAGCATCCAGGAACCCACCGTCAGCCGGCACGTGCTCTACGGCGCTCTGGTCGGCGGCCCCAGCACCAACAACGACTCCTACACCGACAGCCGCAGCGACTACGTGATGAACGAGGTCGCGCTCGACTACAACGCGGGCTTCACCAGTGCCCTCGCCCGCGTCTACGGCGAGTACGGCGGCACGGCGCTGACGAGCTTCCCGGTGACCGAGACGCCCGACGGTCCCGAGCTCACCGTCCAGGCGTCGGTGAACCAGAGCGCCGCCCAGTTCACCGAGGTGAAGGCGTTCGTGCTGAACAAGAGCGCGTGGCCGGCGCGGACCTTCAACGGCACCCTGCGCTACTACTTCACGCTCGACGGCTCGACCACGCCGAGCCAGATCGCCGTCACCACCAACTACAACCAGTGCAGCGCCGCGAGCGCGCCCGCGCAGTACCGGGGTTCGATCTACTACGTGGAGATCCCGTGCACCGGCGTCGCGCCGGCCGGGCAGTCCGCGTACCGCAAGGAGGTCCAGTTCCGGATCACCAGCTCGGGCACGTGGGACCCGTCGAACGACTGGTCGTACACCGGACTCGGCAGCGGCAACACCGTCGCCCAGACCGACCGGATCGTGCTGCGCCAGGACGGGAGGAACGTCTGGGGCGAGGAGCCCGGCGGCGGCGTCGAGGACAGCCAGCCACCGTCCGTCCCCAGTGGACTGACCGCGGGGACCGCGGCCGCCACGAGCGTCCCGCTGAGCTGGACGGCCTCGACCGACAACATCGGCGTGACCGGGTACGAGATCGTCAGCGGCAGCACCGTCGTCGCGTCGTCCGCCACGACCAGCGTGCAGGTCACCGGCCTCACCCCGGACACGGCGTACACGTTCGCGGTGCGCGCCAAGGACGCGGCGGGCAACGTCTCCTCGCTCAGCTCCGCGGTCACCACCCGGACGATCCCCGGCGCGAGCGGCACGCTGTCCGTGCAGCACAAGGGCAGCGGCCCGGCCACGTCGAACCAGATCGGCGCCACCCTCCAGCTGACGAACCGCGGCACCTCGGCGGTCAGCCTCGCCACGACGACGATCCGGTACTGGTTCACCGGGGACGCCGCATCGCCGACGTACCAGGTGTGGTGCGACTGGGCGCAGATCGGCTGCGCGGGCGTGCAGGTGCGCGTGGTGAGGCTCGCCACAGCGCGGACGGGAGCCGACGCGTACCTGGAGGTGTCGTTCAGCTCCGGGAGCCTCGCCGCCGGGGCGAGCACCGGCGAGATCCAGGTGCGGACAGCGAAGTCCGATTGGTCCACTTTCGACCAGTCCGGCGACTACAGCTACCGCGTGAGCAGCGCTCTCACGGACTTCGACAGGGTCACCGCGCACACCGGCGGCACCCTCGTGTGGGGCAGCGAGCCCTAGAGGTTTCGGGGCGGGACGTTCTGCGCGCTCAGGCGTCCCGCGCCGACCCCAGCCGCGTTCCCGGCACAGCGGCGTGCCGGGAACGCGCTCTCACAGCTCTACGATGAGCGCATGACGGAGATCGACCGGCACCGACGGCCAGGCCCGCGCATCGAGGAGGTGGCGCGACTGGCCGGCGTCTCGAAGTCGACGGTCTCCAGGGTGATCAACGGCGAGCAGTACGTGAGCGCCAGGGCCCGCGACGCCGTCCACACGGCCATCACGAGCCTGCGCTACAGCCCGAACCAGGCGGCGCGCGCGCTCGCGGGCAGCAAGGCCAACGCGATCGCGCTGATCGTCTCCGAGCAGAGCGGCCGCGTCCTCGGCGACCCGTTCTTCGCCGGCGTGCTGCGCGGCGTCCACGCCGAACTGGCCGGGCACCACGTGCAGCTGCTGCTGATGCTCAGCCGCCCGGAGGACCACGACGACCTGATGACCTACCTCGCGGGCGGCCACGTCGACGGCGCGCTGCTCGTGAGCCTGCACGGGGACGACCCGCTGCCGCGCCGGCTGCAGGAGATCGGCCTGCCGGTGGTGGTGGGCGGCCGGCCGCTCGCCACCACGTCCGTCCCGTTCGTCGACTCGGACAACTTCACCGGCGGCCTGGACGCCGTGCGGCACCTCGTCTCGCTGGGGCGCAACAGGATCGCGACCGTGGCGGGCCCGCGCGACATGGCGGCGGGCCTCGACCGGCTCAGCGGCTGGCGCCGGGGCCTGGGCGAGGCGCGGCTGGCCGCGGACCTCGTCGCGGAGGCCGACTTCACCCCGGAGAGCGGCGCCCGCGCGGCGGAAGAACTGCTGGACAGAGCTCCTGACATCGATGCCATCTTCGTCGCGGCCGACATCATCGCCCTGGGCGTGCTGCAGGTGCTGCACGCGCGCGGCCGGCGCGTGCCGCAGGACGTGGCGGTGGTCGGGTTCGACGACTCGCTGCTGGCGTCGACCGCGACCCCGCCGCTCACGACGGTCCGGCAGGACGTGGAGCAGCTCGGCCGCACGATGACGTGGCGGCTGCTGGGCGAGCTGGCGGGCGAGGACGGGCTTCCGCCGTCGTTGTTGCTCCCGACGTCCCTGGTGCGCCGCGCCAGCGCCTGACCGCAGCCCGCCCTCGCGCCTTGCGGGCGCCTGAACCGGGACGAGGCTCACCCGTTCGGCTGCGGCCCCTTCGGGACCACTCCCCCGCGCATTTCCCGCCGGGCGACCTCCGCTCTGCGTGCCGACCTCGGCACGCACTGTTAACCCAAAGGTCACAGTTCCGGGAACGCTCCCAGGTTTCCCAACTGTGACCTGAGCCATGAACCACGAGGTCACCCGGTTTCCGCTGCCCGCAAACGCCTGGTGTACCCCGGAGTGTGTCTTGACACACGTTCGAAGCCAGTACGACACTCCTCCGCATCTGGGAGCGCTCCCAGAACCCGCCGCCGAGACCAGAGGAGTTCTCCCGTGCGACACCGTTGGGTCAGCGTGCTGATCTGTGCCGCCGTGTCCGCCGCCGCCACCACCGCGTGCGGGTCAGGCGGGGCCACCCAGTCGGCAGACGGCAAGACCGAGCTGACGATCGCCACGTTCAACGAGTTCGGCTACGAAGACCTGTTGAAGGAGTACGAAGCCGCTCACCCGGACGTCAAGATCACGCAGCGCAAGACCGGTCAGGGCCAGCCCCACCACCAGAACCTGTTCACCAAGCTGGGCGCGGGCTCCGGCCTCGCCGACATCGAGGGCGTCGAAGAGGGCTACCTCAGCCAGTTCATGTCGAAGTCCGGGCAGTTCAACGATCTCAAGGAGATCGGGCCGAAGGTCGAGGACGGCCGCTGGCTGCAGTGGAAGACCGACGCGATCACCAAGGACGGCAAGCTCTTCGGCTACGGCACCGACATCGGTCCGCTGGCCATGTGCTACCGCAAGGACCTGTTCGCGCAGGCCGGTCTGCCGTCCGACCCGGAGGGCGTGAAGGCGCTCTTCGCCACGTGGGACAGCTACTTCGCCGCCGGTGACACGTTCATCGCCAAGGTTCCGGGCGTCGCGTGGTTCGACAGCGCCGCGCAGGTCTACAACGCGATGCACAACCAGCTCGACACGGGCTACTACGACAAGTCCGACAAGCTGGTCGTCGACTCCAACGCCGACATCAAGAAGAACTGGAACACCGTGACCGCGGCGGTCGGCAAGGGTCAGTCGGCCCGGCTCGCGGCGTTCAGCAACGAGTGGAACACCGGCTTCAAGCTCGGCAAGTTCGCCACCAAGACCTGCCCGTCGTGGATGCTCGGCGTGGTCGAGTCGCAGGCGGGCCCCGAGAACAAGGGCAAGTGGGCGGTCACCGACGCGTTCCCGAACGGTGGCGGCAACTGGGGCGGTTCGTACCTGACCGTGCCGAAGCAGAGCAAGAACGCCAAGAAGGCCGCCGAGCTCGCCGCCTGGCTGACCGCGCCCGAGCAGCAGATCAAGGCGTTCAAGGCCAAGGGCACCTTCCCCAGCCAGGTCAAGGCGCTCGACGCGCCCGAGCTGCTGGAGCAGACCAACGCCTACTTCGGTGACGTCAAGGCCGGCGCGCTGTTCGCCACGCAGGCCAAGAAGATCAAGGCCGCGCAGTACAAGGGCCCGGCCGACGGCCAGATCCAGGAGACCGTGTTCAGCCCGGCGCTGCAGTCGGTCGAGCAGGGCAAGAACTCAGAAGAGGCCTGGAAGGCCGCCGTCGAAGGCGCCCAGAAGGCGGCCAAGTGACCGCCGTTCTCTCCAAGGTCGACCGCGGCCGGGACGAGCAGTCCCGGCCGCGGCCGCCGCGGCGGTACCGGATGTCCGCTGTGGACACGAAGGTCTCGCCGTACCTGTTCGTCGCGCCGTTCTTCGTGCTGTTCGGCACCATCGGGCTCTTCCCGTTGCTGTACACCGCCTACGTCTCCCTCTTCGACTGGGAGGTCGGCGACGACGAGCCGGCGTTCATCGGCCTGGAGAACTACAAGACGCTCTTCCAGGACGACCAGTTCTGGAACGCGTTGTTCAACACGTTCAGCATCTTCCTGCTCTCCAGCGTCCCGCAGGTCATCGTCGCGGTGGTGCTCGCGGCGCTGCTGAACGCCAACCTGCGGGCCCGCACGGGCTGGCGGATGGGCGTGCTGCTGCCCTACGTCGCCTCGCTCGTCGCATTGACGATCATCTTCGGCAACCTGTTCGGCCCGCAGTACGGCCTGGTGAACGACGTGCTCACGGCGGTGGGCATCGGCCCGATCGACTGGCAGGCCAGCACGTTCGGCAGTCACGTCGCCATCGCGTCGATGGTCAACTGGCGCTGGACCGGCTACAACGCGTTGATCGTCCTCGCCGCGATGCAGGCGATCCCCCGGGACATCTACGAGGCGGCGGTCGTGGACGGCGCGAGCGCGCTGCGGCAGTTCTTCAGCATCACGCTCCCGATGCTGAAGCCCACGCTGATCTTCGTGATCATCACGTCGACCATCGGCGGCCTGCAGATCTTCACCGAGCCGAAGCTGTTCGAGCCCGCGGGCGGCAGCGGCGGCGGCACGGAGCACCAGTACCAGACCGTCGTGCTCTACCTGTACCAGTCGGCGTTCCAGGGCCTCGACCTCGGCTACGCCTCCGCCATCGCGTGGGTGCTGTTCCTGGTCGTGATCGCCGTGGCCGCACTCAACTTCCTCATCACCAGGAGGGCCGTTCGATGACGACCCGCAGGCCCTCGTTCGTGATCTACGGCCTCCTGGGCGCGTTCGTGCTCGGCTCCGCGTTCCCGTTCTACTGGTCCTACCTCGTCGCGAGCCGCGACAACTCGGTGCTGACGGGTGACTTCACGCTGATTCCCGGCGGGAACTTCTTCAGCAACGCCATGCGGGTGTTCGACACCATCCCGTTCTGGAAGGCGCTCGGCAACAGCTTCATCGTGTCGGGCACGGTGACGCTGTCGGTCGTGCTGCTGTCGACGCTCGCCGGCTTCGCCTTCGCCAAGCTGCGGTTCCGCGGCCGGGGCGTGCTGTTCCTGTTCGTGGTGGCGACGCTCGCGGTGCCCACCCAGCTCGGCATCATCCCGCTGTACATGGCGATGGCCGAGTTCGGCTGGGCGGGCGAGCTGGAAGCCGTGATCGTGCCCAACCTCGTGACCGCGTTCGGCGTGTTCTGGATGCGGCAGTACCTCCTCGACGCCATCCCCGACGAACTGGTCGAGGCTGCGCGCATGGACGGGTGCAGCCTGTGGCGGACCTTCTGGCACGTCGCACTGCCCGCCGCCCGCCCGGCTGCCGCGATGCTGGGCGTGTTCACGTTCATGCAGTCCTGGAACGACTTCCTGTGGCCGCTGGTCGTCCTCAACGCCGACAACCCGACGTTGCAGGTCGCCCTGGAGAAGCTGCAGAGCGGCTACTACGTCGACTACTCGCTCGTCCTCGCCGGAACGACGCTCGCGACGATTCCGGTGCTCATCGTCTTCCTCGTACTCGGGCGGCAGATCGTCGCCGGTGTCATGCAGGGCGCCGTCAAGGGGTGAAAATGGAGAACATTGCTTTCCCACAGGGTTTTCTGTGGGGATCCGCGACCGCGGCGTTCCAGGTGGAGGGTGCGACCGGAGCAGACGGTCGCACCGACTCCATCTGGGACGAGTTCTGCCGGCAACCCGGCAAGGTGGTGGGCGGCGACTGCGGTGAACCGGCCGCCGACCACTACCGGCGGTTCGAGCAGGACGTCGCCATGATGGCGGACCTGGGGCTGCAGGCCTACCGGTTCTCGATCGCCTGGCCGCGCGTGCGGCCGGACGGCGGCGAGGTCAACCAGAAGGGTCTCGACTTCTACAAGCGGCTGATCGACACGCTGAAGGCGCACGACATCGTGCCGTGGCCGACGCTGTACCACTGGGACCTGCCGCAGGCCCTGGAGGAGAAGGGCGGCTGGGCGAACCGCGACACCGCGTACCGCTTCGCCGACTACGCGGCCGCGACCGTCGAGGCGCTCGGTGACCGCGTCGAGAACTGGACGACGCTGAACGAGCCGTGGTGCTCGGCGTTCCTCGGCTACGCGGCCGGCGTCCACGCTCCCGGCCGCACGGACCCGCGTGCCGCCGTCGCCGCGGTGCACCACCTGCTGCTCGGCCACGGCCTGGCCAACGACACGATCAGGGCCGCCTCGCCGGGTGCCAAGGTCGGCATCACGCTCAACATGTACCCGATCATCCCGGTCGACCCGCGCGACCCCGCCGACCTCGACGTGGCGCGCCGGCTCGACGGCCTGCAGCAGCGGATCTTCCTGGACCCGTTGCTGCGCGGCGAGTACCCGGCCGACATCCTCGCGGACCTGGAGCCGTTCGGGTTCGGCGAGCACATCCGCGACGGCGACCTCGGCATCATCTCCGGGCCGATGGACATGCTCGGCGTGAACTACTACACCGAGCACTACGTCAGCTCGGCGGCCAACGGCAGCGAGCCCGGCCCGTCGCCGTGGGTGGGCGTGCGCCAGGCGTCGTTCCCCCAGCGGGACGCGCCGATCACCGACATGGGCTGGGAGGTCAGGCCGGACGGGCTGACGTCCGTGCTGCTGCGGGTGCACCACGACTACCCGAAGCTCCCGCTGTACATCACGGAGAACGGCGCCGCGTTCCGCGACGACTTCACCGGCAACGGGGCCATCGACGACGTGGACCGCACCGGGTTCATCGCCTCCCACCTGCGCGCCGCGCACACGGCGATCATGGCGGGCGTCGACCTGCGGGGGTACTTCTGCTGGTCGCTGCTGGACAACTTCGAGTGGGCAGAGGGGTACGCGAAGCGGTTCGGCATCGTCCACGTGGACTACGACACCCAGGTCCGCACGCCGAAGATGAGTGCGAGGTGGTACAGCCGGGTGGCGCGGGACAACGCGCTGGTCTCCGTCTCATGACGGAAGGCAGGAGTCGCCGCCCCGGCCCGCGCATCGAGGAGGTCGCGCGCGTGGCCGGGGTGTCGAAGTCGACCGTGTCCAGGGTGATCAACGGCGAGAAGTACGTGAGCGAGCGGTCCCGCCAGTCGGTGCACCGCGCGATCGCGCTGCTCGGGTACAGCCCGAACCACGCCGCCCGCACCCTGGCCGGCAGCAAGGCGAACGCCATCGCGCTGGTGATCTCCGAGCAGGGCAGCCGCGTCCTCGCGGACCCGTTCTTCGCGGGGATCCTGCGCGGGGTGCACGCCGAGCTCGCCGGACGGCACGTGCAGCTCCTGCTGATGATGAACCAGCCGCTCGACGGCGAGGACCAGGTCGCCTACCTCACCGGCGGGCACGTCGACGGCGCCCTGGTCGTCAGTCTGCACGGCGAGGACCCGTTGCCCCGCACGCTGCACGAGACGGGGCTGCCCGTGGTGTCGGGCGGCCGTCCGCTCGCCGGCGGCGGGGCGCCGTTCGTCGACTCGGACAACTTCAACGGCTCCCTCGGGGCCGTGCGCTTCCTCATCGGGCTGGGCCGGCAGCGGATCGCGACGATCGCCGGCCCGCGCGACATGGCGGTCGGCATGGACCGGCTCAGCGGCTGGCGGTGCGGCCTGGCCGAACACGGCATGCCCGTGGAACTGGTGGTGCACAGCGACTTCACGCCGGAGAGCGGCGCGCTGGCGATGGAGGAGCTGCTGCGGCGCGCGCCCACTCTCGACGCGGTCTTCGTGGCCGCGGACATCATGGCGCTGGGCGCCCTGCGGGTGCTGCAGGCGAAGGGCTACCGGATCCCCGACGACGTGGCCGTGGTCGGGTTCGACGACTCGGTGCTCGCCGCGACCGCGACCCCGCCGCTCACGACCGTGCGGCAGGACGTCGAACAGCTCGGCCGCACGATGACGTGGCGCCTGCTGGCCGAGCTGGGTGGCGAGGAGAAGCTGCCGCAGTCGATGCTGCTGCCCACTTCACTCGTGCGCCGCGCGAGCGCATGATCGCGGGATGAGCGGATTCGCGGCCGGCGAGGAGACGTGGCGGGCCCGGCTGGGCACGCTCCGGCAGGTGGTCCGCCAGGAGCTGGTCTCCCGGCAGCTCGCGGCGCACCTGCCCGCGGCGCCGGCGCGGGTCCTCGACGTGGGCTGCGGCCAGGGAACGCAGCTGGTCCGGCTCGCGCGCGCCGGGCACGACGTGACGGGGCTGGACTCGTCCCGGACCCTGCTGGACGACCTGGAACGCTCGCTCGGCGGTGTCCGGGCGCGGACCGTCCACGGCGACCTCGCGCACCTCGGTTCCCTGTTCGGCGCGGGGAGCTTCGACGTCGTGCTGTGCCACGGGGTGCTGATGTACTTCGACGATCCCGCGCCGGTGCTGGCCGACCTGGTCCGGCTGGTGGCGCCGGGCGGTCTGCTGTCCCTGCTGGTGCGCAACGGGGACGCGCTCGCGATGAGGCCCGGCCTGCGGGGTGACTGGGACGCCGCGCGGCGTGCGTTCGACGACCCGGGCTACGCCAACCGGATCGGCGTGACGGCCCGTGCGGACCGCCTCGACGACCTGGTCGGCGCGCTGACGGCCCGCCGGATGCGGGTGCAGGCGTGGTACGGCGTCCGGGTCTTCACCGACACCGCGGCCGACGACGCTCCCCTGCCCGACGCCCACGAGTTGGAAGCGTTGCTGGCGTCCGAAGAACGCGCCGGAGCGACCGACCCGTACCGGCGCGTCTCCGCGCTGACGCACGTGGTCGCCCACCCGAGCGGGTAGGCGACCACGGGTCGTGCCTCGTCAGACGGTCGCGACGGCGCGCGACGCCAATCCCTCGAGCACGCCGGACAGCTTCTCGGTGACCTCGGGGTCGTCGACCGGGTGCAGCTCGGCGAAGCGGACGACGGAGCCCGGGATCGACAGGGTCAGGTCCTCGGCCACCGCGGCACCGGCGATCTTGACGGCCTTGCGGGCCTCGTCCTGCGCCCACACACCGCCGTACTGGCCGTACGCGGTGCCCACGACGGCGACCGGCTTGCCGTTGAGGGCACCGGCGCCGTAGGGGCGGGACAGCCAGTCGATGGCGTTCTTCAGCACGGCGGGGATGGTGCCGTTGTACTCGGGCGAGACGAGCAGGATGGCGTCGGCGTCGCCGGCCGCCTCGCGCAGCCTGGTCGCGGCGGCGGGGACGGTGCCCTCGACGTCGACGTCCTCGTTGTAGAACGGCACGGTGTCCAGGCCCTCGAACACGCCGACCTCGACGTGCTCGGGCGCGATCTGGACCGCGGCCTCGGCGAGCCGGCGGTTGTGCGACCCGGACCGGAGGCTGCCGACGAGCGTGAGGATGCGGACGGCCATGGTGTGACTCCCAGGGTGAAGGCTTCGAGTGGACTGATGGCGTAAACGGGACGCGGCCCGTTTATCTTCCGGTTAGGCTGGTGGAGTGATCGACAGCACACCGCTGCCCCTCGTGGGGCCGGAGAAGCAGCTGCGCGCCGACGCCGTGCGCAACCGGGCGCTGCTGCTCGACGCCGCGGCCCGGCTCGCGGCGCAACGCGGCGCGGCGGCGATCACGATGGAGAACGTCGCCGCGGCGGCCGGCGTCGGCAAGGGCACCGTGTCGCGGCGCTTCGGCGATCGGAACGGCCTGCTCCAGGCCCTGATCGACCGGACGGAGCAGCTGCTCCAGGAGGCGTTCCTGAGCGGTCCCCCGCCGCTCGGTCCCGGCGCGGACCCGGCGGCGCGCCTCCGTGCGTTCGGGCCGGCCGTGATCCGCCACGAGCACGCGAACCTGGACCTCTACCTGGCAGCGGAGCCGTCGCCGGAGCGCCGGTTCTCGGTCCCCGCCAAGCACCTGCGGCACCGGCACGTGGTCCTGCTGCTGCGCGCGGCGCTCCCGGACGCCGACGCCGGGCTGCTCGCCCACACGCTGCTGGCCGCGGTGGACGTCGTGCTGGTCGACCACCTCGTCCGCGAGGAAGGCGTGCCGCTGGAGCGGATCGAGGCCGCGTGGCTCGACCTGGTCGACCGGCTGTTGCACTGATCCCCCAGGGCCTTTCGAGTCGAATCGACCGTCGAAGCCCATCAGTGGCCGACCGGCCCTTGTAGCCGTCACCGGACTCCGCCTACGGTCGCCTGGGAGCGCTCCCAGAAGCCCCGTCGACGAGGACGGAGAACCTCAAGACCATGAGATCGCAACCCCCACGCCTGCTCGCCGCGACCCTGCTCGTGGCGCTCGTCGCGGTTCCTCCCGCGGCCGCCGCGGCGGACTACGAGCGCGTGCTCAACGGAGGGTTCGACACCGGCACCGCCGACCCCTGGTGGAGCGGCGCCGGAGTGACGAACCGCGTGACCGGTGGCGAGCTGTGCGCGTCGGTGACCGGCGGCACGACGAACCCCTGGGACGCGCTGATCGGCCAGAACGGCGTCCCGTTCGAGAGCGGCCAGTCCTACACGTTCTCGTTCGACGCGCACGCCACCACGGCCCAGCCCGTGACGGCCGCGGCGGGTGAGAGCGTCAGCCCGTACCGCGGGATCGCGAGCCAGACCTTCACGCTCTCCCCCACCTCGCAGCACTTCACGTTCACCTTCACGTCCACTCTGGACTTCCCGGACGCGGGCAACGGCCAGGTCGCGTTCCAGCTGGGCGGCCAGACGTTCGACAACACGATCTGCGTGGACAACGTCTCGGTGGTCGGCGGCGTGAAGCCTCCCGGTGGCGTGACGCCCATCCCCACCAAGAAGGTCCAGGTCGACCTGGTGGCGTACGCGCCGAGTCTGCCGAAGCGCGCGACGCTCGTCTCGACCGCGACCTCACCGCAGCCGTGGGCGTTGAAGAACAGCGCGGGCGTCACCGTGGCCACCGGCCAGTCGGTGCCGAAGGGCGCGGACGCGACGTCGGGCGACTCGGTGCACCAGATCGACTTCTCGTCCTACGACACGCCCGGCACCGGCTACACGCTGACCGTCGGCGAGGACAGCAGCTTCCCGTTCGACATCTCGGCGGACGCGTTCAAGCGGCTGCGCTACGACTCGCTCGCGTTCTTCTACCACCAGCGCAGCGGAACGCCGATCGAGGCGCAGTACGTCGGTGCCGAGTACGCGCGGCCTGCCGGGCACGTGAACGTCGCGCCGAACCAGGGCGACAACAACGTGCCGTGCCGCGCCGACCTCGCGTGCGGGTACACGTTGGACGTCCGGGGTGGCTGGTACGACGCGGGCGACCACGGGAAGTACGTCGTCAACGGCGGCATCGCCACGTGGCAGCTCCTCAACGCCTACGAACGCGCCGTCCGGGTGGGCGACGCCACCGCGTACCGCGACGGCGCGATGAACATCCCGGAGAAGTCCAACGGCGTGCCGGACCTGCTCGACGAGGCGCGCTGGGAGGTCGACTTCCTGCTGAAGATGCAGGCGCCCGACGGCATGGCGCACCACAAGATCCACGACGTGAACTGGACCGCGCTGCCCACCCGTCCGGAACTGGACGACCAGGCGCGCCGCCTGTCCCCCACCAGCACCGCCGCGACGCTGAACCTGGCCGCGGTGGCCGCGCAGGCGTCCCGGCTCTGGAAGACCGTGGACGCGACGTACTCCACGACGCTGCTCACGGCGGCCCGCAAGGCCTACGCTGCGGCGAAGGCGAACCCGGCCAAGCTGGCCGACCCCAACGACGGCACGGGCGGCGGCGCGTACAGCGACGACACCGTGAGCGACGAGTTCTACTGGGCCGCGTCGGAGCTGTACGCGACCACAGGGGACGCTTCGTACCGCACCGACGTGACGTCGTCCCCGCACTACAAGGCGGCGTCGCTCAACCGCGGCGGTTTCCACTGGGGCGGAACGGCTCCACTGGGTGACATCACGCTCGCGTTGGCGCCCAACGGCTTGCCCGCGTCCGATGTGGCCGCGATCAAGTCCGCGTTCGCCACCGTGGCGGACCAGCACCTGACCGCGATGTCCTCGATGGGCTACGCCGCGCCGTACGACAACAGCTCGGCGGGCTACGTCT
The DNA here is from genome assembly GCF_042738015.1 of Lentzea sp. NPDC059081. Taxonomy (NCBI): domain Bacteria; kingdom Bacillati; phylum Actinomycetota; class Actinomycetes; order Pseudonocardiales; family Pseudonocardiaceae; genus Lentzea; species Lentzea sp. NPDC059081. Next base: position 282,605 of record NZ_JBHYGW010000005.1, read on the forward strand.
GGGGCTCGAACTCGTCGGTCTTGAACAACGCCACCGTGCTGGCGCTGGCCCACGACTTCACCGGCGCCGCCAAGTACCGCGACGGCGTGTTCGAGGCGCTGCACTACCTCCTCGGCCGCAACCCGCTGAGCACCTCGTACGTGGCGGGCTACGGCGACCAGGCCGTGCGCAACGTGCACCACCGCTTCTGGGCGCACCAGAACGACCCGACCCTGCCCACCGCCCCCGCCGGCTCGCTGGCCGGCGGCCCGAACAGCGCCCTGCAGGACCCGATCGCCCAGCGCCTGCTGGTCGGCTGCCCGCAACAACGCTGCTGGGTCGACGACATCGGCGCGTACTCGGTGAACGAGGTCGCGATCAACTGGAACTCCTCCCTCGCCTGGGTCTCCGGCTGGGCGGCGGAGAAGTCCGCCGTCGTGACCCCGGCCTCGGACTGCCAGGTCGGCTTCACCGCCCACCGCTGGCCGGACGGCCTGTCGGCGCAGGTCCAGATCACCAACACGGGCACGAAGCCCTGGACCGCCTGGACGCTCGGCTTCGCCCTGCCCGGCACGCAGCGGGTCACCGCCGGGTGGTCGGCGACGTGGACCCAGACCGGCCGGGACGTGTCGGCGGCGAGCATGTCGTGGAACGGCAAGGTGGACCCGGGCAAGTCGGTGAGCATCGGGTTCAACGGGTCCGGGAGCGGGGCGGACCCGGCGGCGTTCTCGGTGAACGGGAAGGCTTGCAAGACCGGGTGAGCTGGGGGTTCCAGCGCCCGTCGCCATCCTCGGGGTGGCGGCGGGCGCTTTGCTTTTCGGGGTGGGTCGAGGGGTGCGGGCGGGTCGGGTGGCCACAGGTGGTGGGCGGGTCGGGTGGCGGCGGTGGAGTGGCCGCGGGGCGGCGGGTGGCGGGCTGTGCGCGCAGCAGGCCCCGAGGTGGACGGCCTGGCCCGCGGCCAGCGGGGAGCGCCGAGGTTGGGTGATCCGGGCGGCGGGGTGGGCGCGGTTAAGTCGGGACGATGAGGTCCAGGTGCCGAGGTTCCGGCGGCGAGGTCCCGGCAGCGAGGTCCCGGCAGCGAGGTCCGTGTGCCAGGTGCTTCGCGCGTTGCGCAACTGAGGCGGCAGATGGCGCGCGACGAACGACGCACAACGGACCCAGCGCGTCTCAATTGGACCCGACTCCACCGTCCACCCGGCCCGCCACACCCCGAGAACCAGCCCCGCCTCCCACCACGACGACCGGGCCTGCGGTAAACCAGTCCCCCGCCCAGCCCAGACCCACCGACGAGCCACCCCGGAGCGCCCGCTCAGTGACCTGCACCACTCCCGAACTCCGGGGCGTTTCCCTCCAAATGCAACCTGTGAGCGCTAACAGCTGCAACCTGGCGTTATCGACCTGACACTTGACGGCAAAGTTGTTAGCGATAACACTCGCCGCCTACAGCACTGTTGCCTGTCGGTGACATCGAGGAGAACCAATGAGGCTTGTCCGGATCGCGGTCACGACCGCGCTCGCCGTCTCCCTCGCGGCTTGCGGTTCGTCGGAAAAGACAGTCGATCAGAAAACCGGCTCGGGGGAAGGGTCGCTGGTGGGCGTCACCATGCCCACCCGGTCGTCCGAGCGGTGGGTGCGCGACGGCGACAGCCTCAAGAAGAGCCTCGAGGCCAAGGGGTACAAGGTCGACCTGCAGTACGCGGAAGACTCCATCCCCACCCAGGCCAGCCAGATCGAGAACCAGATCACCAAGGGCGTCAAGCTCCTGATCGTCGCGTCGATCGACGGCAAGTCGCTCAGCTCGCAGCTGCAGCAGGCCGCGGACGCGAAGATCCCGGTGATCTCCTACGACCGCCTGCTCCTCAACACCCCGAACGTCGACTACTACGCGACGTTCGACAACTTCAAGGTCGGTGTGCAGCAGGCGAACTCGCTGCTGGCCGGCCTGAAGACCAGGGGCGAGGGGCCCTTCAACATCGAGCTGTTCGCCGGGTCGTCCGACGACAACAACGCGACGTTCTTCTTCAACGGCGCGATGTCCGTCCTCCAGCCGCTCATCGACCAGGGCAAGCTCGTCGTGAAGTCGGGCCAGAAGGACTTCAACACCGTCGCGATCCTGCGCTGGGACGCGGCCACCGCGCAGAAGCGCATGGAGGACCTGCTCACCTCCACCTACGGCGGCGCCAAGGTCGACGGAGTCCTGTCGCCCTTCGACGGCATCTCGATCGGCATCATCTCCGCCCTCGGGAGCAACGGCTACGGCTCGGGCGGCCAGGCGCTCCCGATCGTCACCGGCCAGGACGCCCAGGTCGCCTCGGTGAAGTCGATCATCAAGGGCGACCAGTACTCCACGATCTTCAAGGACCTCCGCCAGCTCACCGACGTCGCGTCGAAGATGGCCGACGCGGTGCTCAAGGGCACCAAGCCCGAGGTCAACAACACCACGGACTACAACAACGGCGTCAAGGTCGTGCCGTCGTTCCTGCTCCAGCCGATCCCGGTGGACAAGGCCAACTACCAGAAGGAACTCGTCGACTCCGGCTACTACACCGCCGACCAGCTCAAGTAGGTCCCGGTGACCGACGACGTCCTGGTGATGCGGGACATCACCAAGAGGTTCGCGGGTGTCACCGCGCTGCACGAGGTCTCGTTGACCGTGCGGCGCGGTGAGATCCACGCGATCTGCGGGGAGAACGGCGCTGGCAAGTCCACGCTGATGAAGGTGCTGTCCGGGGTGCACCCGCACGGCACGTACGACGGCGAGATCCTCTTCGAGGGCGAGCCGTGCGCGTTCGACGGCGTGCGCGACAGCGAGCGCCGCGGCATCGTGATCATCCACCAGGAGCTGGCCCTGTGCGGGCAGCTCTCCGTCGCGGAGAACCTGTTCCTGGGCAACGAGAGGGCGCGTCGCGGGTTCATCGACTGGAACCGCACCAACCACGACGCCCAGGTGCTGCTCGACCGCGTCGGCCTGCGGGAGAACCCGACGACCCCGGTCGACGACCTCGGCGTCGGCAAGCAGCAGCTCGCCGAGATCGCCAAGGCGCTGTCCAAGGAGGTCAGCCTCCTGATCCTGGACGAGCCGACGGCGGCGCTCAACGACGACGACTCGCAGCACCTGCTCGACCTGCTCGCAGGGCTGCGGGACGAGGGCATCACCTGTGTGATCATCTCCCACAAGCTCGGTGAGGTCACCAGGATCGCCGACACGGTCACCGTGCTGCGCGACGGCAGGACCATCGAGACGCTCCCCGCCGACGGGCTCAGCGAGGAGCGCATCATCGCCGGCATGGTCGGCCGCGACCTCGACGACCGGTTCCCCCCGCGCACGCCGGACATCGGCGAGGAGGTGCTGCGGATCGAGGACTGGACGGTGCACAGCCCGGCCCAGCCCGACCGCAAGGTCGTCGACGCCGCCACGATCTCGCTGCGGCGCGGGGAGATCGTCGGTCTCGCCGGGCTGATGGGAGCGGGCCGCACCGAACTCGCGATGAGCGTGTTCGGCCGCTCCTACGGCGTCGGCATCTCGGGCCGCGTGGTCAAGGACGGCCGCGAGATCGACACGAGGTCGGTCCGCGCGGCCATCGACAACGGCATCGCCTACGTGAGCGAGGACCGCAAGCGCTACGGCCTCAACCTGATCGAGGCCGTGCAGCGCAACGTGTCCGCGGCCGCGCTGGACAAGCTCTCGCGCCGCGGCTGGGTGAACGAGAACGAGGAGAACTCGGTCGCCGAGCGGTACCGGCGGTCGATGGGCATCAGGACGTCGACCGTGGCGACGCCGGTGGGCGTGCTGTCCGGCGGCAACCAGCAGAAGGTCGTCCTGGCGAAGTGGATGTTCACCGACCCGGACGTGCTGATCCTGGACGAGCCCACCCGCGGCATCGACGTCGGCGCCAAGTACGAGATCTACTCGATCATCAACGACCTGGCCGCCCAGGGCCGCGCGGTGCTGGTGATCTCCTCGGAGCTGCCGGAGCTCCTCGGCCTGTGTGATCGCGTGTACGCGCTGTCGGAGGGCCGCATCACCGGTGAGGTGAGCCGTGAAGAGGCCACGCAGGAACGTCTGATGCAGTACATGACGCGAGGACAGAGCTCATGACCACGAAGACCGCGCCCGCCCCTGCCGCAGCCCCGCCCGGCCCGCCCCGGCGGTTCTCGATCAACCTGAGGCAGTCGGGCATCTACGTCGCGTTCGTGTTGATCGTCGCGCTGTTCACGGTGGTCACGGGCGGCGACCTGCTGCAACCGCAGAACATCTCGAACATCATCGTGCAGAACTCGTACGTGCTGATCCTGGCGATCGGCATGATCCTGGTGATCATCGGCGGGCACATCGACCTGTCGGTCGGTTCGACGGTGGCGCTGACCGGTGCGATCTGCGCGGTGCTGACCGTCCAATGGGGAGTGCCGTGGCCGGTGGCCGTGCTGCTGACGCTGCTGTCCGGCGCGTTGATCGGCGCGGCGCAGGGGTACTGGATCGCCTACTTCGGCATTCCCGCCTTCATCGTCACGCTGGCGGGCATGCTCGTGTTCCGCGCGCTCACCATGTCCACGCTGGGCAACCAGGGCATCGGGCCGTTCCCGGACGCGATCAGCAAGCTGTCCAACGGGTTCACGGGCGGCTACCTCGGCAACATCGGGCTCGGCCCGCTGGGTGGCGCCGACCTCCTGAGCCTGCTCGCCGGTCTCGCCTGCGTCGCGGGCTTCGCGTTGTCGCAGTGGCGCAAGCGTTCGGCACGGCTCGGCTACGGGCAGGTGGTCGACCCGATGCCGCTGTTCGTCCTCAAGATCGCGGGCGTCGCGGTGGTCGTGATGGCGATCGTCGTGCAGCTCGCCCGGTTCCGCAACCTGCCGTGGACACTGGTGCTGCTCGCGGCGCTCGTGCTCGGGTACTCGCTGATGGCCAACAACTCCGTGTTCGGGCGGCACGTCTACTCGATCGGCGGCAACCTGCAGGCCGCCACGCTGTCCGGCGTGAAGGTCAAGGCCGTCACGTTCTGGTTGTTCGTCAACATGGGCGCGCTGGCCGCGCTCGCCGGTGTGATCGTCGCGGGGCGGCTCAACCTCGCCGGTCCGACGGCCGGCATGTCGTTCGAGCTCGACGCCATCGCGGCCGCGTTCATCGGCGGAGCGGCGGTGCAGGGTGGCGTCGGCAAGGTCGTCGGCGCCATCACCGGTGGCCTGATCATGGGTGTGATCACCAACGGCATGTCGCTGATCGGCGCGCCCACCGAACGCACGATGCTCGTAAAAGGCCTCGTCCTGCTCGTCGCGGTCGCCTACGACGTCTGGACGAAGCGCCGCGCCTGATCCCCCGCGGGTCTGCTCCACGGCCGCCGCCGGTCCGCTCCCGCGGTCGGCGGCGGTCGCACGAGTGACGCCGGGCACAGTCGTGGCAACGGTGAGGTGCACGTGGCGGGCGCTGAACAGTGGGACGATCTCCTACGATGCGAGGAAGGTCGCGCCGACCTGGAAAGCGTCGCACCACAACGGATCCGGCCGCACCACCGCCGGGCCCGGATCAACTGAGCCAAGGAGTTCGATGTCGCAGCGGGAACCCGAGATCAGCCGGGAGCTCTTCGGCAGGCTCGGTGACACGGACGTGCACCGGTACGTCCTCACGTCACCGGGTGGGACCACCGTGCGCGTGCTGGACTACGGCGGTGTGGTCCAGTCGCTGGACGCACCGGACCGCGACGGCACGCCGGCCAACGTGGTGCTCGGGTTCCCCTCCCTCGACGACTACGTCAAGAACAGCCAGCCCGGCTCGAACCGGGTCTTCTTCGGCGCCCTGATCGGCCGGTACGCGAACCGGATCGCCCGCGGCACCTTCACGCTCGACGGGGTCGTGCACCACGTGCCGGTCAACGACGGCCCGAACAGCCTGCACGGCGGTCCCGCCGGGTTCGACACCGAGGTGTGGTCCGCGACCGAGCTGCGCGACGCGGACGGCGTGGGCCTGCGGCTCGAGCTCGTGAGCCCCGACGGCGACGCGGGCTTCCCCGCCACCGTGTCCGCGGAGGTGACGTACCGCCTCGACCGGGACAACCGGCTGAGCATCACCTACCGCGCCACCGCGGACGCGCCGACCGTGCTCAACATGACCAACCACAGCTACTGGAACCTCGCCGGCGAGGGCAGCGGCGACGTGCGCGACCACTCGCTGGTGCTGCACGCGAGCCGGTACTGCGCGGTCGACGCGACGCTGATCCCGGCGGGCGACCCGGTGCCGGTCGACGGGAGCCCGTTCGACTTCCGGCAGCCGACCCCGATCGGCGCGCGCATCGACGGTCCCGACCCGCAGCTCGAGATCGCGGGCGGCTACGACCACAACTGGGTGCTGGACGAGGGTGCCCCGTTCGCCGCGCGGGCGCACGACCCGGCGTCGGGCCGCGTGCTGACGGTGTGGACGACGGAGCCCGGCGTGCAGTTCTACTCCGGCAACTTCCTCACCGACGAGCTGGTCGGCACCGGCGGCCGTCCGTACGGCCGCCACGGCGGGTTCGCGCTGGAGACGCAGCACTTCCCGGACTCGCCGAACCGCCAGGACTTCCCCAGCACGGTCCTGCGCCCCGGCGAGGTCTACCACCAGGAGACGGTGTTCCGGCTGTCCACTGCGGACTGAGTTTCGAAATGTCTCCGCTGTGCAACGACGTTCGAATCGACAGGTGATTCGAACGAGGACGAAACACGGGCAGGGCACTCTCGGGTCGTGTTCCGGGAATCCGCCCTGCGCGACCTGACTCCCGCCGACCGCGCGCTGTTCCAGGAGTTCGGCGCCGGACCGGTGAGGACCCCGCCGTTCGACCGCGTCCACCACGCGTTCGAGGCGCACGCCGCACGACAGCCGCGGGTGAGGGCCGTCGAGCACCTCGGCGCGTCGCTGACGTACGGGGAGCTCGACTCCAGGGCGTCGCTGCTCGCCGAGCTCCTGGTCCGCCGCGGTGTGCGCACCGGCGACCACGTGGGGCTGTTCCTGTCGCGGTCGGTCTGGATGGTGGTCGGCATCCTCGCCGTGCTCAAGGCGGGGGCGGTCTACGTCCCGCAGGACGCGCGCACCACCCCGGAGCGCCACCTGCGGCACGTCGTGCGCACCGCGCGCATCGACATCGTGCTCACCACGAGCACCGACCCCCTGCCGGACCACCTGGCCACCGTCGTCGCCATCGACGCGCTGCCCGATCTCCCCGCGTTCCGCCGCACCCCCGCCGCGGAGTCGGACGTCGCCGCCGTCAGCTTCACGTCGGCGAACGCCGTGCGGATCTCCCACGCGACGCTGTGCAACCTGGTGCTGACCGCACCGGGTTCGCTGGGCATCGGCCGGGGGACGAGGGTGTCGCAGCTGCTGCCCATCGCCTCGGGCGCGGCTATGTGGGAGGTGTTCGGCGCGCTGGCGAACGGCGGCACGCTCGTGCTGCGCGGCGACGACGCGGGCAGGACCGCGAGCGCCGCGGCCGTCGTGATCGCCACGCCGAGCCTCCTGGAGTCGATCGACCCGGACGCCTGCGGCGGCACGCACACGGTCGCGGTGACGGGCGAACGATGCCCGCTCGCGCTGGCGGACACCTGGTCGCACCGCGCGGCGCTGTACAACGCGTGCGGCAGGACCGAGCTCGGCATCGTCACCACCGTGCGGCGGTACGAACCGGGCTCCGGGCCGCTCACCATCGGCAGGCCGGTGCCGAACACGACCGTCTACGTCCTGGACGAGGACCGGAACCCGTGCCCGATCGGCGAGGTCGGCGAGCTGTGGACCGGCGGGGCGTGCGTCACCGACGCCCACACCGGCCTGACCGGCCCCGAGGCGCGGCGGTACCACCCCGACCCGTTCCTCGGCGGCCACCACGTGATGGCCAGGACCCACGACCTCGTCCGGTGGGCGCCCGACGGGAGTCTGGAGCACCACGGCCGGGGCGAGGACCTTCCGGCAGGACCGGACGGGAGGCGCCGGACGCCGGTGGCGTGATCGGCGGCGTCAAGCGGAGCGGGCCCCGCACAGGCGCATGTGCGGGACCCGCTCCACGTCACGGGGTGGACAGCTCGAACCGCCGCACCGCCACCACGCCCCCCAGCGCCTGCGTGGCGTGGTTGAAGATGCCGAACCGGTAGCCCATGAAGAACTGCCACTCGTTCTTCAACGTGAACCCGGAGCCCAGCGAGGTGAAGTTCACCCCGTCGGTGCTGTAGGAGAACCGGGCCTGCCGTCCGCTGCCGGGCCGGATGTCGGCGTTGGCGCGCAACCAGATCCGGGTGCCGGACAGGGGCGCGCTCGCGACCTCGGTGCCGGTGCCCGTGGTGTTCCAGTTGCTGTCCATGGTGAGGCCGTTGACCACGACGACCCGGTTGACGCCGTTGTCCCGCTTGACCCCGATCCACGCCGACGAGTCGCGCAGCATGGCGAGACCCGTGCGGTCGCCGTCGCGCATCCCGCCCACGTCGAGCGTGACGGTGCCGGTGGAGGTCGGTCCCTGGACGCGGTGGGTGAGGGTGTTGCGGGCGTTGTAGAGGTCATTGGTGACGGTGGCGGTCGACAGGCTCAGTCCGTTGCTGACGCTGAACTTCGTGGTGTCCGGGTTGTGGTTCCACTCCCACTGCGGCCCGAGTCTCGTGCCGTCGAACGTGTCCACACCGGTCATCGGTTTCACCTGACGCGGTGGTGCCGGGAGATTCGGCTTCGGGTAGTTCACGCCCCAGCCGCCGTTGACGGTGGTGATGCGCGGCCAGCCGTCGGAGGTCCACGTGACCGGGGCGAGCACCGGCACGCGTCCGCCGGGGTAGGCGTCGACGAACGCCATGTAGTACCAGTCGCCGTTCTGCGTCTGCACGAGCCCGCCCTGGTGCGGCACTCCCCCGCCCTGGATCGGCGTGGGCATGTTCAGCAGCACCTGCTGCACGGTGTACGGGCCCCACGGGCTGGACGACTTCAGCACGTACTGGCCGTTCGCCGGCCTGGTCAGCCAGATGTAGTAGCTGCCGTTGCGCTTGTAGAACCGGGCGCCCTCGAGGGTGCCGATGTTCGACGGCGTCTGGAACACCTGCTGCGACCGGACTTCCGACTTCCCGTCCGCCGAGAGCTGGGCGACGCTGATCGTGGTGTTGCCGTAGGCGACGTACATCGTGTCGTTGTCGTCGACCAGCATGCCGGCGTCGTAGTAGCACTTGTTGATCGTCGACAGTTTGGACCACTGCCCGTCGACCGCGGTGGCGGTGTAGATGTGCGTCTGGGCGAAGTCGACGCAGCCGCCCCAGTAGAAGGTGTTGTTGCTGCTGCGGTGGTTGAGGAACGACGCCCAGATCCCGCGCACGTACCCGCGGGCGCCGTTGAGGTCGTACTTGGAGCCGAAGTCCAGCCGTGGCACGGAATGCCCGGCGAACTCCCAGTTGACGAGGTCGTACGAACGCAGGACCGGTGCGCCCGGCGAGTAGTGCATGGTCGAGGCCGAGTAGTAGTACGCGTCACCGACGCGGATGATGTCGATGTCCGCGAAGTCCTGCCACAGCACGGGGTTGCTGAAGTTGCCCGTCTGCGGGTTGGTGGTCGTGGTGGTGGTGGTGGTCGTCGTCGTGGTGCTCGTCGGGCCCGTCCCACCGTTGCAGGTGGTGCCGTTCAGGCGGAACGAGACCGGGTCGGCGTTGGCCGAACCGGACGTGGCGTTGAACCCGAACTCGACCTTGCCGCCGGTCGGCACGGACCCGTTGTAGGAGGCGTTGCGCGCACTGACGTCGCCGCCGCTCTGGGTGATCACGGCGTTCCAGTGCTGACCGACCTGCTGGCCGGAGGCGTAGGTCCACTCCAGCGTCCAGCCGGTGAGCGCGTCCCCGGTGTTCGTGATCGACACGGACGCGCCGAAGCCGCCCTGCCACTCCGAGGTCCTGGTGTAGGTGACCGAACAGCCCGGTGCCGCCTGCGCGGTCGTGCTCGCCGCGACGCCCGCGGCCACCAGGGTGAGGGCGGCCAACGCCGCCGGTGCCCACCTCATGATCGCGACCACCTCTGGTTGGCCTGGCCGTTGCAGGTCCACAGCACGAGCCGGGCCCCGTTGCCGGTCGCCGCGCCCTCGACGTCCAGGCACAGCCCGGCGTTGACGTTGCGGACCGTGCCGTCGGAGCCGACCGTCCAGCGCTGGTTCGCCTGGCCGTTGCACTGCCAGACGATCACCCGCGTGCCGTTCGCGGTGCCCTGGTCGTACGCGTCGAGGCACTTGTCGCCGAACACGCGGATCTCGCCGTTGCCCCACGAGGTCCACCGCTGGGAGGCGGGCGTGAGGCAGTCCTGCACCACGACGGCGGTTCCGGCCGCGGTGGAGGCGTTCTCGGTGTCGAGACAGCGGTTCGACCCGGCGCCGCGCAGGCGCGAGGTGGTGTTCTCCAGCAGGCTGCCGCCGGTCACCCGGAACGCCGTGACGCCGTGCGCGGGAACGGAGGCCGAGATCGCGCCGGACGTGGTCGACGTGCCGCCGCTCCACAGGTCGGTCAGCGTGAAACCGCCGCCCGACAGGCCGATCTGGGCCGCGGTGGTGGAGATGGTGGCGGTGCCGCTGCCCCGGTTGAACAGGCCGACCGCGACAGAGCCGTCCGAGAGGGGCTTGGCGAAGACCTCGGTGGCGCCGTCGTCGCGCACCCGCCGGCCGCCGGCGCCGAGGCGGTCCTGGTTCACCGCGATCAGGCGCTGGTTGCGCAGGACCGCGCTCACGTCCGCCGACATCGAGCGGATGTCGTTGCCCGCCATCAGGGGTGCCGCCATCAGCGACCACAGCGTGAAGTGCGAGCGCGACTCGGTGAGCGTGAGACCGGGGCGCCCGACGACCAGCATGTCCGGGTCGTTCCAGTGCCCGGGACCGGCCTGGACGGCGAGCGGGGCGGTGACGTCGACGACGTTGCCCACGCCCATCGGGTAGCTGTTGGTGTTGCCGTTCTGCCAGATGTCGAGCAGGTCCTCGGTGGTGCGCCAGAGGTCGGCGACCTCGCTCCAGTCGTACCGGTCACCGGTCGGCGCGTGGAAGCTGTTGGGGTTGATGCTGTAGACGATCGGCCTGCCGGTGCCGCGCAGCGCGTCGCGCATGATCGAGAACCGGGCGACCTGCTCGTCGCGGGTGCCGCTGCCGGAGCACCAGTCGTACTTCAGGTAGTCCACGCCCCACGACGCGAACGTGCGCGCGTCCTGGACCTCGTGGCCCTTGCTGCCGGTCGCACCGGGGAAGGCGCCGGTGGTCTGCGCGCAGGTCTTCTCGTTGGGCACCTGGTAGATGCCGAACTTCAGGCCGCGTGCGTGGATGTAGTCGCCCAGCGCCTGCATGCCGCTCGGGAACTTCGACGGGTGCGCGCGGAGGTTGCCCGACGAGTCGCGCTGCGGGTCGAACCAGCAGTCGTCGACGACCACGTACTGGTAGCCGGCGTCGCGCATGCCCGACGACACCACCGCGTCGGCCGCCTGGCGGACCTGGGCCTCGGTGATGCCGCAGCCGAAGCTGTTCCAGCTGTTCCAGCCGAGCGGCGGCGTGAGGGCCGGGCTGCCGGGAGCCGCGGGCGCGGCGGGGGTGGGCACGAACGTCGCCGCGAGCAGGAGCGCGGCGAGGAGGGACTTCCTGGACCGGGAGGGCATCGTCGCCCCTTTCTGGCAGGGTCTTCTCTCAGGGTCTTTCTCGCAGGGTCTTCTCCGGGGTGCCTTCTCCGGGGTGCCTTCTCCGGGGTGCCTTCTCCGGGGTGCCTTCGGGGGACGCCGCCGGCGCGCGTGGCCGGCGGCGTCGGGTCCACCGGTCAGCAGGTCGAGTTCGTCTGGGTCAGCAGGCCGAGCCGCCAGGGCAGCCGGTTGTAGTCACCGCCGGCGTCGGGGTCCATGCCCTGGTACAGGTAGCTGAGCTTGCAGGGGCTGATCTCCATCGTCTGGTCGACGTTGGTGCGCACCATCTCGCCGTGGCTGATGTCGCGGGTCCACTGTCCACCCGGGAACGTCACGTTGTTCGCGCGGGCGAACGGGTTCGACTCGGTGTCGGCGAGCGCCGTCCACGGCCCGGTGATCGCGGGAGCGGTCCAGGAGCGGAAGTAGCGACGGCCGTCGGTGCCGATCGCCTCGTGCACCATCAGCCACTGGTTCTTCCCGGCGATCTTGTAGATGTTGGACGCCTCGAAGAGCCGGTAGCGGTCGCTGTCCTGCATGGCGATCACGGTGTTGGTGAAGCCGTTGGGGAACTGCGCCACGGTCGTCTCGGACCGGTAGAGGTGGCCGTTGTCGTCGGAGGAGAACAGGTAGCACTTCGCGGTGTCGCACACCGTCCAGAAGTCGACCCAGTACCCGTTGCCGATGTTGTCGCGGATGATCTGCGGCATGCCGTTGGCGTAGAAGTTCTTCGGCGCCGACCACGACGACGGGGTCGCGATGTCGGTGGTCGTCGAGTACGACGCGTTCGACCCGGTCTGGTAGACGAGGTACCAGAGGCGTTGCGGCGCGAAGTAGAACACCTGCGGGGCCGCGCGATAGCCGCTGCCGATGCCGGAGCGGTCGAGGTAGTAGTGCGGTGCCGCCGACGCCTGCGACCAGTCGCTGAAGCTCGTGTACATCAGGTTGTAGCCGTCGGTGTAGGTCGACGCGAACACGTGGTACTTGCCGTTGTAGTACACGACACTCGGGTCCTTCACCGCGACGTTCGCGTGCGTCGAGTCCGGCTTCGGGCTGATCAGCTGGCCGCTCGAGGACCAGCGGAAGCTCGACGGCAGGTTGCCCACCGGCGGGTTGCCCGTGGTCGTGGTCGTGGTGGTGGTCGTCGTCGTGGTGGTCGTGGGGCCGACGTCGCCGGTGCACAGGGTGCCGTTGAGGGTGAACGCGGTGGGGCTCGGGTTCGACCCGCTGCTGGCGCCGTTGAACCCGAACTCGACCTTGCCGCCGGTGGGGATCGCCGAGTTGTAGGAGACGTTGCGCGCCGTCACCTGCGCACCGGACTGGCTCACCTGGGCGTTCCAGGCCTGCCGCACCTGCTGCCCCGCACCGAAGCTCCAGGTGAGGGTCCAGCCGTCGACCGCGTCACCGAGGTTGGTGACGGCGACGTTCGCGGTGAACCCGCCGTCCCACTGCGACGGTGTGGCGTAGGTGACCGAACACCCCGGTGCGGCCGAGGCGGGCTGCTCGGCCACCGCGGTCAGCGCCGTGACCGCGACGAGCGGGACCGCGGCCAGCGCCGTGAGCCGGGCGCGCCGGGACGTGAACAACCGTGCGAGGAACATGATGACCCTTCGTCGTTGGAGGGATCGGGAGGCAGGGGCGAACGCCAGGGGTCAGGCAGCGGTTCCCGGCGCGGTCGAACCGCCCGGCGGCAGCGCGAGACCGGTCTGGGACTCCACAGTGGACCGGACATCGCGAGCGGGCGGCGCACCGCGCGGCGCTTTCAACGGGCTCGGCATGGTGAGCCTTTCGTCGACGAGGTCAACGGCAGGGGCGGCTCCCAGCAATGTAACGACGCGCTCGCGCCGGGGTCAAAGCTAAATGTGAGCGCTAACTTTTAGCAGTCCGGCTTTCGAGTCAAATAAACCGCCATCTGCCATCTCAGCACTGTTAACGCGAACAACCGCAGGTCAACGGTGCGCCCGCGCCACCGAACCGCCCTCGCGCACCGGCATCGGCACCCGGTGGACCAGTGGCGTCCGGGCACCGCACCCGCGGGCCTCGACGACCTCCACCAGCACCTCCACCGCCCGTGCGCCGAGCTCGTGGCGGGGCTGGGCCACGGTCGTCAGCCGGGGACGCATCCAGGACGCGACGGGGTCGTCGCCGAACCCGAGCACGGACACGTCTCCCGGTACCGAGAGACCGGCGTCGGCGAGCGCCAGGTACGCGCCGAAGGCGAGGCGGTCGTCCAGGCAGACCAACGCCTTCGGGCGGTGGCGGCGCAACAGCCGGGTGGTCGCGTCGTACCCGGCCTCCGGTGTCCATTCCGGACTGTTCCAGGTGGTGACGACGACGTCGGCCGCGTCGAAGACCTCGCGCAGGCCGGTGAGACGCTCCGCGGCGGCACGGACGTCGGTACCGATCAGGTGGACACCGCGGGTGTGGCCCGCTTCGAGCAGCCGGCGCGCCGCGGAGCGGCCGCCCTGCACCTCGTCGGCCACCACCGAGGGGAGGCCGGGGCAGGTGGCGTCGAGCAGCACCACCGGACCGTGCCGCGGGCCGGGCGGCTCGGTGCGCGTCCCCGGCCGGACGGCGGCGAACACCACGCCGTCCACCCGCCTGTCGTGCATCGAGTCGACGAGGGCCCGTCCCCGCACCGGGTCTCCGCAGGACTCCCCGACGAGCAGCAGGAACCCGAGCCGGTGCGCGGCTTCCAGGGCACCCTTGACCACGTCGCCCGGCGCTTCGGCGGCGTCGAGCACGAACCCGATCGTCCGCGACAGCCCGGAGCGCGCCGTGCCCCGCCGGTAGCCCAGCTCCTGCGCGGTGGAGCGGACCCGTTCCTGCGCGGCGGCGGAGATGCGCAGTTCTCTCCCCCGCCCCGTCAGCACGAGCGAGGCCGTGGTCACCGACACGCCGCTCGCCGCCGCCACGTCGGCCAGGGTCACGCGCGACCGTCCCACCAGGTCCGCCTCCTGCCGCATCGAGGACCCGGCCGCAGCACGCGAGAAGCCGGGACATGCCGGGGTCCCCGGACCGCGCACGGCCGGGGACCCCGCTCCCTGCCGCCGCCTCAGGAGCAGGCGACGCCGTTCAGCACCGGTGACGAGAACGGCGGCGTGCCGCTGTAGTTCGCGTTGTAGCCGATGCTCAGCTGGGCGCCGGAACCGATCGAGCCGTTCCAGGCCGCGTTCGCCACCCTGACCTCGTCACCCGCGTCGGTCCACGTCCCGTTCCAGCCCTGGGTCACCGAGACGCCGGGCGCCGAGAACGAGAACGTCCACCCGTTGATCGCCGCGCCGCGGTTCACGATCACGATCTCCGCGGAGTAGCCGCCCTGCCACTGGCTGGTCACGCGGTGGGTCGCCGTGCACCCACCACCGGGGTTGCCGCCGGTCGTGGTCGTCGTGGTGGTCGTGGTCGTGGTCGTCGTCGTCGTGATCGGGCCGGCCGCCAGCGCGAGCTCGTAGGCCCGCTGCGGGACGAACTGACCGGCGGGCGCGATGCAGCCGTCCGACTCACCGGGCAGCTTGACCCACAGGAACGCGTCGATCTTCGAGTCGCCCGTGTTCGTCGTGCTGGGCGTGCCGATCGCGCGCCCGGACGGGTCGCACCACTCGCTGCCGGCGGGACCGTTGCCGTTGCGGCTGGTGTCGACGACGGCCTTGAGGCGGCTGTCCCCGACGGCGTTGAGCACGTTCTTCGCGAAGTTCACCTCGTCGGAGGTGGCGCGGTAGTTCGACACGTTGGTCGAGATGCCGTCGGCGCTGTTGGAGATGTCCGCGGCGCGCAGGCGGTTCGCGGCCTCCGACGGGGTCAGCCACGAGGAGTGGCCGATGTCGAAGTACACCTTGGCCTGACCGGACCCGGACTTGAGCTTCTTGCCGGCGTAGGCGATCGACGCCTTCGTCTGGTTCTGCTGGTCCGTGCTCTGGCAGTTCGTCATCAACGGCAGCA
The DNA here is from genome assembly GCF_042738015.1 of Lentzea sp. NPDC059081. Lineage (NCBI taxonomy): Bacteria > Bacillati > Actinomycetota > Actinomycetes > Pseudonocardiales > Pseudonocardiaceae > Lentzea > Lentzea sp. NPDC059081. The sequence goes on from NZ_JBHYGW010000005.1 coordinate 298,140, forward strand.
CGTCCGGTTCCAGCACGATGGTCGCCGGGCGGCCGGCGAGGCCCGCCGCGACCTCGTCGACCCACGCGCGGTAGGCCGTGTGGGAGGACGCGCCGCCCCCGCTCGCGCCACCGCAGTCGCGGTTGGGGATGTTGTAGACCACCAGGATCGGGATCTTGCCGGCGGAGGCCGCGGCGCCCACGAAGGAGCTGACCTCCGACCGCACGGTCGAGGTGTTGGTCGTGGTGTACCACCGCGCCTGCGGCACCGAGGCGATGCGGTCGCGGATGACCGCCGCCCGCGAGTCGCCCTGGTTCGCGGCGACCCACCGCGCGCTCGAGCTCGACGGGTCGACGTAGAACGCCGACTCGGCGGCGCTGACGCTCGTGCCGCCGCTGACGACCAGGGCGGTGACCCCGGCGACGACCGCGCCGGCGAGTGCGCAGGCGCCCGTGCCCCGATTCCACCGTGTCATCGTGTCTCCAGTTCGTTCGGTTGCCGTGATTGGGCTTCTCGCAGCGCCGGTGTGGCCCTCCGGACGTGGGAATTCGTCGACGCGAGAGCGCTCTCGAACTTCGCAGAGAAGTGAATGCGAGTTCGGATCAACGTAACCAGGGATCACTGCGTCGTCAACGGCGGAAGTGTTGTGCGTCAACGTTGTCGAAAAAAGTTTCGAAAATTCTTCCGACACTGCGATCAATGCGCTGACGTGGTAGTTGGGAGCGCTCCCTCATGCGGGGTAGGCCGATCAGGGCATCCTGCTGTCGAATTCGACAACGACTTCTTGTGACCGCCGACGAACGACTGCGACACTCCGGAACGGCAACGGCGGGCGACGGCGGAACAACGCCGCCGATTTCCACGCCCACCGCGATCCGGCAATGGCGCACCGGGTCCGGCCATCCGTCCTGCCCATCCCACCCTGCATTCGGGTCGACCCTGGAAAGCGTGGAAGATGAAACTGACATCGAAGTCAGTGGCCCTGATCCCGATCATCGCGACGGTCGCGACAGCGGCAATCGGCGCCACCCTGATCGCCCCTCCCGTGGCCTACGCCGCCACCACCCTCGGCGCCGCGGCGGCCCAGAGCGGCCGGTACTTCGGCACGGCGGTGTCCGCGAACAGGCTCGGCGACTCGACCTACGTCGGAATCCTGAACAGGGAGTTCGACATGGTCACCGCCGAGAACGAGATGAAGATGGACGCCACGGAGCCGAACCAGAACCAGTTCAGCTTCAGCAACGGCGACCGGATCCTCAACCAGGCCCGCAACCAGGGCAAGCGCGTCCGCGGGCACGCCCTCGCGTGGCACTCGCAGCAGCCCGGCTGGATGCAGAACATGTCCGGCAGCTCGTTGCGCAGCGCGATGATCAACCACGTCACGCAGGTGGCCACGTACTACCGCGGCAAGATCTACGCCTGGGACGTCGTGAACGAGGCCTTCGCCGACGGCAGCAGCGGTGGCCGCCGCGACTCCAACCTGCAGCGCACCGGCAACGACTGGATCGAGGCGGCGTTCCGGGCGGCCAGGTCGGCCGACTCCGGTGCGAAGCTCTGCTACAACGACTACAACACCGACGACTGGTCGCACGCCAAGACCCAGGGCGTCTACCGGATGGTGCAGGACTTCAAGTCCCGCGGCGTCCCGATCGACTGCGTCGGCTTCCAGTCGCACTTCAACCCCAACAGCCCGGTGCCGTCGAACTACCAGACGACCCTGCAGAACTTCGCCAACCTCGGCGTCGAGGTGCAGATCACCGAGCTGGACATCGAGGGGTCCGGCAGCGCGCAGGCCCAGAACTACCAGCGCGTCACCCAGGCCTGCCTCGCCGTCGCGAAGTGCGCCGGCATCACCGTGTGGGGCATCCGCGACAGCGACTCGTGGCGTTCGTCGGGCACCCCGCTGCTGTTCGACGGCAGCGGCAACAAGAAGGCCGCGTACAACTCGACGCTCGACGCGCTCAACGCGGGCGGCAGCACCGACCCGACGACGACCACGACCACCACCACGACGACGACCACCACCACGACCGGCAACCCCGGCAACGGCGGCTGCACGGCGACGGTCTCGCTGAACCAGTGGAACGAGGGCTTCGTCGCCAACATCAAGGTCACCGCGGGCTCCAGCGCGCTGAACGGCTGGACCGTCACGACCACGGTGTCTAACGGCACGGTCACCGGCTCGTGGAGCGCGACCCGCAGCGGCAACAGCGGAACCGTGAACTGGACCAACGTGGACTACAACGCCAGCGTGCCCGCGGGCGGGTCCACCGAGTTCGGCTTCCAGGGCAGCGGCAGCGGTTCGGGCCTGAACCCGACCTGCTCGGCGCGCTGACCGTCCCCGCACCACCCCGCCAGGCAGGCTCCCGCGGACCGGACGTGACGTCCACCGCGGGAGCCCGCGTGCCCTCTGGAGGTACCGGCGAGCTGGAGGACGTCGCTCCCGACACGGCGCCACCACCTCCGCGGTCCGCGTCGTCTCCCCCGTCGCGGGGAGCGCGGTCGAGACCCGGTCCGGTGGCAGCGGCCACGTGACCGGTGGCGGCTCACCGCTCGCTCCTCCCGCGAACTCCTTCCTCAGCCAGAGAACGAGGTCATCGTGACCATCTCGAACTCCGCACGGCAGCACGTGACCCGGTACCGCGTCGCCGCGATCGCCGCGGCCGCGCTGTCGATGATCGCCGCCGTCGCCTTCTCCTTCGTGCCCCAGCAGGCGCACGCCGCGTCCCTGACCCAGGTGACCGGCTTCGGCACCAACCCGACCAACCTGAACATGTACGTCTACGCACCGGACCGGCTCGCGGCGCGGCCCGCGCTGCTCCTGATGATCCACTACTGCACCGGGACGGCGAGCGCCGTGCACAACGGCGGCGGGCGCGACTACGTCTCCGCCGCGGACCGCTACGGGTACGTCATCGTCTACCCCGAGGCCACCAGGGACGGCCGCTGCTTCGACGTCTCCACCCAGAACGCGTTGCGGCGCAACGGGGGCAGCGACTCGACCGGCATCATGTCGATGGTCTCCTACGCCCGGCAGCGCTACAACGTCGACCCGTCGCGCATCGTCGTCTCCGGCATCTCGTCCGGCGCGATGATGACCAACGTGCTGGCCGCCGAGTACCCGGACGTGTTCAGCGCCGCGTCGGCGTTCGCCGGGGTGCCCGCCGGGTGCTTCGCGACGACCGACGGGTCGATGTGGAACAGCCAGTGCTCCAGCGGCAACCTGCAGAAGACCCCGCAGCAGTGGGGCGACCAGGCCAGGGCGATGTACTCGGGCTACACCGGCAGCTACCCGCGCATCCAGCTGTGGCACGGCACCAACGACACCACGCTGGCGTACCCGAACTTCGGCGAGGCGCTCGACCAGTGGACGAACGTGCACGGGGTGAGCAGGACGCCGGTGTCGACCGACCAGCCGCAGTCGAACTGGACCCGCACGCGGTACGGCAGCAACGGCGTCGTCGAGGGCATCAGCGCCCAGGGCGTCGGCCACGACGTGCCGACGTCCGGCATGGTCGGCTACGCCATCTCGTTCCTCGGCCTGGACCGCCCGTCCACCGACCCCACCACCACTACGACCACCACAACCACGACCACGACGACGACCACGACGACTCCGCAGCCGTCCCAGGGCTGCTCGGTCAAGGCGGTGGTCAACGCGTGGAACAACGGCCTCACCGAGACGATCACCATCACCAACACCTCGTCGACGGCCGTGAACGGCTGGAAGCTGCAGTTCACCCTGCCGAGCGGCCAGACGATCACCGGCGGCTGGAGCGCCACCTACTCCCCCGCCAGCGGCCAGGTGACCGCGTCGAACGTCTCCTACAACACGCAGATCCCGCCGTCCGCCCAGGTGCAGATCGGCTTCCAGGCCACGCACTCGGGCAACAGCGGGGCCGCGAGCGGGTTCACGCTCAACGGTGCGCAGTGCGCCACCGCCTGACCGCTCGGGAAGCCCGGCACCACCGCGTCCACAGTGGACTCCGCGTGACGACCGAAGGGACGACGATGTCGCACCACCACACGAGGACGAGCCATGTCCCGGTCTAGGGCCGTGATCGCCGCGGCCGTCAGCAGCGCCCTTGTCTTCCTCGCCGCCACGGGCATCGCGCTCGGCGGCCCACCCGCGGGCGAGGCCGGCACGGCCGCGGCGACGGCGGGCTGCGGCAAGGCCCCGTCGTTGACGAGCGGCCAGCGCACCATCTCGACCGGCGGCCAGAACCGCACCTACTTCCTGCGGATTCCGGCCAACTACGACAGCAGCCGCCAGTACCGGTTGTTCGTCGGCTTCCACTGGCTCAACGGAAGCGCGAACGAAGTCGACTCCGGCGGGTCGGACGGCTACAACTGGTCCTACTACGGGCTGCGCAAGCTCTCCGACGCGGCGAACAACGACACGATCTTCGTGGCGCCGCAGGGCAACAACAACGGCTGGGCCAACCCCGGCGGGCAGGACCTGAGGTTCGTCGACGACCTGGTGGCACTCCTCGACTCCAGCCTCTGCATCGACTCCACCCGGCGCTTCGCCGGCGGGTGGAGCTACGGCGGCTCCATGTCGTACGCGGTGGCGTGCGCGCGTGCCACCGTCTTCCGGGCCGTGATCGCCTACTCGGGTGGGCAGCTCAGCGGATGCGACGGCGGCACGCAGCCCATCGGATACATGGGCATCCACGGCGTGAGCGACAACGTCCTCGGCATCGGCCTGGGACGCGGACTGCGCGACACCTTCGTGCGCAACAACGGGTGCACGGCGCAGAACGCCCCCGAGCCGGCGGCGGGCAGCCGCAGGCACATCATCACGGAGTACAGCGGCTGCCGCACCGGTTATCCCGTGGTGTGGGCGGCGTTCGACGGCGGGCACACCCCGGCGCCGATCGACTCCGGCGGCACCGGGTGGCAGACCTGGACCTCCGGCGAGGTGTGGAAGTTCGTCACCCGGTTCGCCGGTGGGGGCGGCACGACCACCACGACGAGCACCACCACCACCACGAGCACGACGACCACCACCACGACGGTGCCCACCCAGTGGCCGTGCCGGGTGAGCGACTCGATCAACGCGTGGGCGGAGGGCCTGACGTCGAACATCACCCTCACGAACACGGGCACCACGGCCGTCGACGGGTGGTCGCTGGCGTTCGCCCTGCCGGACGGGCAGACGATCACGGGTGGCTGGAACGCCGGCTACTCGCCGTCCTCCGGCCGGGTCACCGCGACCAACGCCCCCTACAACGGGCAGATCGCGCCCGGCGCGTCGGTCACCTTCGGCTTCCAGGCGACGCACACCGGCAACGCCGGGAGGCCGGACTGGTTCAGCCTCAACGGGGTGACGTGCCAGGTCGTCTGACGGCCGGTCGGGAGCTCCGTGGCGGGTTCGCCTGCCGTCACGGAGCTTCCGCGGTCAGCAGGCCGGGGTCCAGCCGCGCGACGGCTCCCGCCACGTCGGCGTCCCGGCCGGCCCGGTAGCGGCGCTCGAAGCCCTCGCCGAGCTCCGCTGCCAGGCGGCCGGCCAGCCGCGCGGCGAACACACCGGCGCCACCGTCGCCTCCGCGCAGCCGGGCCGCCGCGCCGAGGACCTCGGCCGCGTCCTCGGGACACCCCAGCACCGCGGCCGCCTGCGCCAGTCCCGCACCGAGCAACGCGAGGACCGGACGGTCTCCGGTGGCGCGGGCGACCGGGTACGCCTCGGCCAGGTCGGCCAGAGCCTCGGCCAGCTTCTGCGGGTCGCGTTCCGCGGCGAGGGCGCGGACGACCGCGGTGGAGGCGAGCACAGTCGTGACCACGTGGCCGCGCACCGGCTTGGCCACCCGTGTGGCTGTCAGGCGCTTCCCCACGTCGTCGGCCAGGCGCAACGCCCCGTCGTGGTCGCCGTCCTCCCAGTCGACGCCGATCGTCATCGCGTCGGCCAGCAGGCCCGTCTCCAGGCCCCGCCACGAGCTGCCGTCGGACCGCAGGGCGGCCAGCTCGTCGCGTGCCCCTGCGGTGTCTCCCAGCGACCACCGCAGCCAGGCGGTCCTCAGCCGCAGGAACCGGGCGTCGTAGGTCGCGCCCAGCTCCCGTGCGGCCCGCAGCGCCACCTCGCAGTCCGCCAGGGCGCCCGGCAGGTCGCCGTCGACGACCTTCAGCTGTGCCAGGAGGGTGGTCGCGATCGCGATGCCCCAACGGTCCCCCGTCTCGCGGAAGCCCCGTTCCGCGAGACCGACCTCGGCTCGCATCCGTTCCGGGTCGCCCTGGTTCTCGGCCTGGCCCGCGGCTGACGCGTGCCGCACCGCCCGGAGCCACGGGTCCTGTGTGGACTGGTCCTGTGTGGACTGTTCTCCGGTGATGCCGGCCAGGCCGGGGAACAGGTCCCTCATCGCCGCAACGCCGCCGTGCGGAGCCGGGGCGGCGCGCCACCGCCGGTGCAGGTCCGCGAGCCGGGCGCGGCCGGAGTCGGGCGCGCGTCCCTCCTCCAGCAACGCCATCGCCCGCACCCCCTCGGCGTGGACGAGGTGGGGCTCGCCGGTGCCCGCCTCGACCAGCCGGTCCAGCCAGCCGACGTCGTGGGCGTTGCCGGTGATCCTGGTGTGCCAGGCCGTGCTCAGCGTCATCATCAGCGCGGCGCGCGGCCGTCCCGAGTCGAGCAGGAACCGCCGGGCGGCGACGACGTTCGCCTCCTCCGCGCGCAGGGTCGCGAGGGCCGGCAGCTGGTCGTGGCCGCGCAGCACGGGTTCGAGCTCGTCGGCGAGCCGGGCGAAGTAGGCGGCGTGCCGGTCGCGGGAGCGGTCGGCCAGCCCCTGCTCGGTGAGGCGGTCGAGGCCGTACTCGCGCAGCGTCTCCAGCATCCCGGCGCGGATCGGGGTGTCCTGGCCGATCCTGAGCAACGACTTCTCGGCGAGCGCGACCAGCAGGTCGGCCACGTCCTCGGCGGGCACCACGTCGTCGGCGCAGACGGCCACGGCCGCCTCCTCGGTCGCACCGCCGGGGAACACGGACAGCCGCTCGGCCAGGACCCGTTCCCGTTCGGTCAGCAGGTCCCAGCTCCAGCCGACCACCGCCCGCAGCGTGCGGTGCCGCGGCAGGACGGTGCGGTCGCCGCCGGTCAGCAGCCGGAACCGGTCGGAGAGCCTGCGGGCGATCTCCGCCACCGGCAGCACCCGCAGCCGGGCCACCGCCAGCTCGATCGCCAGCGGCAGGCCGTCGAGCCGCCGCACGACGGTGACCACGTCGTCGACGGTCGTGTCGTCCAGGGTGAAGCCGGGGCGGGCCGTCGCGGCGCGGTCGAGGAACAGCCGGACGGCCGCGGACCGGCCGGCCTCGACCGGATCGGCCCCGGCCGGGGGCAGGGCCAGCGGCTCGACGGCGGTCAGCGCCTCGCCGGTCAGCCCGAGCGGTTCGCGGCTGGTGGCGAGCACCCGCACGCCGGGCGCGGCGGCGACGACGTCGGCGACCAGCCCGGCGACGGCGTCGACCAGGTGCTCGCAGTTGTCGACCACCAGCAGCCCGTCGGCCTCGCCCAGGGCGTCGAGCAGCCGCTCGCGGTCGTCCCCGCCCGGCCCCAGACGTGCCTCGAGCAGGCCCACCGCGGCCAGCACGGCCCGCGTCACCCCGCTGCCCGACGTGACCGGTGCGAGCTCCACGACCCACGTCTCGCGCCGGTCCTGTTCCGCCCAGATCCGCGCGACCTCGGTGGCGAGCCGCGTCTTGCCCGCGCCACCGGGACCGAGCAGCGTGGTCAGCCGGTGCGCCGCCACGGACGCGCGGACCGCGGCCACCTCCGCCTCCCGGCCGACGAAGCTCGTCAGCGGCGTGCCGAGGGGCCTGGGTCGCCGGCGGGGGCGGCCGAGGTCGCCGCCGAGCAACCGCAGGTGCAGGTCGCGCAGCTCCGGTCCGGGGTCGGCGCCCAGCCGCTCGGCCAGCTCGCGGCGGACCCGCTCGTAGGTGGCCAGCGCCTCGCCGTTCCTGCCGGTCGCGGCCAGCGCCGTGATCAGCTGGGCGGCGAGGTCCTCGCGCAGCGGGTGCTCGTCCACCGCGGTCCGCAGGTCGCCGACCACCTCCTCGGCGCGACCGAGGGACAGGGCGGCTGCGAACCGTCCGGCGGCGGCGTCCAGGCGCAGGTTCTCCAGCTCTGCAACGAGACCGGGCACGTAGACGGCGTCGGGCATTCCGCTCAGCGCCGGTCCCCGCCAGAGCGCCAGCGCCTGGCCGAACGAGGCCAGCGCGCCGTCGTCGTCCCCGGCCAGCGCCGCCCGCCGTCCGTCGGCCACCAGGTCCCGGAACGCGAGCACGTCGACGGCGTCGCGGTCCAGCGGCAGCCGATAGCCGTGGGCGTCCATCACCACCGAGCCAGGACCGCCGAGCGCGGTGCGCAGCCGTGAGAGCAAGGACTGCAACGAGTGCGCGGGGGCGGAGGGCGGGTTCACGGACCAGATCGCGTCGACCAGCTCGTCCACGCCGACGGGGTGTGGAACGGCCACCGCGAGCCGGCAGAGCGCCGCCCGCACCCGATCGCCGGCGAGCTGCACCGCGACACCGTCCACGCTCACTTCGAGCGGCCCCAGCACCGCAACGCGCACGCCGACCGCCATGGGGCCAACTCTGGCAGACGCCGCACCGCTCGCGACCTGCGGGTACCAGCGCCGCGTGTGTGCGGTATGTGCCCCGTGTGTGCGGCCCGCGCAAGCCTTTCCCCGTCTGAACAACGCACTTCGGAAGGTGATCATCCGTGCACGACGTAGTGATCGTGGGAGCCGGCCCGGTCGGGCTCTTCCTCGCGTGCGAGCTCGGTCTCGCGGGCCGCACCGTCCTGGTGCTGGAGAAGGACGCCGAGCCGCGCTCCCCGTGGAAGAGGGCGCCGCTCGGCACGCGGGGCCTCTCCGCCGCGTCGGTCGAGGCCTGCTACCGGCGCGGAATGCTGGCCCCGGTCCTCGAGGCGGCGGGTCTCCCGTACAACCCGGAGGGCGAACCCCCGCCCGTCCGGCCGCACGGCCACTTCGCCGGGATGATGATCGATCCGGCCAAGGTGGACCTGGCGGCGCTGCCGTTCCAGCTCCCCAGCCCGGCGAACCAGCAGGCCGTGGTCAACCTGGAGGCGGTCGAGACCCTGCTCGCCGAGCGGGCGGTGGAACTCGGTGTCGAGATCCGGCGCGGCACCGAGGTCCTCGCCGTCACCCAGGACGCGGAGGGGGTGGTGGCGCACGCGAACGGCGAGGAGCACCCCGCGCGGTGGCTGGTCGGCTGCGACGGCGGGCACAGCGCGGTCCGCAAGCTGACCGGCTTCGAGTTCGTGGGCACCGGCCCGCGCTTCACCGGCTACATCGCGCAGGTCGAGCTCGCCGACCAGGAGAAGCTGAAGCCGTGGTTCAACCTCACGCCGACCGGCATGTACCTCACGATGCCCGGCGGCGGGATCGGCATGATGGACTTCGACGGCGGCACGTTCGACCGCTCCCTGCCGCCGACCCGCGAGCACCTGCAGGACGTGCTGCGCCGGGTCTCGGGCACCGACGTGACGGTCACCGACGTCCTGCTCGCGTCCACCTACACCGACCGCGCCATGCAGACCGCCACCTACCGCCGCGGCCGCGTCCTGATGGCGGGCGACGCCGCGCACATCCACTCCCCGCTGGGCGGCCAGGGCCTGAACACCGGCCTCGGCGACGCGGTGAACCTGGGCTGGAAGCTCGCCGCCGTGCTGGCCGGCCACGCCCGTGAGGAGCTCCTCGACACCTACGAGCTCGAACGGCACCCGATCGGCGCCTGGGTGCTGGAGTGGACCCGCGCCCAGGTCGCGGCGATGGGTCCCGACCAGCACTCGCAGGCGGCCCAGGCGGTGCTGCGCGACCTGATCGGCACCTCGGACGGCGCGACCTACGTGTACGGCAAGATGTCCGGCGCCTGGCTGCGCTACGACGTCGGCGACGACCACCCGCTGTCCGGCCGCGGCGCCCCCGACTTCCGGCTCAAGGACGGTCTGCGGCTCGGCGAGCTGATGCGCGACGGCCAGGGCGTGCTGCTCGACCTGGGCCTGGACCAGCCGCTGCGTGCCGCGGCGGCGCGGTGGGAGGGGCGGGTGCGGTACGTGGCGGGTGCGGTCGAGAACGACCTCGGGCTGACCGCCGTGCTCGTCCGGCCTGATGGTGTGGTGGCTTGGGCGGCGGACGGGCCTGTTGAGGTCGGGGAGTTCGAACGGGCCGCCGGGCGCTGGTTCGGCACCGCCGCGGGCTGACCGCGAAAGCAGCCGGCCGTTCGGCGACGACGTGGGTCGGGGCGGCTCCTTCGCGATCACGGAACCGACCCGACCACCTCACGGCTGGCCCCGCCACGTTCGAACGCGGCGGGGCCGGCTCGTTCGGCACCACCGCGGCCCGATCGCGAAGGCAGCCAGACGTTCCACACCGCCGCGGCCTGACCGTCCCCGACGAACGGGCGGCTCCCCAGGGATCCGGGAGCCGCCCTCCGCCACTCGGTCAGCGTTGCAGCGTCAGCACTCCCGGCCGGTAAGGCAGGAGCCCGTAGTCGCCACCCGAGCTCGGGTTGCGGCCCTGGTACAGCAGCTGCAGGTTGCACGGGTCGACGGTCTTGGTCTGGTCGGGGTTCGACCGGATCAGGTCGCCGTGGCTGATGTCGTTGGTCCACGTGGCGCCGCTGTTCGCCCTGCCGGCGAACGGGTTGCTCTCGCTCGCGGCCTGCGGGGTCCACGACCCGCTGAGGCTGCTGGACGTGAACGACCGGAAGTAGCGGCCGCCGCTGCCCATCGCCTCGACGATCATCAGGTACTGGTTCTGGTTCTGCACCTTGTAGACCTCGACGCCCTCGAACAGGTTCGCCTGGGTGTCGCTCATGATGGTCGTGTACGACGAGCCGAAGCTGCCGGGGAAGTTGCCGATGGGCATGCTCGCCCGGTAGATCTTCCCGTTGTCACCGGCGAAGAACAGGTACATGTTCGTGCTGTCGCCGATGAGCGTCTGGTCGATCGGGCCGGTGCCGGAGCCGGAGATGCTGCCGGTGAAGAGGGTCTGCGCCGACGACCAGCCGTTGGGGTTGGTGGGGTCGCTCGACGTCCGGTAGCTGAAGGCGGTCGGGCCCCACTGGTAGGTGAGCACCCAGATGTTCTTCGGCGCGAAGTAGAACAGCGTGGGGGCGACCGCGGCCGAGCTCATGCCGTTCTGGCTGGCCGAGCCCATGTCGGACCAGTTGGTGAAGGTCCCGAAGTTCATCGAGCCCCAGCTCGTCCCGGTGTCGTGCGTCGTCGCGTACACGAGGTGCTTGCCGTTGTACATGACGTGGGTGAAGTCCTTGAGCGACACCCATCCCTGCCGCGGGGTGGCCAGCGGGCCGGTGGACGACCAGCGGTAGCTCGACGGCAGCTGGCAGGTGCCGCCCTGCGACGTGGTCGTCGTGGTGGTGGGGCTCGTGCCGCCGTCGACGCGCACGAGCTGCCACTGCTGGTTGGCGCCGCCCCAGTCGGTGTACTGGACGACGTTGCCGCCGTCGGCGGTCGAGCCGCCCTGGACCTCGACGGCCTTGCCGCTGTTGCGGTTGACCAGGCGGACGTAGCCGCTGTCGGAGTCGGCCAGGCGGAACTGCTGGTTCGTGCCGTTGCCGTCGGTCCACTGCACGATGGCGCCGCCGTCGGCGGTGGAGAAGTTGTAGACGTCGAGCACCTTGCCCGACAGCCGCGACTTCAGCCGGTAGTAGCCGCCGCCGGAGTCGACGAACTGCCACTGCTGCTGGCTGCCGTCGTTGCGGGCCCACTGGGTGATGCGGGCGCCGTCGTTCGTGGCGAGGTTGTAGACGTCCAACGCCTTGCCGCTGTTGCGGTTCACCAACACGTACCAGGCGGTCGTGTCGACGGTCGCCGCCGACACGGGCTGGGCGCTGAACGCCGCCACGAGACCGCCGACCAGGACGGATACTGCGGCGGCGAGGCCGGCCACGCGACGTCTGCGGGCGCGGGAGACGGGGGTGGACGGGAGATGGCCTGATCCGGCCATGAGCGTGCTCCTCTTCGTCGAGGTGGGGAGGAACACCGCGGCACCGGCAACGTTCGATCGACCACTTGCGCCTAGCAGTCGAGCGCGCGTCTTCTGAACGCAGAAGATGCTGCTACAGCGGGGTTCCGGTCACGTCCACCAAACTGTGGAGGAGTATCTCCGCGCGGTCAAGGCGCGTCGAACGCGTTCGACGGCGAACCGCCTCCGGTCTGTCGAACGCGTCGAACGCGACCCGGAAACGAAGCGGAATCGTTGTACGGCAACGGCCCTCGACGGCACACACGGCACGCCACTCAGGACAGCGCGGCGAGTTCCCTTGCCAGCACGGCGATCTGCTCCGGCCCGGTCCGGCAGCACCCGCCGACGAGCCGGGCGCCCCCGTCCACCCACTCCCCCGCCGAGAACCCGGCCCCGCCACCAGACCACGCCCGCGCCTCGGCGTCCCAGGTCTCGCCGCTGTTCGGGTACACCACGACCGGCAACCCGGTCACCCGCCGCGCCGCCGCCACCGCGCCCGCCACGTCCTCCGGCGCGCAGCAGTTCACCCCGACGGCGACCACCTCGTCCACATCGGACACCGCGGCGAACGCCTCCTCCAACGGCTGCCCGGCGCAGGTCCGCTCACCGCGGACGCTGTAGGAGAGCCACGCCGGCACGCCACTGCCGCGCACGACGTCCAGCACCGCCACGGCCTCGTCGACGTCCGGGACGGTCTCGATCGCCAGCAGGTCCGGCTCGGCCGCGCACAACGCCTCCACCCGCGGGCGGTGGAACTCGGCCAGCTCCCGCCGGGAAAGCCCGTAGCGGCCGCGGTACTCCGAGCCGTCCGCCAGCACGGCGCCGTACGGGCCCACCGACGCCGCCACCCAGCGCTGTCCGTCCACGTCGGACGCGGCGGACCGCGCCAGTTCGACCGAAGAACGCAGCAGCCGCGCGGTTTCCGGGGCGCTGATGCCGTGCCGCGCGAACCCGGCGAAGCTCGCCTGGTAGCTCGCGGTGATCGCGACCTCGGCCCCGGAACGGAAGTACGCGAGGTGCGCGGCCCGCACGGCGTCCGGCTCGGTGAGCAGCAGCCTGGCCGACCACAGCGAGTCCGACAGGTCGTGCCCGGCCAGTTCCAGCGCCGTCGACAGACCGCCGTCGAGCACGACCACCCGGCGCGTCAGCGCTTCCGCGAGTTCCACGTCACCGAGTCTAAAAAGGGCAGGGTCTAAGAAGGGCAGGGTGCAAGAAGGACAGGCCGTACGAACGGCGGGGTGGGAGAAGCGGAGGAGTGCGCGACAGCCGCTCCGCCGTAGGGTCGCGCACTCCTCCAAGGCGGCCGCGAGGGCACGGGGTCGCACGCGCGCGCCGCGTTTTCGCGCGTGCGAATGCCCCGTTGACCGCCCGTCAGTGGGCCGGCACGTCCTGCCGACCTCTCCCCGGTGGTGGTCCGCCGGTCAGCCCGTCGCACCCCGGTGGGTGATCGGGTCCGGGGTGCTGGCCCGCCGGGACAGCCGCGGTGGCAGCAGCATCAGCGGGGGCGGTTGCTTGCCCTCGAGCTTCGCCACGAGCAGGTCCACGGCGTGGCGGCCGAGCTCCTCCGCCGGCAGCCGCACCGAGGTGAGCAGCGGTGACGTCTGCTCGGCCAGCTCGTCAGGGCAGATCGCGACCACCGCCACGTCACCGGGAACGGACCGGCCCGCCGCGCGCAGGCACGTGGTGATCCAGCCCAGCGCCGCCTCGTTGTGCACCACCAGCGCCGTGATCGACGGGTGGGCGCGGATCAGCGCCTTGGTGGCCCTGAGCACCGAGTCGTGGTCGCCCTCGACGGACAACGCCGTGGCGGCCACTCCCCTGCGCATCGCGGCCGCGCTGAAACCGTTCATCGTGCGGTGGGCGAACCCGGTGCTGCGCCGGTAGACCGCGCTCGGCGCGCCGAGGAACCCGATGGAGCGGTGCCCCAGGTCCGCGAGGTGGTCGACGCACTTCGCGCCCGCCGCCTCGAAGTCGAGGTCCACGCACGTCAGCCCGCGCGCCGCCGCCGGGTGCCCGATCAGGACCGACGGCTTGGACAGCTGCCGCAGCAACGGCACCCGGTCGTCGTCCATCTCCACGTCCATGACCAGGAACCCGTCGACCTGTGCGCTGTTCGCCGCCCGGCGCAGGCCCGCCGCGCCGTCGTCCGCCGTCATCAGCAACAGGTCCATGTCGTAGCGACGCGCTGTCGTCACCGCCGCCGTGACGAAGCGCATCACCGCCGGCAGGTGCGTGCCCGCCCTCAGCGGGAGCACCAGGCCGATCACGTTGGTCCTGCTGGTCGAGAGCGCGCGGTCGGTGACGTGCGGCTGGTAGCCCAGCTGCCTGATGCTGTCCCTGACCCGCGACTTCGTGTCAGCCGAGATCGTTCTCTTGCCGGTGAGCACGTAGGAGACCGTGCTGGGGGCTACCCCGGCGTGCCGTGCGACATCCGCGATGGTGACCACACAGCCTCCTTTCACGCCTACACCCGGTGAGCGTGTCGACACCATAAGGAGCACCTTCTGATGACATCAAGGGTTATGTGCGCGTTAACATTGCGCTTTTCGGGTGGTCCAGACGAATCCGGCACCGTCTGGAAACTTGCCGGACGAAAGATCAACGCGGGCAGGAAGAGCGAGCCCACGCGGCGCGGCCCCGGTCAGGACGCCGGCCGCATGGGCACGCTCACATCAGCTCAGCTCACAGCGCCGGGTAGGCGTTGCGCATGAGCTCCTGGAACTGCGCGGAGAACCACTTGCCCGAGATCGGGGCGCTGCCGAGCGAACCGGACATGTTGTTGCCGTTCCGCACGTTGCCGGTGTACGTCGGGTCGCACATCCGGTCGAAGCCCTTGCCCTCGTTGTTCGGGATGTCCTCGCTGGCGCCGTCGGACTCACCCGGCGGCTTCATCCACACGTAGGCGTCGATGCCCGACTCCGGGGCCGCCTTCGGCCGCTCGCCGAGGCCGGCACCGGACTGGTTGCACCAGTTGCCGAGGTGGATGCGCCGGTCCAGCTTGCCGCCGTTGACGTAGGCGTCGACGCTCGTCGTCGGGCCGGGGCCCGTCGGACGGGCGCTGCCGCCCCAGCCGTTGCGGCTGGTGTCGATCAGCATGCCGATGTTCGAGTCGAAGCCCGCCTGGATGGCCCGCTGCCGGAACGCCTGGGCGTAGGACAGCTCGTCGACGTAGCGGTTCCAGTCCACCCACTTCGACTGGCGGACCGACGTGCCGTTCACCGAGTCCTCGATCTTGAAGTACGGCTCCTTCAGGGCGCCGTAGTTCGCGGTGTTGGCGATGAAGCCGACCACGTTCGACTTGGTGCTGCCGGACGCGTTGGCCGCCTGGAACAGCAGCTCGGCCGTCGCGCCGAAGTTGTCGTCCCAGCCGATCCAGCCGTGGTGGCCGATGTCCAGGTAGTTGTAGACGTTCGGCACCGCGCCCAGCTTCGCCAGCGCGTAGCCGACACCCGTCACGTAGTTGCCGTTGGCCTTCATCGTGTCGCACGCGGCGACCGCGGTCGGGCGCGGCGAGACGTTGGTGATCAGGTTCGGCAGGGAGTCGATCTCCACCGTGGTGACGATCCGCAGGTTCGCGTACGCGGACCTGGCGAGGATCGCCGCGATCGGGTCGATGTACTCCGACTTGTAGCGGTCGATCTCGGTCGCCTTGAGCTCACCGTTCGACGCGAGCGCCGAGCAGTCGCGACCGGGCAGGTTGTAGATCACCAGCTGGATGACGAGCGGTGAGCCCGCCGCCTGGCGCACCGCCTCGTCCAGGTGACCGACGAGACCGCGCGAGTCCGAGGTGCCGTTGATCGCCGCGATGCGGTCCAGCCACACACCCGTGGGCTGGTTCGCGATGCGGCTGCCGCCGGACTCCGCGGCGGCCTTCGCCGACCAGTCCGGGTTCACGTACTGCTTCGCGCCCACGTACGGGTTGTCCACACGGCCGGGGCCGTTGCCCCCGGACGTCGTCGTGGTGGTGGTCGTGGTGGTCGTAGTAGTGGTGCTCGTCGGCACCGCTCCGGTGCACACCGTGCCGTTCAGGGTGAACGTCGACGGGTTCGCGTCGCCGTTGGCGGCGTTGCTGCCGTTGAAGCCGATGTCGATCGACGCACCGGTGCCCAGGTTCGCGTTCCACGACAGGCTGGCCGCGGTGACGTCCTTGCCGGACTGCGACCAGGTCGCGCTCCAGCCCTGCGCCACGCGCTGGCTTCCGGGGAACGAGAACTTCAGCGTCCAGCCGCCCGTCACGGCGTCACCGAGGTTGGTGATCTTCACCGCGGCGCCGAAACCTCCGCCGCCCCAGTTGTTCGCCGTGTAGTCGACACGGCATCCGGGGGCGGCGCCCGCGGGTGCGCTCATCGCCACCCCGAACGTCGCCACGGCGGTGGCGACCACGACTCCCGCCGCGGCCCACCGCCTCTGTCCGTTGAGCTTCATTGCTCCGGATCTCCTTCTCTCAGTGGTGCTTGATCTCCACGAGCGAACACGCGGTGGGCGTGCACTCGAGTCTTCTCAGGCCGAGGTACTCCATGCCGATCGAGCCGGTGAGGGCGAAGCCGTCCCCGAAGGCGAGGTCCGGGTCGCCCCGGACCTCGCCGTTCCCGAGCGCCGTCCGCCAGGCCTGATCGAGGCCCGGCCGCAGGACCAGCAGGCCGAGGCGCCCGTACGGCGCCTTGGCGCAGGTCCCCCACTCCGCGATGAACGGCGCGTAGACCTGGGACCGCACCGGACCGGCGAAGTCGGTGAAGTCGTCACCCCGCCGGACCGCCGTGCACTCGTCGGTGAGCTCGTTGAGCCACGCGGCGATGCCGTCGACGCCCCGGCTGAGGTCCGGGGTGGGTTCGGCGCGTCCCACGAGGAGGGCGAACGCGACCGAACCCACCACCAGGAGGGCGAGCAGCGCCCTCATCACCGGATGGCGCACGTGGATCCGTTGAGCGTGAAGGACGTCGGATCCGTCGGTGTGGACGTCGTGCTGGCGTTGAAGCCGAACGACGCCGTGGCTCCCGGCGCGAGGTCCGCGTTGTAGGACGCGCCCTTCGCCGTCGCCTGCCCGTTCGCCACGGTGATCGTCGACGACCAGGCCTGCGTGAGCTGCTGCCCGGACGGGAACGCCCAGACGAGCTGCCACGCGGAGACCGCGCTGCTGCCGCTGTTGGTCACCGTCACGTTCGCCGTGAAGCCGCCGTTCCAGGTGCTCGGCCGCGAGTACGACACCGTGCAGGAACCCGTGGGGGTCCCGCCGCCCGTCGACGTTCTCACCGCGACGCCCGACGAGGCCGTCGAGGCGTTGCCGGCGGAGTCCGTCGCCACCACCGTGAACGTGTACGAGGTGTCCGCGCTCAGCCCGGTCACCGTCGCCGAGTTCGTGCTGGAGGTGGCGACCACCTGGCCACCGCTGTAGACGCGGTAGCCCGACACACCGACGTTGTCCGTCGCCGCGCTCCAGTCGAGCTTCACCGAGCTGCTGGTGACGCTGGAGGCGACCGGGGTGCCGGGCGCCGACGGCGCGGTGGTGTCCGGAGTGCCGCTACCGCCGCCGAAGTTCACGTCGGAGCAGCTGTAGAACGCCTCCGGGCTGTCCGAGCGCTGCCACAGCGAGTAGATGATGTGGCGCCCGGACTTGTTGGGCAGCCTGGCCTGCCACGCGTACTCGCCGTTGGCCAGCGGCGGGTTCGTCACCTTGTCGAACGGCGTCGACTCGAGGTCGGACCACTTGAGCGGCTGCGTCACGTCGAAGCCGTCCTTGGTGACGTACTGCTCCCACGTGCCGGGGTGCGGCGCCCACGCGTTGTACCGCAACGTGACCGTGGAGTTCGCCTGCACCGACGTCACCGGCCAGTCGGACCTGGCGAGGTTGTAGGCCGCGTACTTCGTGGTGGGACCGCACAGGTTGCCGTCGGGGATGATCTCCCGGTGGCGCCCGGCGGCGTTGCTGATCAGGTTGCCGAACCAGTCCCACAGCGGTTGCTTCCCGCCCTGGGCCACGGCCGCCTGGCACGCCGGGTTGGTGGGCTGGATGTCACCGCCGCCGCTGCCGGCGCGGCCGTCCTCGTAGCAGAGGTAGGTGCGGCTGCCGGGCCAGACCATCGACCCGTGCGCGACCGCCGTCCCGCCGGTCTGCACCAGGACCGCGCCGACCGTCGCGGCGACGGCCAGGAGCGCTATGCGTTTCCTCATCTCGGGACTCCTCACCCGTAGATCTCGGCGTGCAGGGAGAAGGCGGTCGCGATCTCCGCCTGTGCCCAGAACCGGTGGTAGGTGAACGTCGGCGCCGGGCCACCGTCCAGATAGGACTGGACCTTCGACCACTGCGGGTCGTTGCGGAACATCGACCGCATCGACAGGAACGACGAGCCCTGCTTGATCTGGTCGCCGTTCGGCATCGTGCCGGTCCAGCCGGAAGGCACGTACGGGCCTTCGAGGGTGCTGGTGTTGTAGACGTCGTCGAACCGGTTGTAGTCCGTGCGCGTCTCCGGCGTCGCGATGCCGAGGCTGTCCTGGTGCGCGAGCAGACCCGTCAGCAGCGCCTCACCCGTGGTCTTGGCCGAGGCGTTGCCCGACCGAGCCGCGTAGTTGAGCAGCACCTTGGCGTAGGACGCGGCCACACCGACGTCCTGGCTGTAGTTGAGCACCCGGACCCGCAGGTTCGAGTTCGAGCCGGGGTTGCTCGCGTTCCACGTGTCCGGCGCGCCCGACCACTCCAGGTCCGAGGGGATCTGGAAGTTCGTGCCCGTGGTCGTGTTGGCGATCGCCCACGGCACCCACTTGTCGAGGATCTTCTTGGCGCGCGCGTCGCCGGTCAGCCGGTACAGCGCGGCCGTGCGCTCGATCCCCCACACCTGGAAGCCGAACCACCGGTTGCTCGGCGGGTCGCGCCACACCGGGTGGGCGTCGTAGTACATGCCGTAGAACGTCGGCGTGCCGGACGGAGGCGAGGCGTACTGGCCCTCCCAGCTGTTCGTCACACCGCCGGCGAGACCGCCGTCGGCCGACTGCAGCCACTGCAGCATCTCGAGCTGCCGGTCGAGCGACGTCGCCCAGTCCTGCTGCCCGGTGGCGGACAACGGCTTCAGCGCGGCCACGTTCGACAGCGCGTACGCCGCCAGCGGGTTCTGGTAACCCTGGTGCGAGGCACCGTCACCGATGCGCCACGCCCAGCCGGCGGACGTGTCGGTCGCGCCACCCCACGCGTAGTACCAGGACATCAGGTAGTGCGCGCTGTTCTTGCCGGTCGCGCCGGGGCACGACGACGGGCTGGTGCAGTTGCCGATCCGCTTGAAGTACTTGTCGAACATCGCGTACCGCAGGTAGTCGCCCATCTTCGCGGACTTGCCGATCTCGCTGGAGATGTCGCCGGCCTTGCCCTGCGCCGTCGCCCACTGCTGGGCCAGCAGCGCCACCTGCACCACGCGGGCGTCCGCGTCCGGCGCGTTGGTGTACTTCCACTGCTTGGCGTAGGAGGAGTCCTTGGTGAAGAGGTCGAGGAACCCGTTGGGGCCACCGTGCTTGAACGTGTCGCACGAGGGCTGCGGGATGGTCTCCCACACCGACTCCGACGAGCCGCGCTGGTAGGTGTTGATGTACGCGGGCGCCGTCGTGCCGTCACCGCACCGGCCGAAGCCGTAGGTGTTGTCGACGTCGATCAGCCAGTGCATGCCGTAGATGTCCGAGGAGCCGTACGCGGACTTGAGCTCGGCCGCGATCGGGTCGGACCCCACCGGGGCGGTGCTGTCGAGCACCGACGGGTAGCGGTCCATCCTCGGGTGCTCCGGCGCGTAGGTCGCCGGCTTCGACGCGTCGTACTTGTCGTTCGTCGGCTGGTCGGCGTGCGCGGGGATGATGTACTTCTCCATCGACGCGAACGCGGACTTGAACGGCGACCAGTCACCGGTGACGCGGCCGTAGCTGGCTTCCAGCCACAGGTAGTAGCTGTAGGCCTCGGACGTCGTCTGGTGCCCGTGGTCCGGTGCCTCCACCATCAGCGTCTCGACCGAGTGGTACGGCACGAGCAGGTCGCCGAACTTGCGGAAGTAGCCGCTCGCCGGGTCCTTGATCTTGTTGTACTGGTCGAGGAACGCCTTGTTGAAGTCCGACGTGTTCGGGTCGATCTCCTTGGCCGTCACGGTCGCCGGGCTGTACCCGGAGGCCGCGGCCGTGAAGGTCGTGGTCCCGAGGCTGCCGCCGTTGTTCGCGGACGTCACCGTGACCGTCTGCTTGGTGGTGCCGGACAACGTGAGCGTCGTCGGGCTCGCCGTCAGGTCGCTGCTGCCGCTGCCGGTGATCGTGACGGTGACCGGCTGGCTCGGTGCCGTGGCCAGGGAGACGTCGAACGTCGCCGTCTGGCCCTGCTTCACCGAGACCGTGCTCGGTGACGCGACGACCGCCGGTCCGGACAGCACCTTCACCGCTGCCGCCGACGACGTCGTGACCGCGCCGCGGTTGTCCGTCGCCTTCGCGGTGATGCTGTAGTCGCCGGCCGAGGCCGACGTCCACGTGCCGGTGAACGGCGCGCTGGTGTCGGACGCGATCAGCGTGGTGCCGGCGTAGAAGTCGACCTTCGCCACCGTCCCGTCGCTGTCCTGCGCGGTCGCCGCCAGCGGGATCGACGCGGGCAGAGTGTAGGTGCTGCCGCTCGTCGGTGCCGTCAGCGCCACCGACGGGGCCTGGTTCGGACCCGTGCAGGACACGCCGTTCACGGCGAAGTCCGTCGGTGGCCGGTTCGTGGAGCCCTTGCTGCCGTTGAACCCGACCTGGGCCGTGCCGCCCGAGGGCAGGTTCCGTGCCCAGTCGGGGTTCGTCACGCTCACCACGGCGCCGTTCTGCGAGAACGTGCCGTTCCAGCCCTGGGTGACGCGTTGCCCGTCGGGGAACGTCCACGTCAGGTTCCAGCCGTTCAACGCGTCGCCGTCGTTGCGGATCGACACCGCGGCGCCGAATCCGTTGTTCCACTCGTTGGTCACTTGGTAGGTGACGGTGCAGGCCACCGCGAGCGGTGCCGCGACGGCGGGTACCCCGCCGGTCAGCACCACCGCCGCAACCGCCAACGCCACTGTTCGTCGAGTCATGCCGCCGCCCTCTCGACAACTGGGAGCGCTCCCAGAGTTCACGGCACTGTAACGTGGGCCACAGGAGCCGTTCGGTCCCCGGTGTAGCGCGAGATGGTCTGGAAGGCGCTTTCCACTCGCCCGCACAGGCCAACGGCGGTTCGTCTTCCGGTTCCTCTTACTGCTCTCTTCGAGTGGAATCCTGGGAGCGGTCCCAGAACAGAGCGGGGGCGCCCGCGGCACCGCGGGCACCCCCTGGCCAGATCAGCCGCGACCGGCTCCCGCACCGGCCGTGACCACGCTCTTCACCGTGTTCGCGCTGTCGAGCGGGTACGAGTAGGGAAGGCTCTTCACCGAACCGCCCTGGTCGCCCGTTCCAGAGTTGACGAAGTGGTTGTTCCGCGCCACGAGCGACCCACCGGGTGAACTGCCCTCACCGCGGTGGAACGGGTCCCCGGTGTTCTCGAAGTAGTTGCCCTCGACCAGGACCCCGGCCTCGACGGTCGACGCGACGCCGTAGGAGGTCACACCGCCGTAATAGTTGTTGTAGACGTGCACCGGGTTGCCGAACCGCACGCGCGGGTGGCGCTGCTGCGTCCCGTCGAACCAGTTGTGGTGGTAGGTCACCCGGAGCTTGCCGCGGTCCTCCGACCCGTTGTCGTCGCTGTGACCCAGGAGCATCGTCTTGTTGTGGCTGGAGAACTTGTTCCAGGACACCGTGACGTAGTCCGAGGCCCGCTTGACGTCGACGGCGCCGTCGTAGCCGTTGGAGAAGCTGTTGTGGTCGATCCACACGCGGGTGGAGTACTGGACGTTGATCGCGTCGTCGCCCCAGTTGCGGAAGCTCAGGTTGCGGACGATGACGTTCGAGGCGTTCGCGATGTTCAGGCCCTGGCCGGTGATCGCCGAGCTCGACCCGACGCCCTCGATGGTCTTGTTCGACGCGACCTTCGTCATGCTCGACAGCGAGATCGTGCCGGAGACCCGGATCACCGCCGCGCTCGACGACTTGGCCGCGTCGGCGAACGCCGACGCGGAGGTGACGGTGATCGGCGTGGCGCTGCCGCCTCCCGTCGTGCCCCCTCCCTGCGTGGCCCAGCCGACCAGCCCGAACGGTGCGGCGGTCGCCTGGGGAAGTGCCACCGCGCCGAGGAACAGCGCGGCCGCGGAAATCAGTGCTGCACGCTTTGGAATCATTTCACGCTCCCAATTCGTGAGCGGCGGTAGATCCCACGAAACCAGCCGTAAACAGCTCGGTCAACCGGTTCGAAGATATTCGAGTCGAACGATCGAAATCCTGCTTTGAATTGATTTGCTCAGTATTTCCGGGCAGCACGAATCGCCTGTTCGGAGGTTCGACGGCAGTGCTGCCCGCGGAAATGCCCCGACCGGCGGCCGGGGCATTTCTCACCACTGTTCGAGAGTGTGAACTCCGATGTGCTCGAAGTTCCAGTCGTCACCGATGCCGGGTGTCGTCGGCAACGCCACGTTCCCGTTCTCGTCCAGCGGGTCGGCGATGGCGTTGCGGTGCGGCGGTGTCCGGTCGTAGTCGACGTGCGGGTGCAGCAGACCGCGTTCGTACCACCGGCCCGCGTCCGTCGCGCCGAGCACGGTGAGGCTCGCCGACCCGTCGCCGTGGATCTCGCAGTCCATGCCGAACGCCTCGGCGAGGTGCACGGTCTTGAGCACCGGGGAGATGCCGCCGCTGCCCGCCGGGCCGGCGCGCAGGATGTCGCACGCGCCGGACGTGATCCACTCGGCACGGGTGTGGTGCTTGCCCCACGCCACCTCCGGGCCGATCACCGGGATGTCCAGCTGTGCCGCGAGCCACCGGTACGAGCTGACGGACGCCTCCTCCATCGGTTCCTCGAACCAGTGGAAGTCCAGCTCCTGCAACGCCCTGCCGAGCCGCAACGCCTCGGTCCGCGAGTACCAGTGGCTCGCGTCGAGCATCAGCGCGACGTCCGGTCCCACCGCGTCCCGCACGGCCCGGCACGCCTCGACGTCCCTGGCGACGCTCGGCGCGCCGGGCACCGGGGGCATCCAGGTGTGCAGCTTGACCGCCCGGTAGCCCACCGACACGAGGTGCTTCGCGAAGTCGGCGTAGTCGCCCGGTGTCGCGAGCCCGTCCGCGTCGCCGCACATCGTGCTGGCGTAGGCCGGGATCCGGTCGCGGGCACCGCCGGCGAGCTTCCAGGCCGGTAGCTCCGCCTTGCGCGCCACCAGGTCCCACAACGCCGCGTCGACGAACCCGAGCGCGCGGTCGGTGAACCCGCCGTGCGCACCGCGCTGCCGTCGGGCGAGCAGGCGCCACAGCCGTTCCCGGTCCCACGGGTCCTGTCCCGCCAGCACCGGCCGCACGTGCTTGTCGAGCACCGCGGGCCGGAGCTGGTCGGGCTGGACGGCGCAGTAGCCGGTGACGCCGTCGGTGTCGGTGATCTCCAGCAGTGCCTCGGTGATCTCGTGCTCGGGCGACGGGTGCCGGTGGCCCTCGGCGTCGACCGAGGTGCACGCGGTCGTGGTGAACGTGCGCACCGCGACTCGTTCGATCACTTCCGCTTCTCCCAGTCCTGCTGGGCGGCGGTGAGCCTGGCCGCGAGCCGGTCGAGGAACTCCTGCGCGGGCAGCTGGCCGAGCAGCACCTTCTGGTAGAGCGGTTCGGTGTCGGTCTTGGTGATCGACGAGTACTCGGGCAGGTGGACCGGTGCCGGGACGAGCACCGTGGCCGGGTCCTCCAGCACGCCGAGCGCCATCTTCACGGCGGCGTTGCGCTGGATCCACTCGGCGCCGCGCACCTCGGTGTTGGCGGGGATCTGGCCGACCTTCTCGTTCCAGTAGCCGTTGCTCTCCGCGGAGACCAGGAAGTCGACGAACTTCCAGGCCGCGTCGCGGTTCTTGCTCCCCTTGAAGACCGCGAACCCGTCGGTCGGGTTCGGCACCACGGTCCGCTTGCCCGACGGGCCCTTCGGCAACGGCATCGCGCTGACCTTCTCCGGTCCCAGCGCCTTCATGACGTCGCCCGTCGAGCCGAGGTTGTGGTGCATCATCGCCACCGAGCCGCCGGTGAACTGGGCGACCATCTGCGTGTAGTTGTTGTTCACGTCCGCTTCCGGGGTGGCCTTCTTGTACAGCTCGGCCACCTTGCGGACGAGCTCGGCGTTGCGCGGGTCCGCGACCGTGCTCCTGCCGCCGTCGTAGAACTTCTCGACGCCCGAGTAGGAGTAGGCCTCGGACAGCAGCTGGAAGATCGAGCCGGCGCCGCCGCGGATCGTGAAGCCGTACCTGTTCTCCGCCGGTTTGGTGAGCGTCGTCGCCGCCTTGGCCAGATCGTCCCAGGTGGACGGTTCCCGGATCTTGTTCTCCTCGAACCAGTCCGCGCGGTACCAGATGACGTCGAGGTTGCCGGACGCGGGAACGGCGTAGAGCTTGCCGTCGGGCGCGGTCTGCCGGACGGTCTCCAGCAGGCCGGGGATCAGCTTCCCCTTGAGCGACCCTGCCTCCAGCCGTTCGTCGGCCGGCTCCAGGGCGTCCTGGCCGACGAGGTGCGCGAGGTAGGAGGTAGTGACGCCGCCGACGTCCGGAGTGGACCCGCCGGCGATGGCGGTGTCGTACTTCTGCTGCACGGACGCGCTGGGGATGCCGACGTACTCCACTTTCACGTCCGGGTTCGCCGCCTCGAACCTCTTGATCAGCTCCTGGTAGATCGGGGTGCGGCCGGGGCCGCCGTTGTTGTCCCAGAACGTGATCGTCGTCGGGCCGCCCTGCGCGGCCGAACAGCCGCTCACCACCAGTGCGAGCGCGACCAGCAGTCGTTTCATCCCACTCCTCATCCCTTGACGGCTCCGGCGCTCAGTCCCTGCACCAGGAACCGTTGCACCACGGCGAAAACCAGCACGACCGGCACCGCGGCGACGACACCGCCGGCCGCGAGCGCGCCGAAGTCGGTGTTGAACTCGCCCAGCGCGTAGCTCAGCCCGACCGGCAACGTGAACTTGTCCTGCCTGCTCGCGAACATCAGCGCGAACAGGAAGTTGTTCCAGGCACCGATGAACGCGAACGACCCGACCGCGACCAGTGCCGGGCGCAGCTGCGGCAGC
This sequence comes from Lentzea sp. NPDC059081, assembly GCF_042738015.1. Classification (NCBI taxonomy): domain Bacteria; kingdom Bacillati; phylum Actinomycetota; class Actinomycetes; order Pseudonocardiales; family Pseudonocardiaceae; genus Lentzea; species Lentzea sp. NPDC059081. The sequence continues at coordinate 323,244 of NZ_JBHYGW010000005.1, forward strand.
GTCACCGCGAAGAACGCGCGCAGCCGCGTGCACCCGTCGACCATCGCGGCCTCTTCGAGCTCCACCGGCACGTTGCGCACGAACCCGCTCATCAGGATCAGCGCCAGCGGCAGCTGGAACGCCGTGTCCGCGACCACCAGACCGGTCAGGCTGTTGAGCAGACCGGCGGACTTGAAGATCACGAACAGCGGGATCAGCAGCATCGCGCCGGGCACGAACTGCGTGCACAGCAGCGCGAGCAGGAAGACCCGCTGCCCGCGGAACCGGAAGCGCGCCAGCGCGTACCCGCCCATGAGCGCGAACACCGTGACGACGACGAGCGTGCCGAGCGCGATGACCAGGCTGTTGCGGAAGAAGAGCCCGAACCCGATGCCGTTCCACACGGTGTCGAAGTGCTCGAACGTGACCGGCCACGGCACGAGCGCGGTCTCCCCCGCCGGCCTCAGGGCGAACACCACCATCCAGTAGAACGGGATGAGCGTGAACACCAGGTAGAGCGCCAGCGGCAGGTGCAGCCGGACGAACCGGCCGGGGTCGCGGTGCCTCTTGCGCTTCGGCGGTGTGCGCGGCGGCTCGACCGGGGTCCGCGGCCTCACGAGGGTCTGGGTCATGCCCGGCTCCCGAACTTGGACAGCCTCAGGTAGAGGATCGAGAAGAACAGCAGGACCGCGAAGCCGGCCATGGTGAGCGCCGAGCCGTAGCCGAAGTCGTGCGAGTCGACGGCCTTGCGCGCCACGTAGAGCGGCAGCGTGGTGGTCTGGTTCGCCGGCCCGCCACCGGTGAGGGTGTAGATGAGGTCGACGTTGTTGAACTCCCACACCGCCCTGAGCAACGTCGACAGCACGATGGCGTCGCGCAGGTGCGGAAGCGTCACGCTCACGAAGCGCCGCCACCGTCCCGCGCCGTCGACGCTCGCGGCCTCGTACAGGTCGTTCGGGATGGTCTGCAGGTCGGCGAGCAGGAGGATCGCGAAGAACGGCACCCCGCGCCACAGCTCGGTGACGACGGTCGCGGGGAAGACGGTCGCCGGGTCGCCGAGCACCGACGTGCCGGGATCGCCGATCCCCCACTGCGCGAGCTGCTGGAAGATCCCCGTCGACGGGTTGTAGAGCAGGATCCAGATGCCGGTCGTGAGCACGCCGGAGACCGCCCACGGCGAGAACACCAGCGACCGGGCCACCGCGCGGCCGACGAACGTCTCGTTCACGATCAGCGCGAGGACCAGCCCGAGCACCAGTTGCAGGCCGACCTCGACGACCACCCACTTCGCGCTGAAGGCGAGGCTCTGCCAGAAGAGCTGGTCCTCGAACAGCATCCGGCGGAAGTTCTCGAGGCCGATGAAGCCGTTCTTCCAAGGCTGCGTGACGGTGTGCTGGCGGAGGCTGAACCAGCCGACGCTCGCGATCGGGTAGACCAGGAAGACGGCCATCAGCGCGAGCGTCGGGGCGATCAGGGCGTAGGGCGCCCAGGTGCGGGTCCTCACGCCGGGTTCCACCCGCTCAGGTAGGCGGCCCTGGTGTGGTTCCCCGCCTCGGCGTCGGTGAGCTGCGGGCGGTCGGCGTTCACGCCCGCGCCGGGTCCGGTGTTGCGGTACTCCGCGAACCTCGCGCCGCGCCAGGGAAACCCGGACATGTCCGTCCACGGCTGCGCCTTGACCGCCGCGAGCAGCTCGGTGTCGCGGATGACGACCCCGGCGACGGCGTCGGGGTCGCCACCGGGGTGCCAGGGCCTGCCGAGGAAGAAGGTGCCGCGCGGCGCGTCGCTGCGGATCACCGAGTCGACGACCAGGAACCCGTGCGGGTTGTCGCTGCGGGTGCTCGCGGCGGTGACGTACCCGTTGGGGTCCTGGTTCCTGCTCAGGGCGGTGATCGTCGCCCGTTCGAAGACGGCCGTGGCCCTGCCGAAGAGGAAGTCGACGTCGCCGGTGACGGCGCAGTCCCGGTAGTACTGGCGGGCGCGCGTCGTGGTGGCCGCGGTGTCGGCGTACAGGGTGTCCTGGTGGCCCTCGAACCGGACGCGGTCGAAGAGCATCCGGTCGCCGGTGGCCTTGACGGCGACGGCCTGGGTCGCGGTGATCTCCGGGTGCTTCGCGCGGTCGAAGGAGTTGCGGAAGGTGAGGTCCTTCGCGGTGAACCCGTCGGCCGCGATCGTCGCCGTGGCGCTGCCCGTCGTCCCGTACGTGGAGCCGTCGGGTTTCCTCGTGCCGCTGGCGTTGTCGAACTCGATGACGACGTCCTCCGCCCGTCCGGTGGCGCCTCGGATCGTCAGGTTCTGCTTGACCGCCGGGACTGTCACGACCTCGCGGTAGGTGCCCTTCGGCAGCGTGACCACGCCGTTCGCCGGCGCCGCGTCGATGGCGGCCTGCACGGTGGAGAACCCCTGGCCCACCACGAGGTGGTGCCCGGCCGGTTCCGCGCCCGCCTTCAGGTGCCTGATCCGGTGCGCCGGTTCGAGGCCGCGGTCGAGCGTCGGCGTCCACCCGGCGTCCGTGCCGAGCTGCTTGGCCGGGTTGGCGGCGTTGTGAGCGTTCACGAGGCTCGTCGGCACGCCGTCGACGAGGTTGCCGACGTCGGTGAGCGCCGTGCCGCCCCAGTTGTAGACGACCTTCTCGGGTGCGATGCCCTTGACGAAGTTGTTCTGCGCGTAGATCCGCGACTGGACGCCGACGCCCCAGCTGTACGTCTGCGTGCCCTCGTAGAGGTTGTTGTAGACGTGCACCTGCCCGAACCGCACGCGCGGCGCTCGTTCCTGGACGTTGCGGAACACGTTGTGGTGAACGCTCACCCTGAGCTTGCCGGGATCGGTCGTGGACGAGTTCGACGACCCGATCAGCATGGTCTTGCCGTGCTCGGCGAAGACGTTGTGCGACACGGTGATCAGATCGGCGCCGTTGGTGATGTCGAGCTGCCCGTCGTGCACCTGGTAGGGCCGTCCGAAGTGGAGCGGTTGGGTGCTGTCGACGTTCGGCTCGTCGGTGAACGTGCTGTGGTCCACCCACACGTGGTCCGAGCGCTGCACCGACACCGAGTCGTAGAGCGAGTTCCAGTTGCCGGGCGGCGCACCGGGGCTGGTGTCCGTCGGGTCCCACTGCGGGAAGCAGTCACGCGTGTCGCGGAAGGTCAGGTTGCGCACGATCACATTGCTCGTGCCGTGGATGCGCAGGCTGCCGCCGGTGATCCCCGCGCCCCTGCCGACCCCGATGATCGTCGTGTCGGCCTGGACGGTCAGCCCGATGACCGCTTCCTGCCTCTTCGCGGACGCCACGCGCGCCTGCTCCACCGGCCCCTCGGGCTCGCGCTCCCACCCCCAGACAGCCGGGTCGTACGCCGCCAGGTACCCCGCGAGCGTGTACCCGTCGGTCGCGTAGTCCTCACACCGCAACGGCGTCCCGTCGGGCCCGGTGTTGGCGTCGATGACGCCCCTGACCTTGATGATCCGCGGCCCCGGCGAGGCCAGCGCCGCGACCAGCTCGGCCCTCGTGCGCACCTCGTGCACGTGCCCGGCCGGCGCGTGCGCACCCCCGGTCGTCCCCTGACCCTCGGAAGCCCAGCCGTCCCCTGCCCGCAGCACCTGCCGGGCCGGGTCGGGAACGGCGTGCGCCGGGACCACCCCGGTTCCCGCGCAGGCCAGAACCAGCGCGCCAACGAAAAGCCGCATGACGGGATACCCTTCAGAAAGGATTCACATTCTTGAACACCGTCCACGATCGTGAAACGAGTATTACGACAGCGTCCGTCGTGCGTCAACGAAGTGAATTCATTCGACGAGCGGCGCCGGTATTCGACGACCATTCGAGTCGAATGCGGTCGAATTCTTCGCGAACTGGATCAGCGGATGATGCAATTGTGCGCAGGGGGTCGGGAGAGCGCTTCCCGCGTTCTGCGATCATGCTCCGCCATGGACCGCTACGAAGAGTTCCGCCGCGCGGCGACCGACCGGGGCATTCCGGCCGGCGAGATCGACAGGTTCACCGGGCAGCTCCGGTTCGCGATCTGGACCGGCAAGGCAGGCGCGGACGACACCGAGGCAGGACAGCTGGGAGGACTTCCCCGGTTACCGGCCGGCCTGGAGTGGCCGAGGGCCGACAGCTACCCGTTGCCGTTCATCGGGTCCGTCGACTGCGCGGCCCTCCCCAGGGTCGACGGCCTGCCGCTGCCGGAGGACGGGACGCTGCTCTTCTTCCTGCACCACGAGGAGGACATGGAGGGCCAGCCCCACGAAGGCGCGTCCGAGTACGCACGGGTCCTGCACGTCCCGGCGGGCACGGAGACGACGGTGGCCGACCTGCCGCCCGGCCACGACCTGTCGATGTTCTGCGAGGAGATCCCGTTCGTCATCCCCGAGGAACGGATCTCCGCCTGGGTCCACCCCGACCTGCCGGAGTGGCTCGAGGACCGCGACGCCGAGTTCGAGACCGCAGACGTGAAGCAGCTGCTCGCCGAGCTCGAGCACGTCGACCAGCTGTGCGAGCTGGTGGACGAGCTCTGGCCGTCCCCCAGCCGAGGCTCCGCCCTGCGCTTCGGCGGCTACGTGAGCGAGGTCGGCAGCTCCGACGGGCCGTGGACGCAGATGGCCGACGACACCCTCCGCAACGCGCCAGAGCCGTACCTCGACCTGCCGCGGGAGGAAAGGTTCCGCCGGCTGCACGAGGAGGAGGACCGGCTGGTCCGGGAATGGGTGAACCTCGCCCAGTTCTACACGCAGAGCGATGTGTACTACGGGTGTTTCCTGATCAGCGCCGAGGACCTGGCGGCGGGGCGGTTCGGCGAAATGCGCTCGTACACGATGTTCACGGAGTAAAAGACGCGCTGTCGAATTCCGGGCGTGCTCACGACGAACCCGTGAGCACGCCCGGACCGGTTACTCGACCTTGATCGGCCGCAGCATCGGCACGAGCGCCAAAGCCGGCAACAACAGCAGCGGCACGATCAGCAACGCCCGCAGCACCCCCACCTCGTTCCCCAGGAACCCGACCAACGGCGGCCCGGCCAGGAACGCCGTGTAGCCGATGACCGCGACCACGGACACCCGAGCCGCGGCACGGGCGGGGTCGTCGGCCGCGGCGCTCATGCCGACCGGGAAGCCCAGCGCGGTCCCGAGACCCCACACGCCGACGCCCACGACGGCCAGCGCGGACGAGGGTGCGAACACCGCCACCGCGACTCCGGCCGCGGCCAGCACCATCGAGAGCGCGATCGCCGGCACGCGGCCCCAGCGGTCCAGCAGGATCGTGCCGAAGATGCGGCCGAACGTCATGGTCGTCACGAACACGCCGAACACCAGGGCGCCCAGCGCCGGGTCGAACGCGTGGCCGTCGATGAACGCCACCGCCACCCAGTCGTTCGCGGTGCCCTCTGTGAACGCCAACACCAGCACGAGCAGGCCGATCAGCAACGTGCGCGGCTCGCGCCACGCCGCCAGGACGCCGCTGCCCTTGCCGTGTTCCGCCTCGGCCGCGAACCGGTACGTGCGCGCCGCCACCAGCGTGCCGCCAGCGACTACCAGGGCCACCACGGCGAGGTGTGCGGTCACGGGCAGCACGGCCCACGCGGCGAAGGAGGCCATGCCGGCCGCCGCCACGGTGCCCAGGCTCCACATCGCGTGGAAGCGCGGCATCACGGTCTTGCCGATGACGCGTTCGACCTCGGCGGCCTCCACGTTCATCGCCACGTCGCACAGGCCGGAGCCGTAGCCGAGCGTGAAGATGCCGATCGCGGTCAGCAGCGGCGACGGGTACGCGCCGATGCCGACGCCCGCGACGGCCAGGCCGATGGCGACCGTCACGGCCGAGACGGAGACCGTCAGCTTGGGGCGGAGGCGGTGCGTCACCTCGCCCGCGGTGAGCATCGCGAGGCAGGCGCCGACCGACATGGACAACAGCAGGAGGCCCAAGGCACCCGGCGTGAGGCCGAGCGCGTCGCGGGCAGCGGGGACCCGGGCGAACCAGGTCGCGACGGCGACCCCGTTGAGCCCGAAGGTGACCGCCACGCCCGCCGCGGCGGCTCGAACCTGGTTGCGCGGCACCGTGACCGACATCCTGGTCCTCCTTTCTCGATACACGAAGTACTTACCCCACACATGGAAGCGCTTCCACCGCAATACTGCTGAGATGACGGAACACACCGCCACGCTGGACGACGTGGCCCGGGCCGCGGGCGTGTCCCGGGCCACCGCCTCACGTGTCGTCACGGGACAAGGACCGGCATCGCAGAAGTCACGCGACAGGGTAACCGCGGCGGTGACGGCGCTCGGCTACGTGCCGGACGCGTCTGCGCGCGCGTTGGTCACCCGTACGGGTACGCGCCTCGCCATCGCCGTCATCGGGCACACGGCGGCCGTGCTCGACGACCCGTACGTCGGCCGCGTGCTGACGTCGGCGGCGCACGTCGCCGCCGAGCGCGAGGTCGGCGTCTCATTGCACTGGCTACCCCTGAACGACCCCGGCTCACTCGCCCGCCTCGCCGACGGGCGCGGCCTCGGGGGCCTGGTGGTGGTGAACCCGACGCGGCCTGCGCTCGAGACGGTGCCGCGCGAGCTGCGCGGGCGGGTGGCCGCGGTCGGCGTCGGCGCGCGGCACGTGCCGTCCTTCGACGTCGACAACCGCTCCGGCACGGACGGGGTCGTGCGGCACCTGGTGCGCTCGGGCAGGCGCCGGATCGCGATGGTCACCGGCCCGTCGTGGCTGCCCTGTGGTGACCGCGCCGTCGAGGCGTACCGGCGGGTGCTGCACGACAGCGGCGGCGAGGCGCGGGTCGTGCCCGGCGACTTCACGGCCAGGCGCGGGACCGAGGCCGCCATCGAGATCATGGCGCGGTGGCCCGACACCGACGCGGTGTTCGCGCTCAGCGACCTCACCGCGCTGGGTGTCCTCGACGGACTGCGCGTGCTCGGCCTGCAGGTGCCGGGCGACGTCGCGGTCGCCGGGTTCGACGACATCGCGTTCGCGGGCCTCGTCCGCCCCGCGCTCACCACCAGCACGCACCCGGTGGAGGAGATCGCCACGGCGGCGGCGATCTCCGTGCTCGACCGGCGCGACACCGGCGGTGCCACGTTCTACCCGTCCACGCTCGTCGTGCGGGACAGCGCGTGACCACTCCACCGAGCCATGTTCGCGCTAACATCCGCCGACGATCCGCCGACGCGCCGAGGTCCTGCCGGACGGTGGCGCGAACCGTCCGGCAGGACCCCTTTCCCGAAACGCTCGCCCCGCCGCGAGGGCGGGGGTCTGACCGCTCGAACCCCGAGGAGAGTTACTTCAGCGAACAGGTGGCGAAGCGCTCGAGTCCCTGAGGCCGGGCCTGGACGCGGCCGATGGCGATCGCGATCCGGTCCAGCGCGGCACCGCGCTTGCTCGCCAGCGGGCCCAGGATCGCGTTCTGCACGAAGTTCGGGCCGCCCTGGCCCGCGGAGGTGCGCAGCCGTTCGTTCGCCTCGGCGAGCTGCCTGTCCAGGTTCGCGAGCTCGCGGTCGACCTCGGCCCGCGCGGCCGCCGGCACGGAGCCCACCACGGGCGCCGGGCACGCGATGGCGCCTCCCGCCGCCGGAGCCCCGGTCGGGGAGGCCTGCGACGACGTGGCCGGGGGTGCCGAGACGGCGGGTGCCTCACCAAGTCCGCAGTTCGCGAACCTCTCCAGGCCCTCCGGCTTGGCGGCGACCCTGCCGATCGCGGTCTCGATGCGGTTCAGCGCGGCGACGCGCTTGCTCGCCAGCGGCCCGAGGATGGCGTTCTGCACGAAGTTCGGCCCACCCTCACCGGCGGAGGTGCGCAGCCGTTCGTTCGCCTCGGCGATCTGCTTGTCCAGGTTCGCGAGCTCGCGCTGGACCTCGGCCTGCGCCGCGGCGGGGACTTCGGGGACCACCGGGCGCGGGCAGACGATCGAGCCGGTCACCTCCTCGCCGCCGGCGAGGGCGACGGCGGCGGTCACCGCGGTCAGTGTCGCGGCGACCGCGACTCCGGCGACCAGTACCCGCTTGCCGCGTTGCGGTCGTGCATGCGCTTTCGACATGGGCGAACCTCACGAGTGGGGGACGTTGGGTGCCGGCACACGAGGAATACGGCCCTGGAATGTGACGGGTTCAACCACTTGTGAGCGTTCACAGCACCTGGCATCCTTGCGAGGTTCCCGGCGCGCCCGCGAGACCGCGCCGGCGAGCAGGAGAGGCGGCGACGGCCCCGTCGTCTTCCCGCGCGGAGGGCAGCTGTGCTCTGCCCGCCGTTGTTCGACGCGAGCGGGGGTGGAGCCCACCGGGACCCCGTCCAGCGGGACCTCCCGATGTGCTCCACCCCCGTCGCCAGGTGGTGGCCCGTCGCGTCAGACGAGGCCGGTCGCCAGCCGGTGGTAGGCGGCGTTCCAGCGCAGCCGGTCGAAGAACGACGCCGGAGTCGTCTCCGCGTCGATGAGCACGAGCTCGGTCGCGGCCATCTGGGCGAAGTCCCGCAGCACCTCGGCGCCGACGGCCTGCGTCATGACCGTGTGGTGCGGCCCGCCCGCGGTGAGCCAGCACTCCGCGGACGTCGAGAGCGACGGCGCCGGCTTCCACACCGCCCGCGCGACGGGCAGCTTCGGCAGCGGCTCGTCCGGCGGCACGACGGTGACCTCGTTGGCCACCAGGCGGAAGCGGTCGCCGAGGTCCGCGAGACCGATCGTCACGGCGGGGCCGGGAGCGGCGTCGAACACCAGCCGCACCGGGTCCTCGCGGTCGCCGATGCCGAGCGGGTGGATCTCGCACGACGGCTGGTCCGCGGCGATCGTCGGGCACACCTCCAGCATGTGCGCGCCGAGGATCTTCGGCTCGCCCGGCCCGAAGTGGTAGGTGTAGTCCTCCATGAACGACGTGCCGCGGCCGGTTCCCGTGCCCATCGCCTTCACGGCGGCCAGCAACGCCGAGGTCTTCCAGTCGCCCTCGCCGCCGAAGCCGTAGCCGTCGGCCATCAGCCGCTGCACCGCGAGGCCCGGCAGCTGCCGCAGCCCGCCGAGGTCCTGGAAGTTCGTGGTGAACGCCCCGAACCCGCCGTCGTCGAGGAACGACCGCAGGCCGATCTCGATGCGGGCGGCGTAGCGCAGCGAGTCGTGCCGCTCTCCCCCGCGCGCCAGCTCCGCGGCCAGCCGGTAGGTCTCGGCGTAGTCGGCGACGAGCAGGTCGATGTCGGCGTCCGGCACCGCGTCGACGACAGCCACCAGGTCGTTGACGCCGTAGGTGTTCACCGAGACGCCGAACCGCAACTCCGCCTCGACCTTGTCGCCCTCGGTCACGGCGACGTCGCGCATGTTGTCGCCGAACCGGGCCAGGCGCAGGTTCCGCAGGTGCGCGGTGCCGGCGGCGGCGCGCGCCCACCCGTCGATCCGCTCGGCCACCACGGGATCACTGGCGTGCCCGGCCACCGTCTTGCGCGCCACCCCGATCCTGGTCTGCACGTAGGCGAACTCGCGGTCGCCGTGCGCGGCCTGGTTGAGGTTCATGAAGTCCATGTCGATGGTGGACCACGGCAGCGCCTCGTTGAGCTGCGTGTGCAGGTGCAGCAACGGTTTGCGCAGCAGGTCGAGCCCGGTGATCCACATCTTCGCCGGCGAGAACGTGTGCATCCACGCGATGACGCCGACGCACGACGGGTCGTTGTTCGCCTGCTGCATGACCCCGCGGATGGCGCCGGAGTCGGTCAGCACCGGTTTCCACACGATCTCCGCGCTGATCCGGCCGGAGTCGGACAGCATCCGCGCGATCTGCTGGGACTGCGCCGCGACCTGGTCCAGCGTCTCGGGGCCGTAGAGGTGCTGGCTGCCGGTGAGGAACCAGATCTGGGGCTTGTCCGCCATGTGCTCTCCTTCTGGGCTCACTGGCCGTAGACGTTCTGGTAGCGCTCGTAAAGCCGGTCGACGTGCTCTTGTGCGATCACTTCCGGCTTGCCGAGCTGGAGTGCGAAGTGGACGGTGCGGGCGACGTCCTCCACCAGGACGGCGGCCTTCACCGCCGCGCGGGCGGTCGTGCCGACCGTGAACGGGCCGTGGTTGCGCATCAGCACAGCCTTCGACCTGCTGGTGGCCAGGGTCTCCACGATCCCCCTGCCGATCGAGTCGTCGCCGATCAGCGCGAACGGCCCGACCGGGATGTCCCCGCCGAACTCGTCCGCGATCATGGTGAGCACGCACGGGATGGGCTCGCCGCGCGCCGCCCATGCCGTGGCGTAAGGGGAATGCGTGTGCACGACACCGCCGACGTCCGGCATGTGCCGGTACACGTAGGCGTGCGCGGCGGTGTCGGAGGACGGCGCGAGCTCGCCCTCGACGAGCTCGCCGTGCAGGTCGGTCACGACCATCGCGTGCGGGCCGAGCTCGTCGTAGGACACGCCGGACGGCTTGATCACCATCAGGTCCTGGCCGGGCACGCGCGCCGACACGTTGCCGGCCGTCCAGGTCACCAGCTCGTAGCGGGTCAGCTCGCGGTGGAGCTCGGCGACCGTGCGGCGCAGCTCCGTCGTGGCGGACATCAGCTCTTCCCCTCCAGGGCGTCGCGCCGGTAGCCGCGCAGCCGGTGCATGACGTCGTTGGCGCCGCGGCCGAAGTAGTCGTGCAGCTCCAGGTAGTCGTCGAAGAGCCGTTGGTACGCCTCGACGTTCTTCGCGATCGGCGTGAACGCGTCGCGGCGCACCGACCCCATCGCGGCGGCCGCCGCGCGGATGTCGGCGTGCGCACCGGCGGCCACCGCGGCGTGCATCGCGGAACCCAGCGCCGGTCCCTGCGCCGACCCGATCACCGACAGCGGCAGGTTCACCACGTCGGCGTAGATCTGCATCAGCAACGGGTTCTTGAGCAGCCCGCCGGCGATGATCAGCTCGGTCACCGGCACGCCCGCGTCGGTGAAGGCGTCGACGATGACGCGCGTGCCGAACGCCGTGGCTTCCAGCAAAGCGCGGTAGATGTCCTCGGCCTTCGTGGCGAGCGTCTGGCCGACGACCACACCGGACAGTTCGTGGTCGACGAGCACGGACCTGTTGCCGCTGTGCCAGTCCAGCGCGACGAGCCCGTGCTCGCCGACCTCCTGGCCCGCGGCGAGCTCGCTGAGCAGCTCGTGCACGCCGATGCCGCGCTCGGCCGCCTGCTCGTGGTAGACGGGCGGCACCTGGTTGCGCAGGAACCACGCGAAGATGTCGCCGACGCCGCTCTGCCCCGCCTCGTACCCCCACAGCCCCGGCACGATGCCGCCGTCGACGACGCCGCACATGCCCGGCACGTCGCGCAGCGCCTCGCCGCTCATGACGTGGCAGGTGGAGGTGCCCATGATCGCGACCATCTGGCCGGGCTCGACGGCCCGCGCGGCGGGCGCGGTGACGTGCGCGTCGACGTTGCCGACCGCGACCGCGATGCCCTGCCTGAGCCCGGTCCACTCCGCGGCCTGCGCGGTGAGCTCACCGGCCTTGCCGCCGAGCGGGGACAGCGGGTGGTCGAGCTTGTCCGCGACGAAGGTCCCGAACTCCGGGTTGAGGTCCTTGAGGAACTCCGCGCTCGGGTACGCGCCGTCCTGGTGGATCCCCTTGTACCCGGCGGTGCACGCGTTGCGCGTGTAGGTGCCGGCGAGCTGCCAGATGATCCAGTCCGCGGCCTCGACCCAGTGCTCCATCGCCGCGTAGACCTCGGGTGCCTCCTCCAGCACCTGCAGACCCTTGGCGAACTCCCACTCCGACGAGATCAGCCCGCCGTAGCGCGCGAGCCACGGCTCGCTGCGCTGCCGGGCCAGCTCGTTGATCCGGTCGGCCTGCGGCTGCGCGGCGTGGTGGCGCCACAGCTTGACGTAGGCGTGCGGGTTCTCCGCGAACTCGGGCAGCTCGCACAGCGGCGTGCCGTCCGCGGTGACCGGCACCATCGTGCAGGCGGTGAAGTCGGTCCCGATGCCGATCACCTGCTCCGCCGAGATCCCGGCCGCCTCGACGGCCTGCGGGACGGCGGTGCGCAGGACGTCCACGTAGTCGGCCGGGACCTGCAGCGCCCACTCCGGCGGCAACGGCCGGCCGGTGGCGGGCAGCACCTGGTCCACGACGCCGTGGCGGTAGTCGTGCACGGCGGTGCCGAGCTCCGCGCCGTCGCGGACGCGCACGACCACGGCGCGACCGGACAACGTGCCGAAGTCGACACCCACCACACACGCGTCGCGGTCGATCGTCATGTCAGTCACGAGGCTGAGTGTTATCGCTAACAATCAGGGAGTCAAGATGAACGCGATGTAACGTGATTTCGCAGCGAGAGCACCAAATGGTGAACGACGTGAGCGCACGACAAAGCGCGGAGCGGCGATCGGGATGTGGTGGTGGGCGCGGAGTTCGAGGCGCTGGGCGGGTCGGCGGGCGCCGTCGCGGGACGTGGAGTCCGCGCCGCGGGAAGGGTCGGCGGGCGCCGTCGCGCGACGTGGAGTCCGAGCCGCGGGAAGGGCCGCCGGCCGCCGCCGAGGACGCGGAGCTCCAAGCGCTGGACAGGTCGGCGGGCGCCGTCACGAGCCCGGAGGTCGAGACGCGGGACAGGCCACCGGGCGGCGTCGCGAGCACCAAGGTCGAGACATAGGACAAGCCACCGGGCGGCGCCGTGGAGGGGGAGCCCGAGGCAGCGGGTGCGCAGTCCGAGGCGCCGCACGCGCCACCACGTGCCGTCACTGCCGCGCCTCTCACCCGCCGACGACCAATCCGCGTCGCCTCCGAGCCGGCTACCTCGGCGGCGGCGCCACGCTGCCGCGCTTCACCAGCATCGGCTCGACGGCACGGCGTGGCGCCGTCGTTCCGCCGTCGCTGACCTGCTGCAACAACAGGCCGAGCGTCTCCCTGGCCACGGCGGCGAAGTCCGGGCGCACGGTGGTCAGCGGGGGGATGAAGTACGCCGCCTCCGGCACGTCGTCGAAGCCGACCACGCTGAGGTCGTGCGGGACGCGCCTGCCCCGTTCGCTCATCGCCCGCAGCAGGCCGAGGGCGAGGTGGTCGTTCGAGCAGAACACGGCCGTGACCTCGGGCATCCTGGCCAGCATCTGGCCGGCCCGGTAGCCGGCGGCGGCGCTCCAGTCGGCCGTCACGACCGGCGGGACCTCGGCGTGCGCGGCCTCCAGGGCGCGGCGCCAGCCCTCCACGCGACCCGCCGCGTCGAACCAGTCGGCGGGGCCCGACACGTGCCACACGGTCTCGTGGCCGGCCTGGAGCAGGTGCATGGTGGCCTCCCAGGCGCCCGCGGCCTGGTCGACCGTGACGAGCGGGGTCGGGCGGTCCGGGTCGCCGTCGACCGTCACCAGCGGCACACCGGCCGGCACGTCGGCCAGCGCGTCGGCGGCGGAGGACGTCGGGGCGATCACCACGATGCCGGCCACGCGCTGGTCGCGGTGCCGTTCGACGGCGGCGGAGATGGACGCGCGGTCGAGCACCTTCACCCTGCCCACGCTGACCGCGAACCCGGCCTCGGCCGCCGCCTCCTCGAAGGCCGACAGCAGCGACGCGGGGCCGTACAGCGTCGAGTTCTGCGCCACCACGCCGATCAGCTGGGTCTTGCCCGTCACGAGCGCGCGCGCCGCCCGGTTGGGCCGGTAGTCCAGCTCCTTGATGGCCGCCTGCACCCGCAGCCGGGTCTGCTCGCGGACGTTCGGGTGGTTGTTGAGCACACGCGAGACCGTCTGGTGCGACACCCCGGCGAGTCGTGCGACATCGGTCATCGCGGGGTCACGCGAGGTCTTCTCCACTAGCGGTCTCCGATCCTTGATCTGCCGACCTGATGTTAGCGATAACACCAGGTCGGCATCGATGCAGTGCTCATTGTCCACTCATTCGAGACGGAATGTGGAACGTCAGCGCGTCGCGGTCGTCACGTGGCTCCGGACACCACGAAACCTCTGTTCTCCCGCGCGAGACCGACGCGGAGCGCACCAGTGGAGTCGCGGACGGTCCTCGAACGTGGACGGACCTCGCCGCGCGGCCGTCGCCGAAGCGTCCACAAGCGACAGACCTACGACCGGCCGCGGTGCCGCACCTCATCCACGACGTCAGGTGGTCGCGGCACGAGACATCAGTCCCGGCAGCCACCCCCGACACGCGACCGACGAACGACGGACTCGCCACGAAAACGGCGCGCACCAGTGCGTGCAGACGCAGCACGATTTCCCTCCCCCGCTCGGAAGTGAGCGTTAACATAGGACTGCGACTTCGTTACGGGCAAGGCCTTGACGCGGCAGTTGTGAACGTTCACTCTTGGCAGCCTGAAACCGCGGACACGCGGTACTGCTCCGCGACACCGTCGTCACACCGGAGGAATTCAGTGCTGAAGAAGATCACGACAGTCGCCAGCGTGGTCCTGCTGAGCGCGCTCACGGCCTGTGGCTCTGGGGGTGGTGGGGGCACCGGATCATCCGGCGGCGACACCATCACGATGGGCTTCGCCCAGGTCGGCGCGGAGAGCGGCTGGCGCACCGCCAACACGAAGTCGGTCCAGGAGGAGGCGAAGGCCGCCGGGATCGAGCTGAAGTTCTCCGACGCGCAGCAGAAGCAGGAGAACCAGATCAAGGCGATCCGGTCCTACATCCAGCAGAAGGTGTCCGTGATCGCGTTCAGCCCGGTCGTCGAGACCGGCTGGGACACCGTGCTGCTGGAGGCCAAGCGCGCCAACATCCCGGTCATCCTCACCGACCGCTCGATCGACTCGGACGACACCTCGCTGTACAAGACGTTCCTCGGCTCGGACTTCGTCGAGGAGGGCCGCAGGGCAGGCGACTGGCTCGTCGCGAACGTGACCGGTCCGGCGAACGTGGTGGAGCTGCAGGGAACCACCGGCGCCGCGCCCGCGATCGACCGCAAGAAGGGCTTCGAGGAGAAGATCGCCGCCAAGCCGGACATCAAGATCGTCGCGTCGCAGACCGGTGACTTCACGCGGTCGGGCGGCAAGCAGGTGATGGAGGCGTTCCTCAAGTCCCAGCCGAAGATCGACGTCGTCTACGCGCACAACGACGACATGGGCCTGGGCGCGATCGAGGCGATCAAGGCGGCGGGCAAGGTGCCCGGCAAGGACATCAAGATCATCACCGTCGACGCGGTGAAGGACGGCATGACGGCGCTCTCCAACGGAGAGATCAACTTCATCGTCGAGTGCAACCCGTTGCTGGGCAAGCAGTTGATGGAGCTCGCCAAGAAGGTCGTGGCCGGGCAGGACGTGCCGGCGCGGGTCGTGACCGAGGAGGGCACGTTCACCCAGGAGCAGGCCAAGGCCGCGCTCCCGCAGCGCCAGTACTGAGTCCACGCCGCGAGTCCTCACGAGATCCGCGGAGCCCGTCACCCGGCCAGCCGGTGGCGGGCTCCGCGGCCGGCCCCAGCGACGAAAGCCAGAGCCCATGACCGAGTCGCCGCCACCCGTCGTCGAGATGCGGGGCATCAGCCTCGCGTTCCCCGGCGTGAAGGCGTTGCAGGACGTCGACTTCCGGCTGTTCCCCGGTGAGGTGCACGCCCTCATGGGCGAGAACGGCGCCGGGAAGTCCACTCTCATCAAGACGTTGACCGGTGTCCACCGCCCCGACGGCGGCCGGGTGTCGCTGGCGGGCGAGGACGTGGCGTTCTCCTCCCCCGGCGAGGCCCAGCACGCCGGGATCAGCACGGTCTACCAGGAGGTCAACCTCTGCGCGAACCTCACGGTCGCGGAGAACATCCTGCTGGGCCGCGAACCCCGCAGGCTCGGCGGCATCGACTTCCCGGCGATGCGCAGGCGGGCGGCGGAGGTGCTGGCGCGCATCGGTGTGCACATCGACCCGGCGTCGAGCCTCGGCGAGCACCCGATCGCCGTGCAGCAGCTGGTCGCGATCGCCCGTGCCATCGCGGTCGACTGCCGCGTGCTGGTGCTCGACGAACCGACGTCCAGTCTGGACGCCGGCGAGGTCGCCGAGCTGTTCCGGATCATGCGCGTGCTGCGCGACGAGGGTGTCGCGATCCTGTTCGTGTCGCACTTCCTCGACCAGGTCTACGAGATCTCCGACCGGATGACGGTGCTGCGCAACGGAGCGCTGGTCGGTGAGCACCTCACCGCGGAGGTGGACCGGCGGGCGGTGATCTCCCAGATGATCGGCCGCGACCTCGGCGCGCTGGAGGCGATCGAGGACGCGGTGGAGAAGCACCGCGTGGACGGCCCCGTGCTGCTGCAGGCGACCGGGCTCGGCAGGCGCGGTGCGATCGAACCGTTCGACCTGGAGATCCGCGCGGGCGAGGTCGTCGGCCTGGCCGGTCTGCTCGGCTCCGGCCGCACCGAGCTGGCGAGGCTGCTCTTCGGCGCCGACCGCGCCGACTCGGGACGGGTCCTCGTGGACGGCAAGCCGCTGCGGCTGCGCGGCCCGCGCTCGGCGATCACGGCGGGCATCGCGTTCAGCTCGGAGGACCGCAAGGGCGAGGGCCTGGTCGCGGACCTCTCGATCCGCGACAACCTGGTGCTCGCGATGCAGGCCGCCCGCGGCTGGACCCGCCCGCTGCCGCGCAGGACGAAGGACCAGCTGGTCGAGAAGTACGTGAAGGCGCTGGACATCCGCCCCGCCAACCCGGACGCGCTGGTGCGCACCCTGTCCGGCGGCAACCAGCAGAAGGTGCTGCTGGCGCGCTGGCTCGTCACCGAGCCGCGGCTGCTGATCCTGGACGAGCCGACGCGCGGCATCGACATCGGCGCCAAGGCCCAGATCCAGCAGCTCGTCACGACGCTGGCGGCCGAGGGCACCGCCGTGCTGTTCATCTCGGCGGAGCTCGAGGAGGTCGTGCGGATCGCCGACCGGATCGTGGTGCTGCGCGACCGGCGCAAGATCGCGGAGCTGGACGGGTCGGCGACCGGCGTGGACGAGGTGGTCGAGCTCATCGCGGGCGGGGCCGCACCGGAACCGGAGAAGGTGGTGTCGTGAAGAACCGGCTCGTCTGGCCGCTCGTGGCCCTGGCGGCGCTCCTGCTGCTCAACTTGGTCTTCACCCCGTCGTTCTTCAGCCTGCGCATGCAGGACGGCCACCTGTACGGCGGCCTGGTCGACGTCCTGAAGAACGGCGCGCCGACCCTGCTGATCGCGCTCGGCATGACCCTGGTGATCGCGACCAGGGGCATCGATCTCTCCGTCGGCGCGGTGGCCGCCATCGCCGGCGCCGTCACGTGTGTCCACATCGGAACGTCCGGGGACGCGGGAACGGCGTTCGCCGGCATGGCGATCGCGCTCGTGCTCTGCGCGGTTCTGGGGCTCTGGAACGGGTTCCTCGTCGCGGCGCTCGGCATCCAGCCGATCATCGCGACGCTCGTGCTGATGACCGCGGGGCGCGGCATCGCGATGCTGGTGACCGAGGGCCAGATCGTCACGGTCAACAACACGGCCTACCGGCAGGTCGGCGCCGGGTTCGTGATCCTGCCGACGTCGATCCTGATCAGCCTGCTGGTGCTGGGGATCGTGGCGTTCGTGACGCGCAGGACCGCGCTCGGAATGCTGATCGAGGCGGTCGGCGTGAACCCGGAGGCGTCGCGGCTGGCCGGGGTGCGCAGCCGCACGATCATCTGGACGGTCTACGTGTTCGCCGCGGTGTGCGCGGGCATCGCCGGGTTGATGATCAGCTCGAACGTCAGCGCGGCCGACGCCAACAACGCCGGGCTGTGGATCGAGATGGACGCGATCCTCGCGGTCGTCATCGGCGGCACGTCGCTCGCCGGCGGCCGCTACTCGCTCACCGGCACGTTGCTGGGCGCGCTGATCATCCAGACCCTCACGACCACCATCTACACGATCGGCGTCGCCCCGGAGGTGACGCTGGTCTTCAAGGCCGTCGTCGTCATCGCCGTCTGCCTGGTGCAGGCGCCGAAGGCCCGTGCGGCACTGAGCTTCCGGAAGGTGGCGGTCTCGTCATGACCACTCTCGCCCAACGGGTGCCGTCGCGGTTCCTGCCCGTCATCGCGACCGTCGTGCTGTTCGTCCTCGCCTTCGGGGTGGGTTCGGCGCGGTACGACGGCTTCGCGTCCGGTCAGGTGGTCGCGAACCTGTTCATCGACAACGCCTTCCTCATCGTGCTCGCCGCCGGCATGACGTTCGTGATCCTCAGCGGGGGCATCGACCTGTCCGTCGGCTCGGTCGTCGCACTGTCCACGATGGTCACCGCGGCCGGTCTGCGCGCGGGCTGGCCGGTGCCGCTGGTCGTGCTCGCGGTGCTGCTGATCGGGTCGACGCTCGGGCTGCTGATGGGGATCGTGATCCACCGGTTCGACATCCAGCCGTTCATCGTCACGCTGGCCGGCATGTTCCTCGCGCGCGGCCTGTGCTTCCTGATCAGCATCGAGTCGGTGTCGATCAAGAACAGCACCTTCCGCGACGTCGCCACCGCCACGATCGAACTGCCCGGCGGCGTCACGATCACCTACAACGTCGTGATCGCGGTGCTGGTCGTCGTGGCCGCGATGTACGTCCTGCACCGCACCCGCTTCGGCCGCACGGTCTACGCGGTCGGCGGCAGCGAGTCGTCCGCGCTGCTGATGGGACTGCCGACCGCGCGCACCAAGATCGGCGTGTACGTGATCAGCGGGTTCTGCTCGGCGCTGGCCGGTCTGCTGTTCAGCCTCTACATGCTGTCCGGCTACGGCCTGCACGCCGTGGGCATGGAGCTCGACGCCATCGCGGCCGTCGTGATCGGCGGGACCCTGCTGGCGGGCGGCGTCGGGTACGTGCTCGGCGGTGTCGTCGGCGTCCTGGTGCTCGGCACGATCCAGACGCTGATCTCGTTCCAGGGCACGCTCAGCTCGTGGTGGACGAAAATCGTCATCGGTGTCCTGCTGCTGGTGTTCATCGCCGTGCAGCGGACTATGGTTCGGCGGTGAGACGCACCGGACCACTCCTGTTCGTCCTGGTCACGCTCGCGGCGGTCCTCGGTGTGGTGGTGCTGCGCGACCAGCCGGGCGTCGCGGGCGCACCCGTGGCCGCCGCCGGGGTGAGCGCCGCGCCCACCACCACGACCACCGTCGCACCGGCGACCACCACGACCACCACGGCGACGACGACAACGACGACGACCACTCGGCAGACGCCGTCGCTCGCCGGCCGGATCAGGCCCGGCGAGGAGCGGACCGGGATCGCGACGTTCTACGACTCCGACGGCGGCGGCGCCTGCATGTACGACCCCGGTCCCGATCCGCTGACCACCGCGATCAACGCGACCGACTACGGAGGTTCCGCGGCGTGCGGCGCGTTCCTGCTGGTCAAGGCCAGCGGCAAGAGCATCACCGTGCGCGTCACCAACCTCTGCCCGGAGTGCCGCCCCGGCCAGCTCGACCTGAGCGCCGAGGCGTTCGCCCAGCTCGCGGCGCCGGTGCAGGGTGAGATCCCGGTCAGCTGGACGCTGGTGAGCCCGCCGACGTCGAAGAAGGTCGCGATCCGCCACAAGTCCGGCTCCAGCCAGTACTGGTGCGGCATCCAGGTGCTCGACCACCGCAACCCCGTGGCACGGCTGGAGGTCCGGGCCGGCGGGCAGTGGCGGCAGCTGAACCGCGCCGACTACAACTACTTCCTCTCCGAGAACGGCGCCGGCTGCGGTGGCGCCGTCGCGGTCACCGACGTCTACGGCGAACGCCTCGAGGTCGCCGCCCTGCCGGTGCGGCCCGACGCCGTCCAGACCACGAACGTGCAGTTCGCGGCGCACTGACCTGCGAGGGAATGAGACCTGGCGGAGAATCGTTGATCGTGAACATGGCAGACGTGAAGCTCAGCCCCACCGAGTGGGTGCGCGACCAGACCGCGAAGATCCTGGAGACCGGGACCACCGAGGGCATCCTGGTGACCGGCCGTCCCATCGTGCTGCTGACGGTGCGCGGTGCCAAGAGCGGCCAGCTCCGCTACACCCCGGTGATGCGCGTCGAACACGACGGCAGCTACGCGGTCGTGGCGTCCAAGGGCGGTGCTCCGGAGCATCCGACCTGGTATCACAACATCGTCGCCCACCCGGAGATCCGCCTCCAGGACGGCACGGAGACGAAGGACTACGTCGCCCGTGAGGTCGACGGCGACGAGCGGGCGCAGTGGTGGGAACGCGCCGTCGCGGCGTTCCCGAACTACGCCGAGTACCAGGAGAAGACGGACCGGCTGATCCCGCTGTTCGTGCTCGACCCGAAGTGACCCAGAAGGCGTGATCCGGCAGGCATGACCCGGCGGGGCTGTCCTGCTCACCACCGCAGGGACAGCCCCGACAGGTAGGCACCGAGCTTGTCCGCGATCAGCCGGTGGTCGCGGGCGGAGAAGTGCCAGTCGCAGCCCTGCCGGTCGAGCGCGGGGTCGTCGTAGTTCCACAGGTGGACACCGGCGTCGCCCCGGTCGTGCACGACCTGCGCGGCGGCGTCGGCGAACGTGCCCGTGCTCTCCGGAACGCTCACGACGATCGCCGTACCGGTGCCGTAGCGTTCCCTCAGCTTGTCGAGAAACCCCTGGTAGGCGGCCTTGTACTCGGTCACCAGGCTCTCCGGCGTCCACGGTTCGCCCGGCTCGGGCGCGGTGGAGAAGTCGTTGGTGCCCAGGCCGACCACGACGACCTGCGGCCGCCAGGTGCCGGGGTTCTGCCACACGTCGCCGTCCACGTTCAGCAACGCCCGGTCGTAGAAGGTCCGGTAGCTCGTGCCCGCGGCGTTGCCGTCGTAGTTGCGCACCATGCCGAGGCCGGAGAACCCGTTGACCTGGTAGTCGGCGTTCACCGCGCGGGCGGTCAGCGCACCGAAGCTCAGGTCGGTGTTGGTGTTGCGGGTGACGCCGCCGGTCGAGGAGCAGTCGCGGCCGGACGACATGTTGCCGTAGCCCGCCGTCAGCGAGTCGCCGATGAACTCGACCTGCCGGGTGCGCGGCGCGGGTGCGGGGAGCACCTCGCCGCCCTCCGCCGCGACGAACCCGCCGAATTCCCCCGCGGACTGCGGGCTCTCGGTCCGCTTGACCAGGCGGACGCTGTGCTCGCCGTCGCTCAGGCCGCTGACCTGGTGCGCCACCCGGCCCGGGGCCACCAGGGTCGCGGTGGTGGTGCCGTCGACCTGCACGTCGTAGTCGTTGACCGCGTCGTTCAGGACGATCCCGACACCGGTACCGCGGAAGCGGCCCTCGAAGTAGACGCCCGGCCAGCTGTACCGCCCGGTGGCGGTGACCCGGCCCGCGGTGTGCGCCGTCGCGGCGGTGGTGATGACCTGTGACGTCCGCGGCCTCGCCGGCTGTGCCGGAGCCGCGCACGCCGTGACGATCGTGAGAGCGGTTGCAGCGAGAACGGCCGTCTGCCTGGTCCTGCGCACCGGTCCTCCTCGCTCCACAGTGGACGTACAGGTGGGTCCGCCGGACTTCCCCTCGACCGTAGCGAAAATCGAGGGTCGCTCACAGTCCGATCGGCACGCACGACGTTCGGTCCTAAACGGACTCATTCGGCCCCCACGTTGCTCCAAACGGCAGTTACACGAATGCTCTCGCGACGTAGGGTGATCAGGTCACGCGGCCCTGCCAGCGGATTTCGGGGGAGTTCGCACCTGATCGTCGCCGTGTGTAACAGGACGCGCACGAGGAGAAAGTCGTCGAATGAACATCGAAACGGCGTTGAAAGAAGCAATGAACATCAGCGGCGCGGTGGGTGCCGCGCTCGTCGACTACGACAGCGGCATGTCGCTGGGCTCGATCGGCGGCGGCGACTGGCTGAACCTGGAGGTGGCGGCGGCCGGCAACACCGAGGTCGTGCGGTCCAAGCAGCGGGTGATCCAGGCCCTCAAGCTCAACGACGAGATCGAGGACATCCTCATCACGCTGCACCGCCAGTACCACCTGATCCGCCTGCTCAAGGGCCAGCGGGGCGACTCGATGCTGTTCCTGTACCTCGTGCTGGACCGGGAGCGGGCCAACCTGGCCCTCGCCCGGCACAACCTGCGCGCGATCGAATCAGACCTGACGGTGTGAACGACATGTCCACCGAGGCAGCGCACAACCACGGCGCGCTGCCCATGCGCAGACGCAGGGCGGCCACGCCGGAAGCCGCACACACGACGAACCAGCCGATCGGGCAGGGCGCGGTCGCGAAGCTGATGACGGAGGCGTTGCGGGACATCCACGGCGACATCGACTCCGTCGCGATCAACGGGGTGTTGATCGCGACGAGGGACGGGCTGGTGCTGACCGGGGTCACCCGCGGCATCCAGGACGACGGTGTCGCGGCGATGTCCGCGGCGGCCGCGGGGCTCGCCGGGCAGTTCACGGCGCAGGCCGGGGTCGGCAACCCGCGGGCGGTGTTCTTCGAGGGCGACTCGGGGCAGGTCGGCGTGTTCGCCGTCGACCCCGACACGTTGCTGGTGGTGCTCGGGACCCGCGACACCACCATGGGGATGTTCAACGTGGTGGCGAAGCAGGCGCTGGCCCTGCTGCAGCACGCGGTCGCCACCCGCCGATGACGCCAGGGGTGACCGGGAGTGCCGCAAACTCCCGGTCACCCGCCTCCCCCTCGGGCTCAGGAGGAGAGCCGCCGGTAAGCCGGTTTGGGTTTCAGGTTCTCGTCGAACAGGCACGCCGCGCCCTCACCGGGGAACACGTCGGGCACCCACGAGTGCCGGTCGGTGAAGCCCCACGTGGTGAACTCGACGCACCGCTTCACGGCGTGGCAGGCGTCCCAGACCTGCCCGAAGTAGTCCGCCTGCGCGGCGAGCTTCTCCGGCGTGACGGGCAGCGGGATCCGCACGTCCGCCTCGGTGATCGCGACGTCCACACCGAGCGCGGCGAACCGCGCGATGTTCTCGCGGACGCCCGCCGGGAACCCGTACATCAGCGACAGGTGCGCCTGGATGCCCACGCCGTGGATCGGCACGCCCTGGCGCTTCAACGACTTCACGAGCTCGTACGTCGCGTCGCTCTTGGGGTTGAGGCCCTCGACGTTGTAGTCGTTGATGTACAGCTTGGCCTTCGGGTCGGCGGCGTGCGCCCAGCGGAACGCGTCGGCGATGTAGCCGTCGCCGAGCTTGGTCTGGAACACGGTCTGCCGCCGCGTGCCGTCCTCGTTGAACGCCTCGTTGACGACGTCCCACGCGCGGATCTTCCCGCGGAACCGGCCGGCCTCCTCGGTGATGTGCTTGCGGACGACCGACCGGAGCTCCGGGGCCTCCAGCCCGCCCACCCAGTCGGGCAGCTGGCTGTGCCACACCAGCGTGTGGCCGCGGATCGACTTGCCGGTCTTCTTGGCGTAGCTCACGATCGCGTCCGCGCCGGACCAGTCGTACTGGCCGCGGACGGCCTCGACCGTGCCCCACTTCATCTCGTTCTCGGGCGTGACGCTGTCGAACTCACGCGTCAGCACTTTCTTGTAGTCCGCCTCGGCGGCCAGGTGCTGGGCAGCCACCGCACTGCCCACCCACCGGTTCGTGTGGTGCTTCAACGGTCCCGCGGCTGACGCGGGCACCGCCTGCGTCAGCACCAGCACCACCGCGGCACCAACGGCTAATCGGGTTCGCACGGAGTCACTCCTTTGTGAGTCAGCCCTTCACCGATCCGGTGAGGCCTCCGACCATGCGGCGTTCGGCGAGCACGAAGAACGTGAGCGCGGGGATCATCGACAGCGCGGTGAAGGCGAGCACCTTCGCGGTGTCCTGGGTGTGCTCCGACTGGAACATCGCCACGCCGAGCGGCAGCGTGAAGTTCGTGGAGTCGTTGAACACGAGCAGCGGCAGCAGGAAGAAGTTCCAGCTGGTGACGAACGCCAGCACCGACACCGTGATGAGCGCGGGCCGCGACAGCGGCAGCAGGATCCTCCAGAAGAAGCCGAGCTTCGCGGCGCCGTCGAGCAGGGCGGCGTCCTCGAGCTCACCGGGGATCGCGTTCATGAACGGCCGCAGGATCACGATCGTCACCGGCAGCGAGAACGCCGCCTCCGGGATCGCGACGCCGAGCGGGTTCTCCAGCAGGCCGAGCTGGCGCAGCCACAGGTACAGCGGCAGCGACGCGACGCCCAGCGGGAACAGCAGGCCGAGCGTGAACAGGGTGTACAGCCCTTCCCTGCCCCGGAACGCGTAGCGGGACAACGCGAACGCCGCCATCGAGCCGAGCCCGACGGCCAGCGTCGTCGCGATGACCGCGATCAGCGCGCTGTTGCCGAGCAGCCGCCAGAACTGCGGCGAGGTGGCGACCTCGACGTAGTTGTCGAAGATGAACGGCCCCGGCAGCCCGGCGGGTGACGAGTTGATCTGCGCCGTGGTGCGGAACCCGCCCAGCACGACGAACAGCAGCGGCACCACGGTCACGCCGATGACGGCGACCGCGGCCACGTATCCGGTGATGTTGTTGCGGCGCAACACCTCAGCGCACCCCCGACGTCACGGCGCCCTCGGTGTCCCTGCGCAGGGCGAACCGCTGGTAGAACAACGCGAACACGAAGCAGATGATGAACAGGATCACGGCGACCGCGCTGCCGAAGCCGAACTCGTAGCGCTTGAAGCCGTGGTCGGTCAGGTAGACCGCCATGGTCGTGGACGCGTTGGCGGGACCGCCGAGCGTCATGATCCAGACGAGGTCGAACAGCTGCAGCGACCCGATCACCGACAGGAAGATCCACACGCGGATCGTCGGTCCCAGCAACGGGAGCACGACGTGCCGGGTGGTCTGCCAGGCGCTCGCGCCGTCGAGGGCCGCGGCCTCCCGCAGCTCGGCCGGCACGCCCTGCAGGCCGGCCAGCAGCAGGATCACGCCGAACCCGATGTACTTCCACGTGATCACGAGGAACAGCGTGTAGAGCACCATCGACTGGTCGGCGAGCCACAGCTGCACCAGGCCGCCGAGTCCCACCGCGCGCAGGAGCTCGTCGACGAACCCGCCCGGCTGCAGCATGAGCAGCCAGATCACGGCGGTCACGGCCTCGGACAGCACGTACGGCGCGAACACGACCATGCGCAGGAAGGTCCGGCCGCGCAGCTTCCGGTTGAGCAGCATCGCCAGACCGATGCTCAGCGGCAGCTGCACGACGATGGACAGCACCGCGATGATCAGGTTGTGCCCGACGGCGCTCTGGAAGACGTCGCCGGAGAGGGCGTCGAGGTAGTTCCCGAGGCCCACGAAGTCCGTGAGAGGGCCGAAGCCGCTCCACGAGTAGAGGCTGTAGTACCCGGCGACCCCGATCGGGATCATGACGAACCCGACGAACAGCACCAGTGCCGGGGTCAGCAGCAGGGCGAGCTCGAGGCGGGTGCGGAGCCGGGACCGCCGCCGGGTGCCCCCGGCCGCTGGCGCGTGCGGCACGGGGGCGGTCGGCGGCCGCGTGGTGATCGCGGCACTCATCATTTGTTCCCGGCGGCTGCTTCGCTCACCGATTTCACGATGGTGTCGGGTCCGCCCTGACCCGCGAAGAAGTTCGCGATGGTGTCGTTCAGGGCTTGGCCGACCTTGGTCGGGAACGCGGTGTCGAAGTAGAGCTGCAGGTGCGACGCCTTGCTCACGGTGTCGGCGATCATCTTGTGGTTCTCGCTCTTCAGCGCGGCCACACCCGCGGGGGTCACCGGCAGACCGGAGTTGGTCTCGGCGAGGATCTTCTGCACGTCGTCGCTCACGATGTGACCGAGGAACTCCGCGCACGCCTGAGCCGCGCGGGTGGTGCAGGAGAACCCGTCACCGCCGCCGACCAGCACGCTCGGGTCGCCCTGTCCGCCCGGCACGGTCGGGAACGGGAACCAGCCGATCTTGGAGGCGAGCTCCTTGTCCTCGGTCAGCGCCTGCATCACGTCCGGGTTCCAGTCGCCCTGCAGCTCCATGGCGGCCTTGCCGTTCGCGAGCATGCCGGCCGAGCTGCCCGCGCCCTGCTGGGCGGGCGTCCCGACGAAGCCCTCCTGGAACGGCTTGGTGTCCAGGAACGCCTTGAGGTTCTCCCCCGCCTTGAGGAAGCACGGGTCGGTCAGCTCGGTCTTCTCGACGGCCTTCTTCAGCGTGTCGACCGAGCACTGGCGCACGGCGAAGTAGGCCCAGTAGAACGCATCGGGCCAGCGGTCCTTGCCGCCGATGGCGATCGGCACGGTGCCCGCGGTCTTCAGCTTCGCGACGGCCGCGTTGAGCTCGTCCAGCGTCTTCGGCGGCGTGACTCCGGCCGCGGTGAAGAGGTCCTTGCGGTACCAGAACCCGACCGCGTGGACGAGGTACGGCGCGCCGTACTGCTTGCCGTTGACCTTCCAGCCGTCGGCGTTCTTGCCGAGCGGGCCGATCCAGCTCGACGACGCCTGGGTGATGTCGGCGACCTTGCCGGACTTCAGCTGGTCGGCGAGTGCTCCGCCACCCCACTGCTGGTAGAGGTCCGGCGGGGTGCTGCCCTGCAGGGCCAGCGGCACCTTGGTCTGGAACTGCTCGTTCTGGATCGGTTCGATCGTGAACGAGGTGTTCGGGTGGGTCTTGTGGAAGTCGTCGGCGATCTGCTGCCACTTCGACTTCATCGGTTCGGTGGTGCGGTTGTGCCACCAGGTGAGCGTGACGGGTCCTTCGGCGGAGGCGTCGGAGCCTCCACCACTGCACCCGGCCAGCAACAACGCCGCGGCGGCGATGAGAGCAAGGGGCTTCTTGGAACGCATGAGGGGTCCACTCCTGACGACGTCGGCCGAGTTGGACTGCGTGTGTTGGGGCAAGAGACTCCCGCCTCGGCACGCCTCGTGTCAATCGTTGTCGATAACGTTTTACACGGCTAGCCTGAGCCGGTGCCTCCTCGCCAACGCGTCACCATCCGAGACGTCGCCGCCCAAGCCGGCGTCTCGGTGGCCACCGTGTCCAAGGTCCTCAACCAGCGGTACGGCGTCTCAGCGGACACGTTCGCGCGGGTCACGGCCGTGATCAAGGAACTGGGCTACGAGGCGAGCCTCGTGGCGCAGAGCCTGCGCAACCACCGCACCAACGTCATCGGGATCCTCGTCGCCGACATCGAGCCGTTCAGCACCGAACTGCTCAAGGGCGCGGCGGACGCCATCCGCGGCACCGGGTTCGAGCTCGTCGTCTACTCGGCGGGCGGACGGACGGGTGACCCGCAGGGCTGGGAGCACCGGTACCTGACGCGGCTGAGCGGCACGCTCGTCGACGGAGCCGTGCTGGTCACGCCCGCCGTCGACCTCGAAGGCATCCCCGGCACGCCCGTGGTCGCGGTCGACCCGCACACCGGCCGCGCGGCGCTGCCCACCGTCGACTCCGACAACCTGCACGGCGGCCGGCTCGCGACCGAGCACCTCCTCGCGCTCGGCCACCGCAGGATCGCGATGCTCACCGGTCGCGAGGACCTGAAGTCCGCCCAGCAGCGCGAGACCGGCTACCGGGGGGCCCTCGCCAGCGCGGGCGTCGCGGTGGACGAGAACCTGGTCCGCCGCGGTGACTACGACGCCGAGGTCGCCGCCGCGTCGGCGCGCGCCCTGCTGAGCGGTCCCGACCGGCCCACCGCTGTCTTCGCCGCCAACGACACCACCGCCATCGCGGCCATGGGTGCCGCCCGCGAGCTCGGCCTGCGGGTGCCGGAGGACCTGTCGGTGGTCGGTTTCGACAACATCCCCGAGTCCGCGCTCGCCACGCCGTCGCTCACGACGGTGGAGCAACCGATCCGCGAGATGGGCCACCGCGCTCTCGAACTGCTGGTGCGGCTCATCAACGGCGACGAGCCCGCCGACACCCACATCACCCTCGGCACCGAGCTGGTCGTCCGGCACTCGACCCGCCCCCTGACTCCGTGAGGTCGTTCCTGTGACAACCGAAGCCACCACGCCGGACGAGCTCTGGCGCAACCCCCACGCACCCGTGGCCGACCGCGTGCGCGACCTCGTCGCCCGCATGACGCCGCAGGAGAAGGTCGCCCAGCTGCAGGGCATCTGGGTGGGCATCGACGCCGTCGGGGAGATGGCACCGCACCAGCACGAGTTCGCCGTGACACCGCAGGACTTCGACGAGCTGACCAGGAACGGCATCGGTCAGCTCACCCGCGTCTTCGGCACCCGGCCGATCGCGCCCGAGGTGGGTGCGCGCACCCTCGCCCGCACCCAGCGGCAGGTCATCGAGTCGAGCCGGTTCGGGATCCCGGCCGTGGTGCACGAGGAGTGCCTCACCGGCCTGGCCGCGTGGCAGGCGACGGTCTACCCGTCACCGCTGTGCTGGGGCGCCACGTTCGAGCCGGACCTGGTGCGGCGGATGGCCGCCAAGTTCGGCGAGTCGATGCGCCGCCTCGGCATCCACCAGGGCCTGGCCCCCGTCCTCGACGTCGCACGCGACCTGCGCTGGGGCCGGGTCGAGGAGACCATCGGCGAGGACCCGCACCTCGTCGCCACCATCGCTTCCGCCTACGTCGCCGGCCTGGAGTCGGCGGGGATCGTGTCGACGCTCAAGCACTTCGCGGGCTACTCGGCCTCCCGCGCCGGGCGCAACCACGCGCCGGTGTCGATCGGGCCGCGCGAGTTCGCCGACGTGATCCTGCCGCCGTTCGAAATGGCGCTGCGAGCGGGCGCCCGTTCGGTGATGAACTCCTACGCTGACAACGATGGCGTGCCCGCCGCGTCGGACCGGTCGCTGTTCACCGACCGGCTCCGCGACCTCTACGGGTTCACCGGAACCGTCGTCTCCGACTACTTCTCCGTGGCGTTCCTGCACAAGCTGCACGGGGTCGCCGGCGACCGCGAGGACGCGGCGGCGCTCGCGCTGACCGCGGGCATCGACGTCGAGCTGCCCACGGTGGACTGCTTCGGCGACCCGCTGCTCGAGGGCCTGCAGGCCGGCCGCGTCGACATGGCGCTGGTCGACCTGGCGCTGACCCGCGTGCTGACGCAGAAGATCGAGATCGGGCTGCTCGACCCGGACTACTCCCCCGCCGCCGACCCGAACGTCGACCTGGACGACCCCGAGTCGCGCGCGCTCGCCCGCGAGGTGGCCGAGCGCTCGGTCGTGCTGCTGCAGAACGACGGCGTGCTGCCGTTGTCCCGCAAGCGACTCGCCGTCGTCGGCCCGCGCGCCGACGAGGCCGGCGCGATGATGGGCTGCTACTCGTTCCCGCTGCACGTCGGCGTGCACCACCCGGACGCCGAGATGGGCATCGACGTCCCCACCGTGCTGGACGCGTTGCGCGAGGACCACGACGTGGTGTTCGCCCGCGGCTGTCCCGTGCTCGGCGGCACCGACGAGGAGATCGCCGAGGCCGTCGAGGCCGCGCGGCAGGCCGAGGTCTGCGTCGTGGTGCTCGGCGACCAGGCCGGTCTGTTCGGCAGGGGCACGTCCGGCGAGGGCTGCGACGCCACGGACCTGACCCTGCCGGGACGCCAGGAGGAGCTGCTGGAGGCGGTGCTCGGCACCGGCATGCCGGTGGTGCTCGTGCTGCTGTCGGGCCGTCCCTACGACCTGTCGCGGCAGGCCGATCGGCTCGCGGCGGTCGTGTGCGGGTTCTACCCCGGCCAGGAGGGCGCGGCGGCGCTCGCGGACGTCCTCAGCGGCAGGGTGAACCCGTCCGGGCGGCTCCCGGTGAGCTTCCCCGGCCCCGGTTCCAGCCAGCCCTCGACGTACCTGAGCGCCCAGCTGGGCAGGCGCAGCGAGGTCAGCAACGTGGACCCGACGCCGCTGTACCCGTTCGGCCACGGTCTGTCCTACGCGCCGGCGACCTGGATGACGGTGGGCAGCGAGGAACGCGAGTGGCCGACCGACGGCGTCTGCAAGGTGCACGCGGTGCTGCGCAACGAGCTGGAGGTGGCGACCACCGAGGTGGTGCAGATCTACCTGCACGACCCGGTGGCGGAGGTCGCGCGGCCCGTCCGGCAGCTGATCGGCGCGGTGAAGGTGGACCTGGAGCCGGGGCAGACCCGCACGGTGACCGCCGAGCTGCACGCGGATCTCACCTCGTACACGGGGCGCGCCGGTCGCCGGCAGGTCGACACCGGTGACGTCGAGTTGCACGTCGGTACGTCCAGCGCGAACATTCATACAGCGCTGCGGCTGACGCTGGCCGGCGAAAAGCGCGAGGTCGGGTTCGACCGCGTGATGTCGGCGGTGTTCGACGCGCGGTAGCGGCCTTCGCGGCATCCGCTTCGCCGCCCGGTAACGTCCGATGCGGACAAAACGGGCGGCGAAGGGTTGTTCTGTGGTCGAGATCAGCGGACTGACGTGGGCGGCCACGATCGGGTTGATCGTGGTGCTGCTGGCGGTCGACCTCGTGCTCGCCGCCGTGCGCCCGCACAAGGTCGGCTTCCGCGAGGCCACGCTCTGGTCGGTGTTCTACATCCTGGTGGCCGTCGGGTTCGGCATCTGGTTCTGGAGCGCCTACGGCGGTGAGCTCGGCACCGAGTACTTCGCCGGCTACATCGTCGAGAAGAGCCTCTCGGTCGACAACCTGTTCGTCTTCGTGATCATCATGACGACGTTCCTGGTCCCGGAGGAGCACCAGCACAAGGTGCTCACGTTCGGCATCGTGCTGGCGTTGATCATGCGCGGAATCTTCATCGCCGTCGGCGCGACGCTGCTGTCGTTGTTCTCGTTCATGTTCCTGCTGTTCGGCCTGCTGCTGATCTACACGGCCGTGCAGCTGTTCCGGCACCGCGACGAGGATCCCGACGTCGAGAACAACGTCGTGGTGACGACCGCGCGCAAGCTCCTGCCGGTCACCGACGACTACGTGGGCGGCAAGATCTTCACCCGCCTCGACGGGCGGCGGATGGCGACGCCGTTGTTCGTCGTGCTCGTGGCCATCGGCGGCGTCGACCTGCTGTTCGCGCTCGACTCGATCCCCGCGGTGTTCGGCGTGACCGAGGAGCCGTTCGTGGTGTTCGCCGCCAACGCGTTCGCGCTGCTGGGGCTGCGCGCGTTGTTCTTCCTGGTCAAGGGTCTGCTCGACCGGCTGGTCTACCTGTCGGCCGGGCTCGCGGTCATCCTCGCGTTCATCGGCGTGAAGCTGATCCTGCACTGGGCGCACGTCGACATCTCGCCGAGCGTGCCCGAGGTGCCGACACCGCTCAGCCTCGGTGTGATCATCGCGATCCTGGTGGTGGTGACGGTCGCCAGCCTGCTCAAGACGCGCAACGATCCCGCGGCGAAAGCTCACCCCGGATCGATTCGAGGTCATCGGGAACGCGAGGAGCACTGACGCGCAACGGCGTGACCAGGGTCGGCGGTCCGACCACGGGCAGTGCGTCGAGGCACGCCTGAGCGCTCGGCCGGCGGGCGGCGGACGGCGAGGTCATGCACATCAGCAGGCGTGCGAGGTCGGACGGCAGGCCGTCGGGCACCTGCGGCGGACCCTGCCGCCGTCCGGTCAGGCACTCCAGCAGCAACCGGCCGAGCGCGTACACGTCGACCGCCGAGGTGATGTTCTCGCCGTGCACCTGCTCGGGCGCCAGGTAGGCGGTCGCGCCGACGTCCTGCCCGGGCTTGGTCAGCCGGGTGCCGTCCGCCAGGTGCGCGAGGCCGAAGTCGGCCAGGCGCGGTGCGTCGTCGTCACCGAGGATCACGGTGGCTGCCTTGACCCCGCAGTGGACGAACCCGTGGGAGTGCACGTGGGCCAGCGCGTCGGCCAGCGCGGCACCCAGCCGGCGCACGTCCCCGATGCTCATCCGCCCCGCCGAGACCCGGTCGTGCAGTGTCCGTCCCTCGACCCGCTCCAGGACCGCGTACGGGACGTCGGCGGACGGATCGGCGTCGAAGACCGACACCAGCCCGCGGTGCGACAGTCTCGCGAGCGCGCGGATCTCGTCGTCGACCCGGGACGTGTCGGCGCCCGGCCGGAAGAACTTGATGGCGACATCGCGCACGAGCACTGTGTCCTGGCCGCGGCGCACCTCGGCGCGGCTGCTCGTGATCAACACTCGACCCACGCGGTACCGGTCGGCGAGGAGAGAGGTGTCCGGCATGGTCGAGGATGCCCACCGGACGAGTGATCCAATCACCGTGCGTCGAACTTCGTCGTGAACAGGTCACTCAGAGGCGTCTCAGCTGGTTCGCCTGATCGCGGTGGACGCGCGGACCACCAGCTCCGGCTGGAACTTCACGTGCCGGTGCTCGTGGTCCGGCTCGTTCTCCGCCAGCAGCAGCTGCGTGGCGGTCCGGCCCAGCTGCTCGCGCGGCTGACGCACGGACGTGAGCGGCACGGCGGCGGCCGCGGCGAACTCGATGTCGTCGTAGCCGACGACCGCGAGGTCGTCCGGCACGCGCAGGCCCTGCTGGGTCATCGACTGCAGCAGACCCAGCGCCAGCAGGTCGTTGGCGCAGAAGGCAGCCGTGGGACGGCGGGACGCGGGCAGGCCGACGAGCCGCTCCCCCGCGTTGCGGCCCTCCCCCACCTGCAGGCTCCTGGTCTCGAGGAACGTGAGGGCGTCCGCGGGCAGGCCGGCCTCGGCGACGGCGCGCCGAGCACCCTCGCGGCGGTCGCGGACCTGCTGGATCGACAGCGGGCCGCCGACCATCGCGATGCGGGTGTGGCCGTTCTCGATCAGGTGGGTCACCGCGAGCTCGCCGCCCAGCACGTCGTCGACGGCCACCGAGCACCACGTGCCGTCGGTCGCCTCGCGGTCGACCAGCACGAACGGCGTGCCGCGGTCGGTGAGCTGGGCGGCGTCGACCGGGGTGATCAGGATGCCCTCGACGCGTTGCTCGTGCAGCAGTTCCAGGTACTCGCGCTCGCGGCCGTCGTCGGAGGCGCTGTTGCACAGGAAGAGCGCGAGACCCGCGTCCCTGGCCGCGTCCTCGACACCGCGGGCCACGTCGGTGAAGAACGGGTTCGCCGCGTCGAGGACGACGTAGGCGAGCACCCGGCTGCGGCCCGCCCGGAGCTGGCGCGCGGACTCGTTGCGCACGAAGCCCAGTTCCTCGATGGCGGCGAGGACGCGCTGCCGGGTGGCCGGGGCGACGACGTCGGGGCGGTTCAGCACGTTCGACACGGTCGCGTTGGAGACGCCGGCGTGCTGCGCGACGTCGCGGATGCCCACTGACGGCCTCACCGGCGGCTCCTTTGTTGAAACGTGACAACGAATCGTACCTCGCAAGTCTTGACATGGTGACGCAGCGCACCCAGAGTGCACGTAACTCAACCGTTAAAACGTTTCAACGAAGAGACGGAGACGGACGTGGACCGACCACCCGTGGTGGCACTGGACGAGGTGAGCAAGTCCTTCGGCGCCGTCCGGGCGTTGTCCGGGGTGTCGCTGCGGCTGCTGCCCGGCGAGGCCCACGCGCTGCTCGGGGAGAACGGCGCCGGCAAGTCGACGCTGATCAAGACGCTGGCGGGCGTCCACCGCCCCGACTCCGGCCAGGTGCTGGTCGACGACGCGGCGGTCCGGTTCTCCGGGCCCGCCGACGCGCTCGCCGCGGGCATCGCGATCATCTACCAGGAACCGACGCTGTTCGGCGACCTGTCGGTGGCGGAGAACGTGTTCATGGGCCGCCAGCCGCTCGGCCTCGGCCGGCGCATCGACGTGGCGGCGATGCACGCGCGGACGTCGGAGCTGTTCTCCCGGTTGGGAGTCCGGCTCGACCCGGCCCGGCCGGCGCGCGGACTGTCCATTGCGGACCAACAGCTCGTGGAGATCGCCAAGGCGTTGTCCTTCGACGCCCGTGTGATCGTGATGGACGAACCGACCGCGGCTCTCTCCGCGCACGAGGTGCAGCGGCTTTTCGGGGTGGTGCAGGCGTTGCGCGCGCAGGACGCCGCCGTGCTGTTCGTGTCGCACCGGCTCGACGAGGTCTTCGAGCTGTGCCAGCGCGCCACCGTTCTGCGCGACGGCGAGTTCGTCTGGTCGGGGTCGCTGGAGGAGGAGACGCCGGACTCGTTGGTGCGCCGGATGGTCGGCCGTGAGCTGTCGCAGCTCTTCCCCAAGGAGGACACGACGGCGGGCGACGTGCTGCTCTCGGTGCAACGGCTGACCCGTGAGGGCGTGTTCACCGACATCTCGTTCGACGTCAGGGCGGGCGAGATCGTCGCACTGTCGGGACTTGTCGGTGCCGGGCGCAGCGAGGTCGCGCGGGCGGTCTTCGGCATCGACCGGCCGGACGGCGGGTCGGTGCTGGTGCGCGGCCGGAAGCTGAAGTACGGCTCCCCCACCGCCGCGATGGCCGCCGGGATCGGGTTCGTGCCGGAGGACCGCCGCCAGCAGGGGCTGGTGATGGACGCGTCGATCGAACGCAACACCGCGCTCGCGTCGCTGGGCCGGCTGTCGACGTTCGGCCTGCTGCGGCGGCGCTCGGAAAGCGCGCTCGCGCAGGACTGGGCGGTCAAGCTGAGCCTGAGGTTCGCTCGCCTAAGCGACCCCGTCGGCGTGCTGTCCGGCGGCAACCAGCAGAAGGTCGTGCTGGCGAAGTGGCTGGCGCGCAAGCCTTCCGTGCTGATCGTGGACGAACCGACCCGCGGCATCGACGTCGGGACGAAGGCCGAGGTGCACCGGTTGCTGTCGGAGCTCGCCGGACAGGGCGTGGCGGTGCTGATGATCTCGTCGGAGCTACCAGAGGTGCTCGGGATGGCCGACCGCGTGCTGGTGATGCACGAGGGCCGGTTGGTGGCGGAGCTGGACCGCGCGGACGCGACCGAGGAACGGGTCGCGCTCGCCGCCGCCGGGCAGGTGACCCGGTGACCGCCACCGCCGTCGCACCCTCCCGCCGCACCGCGGCCCGCCGCCTCACGACCCGCGTCGGCCGGGTCCGCGAGCTGGGCATCGTCGTGGCGCTGGCGCTCGTCGTCATCCCGACCGCGATCGTGAACCCGCGGTTCGTGCAACCGCAGAGCCTGCGCGACCTCCTGCTCAACGCCTCGATCGTCGCGCTGCTCGCGGTCGGCCAGACGCTCATCGTGATCACCCGCAACGTCGACCTCTCGGTCGGCTCGGTCCTCGGGCTGTCCGCTTTCCTGACGGCGCAGCAGTTCGCCGACCACCCCGGCACCCCGCTCGTGCTGGGAGTCGGCTTCGGCATCGCGGTCGGGCTGGCGTGCGGGCTGCTGAACGGCCTGCTGGTCGCGTTGGGCAACGTTCCCAGCCTCGTCGTCACCCTCGGCACCCTCTACGTGTTCCGCGGCGTCGACTTCGCGCTGGCCCAGGGACAACAGGTCAACGCCGCCAACCTCCCGGACGCGTTGCTGAACCTGGGCAGCAGCAGGGTTCTCGGCATCCCGGTGCTGGTCCTGATCACCGTCGTGGTGATCGCCGTCGCCGCCGTGTACCTGCGCTCGTACCGATCAGGCCGTGAGCTGTACGCGATCGGCTCGAACCCCGAGGCCGCGACGCTGGCCGGCATCCCGGTGGCGAGGCGGACCTTGACCACCTTCGTCCTTTCCGGACTGGTCGCTGGCCTCGCCGGGGCGTTGTGGGTGGCCCGGTACGGCACGGTCGACGCGGCGGCGGGCACCGGCCTGGAGCTGCAGGTCGTGGCGGCGGTGGTCGTCGGCGGGGTCGCGATCTTCGGCGGTTCCGGCACGGTCGCGGGCGCCGCGCTCGGCGCGTTGTTGCTGGGCACCATCACCAGCTGCCTGGTGGTGCTGCAGATCCCCGCGTTCTGGCAGCAGGCCATCTCGGGCGCGTTGCTGCTGAGCGCCATCACCGTCGACCGGCTCCTCGCGCTCCGCCTGGCGAAAGCCCTGCGCACCACGGAAGGGACCAGCCATGCGTAACCTCCTGCGGTGGGAGACCGCGCTGGTGTTCCTGCTGGTCGTGGTCGCGCTGACCGGCCAGGTGAGCACGGACGGGTCGTTCCTGTCCGGCGGCAACCTCTTCTACCTCGGCCTCGACATCGGCGAGATCGCGCTCATCGCGCTGCCGTTGACGCTCGTGATCGTGGCCGGCGAGATCGACCTGTCGGTGGCGTCGGTGCTGGGGTTGTCGAGTGCGCTGATCGGCTGGCTGTGGAACGCGGGCTGGTCGCTGGAGACGATCCTGCCGACGGTCATCGTCGTGGGCGCGGTGTGCGGGGCGGTCAACGGCCTGCTGGTCACGCGGCTCGGCCTGCCTTCTCTCGCCGTCACCATCGGCACGCTGGCGTTGTACCGCGGTCTCGCGCTGGTGGTGCTGGGCGACACGGCCGTCGCGGACTTCCCGGCGAGCTACACGTCGTTCGGCACGACCCCGGTGGCCGGAACCGACCTCCCCTACCCGATCCTGCTGGCGGCGGTCCTGGCGGTCCTGTTCGGCGTCGCGTTGCACGCCAGCTCGTTCGGCCGGTCCGTCTACGCGATCGGCGCCAACGAGGAGGGCGCGCGCTTCTCCGGCATCAGGGTCAAACGCGTCAAGCTGATCCTCTTCGTGCTCGCCGGAGCCGTGGCCGCCGTCGCCGGCATCGTCTACACGTTCCGCTTCTCCAGCGCCCGCGCGGACAACGGCGTCGGGCTCGAACTGGCCGTCGTCGCCGCCGTCCTGCTCGGTGGGGTCTCCATCTTCGGCGGCCGGGGCACGCTCTTCGGCGTGCTCGCGGGCGTGCTGCTGCTGGGCGGCCTGCGCAACCTGTTGATCCTGCAGGACACCTCGACCGAGGTCCTGACCATCGTCACCGGCCTGCTCCTGCTGGTGAGCGTTCTCGCCCCTTCGATCACCCGACGCGTCGCAACTTTGAGGAAGGCCGCGCCATGAACACACGTTTAGTGCTCGCCCTGGCGATCTCCGGGGCAGTCGCGCTCACCGCCTGCGGTGGCGGCACCACGAAGGACAGCGCCGGGCAGCAGACCGGCGGCGCCACCACCTCCGCGAAGGCCGACCCGAACGCGGCGGTCAAGGAGGGCCTGAAGATCACGTTCCTGCCCAAGCAGGTCAACAACCCGTACTTCACCGTGGCGCAGAAGGGCGCGGAGAGCGCGGGCACCGCGATCAAGGGCGAGGTGAAGGCGACCGGTCCGTCCGACGCCGCCGCGTCGTCGCAGGTCACCTACATCAACACCGCAGCGCAGCAGAAGCAGGACGCGCTGGTGATCTCCGCGAACGACGCCAACGCCGTCGCGCCCGCGCTGAAGACGGCGCGGTCGCAGGGGTTGAAGGTCGTCACGTTCGACTCCGACGCGGCTCCCGACGCCCGCGACGTCTTCATCAACCAGGCCACCTCGACCGAGATCGCGGCAGGCCAGGTCAAGCTGATCTCCGAGGCGGTCGGCGGCAGCGGGGAGATCGCGATCCTGTCCGCGACCCCCAACGCCACCAACCAGAACGCGTGGATCGAGGTCATGAAGACCGAGCTGGCGAAGCCCAAGTACTCCGGCCTGAAGCTGGTGGAGACCGCCTACGGCAACGACGACGACCAGACGTCGTTCCAGAAGACCCAGGGCCTGCTGCAGGCGCACCCGAACCTCAAGGGCATCATCTCGCCGACGACGGTCGGTGTCGCGGCGGCCGCCCGGTACCTCAGCTCGTCGGAGTACAAGGGCAAGGTCCAGCTGACCGGCCTCGGCACGCCGAACCAGATGCGGAAGTTCGTGCAGGACGGCACCGTGAAGTCGTTCGCGCTGTGGGACCCCAGCAAGCTCGGCTACCTCGCCACCTACACCGCCGCGGCGCTCGCGTCCGGGCAGATCACCGGTGCCGAGGGTGAGAAGTACAAGGCGGGTGAGCTCGGCGACTACACGATCGGCGCCAAGGGCGAGGTCGTGCTCGGCCCGCCGACCGTGTTCACCAAGGACAACATCGACAAGTTCGACTTCTGACGTGCGCGTCTGCTTCACCTTGCGGGTCCGCGCCGACCGGCTCGACGAGTACCGGGCGCGGCACCGCGAGGTGTGGCCGCGGATGCGGGCTGCCCTCAGCGAGGCGGGCTGGCACAACTACTCACTCTTCCTCGCCGGGGACGGCCTGCTCGTCGGGTACCTGGAGTGCGACGACTTCGACGCGGCGCTCGCGGAGATGGCGCGCACCGAGGTGAACGCGCGGTGGCAAGCCGGGATGGCGGAGTTCTTCGTCGGTGACGGCAACGCCGACGAACGGATGCGGCCCCTCGACGAGGTCTTCCACCTCGACTGAGCTTGTGGGGAGAACACATGAGCGTGAAGGACGCGTTGCGCGAGCAGCGGATCGAGACGCCGTCGTGGGCGTACGCCAACTCGGGCACCCGGTTCAAGGTGTTCGCGCAGCAGGGAGTTCCGCGCACGCCGTACGAGAAGATCGACGACGCGGCGGTGGTGCACCGGCTGACCGGTGTCGCGCCGACCGTCGCGTTGCACATCCCGTGGGACAGGACGGACGACTACGGCAAGCTCGCGTCGTACGCTCGCGACCGCGGCGTCGCGCTCGGCGCCATCAACTCCAACGTTTTCCAGGACGACGACTACAAGCTCGGCAGCGTCTGCCACCCCGATCCGGTGGTGCGGCGCAAGGCTCTCGACCACCTGCTCGAGTGCGTCGACATCATGGACGCCACGGGGTCGCGCGACCTCAAGCTGTGGTTCGCCGACGGCCTCAACTACCCCGGGCAGGACAACATCCGCGCCCGGCAGGACCGGCTCGCCGAGGCGTTGCGGGAGACCTGCGAGCGGCTCGGCGACGACCAGCGGATGTTGCTGGAGTACAAGCTGTTCGAGCCCGCGTTCTACGTGACGGACGTGCCGGACTGGGGCACGGCGTTCGCGCATTGCACGCAGCTGGGCGAGAAGGCTCAGGTCGTGATCGACACGGGGCACCACGCGCCGGGCACGAACATCGAGTTCATCGTGTCGTTCCTGCTGCGGGCGGGGAAGCTCGGCGCGTTCGACTTCAACTCGCGCTTCTACGCCGACGACGACCTGATGGTCGGGGCGGCGGACCCGTTCCAGCTCTTCCGGATCATGCACGAGATCGTGCTGGCGGACGCGCTGACGCCGGCGGCGGGCATCGCGTTCATGCTCGACCAGTGCCACAACCTGGAGCCGAAGATCCCGGCGATCATCCGGTCGGTGCTCAACGTCCAGGAGGCCACGGCGAAGGCGTTGCTGGTCGACCACAGCGCGCTGGCGGAGGCCCAGCAGGCCGGTGACGTGCTCGGGGCGAACGCCGTGCTGATGGATGCCTACAACACGGACGTGCGGCCGCTGTTGCAGGAGCTGCGGTCCGAGATGGGGCTGGACCCCGACCCGATGGCCGCGTACCGGCGGTCCGGGTACGCCGACCAGATCGTCCGGGACCGAGTCGGTGGCGAGGCCGCCGGGTGGGGTGCGTGATGGAGCAGGTCGAGGCGCTGCTGGGACGGAGCAACCGGCTCGGCGCGGATCCCCGCAACACCAACTACGCGGGCGGCAACACGTCGGCGAAGGGCTCCGAGACCGACCCGGTGACCGGGCAGCCGGTGGACCTGCTGTGGGTCAAGGGATCCGGTGGTGACCTGGGGACGTTGCAGGAGACCGGGCTCGCCGTGCTGCGGCTGGACCGGTTGCGCGCGTTGACCGAGGTGTATCCGGGCGTCGAGCGCGAGGACGAGATGGTCGCCGCGTTCGACTTCTGCCTGCACGGCAAGGGAGGCGCGGCGCCGTCGATCGACACGGCCATGCACGGGCTCGTGGACGCACCGCACGTCGACCACCTGCACCCGGACGCGGGCATCGCGTTCGCGACGGCGGCGGACGGCGAGGCGCTGGTCAAGGCGTGCTTCGGCGACCGCGTGGTGTGGGTGCCGTGGCGGCGGCCGGGTTTTCAGCTGGGACTGGACATCGCGGCCGTCAAGCGCGAGCATCCGCAGGCCGTCGGCGTGGTCCTGGGCGGGCACGGCATCACCGCGTGGGGTGCGACGAGCGAGGAGTGCGAGGCGAACTCGCTGGAGATCATCGCCACCGCCCAGCGCTACCTGGACGAGCACGGGCGGCCCGACCCGTTCGGCGAGGTGGTCCACGACCCGTTGCCCGCTGAGGAACGCCGGGTGCGCGCCGCCGCGCTCGCGCCGGTGGTCCGCGGCCTGGCTTCCACGGACAGCCCGCAGGTCGGGCACTTCACCGACTCGGACGTGGTGCTGGACTTCCTGGCCCGGTCGCGGCACCCCGAACTGGCCGCGCTCGGCACCTCGTGTCCCGACCACTTCCTGCGCACCAAGGTCCGGCCGTTGGTGCTCGACCTGCCGCCGACCGCGCCGCTGAGGGACGTGGTGACGCGGCTGGAGCAGCTGCACGACGCGTACCGCGAGGACTACCGCGGTTACTACGAGCGGCACGCCGAGCCGGACAGCCCGCCCATGCGCGGCGCCGACCCGGCGATCGTGCTCGTGCCGGGCGTCGGGATGTTCAGCTTCGGCCGGGACAAGCAGACCGCACGGGTCGCGGGCGAGTTCTACGTGAACGCCGTCAACGTGATGCGCGGTGCGGAGTCGGTCTCGCGGTACGCGCCGATCGAGGAGCGCGAGAAATTCCGCATCGAGTACTGGGCGCTGGAGGAGGCCAAGCTTCGTCGCACGCCGAAGCCGAAACCGCTGGCCACCCGCGTCGCGCTCGTGACCGGTGGCGGGTCGGGCATCGGCCGGGCGGTCGCCGAACGGCTGGCGGCCGAAGGCGCGTGTGTCGTGGTCGCCGACCGCAATGGTGACAGCGCACGGGAGGTCGCCGAGGGCATCGGGTCGTCGGATGTGGCCGTGGCCGTCACCGTCGACGTCACCTCGGCGGAGGGCATCGCGGAGGCGTTCCGCACCGCGGTGCTGGCGTTCGGCGGCGTGGATCTGGTGGTGAACAACGCCGGTCTGTCGATCTCCAAGCCGCTCGCGGAGACCACCGAGGCCGACTGGGACCTGCAGCACGACGTGATGGCCAAGGGGTCGTTCCTGGTCTCGCGCGAAGCGGCGAAGGTGTTGCGGGACCAGGGCATGGGCGGCGACATCATCTACATCTCCAGCAAGAACGCGGTCTTCGCCGGGCCGAACAACGTCGCGTACGGGGCGGCGAAGGCGGACCAGGCGCACCAGGTCCGGCTGCTCGCGGCCGAGCTGGGCGAGGACGGCATCCGGGTCAACGGCATCAACCCGGACGGCGTGGTCCGCGGCTCCGGCATCTTCGCCGGCGGCTGGGGTGCGCAACGGGCGGCGGTCTACGGCGTGCCGGAGGAGAAGCTCGGCGAGTTCTACGCCCAGCGCACCCTGCTCAAGCGCGAGGTGCTGCCCTCGCACGTGGCGGCGGCGGTGATCGCGCTGACGGCAGGCGACCTCTCGCTGACGACCGGACTGCACGTGCCGGTCGACGCCGGTGTGGCAGCGGCGTTCCTGCGATGACGGCGGTGGCGGCGGTCGACCTCGGCGCGTCCGGCGGCCGCGTGGTGCGCGGGGTCGTCACCGGCGGCGAGGTCCGTGTCGAGGAGGTGCACCGGTTCGGCAACGGGCCGGTGCGGCGGGACGGCGCGTTGCACTGGAACGTCTCGGCGCTGCACCACGAGGTGCTGGCCGGGCTGAAGCTCGCCGGAGAGGTCGCGAGCATCGGGATCGACAGCTGGGCCGTGGACTACGGCCTGCTCGACGCGGACGGCCGGCTGCTCGGCGACCCCGTCTGCTACCGCGACTCCCGCACCGACGGCATCACGCCCGCCGACGGCCTGTACGAGGTGAACGGCCTGCAGTTCCAGCCGTTCAACACGATGTTCCAGCTGATGGCCGAACCGCTGCTCCCCCGGGCCTCCCAGCTCCTGCTGATCCCCGACCTGCTGTCGTTCTGGCTGACCGGCGAACGCGGCGCCGAGTACACCAACGCGACCACGACGGGTCTGATCGACGTCCACACCGGACGGTGGTCGGACCCGCTGACCCGCGACCTGCCCGCCGGACTGCTGCCGCCGCTGCGACACCCCGGCGATCCGGCGGGCGTCTTCGACGGGGTGCCGGTGACCGCGGTCGGGTCGCACGACACCGCGTCCGCCGTCGTCGCCGTGCCCGCGAAGAACGAGCGGTTCGCCTACATCTCCTGCGGCACCTGGTCGTTGGTCGGGGTGGAGCTCACCACCCCCGTGCTCACCGCCGAGAGCCGTGCCGCCAACTTCACCAACGAGGGCGGCGTCGACGGCACGATCCGCTACCTGCGCAACGTGATGGGCCTGTGGCTGTTGCAGGAAAGTCTCCGGGTGTGGGGCGTGCCGCTCGATGGTCTGCTGCGCGAAGCCGTTTCGGTGACGGGCTCGGTGTTCGACCCCAACGACCCGGTGTTCCTGCCACCCGGCGACATGCCCGCGCGGATCCAGCGCTGGTGCGGGCGGACCATGACGCCGCCGGAGGTCGTGCGGTCCATCTTGGACAGTCTGGCGCTGGCCCACCGCGACGCCGTGCTGGACGCCCAGCGGTTGTCCGGCAGGGAGGTCGAGGTCGTGCACATCGTCGGTGGCGGCTCGCGGAACTCGTTGCTGTGCCAGCTCACCGCCGACGCGTGCGGCCTGCCGGTGGTGGCGGGTCCCGCCGAGGCCACGGCCCTGGGCAACGTCCTGGTGCAGGCACGGGCCGTGGGCGCGGCGGCTGGCTCCTTGCCCGACCTCCGCAGGCTGGTGCGGCAGTCGCAACCGTTGCGGCGTTTCCTCCCGCGTACCGTCAAACGGCGTCGAACAAGTTGACTCCCCTCCGCCAGCGCTCCTAGCTTGGGTTGTGGCGCGGAAAGGGGCATCGCGGCATGCGCAGACGCTCGTTCCTCGGACTGGCCGTCACGGGTGCACTCACCCCGGCCGTCGCTCGAGCGGCACCCGGTGACCGCTGGGTCGGCACCTGGGTGTCCATGCCCCAGCTCACGGAGCCGGGCAACATGCCACCGCCGCCCTTCACCGACGGCGAACAGGTGCTGGCCGGCGCCACGGTGCGCCAGACCGTGCGGGTCACGGTGGGCGGCAGGAAGCTGCGGCTGCGGTTCAGCAACGCGTTCGGTGGCGCCGTTCTCCCGCTCACCTCGGTCACCGTCGCCCTGCCGGTGGACGGGAAAGCCGGTGCGAGCGCGACCAAGCCCGGCACCACGCGACGGGTGACGTTCAACGGCCGGTCCTTCGTGGACGTTCGCGTCGGCGCCCCGGCGGTGTCCGATCCGCTGGACTTCGCCGTCGCTCCGGGCACGAACCTGACCGTGACCGCCTATCTGGCGCACGGCCAGGCATCCAGCCGGATTACCTCGCACCCCGGTTCCCGCACCACGTCGCACCTGCTGGCGGGCGACCACACCGAGTCCGTGGAGATGCCCGGCGCGACCCCGGTCGACCACTGGTACTTCCTGAGCGGCGTCGAGGTCCTGCGCCCGCGGACGTCGGGCGTCGTCGTGATCGGCGACTCGCTGAGCGACGGACGCGGCTCCACCACCAACGGCAACGACCGCTGGCCGGACCAGCTCGTCGACCGGCTGCACGACGTCCCCGTGCTGAACCAGGCGGCGGGCGGCAACCGGGTCCTCGACGACGGCCTCGGCCCCAACGTCCTGGCCCGGCTGGACCGCGACCTGCTGGCGCAGGGCGGAGTCCGGTGGCTGATCCTGTTCGAGGGCGTCAACGACATCGGCACGGCCGCCACTACTGCGCAGCAGACCGTCGCCGAGGACCTCATCGCGGCCTACCAGCAGATCGTCGACCGGGCCCACGCCCACGACATCGCGGTGTACGGCGCGACGCTGACTCCGTTCGGCGGCCACGGCTACGACGATCCGGAGGGCATGCGCGAGTCGGCGCGGCAGACCGTGAACCGGTGGATTCGCACGAGCCGACGGTTCGACGCGGTGCTCGACTTCGACGCCGCGGTGCGAGATCCCGCCGTTCCGCGACGTCTGCTGCCCGCCGCGGACGTCGGCGACCACCTGCACCTCAACCCGGCCGGGTATCGCATGCTCGCGCACGCGGTCCCGCTCCGGCTGTTGCACTAGGCCGTGTTTCAAAGGTGAGGTGATCGGCGGCGTGTCGGTGCCGGAACGTGGCGAGGTCTCCGGTAAGTGGGTTAGCGACCAAGCAAACCTGCAGTACCGGAGACCTCGTGGCCAGCGTAGCGGCAGCGGGGCGAGCCGACCTGACCGACGCGCAATGGGCTGTGTTGCAGCCACTGCTGCCCGTCGGCGCCAAGCCGGGACGCCCGCCGAAGTGGAGCAAGAGACAGCTGATCGACGGCATCCGGTGGCGGGTGCGCGTCGGTGCCCCGTGGCGTGACGTCCCGCCTGAGTACGGTCCCTGGCAGACCGTGTACGGGTTGTTCCGCCGCTGGCAGCGGGCCGGGGTGTGGCAGCGGATTCTGACCGCGTTGCAGGCCCGTGCCGATGCCGCCGGGCTGATCGTGTGGGACGTGTCGGTCGATTCCACGATCACGCGGGCGCACCAGCACGCCGCCGGCGCACGGAAAAGGGGGATCTGCAGATCGAACCGCCCGGCACTCCGACCGGCGGAACCGAGCCCGGCGACCACGGACTGGGCCGCTCGCGCGGCGGCTGGACCAGCAAACTGCACCTGGCCTGCGAGCAGGGCCGCAGGCCGTTGTCACTGTTGATCACCGCCGGACAGCGAGGTGACAGCCCACAGTTCGCGCCGGTGATCGAGCAGATCTCGGTGCCGCGCTTGGGCCCCGGTCGCACCAGGACCCGTCCGGACCGGGTTCTGGCGGACAAGGCCTACAGCTCCAAAGCCAACCGTGCCTATCTGCGACGCCGCAGGATCAAGGCGACCATCGACCAGCCCCGCGACCAAGCCGCCCACCGCAAGGCCAAAGGCTCCGCAGGCGGGCGGCCACCGACGATCGACCGCGAGATCTACAAGCAGCGTCACGCCGTCGAGTGCGGCATCAGTCTGCTCAAGCAGCACCGGGCCGTGGCCACCCGCTACGACAACTCGCCGTCCGCTACCAGGCCACGATCCACATCGCAGCCATCAACATCTGGCTACGCCACATCTGAAACACGACCTAGGCGTACGGGTTGCGGCCCGAGAGCCCGCCGACCTTGCACGGCCCGTTCGACGCGTCACGGCACACGACCACACCGAGGTAGGTGATCGAGTCACCGCTGATCGACCACGACAGGTTGTTGTACGTCGTGTA
Source organism: Lentzea sp. NPDC059081 (assembly GCF_042738015.1). Classification (NCBI taxonomy): domain Bacteria; kingdom Bacillati; phylum Actinomycetota; class Actinomycetes; order Pseudonocardiales; family Pseudonocardiaceae; genus Lentzea; species Lentzea sp. NPDC059081. The sequence goes on from NZ_JBHYGW010000005.1 coordinate 368,081, forward strand.
GTCCTCCTTGTCGCAGCCGGAGTAGTCGTACCGGTGCGTCGGCGTCGTGTCCGGGTACAGTGACCCGTTGTAGAACAGGAAGTACGCGTACACCGGCTTGGCGTCACAACCCCAGTCGGACACGATCAGGTCGATGTTGCCGATCGAGCTCCGGCCGGTCCAGTCGAACGACGCCCCGGCGTACCCGTAGTCCTGCCCCGAGTAGATGAAGTCGCTCACGGCGGCACCGGCGGGCGGCGTGCTCACGGCGACCACCGACAGCGCGACCGCGACAGCGGCCGCGACCCGGCTGACCATCTTCCAGCTTCGCATGGCGGAATTCAACAATGCCCGGCACAGCTCGAAGAAGCCTTTGCACCACAGCGCAATACCCGCGTCAGGACGCCGCGGCCGGACAACAAGTCGTGCCCCGGCGTGCTCCTCCGGAACCGCGTGAGCAGCACAGCAACAGGCTGCCCGCATTCGGGCAGCCTGTTGAGTCGTTCGAACCCGTGCTCAGCCCGTGGTGCAGGCGCTCCCGTTGAGCGTGAACGACGTCGGCGCCGGGTTGGAGCCGCTGTAGGTGCCGTTGAAGCCGATGCCGGTCGACGCGCCCGGTGCGAGCGTGCCGTTCCAGCTCAGGTTGGTCGCGGTCACCGCGGCGCCGGACTGGGCGAGCGTCGCGCCCCAGCCGGGCAGGGTGACCTTCTGGCCGTTGGCGTAGCTGAAGGCCAGCGTCCAGCCGTTCACGGCGCTCGTCCCGGTGTTGGTGATCGTGACGTTGGCCGTGAAGCCGTTGCCACCGCCCCAGTTCTGCCCCGAGTACCCGACCTTGCACGTCCCGCTGCCACCGCCCGCACTGGTCGTGGCGGACACGGTCCCGGACGCCGACGAGACGTTGCCCGCCGCGTCCTTCGCCCGGACCTGGTAGCGGTAGGTGGTCGACGGCGTCAGACCGCTGTCGGTGTAGGTCGCCGACGTGGTCGAGCCGATCACCACGAACGACCCGCTGCCGGCCGCCCTGAACACGTCGTAGCCGGTGACGCCGACGTCGTCGGTCGACGCCGACCAGCTCAGGGTCAGTCCGGTGGACGTGATGCCCGACGCCGTCGGAGTGCCCGGCGTGGAGGGCGCCTGGGTGTCACCGCTGCCGCCGCCGTAGATGGTGGCTTCCTTCGAGGTCGCCCTGATTCCGTTGGCGCCGTTGAGGATCCGCTCACCCCACGACGTGAGGCTCGCCGGGTCGAACGAGTTCGTCATGTCGAGGTAGGCGACGTCGCTGCTGTTGCCGCTCCACGACCAGCCGAGGTACCCGAGCCCGCGGGCCTGCGCCTGGGCCATGATCGTGTCCTCGTCCGGGTCACCGTCGCTGTGGTTGTGCCCGAACTCCCCGACGACCAGGGGCAGACCGGCCGTCCGGAACGCGTCGAAGTAGGCGTTGACCTTGTCCGCGGTGTTGTAGACGCCGTACATGTGGATGGAGAACACGGTGTTGCGCTGCGGGTCGGCGCCGAGCACCGAGGCCGCGTTGTCGCGCATGACGTTCCCCCAGTCCTGACCCCACATCGGCGCGTCCACCATCAGCAGATGCCGCAGCCCGGCGCCGCGCAGCCGGCTGATCGCGCTGCTCGTGGCGCTCGCCCAGGTCGCGCTCACCGAGGCGTTGTTGCCGAACGGCTCGTTGCCCAGGTTGATGACGACGTGGTTCTCCTGGCCCTGCAACGCACTGGCCACGCCGATCCAGTAGGTCGCCGCCTGGTCGAGCGTCGCCGCGCCGCTCTGCTCGCCGTACCCGGTGGTGTCGTGCGCCTCCAGCACGCAGATCAGCCTCGACTGCTTGCACAGCGAGATGACGGTCGAGACCTCCGCCGCCGAGGTCGGACCCCACCGCTGGCCGCTGCCGAGCACGACGCGGACCGTGTTGGCGCCGAAGGACTTGATGTCCGCGAACGCCCTCGTCTGCGACTGGTACCAGACGTGCGCGTGGTTCACGCCGCGCATCACGAACGCCGAGCCGTTGGCCTCGACGATCTTCGTTCCCTCGACGTGCAGCCCGGTCGCGGCCGGCGCGGACCCGAGCGCGGCCACGACCGCCGGGTACCAGCGGGCCTCGATCTTCTGGATGCCCGTGGAACTGTTGGGGTGCACGCCGTCGGAGGTGTCGGTGGCGGTGTCGAAGCCCGTCCACTGGTCGACGACGGTGATCGGCGAGGCCGAGGTGCTGTTCGCCCGTGCCCAGCCGGGGATCGCGCTGTTCAGGTCGACCACCCGCTGCGCGCACGCCGAGCAGCTCGACGGCGTCATCGGCAGGATCTGCGCCACGACCAGCTTGATCGACGGGTTGCTCGCCCGCATCTGGCCGAGCATCGTGCTGTAGGCGCCGAGGATGGTGCTCGCCGGGATGTTGCTCCACACGTCGTTGGTGCCGAGGTGCATCAGCACGATGTCCGGCCGTGCCGACGAGAGCCAGCCGGGCAGCTGGTTGTCCCGCACGATGTTCGTGGCCAGGAACCCGCCGTGGCCCTCGTTGTCGCCGTCGTAGGTGAAGCCGCAGCCCGGTGCCGGCAACGAGCCGACGAAGTCGACGTCGGTGTGGCCGGTGTCCTGCAGGTGTTTCCAGAGCAGCGCCCGCCAGCAGCCCGGTGAGCCGGTGATGGAGTCGCCCAGCGCCATGATGCGCGCCGGGGCCGCGGCGTTCGCGGCGGGAGCGATGACGGCGCAGGCCACGAGGAGCAGGCCCGCCACCACCGCCCGGAGTGTTCGCAAGGTCACGACGACCTCCTGGGAAATGTTTCGCCGTAGTGAATGTCCGATTTCCGGGAGCGCTCCCAGAAACGGACCCTAGCCAGCCGATGACCGGACGGCACCGCCGGTTGGCCCACCGCGGCATCCTGTCCGCAGCGGACAACCGCACGACGTCGGCTTGTCCTGCCGGACAAGCGCCGGGAGCGGGCCCCGGCACGTCAGGCTCGCGGGCCTCCGACGGGGAGGTCCGCGCCGTCGCGCAGGAACAGCGGGATGCGGTCCAGCGGTGCGGCGACCCGCACCGTCTTCCCACCCGCGACCGTCTCGCCGGTCCACGCGTCCGTCCACTCAGGACCGTCGGGCAGCAGCACGTCGCGCTCGCTCATCCCGGCGGCGTACACGGGTGCCACGAGCAGGTCGGGACCGAGCAGGAACTGGTCGTCGACGGCCCACGCGGCGTCGTCGTCGGGGAAGTCGACGAAGAGCGGCCGCATCGGCGGGACACCGCGCTCGTGGACGACGCGCATCTGGTCCATCAGGTAGGGCCGCAGCCTCTCGCGCAGCCGCATCAGCTCGCTGATCAGCTCGTAGGCCTCGGCGCCGTAGGACCACACCTCGTTGGGACCACCGGTCATGTGCGGGCCGAGACCCGTCCCCGGCTCGCGGTACCCGTGCAGGCGGAAGAGCGGGCAGAACACGCCGTACTGGAACCACCGCACGATCAGCTCGCGGTACTCGGGCGACTCGGGGTCGCCGCCGTGGAAGCCGCCGATGTCCGTGGTCCACCAGGGGATCCCGCTCAACGCCACGTTCAGGCCGGCGCGGATCTGCCGGCCCAGCGCGTCGAACGTGGCCGGGATGTCACCGGACCACAGCGCGGCGCCGTAGCGCTGGCTGCCGGCCCACGCCGACCGGCAGAGCGTGATGATCTCCGTCTCGCCCTCGGCGCGCATGCCGTCGTAGAACGCCCGCGCGTTGTCCGCGGGGTAGGCGTTGATCACCTCGAGGCCGGGTCCGGCGTGGGTCAGCAGGTTCTGCGGCGTTCCCGGCTTGAGCTCCGGCTCGCACGCGTCGAGCCACCAGACGCGGATGCCGTGCCGGTGGTAGTTCTCCCGCACCTGCCCCCAGACGAACGCGCGCGCCTCCGGGTTCGACGGGTCGTAGAACGCCACCCCGACGGCCTTCGCCACGCCCTTGTCCGGCCAGTCGGCGTGCACCGGCGGCCCCTGCTCGGTCGCGAGGAACAGGCCGCGGTCCAGCATCGTCCGGTAGTGCTCGGACAGCGGGCTGACCGACGGCCACACCGACACCATCAGCTTCACGCCGAGCTCGTCCAGCTCCCGCACGGCCGCGGCGGGATCGGGCCACTCCGCCGGGTCGAACCGCCACTCCCCCAAGTGCGTCCAGTGGAAGAAGTCCACGACGATCACCGACAGCGGCAGGCCTCGCCGGTGGTGCTCGCGGGCCACCTCCAGCAGCTCCTCCTGCGACCGGTAGCGCAGCTTGCTCTGCCAGAACCCGGCCGCCCACTCCGGCAGCACGGGCGGGTGCCCGGTGACGTCCGCGTAGCGTTCGAGCACCTCGGCGGGCTGCCCGGCGGTGACCCAGTAGTCGATCTGCCGCGCGCTGTCGGAGACCCAGCGGGTGCCGGTCCTGCCGAGCTCGACCCTGCCGACCGCCGGCGTGTTCCACAGCAGGCCGTAGCCGCGGCTCGACACCAGCAGCGGGATGCTGACCTCGGCGTTGCGCTGCACCAGCTCGACGACGGCGCCCTTCTGGTCCAGCAGGCCGTGCTGGTGCTGGCCGAGCCCGAAGAACCGTTCCCCCTCGTAGGAGCGGAAGTTCTGCTCGACGCGGTGGTAGCCGTTGCCGGTGGCGGTGAACAGGCGCGGGCCCGGCCACCAGAAGTGGATCGGTTCCTCGGCGAGCAGCTCCTGCCGCGTGTCCTCGCGGAGGAACCGCACGACACCGCCACCGAGCTCGACCCGCAACGTGCCGTTGACCAGCACGGCGGAGCCGTCGCCGATCTCGCACCGCGGCCGTCCGGACGGGCGGTCGACCAGGGCGCCGCGGATGCCGTCGCGGACCACCGCCAGGCCCACCCGCACGCGCACGCTGTCGGGTCCCCACGCCTCGACCCGCAGCACCTGGTGCCCTGCGCGCCACTCCAGGCCCTGGGAGATCTCGCGGAACATGCCTCACCTCGTTCTGTCGAAGCGCTTCGATGACGTCTGCGCCGAAACCGGCGCGAGGCCGGTCAGCGGGGTGCCGTGCTCACGCGGCCGACGAGCTTGGGCGCCAGCAACGTCAGTGGCGGCGTCTGCCGGCCGTCGAGCCGGGCGACGAGCAGTTCCACTGCCTGACGCCCCAGCTCCTCCGCGGGCAGCTGCACCGACGTGAGCTGGAGCTGCTCGGCGTACTCGTCCGGGCAGATGGCCACGACCGCCACGTCGCCGGGCACCTTGCGGCCCAGCGCGCGCAGCCCCGTGGTGACCCAGCCGAGCGCCGCCTCGTTGTGCACGACCAGCGCGGTCATCGCCGGCTGCGCGCGCAGCATCGCGCGCAACGAGGCCAGCACCGACTCGTAGTCGTCCTCGGCGGGCAACGCCGTCGAGGCGATCCCCCGCCGCATGGCCGCCGCGCCGAACCCCGCCATGGTCCGTTGCGCGTAACCGGTGTTGCGCTGGTAGACCACGCTCGGGGCGCCGAGGAACCCGACGTGGCGGTGCCCGAGGTCGGCGAGGTGGTCGACGCACCGCGCGCCGGCCGCCTCGAAGTCCAGGTCGACGCAGATCAGCCCCTTGACCGCGGCCGGGCGTCCGATGAGGACGGACGGCTGGACCATCTGGCGCAGCAGCGGGACCCGGTCGTCGTCCAGTTCCACGTCCATCACCAGGAACCCGTCGGCCTGCGCGCTGCCCGCGACCCGCCGCAGGCCCTCCGCTCCCTGGTCGGCCGTCACCAGCAGCACGTCCATGTCGTGCCGGCGCGCCGTCGTGACCACCGCCGTCACGAACCGCATCAGCACGGGCAGGTGCACGCCGGGACGCAGCGGCAGCACCAGCGCCACCACGTTCGCCCGGTTGCTCGCCAGCGCGCGAGCCCCGGCGTGCGGGTGGTAGCCCAGCAGGCGGATGCTCTCCCTGACCCTCGACCGGGTCTGCGGCGAGATCGACCGCTTCCCGGTCAGCACGTACGAGACCGTGCTCGGCGCCACTCCGGCGTGCCTCGCCACGTCCGCGATGGTGACCACACCGGCACCTCCGGGTTCACGTTCGACCGATCTCGACTGAGGCGAGCCGGAGGCCGGGAGAGCCGAACACGACCACGACGTCGTGCACCCCCGGATCCAACGTCGCCGGTACGCGGATGTCCTGCCACGCATGGGGATCTCCGGCGGGCACGGTGAACGCGCACCGCTCCTCGCCGCCGGTTCTCAGCACGATCTCGCCGCCCGCGCCCGTGACGCGCGCGGTGCAGTGGGTGGCGAGCTCGTCCACCAGCACGTCGCCGAGCCGGATCCACGCGCCCGCCTCGGTGCTCTCGACGACGGTGCCGCGCTCCGGGGTCTCGTCGGACAGCACGATCCCGGCGCAGTCGTCGAACAGCTCGGCGCGGAGGTGCTCCCCGCGCAGGCCGACGTCCTCGCCGATCACCCTGACCTCGGTGCGGGCCCGCGTCCAGGGTCCGATCCACAGGTCGTGCACGGCGGTCTCGACCACGGGCCGGTCGCCGACGACGTCCCAGTGCCAGAAGTCCGCGCCGTTCAACGGGAACCGGACCACCCGGCGCTCCCCCGGTTCGAGCGGCACGCGGCCGAACGCGATCAGCCTGCGCGCGGGCTGGGCCACGCGGGACTCCCGCTGGCTGCCGTAGAGCTGCACGACCTCGGCACCGGGCCGGTCGCCCGAGTTGGTGACCTCGACGGAGACCTCGAACCGCTCGCCCTGCCGCACCGACGCCGACGACGTCGTCAGCGGGCCGTAGGAGAACCGCGTGTAGCTCAGCCCGTGGCCGAACTCGTAGAGCGGGTCGCCCTCGAAGTACAGGTAGGTGGACCGCGACCCGATGACGTCGTGGTCGAGCAGGTCCGGGAGCTGGCCGGTGCCGCGGTACCAGGTCTGGGTGAGCCTGCCGGACGGCGACACGTGGCCGAACAGCACCTCGGCGAGCGCGCGGCCGAGCTCCTGGCCGCCGTGCGACGACCACAGGATCGAGGGGACGTGCTCGTCCTCCTCCACCAGCGCGTACGGGTAGCTGCTGACGACCGCGAGCACGGTGCGCGGGTTGGCCCGCCGGACCGCGCGGACCAGGTCCGCCTGGCGCTCCGGGAGGTCGAGGGTCACGCGGTCCTGGGTCTCCCGGCCGTTGATGTGCGGGTCGTTGCCCACCACCACGATCGCGACGTCGGCGGCCTCGGCGAGCGCGACCGCCTCGGCGATCCCACGCCGTTCGACCTGCCACCGCGCGGCCTCGTCCGCGGTCTCGACGAACCGGTCCAGGGCCAGGTAGCGGCCGAGCACCGCGTTGCGCAGCAGGCAGGTGCCGTCGTCGAGACGGGTCAGCTCGAAGAGCTCCCGCACGTCCCAGCCGCCCGGCGTCGTGCGCTCGGCGACCACGGCTCCTTCCGGTGATGAGGCCAGGTAGCGGCCCGTGCGCACGTCCCGCAGGGTCACCACGCCGCCTCCCCACTCGGCCAGGTCGTAGACGCGGTCGCCGCCGACCGGCGAGATCCTGTCGAGGCCTTCCGCGAACGTCGTCTCTCCACTGTGGAGTGACGTGATGCCGTCCAGCGGAGTCACCGAATACGGGAGCGTGCCGCTGTACCAGTCCTCGAACAGCGCGTTCGCGTGCGTGCCGATTACGGCGAGCTTCCCCGGCCGTTCCAGCGGCAGCAGGGAGTCGTTCTTGAGCAGCACGATCGACTGCCTGGCCGCCTCCAGCGCCAGCGCGCGGTGCTCGGGGCTGTCGATCACGTCCTCGGTGACCACCGCGAACGGGTTGCCCTCCGGCGGGTCGAACTCGCCGAGCCGGAAGCGGAGCGCCAGGAGCCTGCCGACCGCGCGGTCGACGTGGTCCTCGCTGATCAGCCCGCGTTCCAGTGCCGCGGTCACGCTCCGGACGGTGGCCGACGGGTCGGCGTCGTGGTCGGTGAAGCTGTCCAGGCCCGCCCTCAGCAACGCGGCGTGCGCCGTCACGTCGTCGGGGTGGTAGGCCTGCACGCCGGCCACGTTCGACGGCGCCCCGGCGTCGCTGACCACCGCCACCTCGCCCCAGCGGCGCAGGTGGTCCTCGATGTGCGGCGTGAGGTGCGCCGGGCGGCCGTTGACGAGGTTGTAGGACGGCATGACGGCCACCGCCGCGCGCGCCTCCACCGGCCCGCGGAAGCACGGCAGCTCGTACTCGTGCAGCACGCGGGCCCGCACCGACGACGACGTGGTGCACCGGTCTGTTTCGTTGTTGTAGGCCAGGAAGTGCTTCAGCGTCGGTGCGGTCCGGAGGTACACCGGATGGTCGCCCCGCAGGCCACGCGCGTACGCGGTGCCCATCACCGACGTGAGCAGCGGATCCTCGGAGTAGCCCTCCTCGTTGCGGCCCCAGCGCGGGTCGCGCAACGGGTTCACCACCGGCGCCCAGACGGTGAGGCCGTGCGCCTCGGGGTCCTTGTGGTGGAAGCCGCGCGCCTCGGTTCCCGTCGCGGCACCGACCGCGCGCACCAGCTCCGGGTTCCACGTGCTCGCCAGGCCAATGGCCTGCGGGAACACCGTCGCGCGCCCGAGCCAGGCCACGCCGTGCAGCGCCTCGGTCCCGGTCCGGAAGGCCGCGATCCCGAGCCGGGGCACCGCGGGCTGCCACTGGTGCAGCATCCCGATCTTCTCCGCCGTCGTGAGCCGGTCCAGCAGGTCCGCCACCCGGCGGGACACCGGCAGGGCGCGGTCTCGGAAAGGCGGTTCTTCCACGGTGGAGGCACGCCCTTCCCGTCCTCGGGACTCGTGTCGAATCGCTTCGACCGGACCTCGTGAACGTGGCACGGCCCACGACAGGTCGTCAAGGCGCGCGACCGCCGTTTCGACGCGTTCGACGGACTTCCCGTCGAACGGCCCGCTCGTTCGACACTTCGCTTCGGAAAGCGCTTACCTCGTTATGGCACAACACGTTCACCTCTTGCGTCAACGGGCCGGAAGGGTCATCGTAGCCGCCGTGGACCTGCGCAGAGTCGTCCTGCTCCCGCTGGTGGTCCTGGCGCTGGCCGCCGGACCGCCGCCCGCGTCCGCGCACGGCGAGCGCCTCGACCGGGGCCTCGTCGCGGTCACGGCGGCCGACGGCGTGCACCTGAGCTGGCGGTTGCTCGGGCACGAGGCCACCGGGGCCACCGCGACGGGTCTCGCCGGACCGGACTTCGCGGTCTACCGCGACGGGAAGCGGATCGCGACGGTCCGCGACAGCACGACGTACGCCGATCCGGCACCGGTTCCGGGCGCGCGGTACCAGGTCGCGCCCGTCGTGCGAGGCATTGCTCTCGGGCGCGGCAGACCGGTGACGCCGTGGTCGTCGACGTTCCACGACCTGCCGTTGCGCAAGCCGGCGGACGGGGTGACGCCGGCCGGTGAGGCCTACACCTACTCCGCCAACGACGTCAGCGTCGGCGACGTGGACGGCGACGGGCAGTTCGAGTACGTCGTGAAGTGGGATCCCTCCAACTCCAAGGACGTCTCGCAGGTCGGCTACACCGGCCCGGTCCTCCTCGACACCTACCGGCTCGACGGCACGTTCCTGCACCGGATCTCACTGGGCGTGAACATCAGGGCGGGCGCGCACTACACCCAGTTCCTGGTCTACGACTTCGACGGCGACGGCCGCGCGGAGCTGATGACGAAGACCGCGCCCGGCACGAAAGACGGCAGCGGCAGGTACGTCACGATGCCGCGCGAGGACGTGCGGGCGGGCTACTCCCACACCGACGACTACCGCCTGAGCGCCGACGGCTACCGCACGCACCTGGTCACGATGTTCCGCGGCTGGCAGGCGCACCCCGAGGTGGTGGCGGGGCACTGGCCGGCGACGCTGGAGCAGGCGTTCGGGATCGAGCCGCGGTACGCCTACCCGTTGTCCGAACAGGACGCGGCGGCGCTGGCCGACCACTTCCTCGACGTCTACGCGCCGAGCCGCAGCGCCAACAACAGGCTGCGCGACTTCGCCGGGTTCATCGTCGACGGCCCCGAGTACCTGACGGTCTTCGACGGTGCCACGGGACGGGAGCTGCAGACCGTCCGCTACGAGCCCGGCCGCCACGACGACGGCCTGATGTGGGGCGACTACGCCATGCCGCGCATCGAACCGGGCAACCGCGTGGACCGGTTCCTGTCCGGTGTCGCGTACCTGGACGGCGCACGTCCGTCCGCGATCTTCGCCCGCGGCTACTACACCCGCTCGACCGTCGCGGCGTACGACTGGAACGGCAGGCGGCTCACGAAGCGCTGGCTCGCCGACAGCGGCTGGGTGCCGATGCCGAACCCGTTCGACGACACCCCGCACGGCCGGGACGGCACGAACCCGAGCCATGCCCGGCTCACCACGCAGGGCGCGCACTCGTTGAGCGTCGCCGACGTCGACCACGACGGCCGGCAGGAGATCGTCTACGGCGGCGCGACCCTCGACGACGACGGCTCGCTGCTGTACAGCTCCACCGGTGTGCTGCCACCGGGCAGCGCGGAGCCCGGCGCCACGGTCCGGGTCGGTCACGGTGACGCCCTGCACGTCACCGACATCGACCCGGACCGACCCGGCCTGGAGATCTTCATGGTCCACGAGGGCGCCCGCGGTGCCCCCTACGGCTACGCGCTGCGCGACGCCGCGACCGGCGGGACGATCTACGGCGCCTACTCGGGCACGGACACCGGCCGCGGCATGATCGGCGACGTCCGCCCGGACGTGCGCGGCATCGAGACCTGGTCGTCCATGCCGGGCGGCTCCGACTCCGGCGGCCTGTGGAGCGCCTCGGGCACGCGCCTGGACACCCGCTCCCCCGGCACGAACATGAGCATCCGCTGGGCGGGCGACCTGACCACGCAGATCGTGAACGGCGCACAGGACGTCACGCCGACCATCGACGACTGGCAGCGCGGCACGCTGCTCACGGCGTCCGGCACGCGGGCCAACAACGGCACCAAGGGAACCCCGTCGCTGGTGGCGGACGTGTTCGGCGACTGGCGCGAGGAGCTGGTGGTGCGCACGCAGGACAGCACGGCGTTGCGGTTCTACCTGAGCACCGAGCCGACGACCCGCAAGATGTACACGCTGATGGCCGACCGCCAGTACCGCGTGGAGGTCGCGCGGCAGCAGACCACCTACAACCAGCCGTCCTATCCGGGTTTCCACCTCGCGTCCGACACGGACTTCTCGCGCGTTCCCCTGCCGCGCCGCTGACAGGTACGTTCGTCCGACCAGCGTGGGAGGAGAGACGTGCCCGTAGTCGACATGCCGGAAGAAGACCTGATCCTGCACCGCGTCACGACGCCGGAACCACCGGACCTCGACGAGTGGTGGGCGGGCCAGCTGGCGGCGGCCTCCGCGGCGGCGACGCCGGTCTCGCTGACACCGCACGAGCCCACCCTGTACGGGCCGCTGTCGGTGTACGACGTGGAGTTCTCCGGCGCGCACGGCCACCGCGTCCGCGGCTGGTACCTGCGTCCCGCGGGTGAGGAGCCGCTGCCGGTCGTCGTCACGTACATCGGCTACGGCGGCGGACGCGGCGTGCCCACCCAGCACACGTTGTTGCCCAGCCTGGGTTTCGCGGTGTTCGTGATGGACAGCCGCGGCCAGGGCGGTCGCTGGTCGGTGGGCGCCACGGCCGACGCGGGAGCCGGTACCGGCCCCGAGCACCCCGGGGTGATGACCAAGGGCATCTCCCACCGCGACGACTACTACTACACCCGGCTCTTCCTCGACGCGGCCCGGGCGGTGGAGGTCGCCGCCGAACTGCCCGGCGTGGACCCCGACCGCATCGCCGTGACCGGCGGCAGCCAGGGCGGCGCGCTCGCACTCGCCGCCGCCGCGCTGAGGCGCGACCTCGTCAAGGTCTGCCACTCGGACGTGCCGTTCCTGTGCGACCTCTGGCGCGCGATCCGCATCGGGACCACGCCGCCGTACACGGAGATCAGCGACTTCCTCGCCCAGCACGACACCCTCGTGCCGGTCGCGCTGGCGACGCTGCAGTACGTCGACTGCGCGCTGCTCGCCCGCCGGATCACCGCGCCGACGTTGTTCAGCGTCGGCCTGATGGACGAGACGTGCCCACCGTCCACTGTGTACGCGGCCTACCACGAGGTGAGCGCGCCCAAGCAGATCACGGTGTCACCGTTCGGCAAGCACACCACGCCCACCAGCCACCTGGAGACGCAGCTGCGCCACCTCCGCGTGCACCTGTAGAGCGGCGGGGGACGGGGGGTTCGGGGCCCCCCCCCCCCCCAGCGGGGAGAAGACCCCGTTCGGAGGCTGGTTTTCTTCAGTTTTCTTTTCCGCCCCCCCGAGCCAGTACTCCCGCTCCTCTACCCA
>NZ_JBHYGW010000005.1:380369-499221 GCF_042738015.1 Lentzea sp. NPDC059081
GAAAACCCACCACCCCAACAACCCATGTGGAGCCGCGTCTCCGCCCCTTCTGTGTTCTTTTGGGGGGTGGTGGTTCCGGGCTTTTCCGCCCCCCGCACCCGTCACGGCGAGGCGAAGCTCGCGTGCGGCGGCTGGTTGTACGCGGTGTTCTGCCACGCCACCGCGAGCCGGTACTGCCGGTCCTGCATCAGCGACACCCGGCGGATGGTCGTCGTCTCGGTCGTCGAGTAGATCCGCAGCGCCGTGTTGTCCGACGTGCGCCAGACGACCTCCTCGCGCCAGTCGCCGAAGATGTCCGCGGACAGCGCCGGGGTGGACTTGGTGCCGTTGTTGGACGCCACGCCCGAGCCGGTGAGCAGCCGCGTGTCGCCGTCGGGGCCGTACTTGTCGATGGTGGTGCCGTTGAGCAGCTCGCGCTGGGCGTCGCCGTCCCACCAGATCACGAAGTTCGCCGAGCCCGGTTTGCGCGCGGCCACCTGCGCGCCCGTGGTGGCGCTGCGCAGTCCGCCGACCGCGCTCGACCAGACCTCGGCACCCGCGTTGCCGGCCCAGATGTCGGCGGCGACGCCACGGCCGTTGTCACAACCGCACGAGGGCGCGCTCCAGATGATCTGACCGGTGCGCGCGTCCCCCATCCAGTCCGCGGGATCGGTGCCCGACTCCGACGGCTTGAACACCTCGAGACCCTGCCGGGAGGGGATGAAATCGCCGACGTGCAGCGCGTCGCCGTGCCGGGTGCCGTTCTGCCACAGGCCGCGGCCGTTGTCGTCGATCGCCATCGAGCCGTAGATGATCTCGTCGCGGCCGTCGGCGTCCACGTCGGCGACGGACAGCTGGTGGTTCCCCTTGCCCTCCCAGGCCGAGCGGTTCGACTGGGAGGCCGAGTCGAACGTCCAGCGCTGCGTGAGCTGCCCGTTGCGGAAGTCCCATGCCACGACGACGCTGCGGGTGTAGTAGCCGCGCGCCATCACGATGCTCGGCCGTGAGCCGTCGAGGTACGCGGTGCCGGCCAGGAAGCGGTCGACCCGGTTGCCGTAGCTGTCGCCCCACGACGACACGGTTCCGCGTGGTGGCAGGTAGTTCTCCGTGTCGAGCACCGCGCCGTCCGTGCCGCGGAAGACGGACAGGAACTCCGGCCCGGACAGGACGTACCCGTCGCTGTTGCGGTAGTCGGCGTTCGCGTTGCCGATCACCTGACCCGTGCCCGACCGCGTGCCGTCGGCGGTCTTCACGGCGACCTCCGCACGGCCGTCACCGTCGTAGTCGAAGACCTGGAACTGCGTGTAATGCGCGCCCGCACGGATGTTGCGGCCCAAGTCGATGCGCCACAACCTGGTGCCGTTGAGCTTGTACGCGTCGAGATAGACGTTGCCGGTGCGGCCCGCCTGCGAGTTGTCCTTGGCGTCGGCGGGATCCCACTTGAGCACGATCTCCTGCTCGCCGTCGCCGTCCAGGTCGCCGACCGAGGTGTCGTTGGCGACGTAGCCCGACGCCGGGATCTGGATGGGCACGTCCCTGCTGGTCGCGAGCGTGCCGACCGCGGGCGTGGCCGCCTGCGCGCCCGGACCGGCCGGTCGCACCGAGTAGGACGCCGTCGGCGGCGCGCCCGCGTCCAGGTAGCTCGTCGCCGTGGTCACCGGGGCGCTGTTCACCCGCACGCCGTCGCGGTAGACGTCGAACCCCGCCGTCGCCGGGTCGGAGGCGAGCAGCCGCCACGACACGAAGTTGCCGGTGCCATGAACCGAACGAATGCTGACGAGCCCCCGGTCCACCACCGCGGACTCCGCGAGCGCCGGAACACCCGACGCGGTCAGGACCACCGCGAGCAGCGCTGACAGTCGCTTCATCTCACCCTCCCGATACGCACCGGGCGAAACAGGAATTGAAACGTTTCACCACTCGGGAACATTAGCGTCGAACAAGTCGAACAAAAGCCCATTGATTTCTTCGATGCGAATCGACAATCGAAAGAATCACTCGCTAAGGTTGCTGGTCGGCACACGCGCGGGAGGCCCGGGTTGATCACGATCAAGGACGTCGCCAGGCACGCCGGCGTGTCCGTGAGCACGGTCTCCTACGTGCTGAGCGGCAAGAGACCGATCTCGCACGCCACCTCGCACCGGGTGCGCCGCAGCATCCGCGAGCTCGGCTTCCACCCCAACGCCGGCGCGCGGGCGCTGGCGAGCAGCCGCACCAACGTCCTGGCGCTCGTCGTTCCACTGAGGACGGACCTCAACCTGCCGGTGATCATGCAGTTCGTGTCCTCGATCGTCACGACGGCGAGGGCGCACGACTACGACGTCCTGTTGCTCACCAAGGAGTCCGGCGCCGGCGAGGTGAACCGGGTGATCGCCTCGTCGCGCGCCGACGCGGTCATCGTGATGGACGTCGAGGCGCGCGACCCGCGCATCCCCGCGTTGCGCGAGCTGGACGTCCCGGTCGTGCTCATCGGCGTGCCCGCGGAGGCCGACGGGCTCGACTGCGTGGACCTCGACTTCACGGCGAGCGGCGCGCGGATCGTCACCCACCTCGCCGATCTCGGCCACCGGTCGATCGGTCTCATCGGCTCGCCACCGGCCGTCTACGACCGCGGCACCGGGTACGCCACGCGATTCCTCGGCGGGTTCAGCGAATGCGCGCGCCACCGCGAGGTCAAGATCCACGTGCATCCGTGCGCCCCCACCCACCCGGCGCTCAGCGAGTGCCTCTACGACCTGCTGCGCCCGGACCGCGCCGTCACGGGACTGGTGGTGCACAACGAGGCCGTGCTCGGCGACGTGGTGCTGGAGCTGCGCCGCCGCGGCCGCCGGGTGCCCGAGGACGTGTCGGTGATCGCGCTGTGCCCGGACGCCGTGGCCGCCGCCCAGCCGGTGCCGCTCACGTCGATCTCCGTTCCCGCCGAGGAGGTCGGCGCGATCGCGGTGGAGACGCTGATGCGCGGCCTGGCGGGCGACCAACCCCGCGAGGTCCGCCTGCTCGCCCCTCAGCTCACCGACCGCGGGAGCACCGCGGCCGTCCGCAAGCCCTGACCCGGTCAGGTGGCGGGCAGCCAGACCCGCATGGTCGACGGGCCCCGGCGGGCCCAGCGGTGGTACGGCACGAGGTCCAGCGGCTCGGTCGGTCCCAGCGCCGGCACCTGTTCGCCGTAGGGCCACGAAAGGTGTTGCGGCGCGTCGAAACGGGCGTGCACGACGGCGCCGCTGCCGGTCGGTTCCGGCTCGTGTCCGGTGTGGACTCTCACGGTGTCGAGGTCGTGCTCTCCCCGCGACTCGGCGCACAGCACGAGCGGTCCGCGTTCGACCGCGACGCAGCCGCGCACGGCGTCGATGCGCGGGTCCGGCCGGGTGAACCGGGGCCGCATCGGCAGCTCCAGCCGGATCTCCTGGCCCCGCGCCCAGTTCTCGGTGAGCACGAGGTCACCGGGCGGGACCTCGCGGCGTTCGCCGTCGAGCACCAGGGTCGCGCCGGTGGCCCAGTCCGGGACGCGCAGGCTGATCGACCACGGTCCCTCGGTCCTGGCCACCCGCACGGTCACGTCCCCGCCGTCCGGGTACGAGGTGCGGACCTGCAGCGCGACCTCGCGGCCGTCGTCGAGCCGGGTCTCGACGTCGCAGTCGGCGTACTGGTGCACGCGCAGCCCCGTGTCGTCCGCGGTGAGCAGGTACGACGAGAGGCTCGCGATGAGCCGGGCGAGGTTCGGCAGGCAGCACGACACCTCGAACCACGGCGCCCGGACGCCACCGCCCGCGTCGAGCTGCTCGCTCCGCCCCGGCGGCCGTCCCGGTGTGCGCTGGTGCAACGTGTTGGCGTAGAAGAAGCTCCGGCCGTCGTCGGCGATCGCCGCCGCGATCACGTTGTGCAGCACGCGGTCCACGACCCCGGCGTACGTCCCGTCGCCGGTGGCCAGCAGCAACCGCTGCGCGAGCATGACCGTGGCGACGCCGGCACAAGTCTCCGAGTACGCGCGGTCCGGTGGCAGCGCGAAGTCCTCGCCGAACGCCTCGTCGAGGTGCCGTGACCCGACGCCGCCGGTGAGGTACGCGCGGCGGGCCCAGGCGCGGTCGAACTGCGCCCGCACCGCCGACAGCAGGTGGTCGTCGCCGGTCTCGACGGCCACGTCCACCGCGCCGCACGCCAGGTAGAGCGACCGCACGGCGTGGCCGCGCAGCACCGTCGCCTCGCGCACCGGGACGTCGTCGTTGAAGTACGACCAGCCGAACTCGTGGGCGGGGAGGCTGCGGTGCCCGCGCCGGTTCAGGAACAGCGCCGCCTGGTCGAGGTAGCGCTGCTCCCCCGTCACCCTGGCCAGCTCGACCAGCGCGGTCTCGATCTCCGGATGCCCGCAGAACCCGGTGCTGTCCGGCCCGAACGCGGCGCACACGTGGTCGGCGGCCCTGCGCGCGACGTCGAGCAGCGGCCGCCTGCCGGCACTCCTCGTGCGGGCGACCCCTGCCTGCAGCAGATGTCCTGTGCAGTAGAGCTCGTGGCCGCCGGCGAGGTCGCTGTAGCGCGGCCGCTGCCCCGGCCCGCCGAACGCCGTGTTGAGGTAGCCGTCCTCGGCCTGGGCCGCCCTGAACGAGGCCGTGAGCCCCTCGATCCGGTCGTCCAGCTCCCACGCGGCGGTCCTGCCGTGCTCCCACGCCATCGCCTCGACGATCTTGTAGACCTCGGAGTCGGAGAACTCCCGTCCCCGCCGCTCAGGCGACCCGGAACCGTTCCAGAAGTTGCCCGTCCACCCCAGGTCGCCCAGCCAGCCCAGCGCGTGCCCGAGCGTCGCCCCGCCGTTCACCTGCTGGCGCCGCGCCCAGAAGCCACCGGTGACGCGGACCTCGTCCATCCCGAGTGGACGGAGGGCGCCGCGGGACGGGACGACCGGCCCCAGGGTGTTGCGCGAAATCGCCACACCACGCACTCTGGAGGCCGAAAACGATTTCGACAATGCGCCATTCGCCGGAGAAATCGTCGAATGCGCAGTCGAATCCCGTTCGAAAGGATTTCGATGGGCAGGCGGCGGTCGGACGCGGTGACGCTCGGCGACGTGGCGCGGCTGGCGGGCGTCTCCATAGCCACGGCGTCCAAGGCCATCAACGACCGGGGCGAGGTGGCGACGGGCACCCGCGCCCGCGTCCTGAGAGCGGCGGCGGAGCTGTCGTTCCAGCCCAACGTGCTCGCGCAGGGCCTGGTCGCCGGCCGCACCCGCGCAATCGGCCTGCTCACCGACGAGCTGGACGGCCGGTTCGCCATCCCGATCCTGCTCGGCGCCGAGAACGCCCTGTCCGACCAGGAGATGTCGGTGCTGCTCTGCGACACCCGCGGCGACGCCATCCGCCGCAACCACTACATCCGCACGCTGCTCGCCCGCCAGGTGGACGGCTTCATCGTGGTGGGCGACGACAACGACGTCCGCGCCTCGCTGACCGCCGACCTCCCGGTGCCCGCCGTGTACGTGTACTGCCGCTCCACCAACCCGGCGGACCTGAGCCTGGTCTCCGACGACGAGGGCGGCGCCAGACTGGCCGTGGAGCACCTGGTCGCGTTGCGCCGCAAGCACATCGCCCACATCACCGGCCCGCAGTCCTACCGGGCCGCCCGCGACCGCGCCACCGCCGTCGCCGCCGTCCTCGCCACGCACGGCCTGGCACCGGCCGGCCAGGTGCTGCACGGCGAGTGGTCGCAGCGCTGGGGCCGGCACGCGGCCCGCCTGCTGGTCGCCACCGCGCCGGAGACCGACGCGATCTTCTGCGGCAACGACCAGATCGCGAGCGGCGTGGTGCAGGCGCTGACCGCGCTGGGCCGCCGCGTGCCCGACGACATCGCCGTCGTGGGCTACGACAACTGGGAGATCTTCGCCGCCGACTGCGCGCCGCCGCTGACGACGGTCGACCTCAACCTGGAGCAGCTCGGCACGAACGCGGTGGCGCACCTGTTCGCGGCGCTGGACGGGGCGTCGTCGTCGGGGGTGGTGCGCCAGCCGTGCCGGTTGGTGGTGCGGGAGTCGACGGCCTGAGGGGCGTGGCCCGGAGTCAGTGCACCGACTTCCCGTCCCCCGGCTCGTGCGTGTCGAGCCGGCCGCACATGCCGAACCGCTGCGGCTTGTCCGGGTCCAGGACGAGCACGTCCGCCGACGCCAGGTGCCCGAGGTCGCCCGCACGCAACCGGTCCAGGTGCTCGCCGGTCAGCTCGGCCGCGGCCAGTGCCCCCGACCGCCACCGCTTCTCCCAGTCGTCCAACGACTCCCGCTTCAACGCCAGCGCGGCGGCGTAGAACTCGTCCAGCGCCGCACCACCGCCCTCCCGCAGCTCCAGGAACCCGGCCAGCGCGAGGTCGCGGCGGATCCTGATCGTCTCCTCACCGCCCGGTGCCGCCGCCTCCGCGTACCGCACGGGGTCGGCGAGCACGTCGGGCGGGAAGGTGAACACCGCGTCCCCCGCCTCCGGCAGGCCGCTGTTCTGCATCACGACGATGATCCGCAGGTCGCCGTCGTTCACCAGCCGGTGGATCGTGCCGGGCGTGAACCACACGACCGAACCCTCGCCCAGCGGCGTCGACGCGAACCCGCGCCGGGTCAGGGTCTGCACGCTCCCGGTGCCGCCGACCACGTAGTAGCACTCGGAACAGGTCAGGTGCGCGTGCGGCGAGCCACCGCACAGCCCGTCCACCGTCGGCCAGTCGTACACCCGCAGGCCGGAGATGCCGATCCCGCCGGGGAAGGACGTCACCACGGGTGTTCCTCCACATAGGACTCCAGTCGGTCGCGCTCCCACGCCCCGCACCCGATGACCACCCGGTACCGCAGGCTCAGCGCGTCCCCCGGTTCCAGCGACACCGTGTCGTGGAACGCGAACGACGGGTTGACCGCGGCGAACGGGCCGCTGCGGACGAACCAGTGGGTGTCCTTGTTGGACGGGTGGTCCAGGAACAGCAACGTGGACGAGCGGTCCACCTCGTCGTGGTGGCCGACGAACGCGAGCCACGGCCCGGTCTCGCCCATCATGGCCTCGCCTCCTCGCCCGTCGGCCGCGATGACCTCACCGCCGGTGAACGACCGCGGCCCGCGCCAGAAGAACCCGGTGTACCCGGCCAGCTCGCGACCGTTGGTCGTCGGACTGCCGAACACCAGCGGCGACGGGCGCACGTTCGTCAGCACCGTCGAGAACTCCAGTGTCCACGAGTCCGCCAGCACGTCGCGGACGGTGAACGATCGCGCCTCCCGCACCCAGTTCTCGCCGGCCTCGGTGAACCACGACAGCTGCTCGGCGAAGCCGTCCGAGGACAGGTCGACCGAGTCGTGGCGCATGCTCCCGACGTTCGGCAGCACCACGTACCCCTGGTCGCGGACGTACGTGACGCCGCCCCAGAAGTTCTCGCCCGACACGTCCGTCGCGGTCATCTGCAGACCCTTGTGCCACCGGTGGTCGTGCGGCCGGAACGCCGTCACCACGTCGCCGGCCAGCGTCCGCACGGGGTGCAGGTACGGCTTCGGGCCCTCGAACGCGGGGGTGTCCGGCCGGTGCACGTACTCGAAGATCTCGACGTCGCCCACCGCCATCGCGAGCACCGAGTCGTCCTGCCGCGAGATCACCGGGCGGTCGCCCACGGAGCACCACTCCCTTCCATCGACGCGTAGAACGGGCTGTCCGGGCCGATCTGCCCCGCTTTCACGACCGTGCCGGTGAACGCGGAGGCGTAGAGCGCGGCGATGAACTCCATCGTGGTTCTGGTGTCCTGGAGGGTCACCGGTGGTTTCTCGCCGCTGTCCAGCGCGTCGAGGTACGCCTTGACCTGGCACCGGTGGCCGCTGACGATCCCGGACGACTGCTCCTGCCGCCACCGCACGACGACGTCCTCGTGACCGGGCGCGGGCGTCACGGCCCAGTGCGCGTCTGTGTAGCCGTAGAGGTGCTCGACCTCGACCGTGGCGCGCTCGAAGTCGAACCTCAGCTCCGAGGTCTCCCGCGGCGACAGCAGGGAGTTCACCACCGACGCGACCGTGCCGTCGGCGAACGTCACCAGCGCCATCGAGACGTCCTCGGTCTGCACGTCCCGCGCCTGCCTGGCCGCGACCGCGCGGATCTCCTGCCACGGCCCGAGCACCGACAGCAGCAGGTCGAACTGGTGGATGCCGTGCCCCATCGTCGGGCCGCCGCCCTCGCTGGCCCACGTGCCGCGCCACGGCACCTCGAAGTACGCGTCACCGCGGTACCAGAGCGTGTCGCACTTCGCCACGAGCGACCGGCCGAGCACGCCCTCCGCCACCAGCCGCCGCAGCCGGACCGCCGCGGCGCCGAAGCGGTGCTGGAACACCGTCGCCACGGACGCCGACGACGCCCGTTCGGCCGCGACCATCACGTCGATCTCGCTCAACGACAACGCCGGTGGCTTCTCCACCAGCACGTTCACCCCGGCCGCCAGGCATTCCACCGCCAACGGCACGTGGTGGCGCGGCGGTGTGCACACGTGCACCACGTCCAGTTCCTCCGCGGCGAGCATCTCGGTGAGACCGGCGTACATCCGCGGCACGCCCTGCTCCCCGGCGAACGCGACCGCGCGACCGGCGTCCACGTCCGCCACCGCGACGAGCTCGACGCGGTCACCCGCCGCCCGCAGCGCCTCGGCGTGGGCGGAGGCGATCGCACCCGTGCCGGCGATGGCTGCCCGCCTCACCTCGCCGCCCTCATTCCGCTGCCCTCACTTGGCCGCGTCCACTTCGGACTGGACTTCCTTGATGAACGACGCCGCGGCCTGGTCCGGCGTGGTCCGGCCGAACAGCACGTCCTCGGTGTGCCGCTTGAGGATCGTGTCGAGCGTGCTGGCGCCGTTCGGGGTGATCCGCGGCGGGTCGCTCACCGGCACGGTGTCGAGGTACTCCTTGGCGGCCTTGTCGGTCTCCTTGAGCTGGCCCGCGATCGCCTCGCGGATCTTCTGGTTCGCGGGCACGCCGCGTTCGGTCAGCAGGATCTTCGCCGCCTCCTCGTCGTTGGCGAGGAAGCTCACGAACGCCGCGGCCTCGGCCGGATACTTCGACCGGGCGGACACCGACCAGAACATC
This sequence comes from Lentzea sp. NPDC059081, assembly GCF_042738015.1. Taxonomy (NCBI): domain Bacteria; kingdom Bacillati; phylum Actinomycetota; class Actinomycetes; order Pseudonocardiales; family Pseudonocardiaceae; genus Lentzea; species Lentzea sp. NPDC059081. The sequence continues at coordinate 389,419 of NZ_JBHYGW010000005.1, forward strand.
GAGGGCTTGTAGTAGGCGCCGGGCGCCTTGCCCTGCGTCTCGCCGGGCAGCCGCAGCAGCTTCAGCCTGGCGCCGCTGGCCGCGGTCAGCGCGGTGAGCTGGGTGTTCCACCACAGGCCGAACGCCGCCGTGTTCGTCGCCGTGGCCGACTGGTTCAGCCCCGCGGAGGCCTTCTCGATCGTCGCGGACGGCGACATCGCGGCCCCGGACTTCGACAGGTCGAGGATGTACTGCCAGTAGTCGCGGGCGATCTCCTGCGGCAGCACGACCTCGGCGTTCGCATCGAAGATCGACTTGCCCTGCTGGCGCGCCCGGATGCTCAGGCCCGCGGCGTCGTTGATGCCCGGTGACTGCACGCCGAACACCTGCCCGCCGCCGGCCTTCGAGACCTGGTCGCCGATGGCCTTCAGGTCGTCCCACGACCACTTGGTGTCGTCGGGCACGGGGATGTCGTACTTCGCGAGCAGGTCGAGGTTGACCATGATCGAGTACATGCCGAGGCCGACCGGCAGCCCGTACTGCTTGCCGTCGATCGCACCGGTGGCGAGCGCCTTCTGGTCGAAGTTCGCGGTGTCGAGGTGCTTCTTGGCCTCGTTCAGGTCGAGCAGCGCGCCGCGTTCGGCGTAGGAGGCGATATACAGCTCGTCCATCTGGATGAGGTCCGGCGCGTCGTTGGCCGCCATCGTGGTGGCGAGGCTGTCCCAGTAGCCGTTCCACTCCTTGAACTCACCCTTGATGGTGATGTTCGGGTGCTTCTGCTGGAACAGGTCGATGACCTTCTGCGTCCGCTTGTGGCGGTCGTCCGCGCCCCACCAGGTGAACCGCAGCGTCACCTTCTCCGTCGTCAGGTCGCCACCGGCGTCCGAGGAGGAGCCGCACGCGGCGAGGAGCGAGGCCGACAACGACAGCAGGACCGCCCACGCGGCCCCGCGGCGAACACCTCTGAGCATGAGCTTTCCTTTCGGCTACTTGCCCCCGGTCGTGGCGATCCCCTTCACGAGGTACCGCTGACCGACGAGGAACGCGAGGAAGATCGGGACGAGCGACACGACGCTCATCGCGAACTGCGAGCCCCACGACGTGGCCACCGTCGAGTCGACGAACGACCGCAGGGCGACGGGCACCGTGTACATGTCCGGGTCCGTCAGGTAGATCAGCTGACCGAAGAAGTCGTTCCAGGTCCAGATGAACGTGAAGATCGTCGTGGTGGCGAGCGCCGGCTTCATCAGCGGCAGCACGATCCGCAGGAAGATCCGCGGGTGGCCGCAGCCGTCGATGCGGGCCGCCTCGTCGAGCTCACGGGGCAGGCCGCGGACGAACTGGACCATGAGGAACACGAAGAACGCGTCGGTGGCGAGGATCTTCGGCACGATCAGCGGCAGGAACGTGTTGACCCAGCCGATGTTCGAGAACAGCACGTACTGCGGCACGATGATCACGTGGATCGGCAGCATGATCGTGCCGAGCATGATCCCGAACCACCAGCGCTTGCCGGTGAACTGCAGGCGGGCGAACGCGTAGGCCGCCATCGAGCACGAGACGAGGTTGCCGGCGATGCAGCCCAGCACCAGGATCGCCGAGTTGAGCAGGTAGGTCCCGAACGACGGCGTGAGCGCGTTCCAGCCCTCGGTGTAGTTCTCCGTCCGGAACGAGTCGAGGATCAGGCCGGGGCTGCGGAAGATCTCGTCACCCGGCCGCAGCGAGCTCACGACCATCCACAGCACCGGGTACAGCATCACGAACCCGATGAGGACCAGCCCGGCGTGCTTCGCGAGTACGCGGAGGCGGCGCAGCTCAGTCGTCATAGAACACCCAGTACTTCGCCGCCCAGAAGTTGACCGCGGTGAAGGCCGCGATGATCAGCAGCAGGAACCAGGCCAGCGCCGACGCGTAGCCCATGTCGAACCGGCTGAACCCCTGCTGGTAGAGGTAGAGCGTGTAGAACATCGTCGAGTCGGACGGCCCGCCGGTGCCGCCGGAGACGACGAACGCCTGGGTGAACGACTGGAACGCGTGGATGATCTGCAGCACCAGGTTGAAGAACAGGATCGGCGACAGCAGCGGCATCGTGATGTGCCGGAACCGCGACCACCAGCTCGCCCCGTCGATCGAGGCCGCCTCGTAGTAGACCACCGGGATCTGCCGCAGGCCGGCCAGGAAGATGATCATCGGTGAGCCGAACGTCCAGACGTTCAGCACGATCAGCGTCGACAGCGCGGTGTCCGGGTCGGAGATCCAGCCCCTGCCCTCGACGCCGAAGAACCCCAGCACCCGGTTCACCAGCCCGTCCGAGCCGAAGACCTGGGTCCACAGCACCGCGATCGCGACGCTCGACCCGAGCAGTGACGGCAGGTAGAACGCCGAGCGGTAGAACGCGAGCCCGCGCAGCCCCTTGTCGAGCAGCAACGCGACGCCCAGTGCGCACGCCAGCTGGAGCGGCACCGACACGAGGACGTAGGTGAAGGTGACGCGCAGGGCGTTGTGCAGCCGTTCGTCGCTCAGGATGCGGGCGAAGTTGTCGAGCCCGATGAACCGCGGCGGCTGGATCAGGTTGTACTTGGTGAAGCCCAGCCCGAACGACGCGAGCACCGGACCGACCGTGATGAAGGCCAGTCCGGCGAACCAGGGAGCGAGGAACCAGAAGGCCGCCCTGTTGTCGCGCCTGCGCACCTGAGCGCCGCCGCGTCGCAGCTGGCGCAGTTCGTCGAGCGCGCTCATGAACTCCTGACCCCGTCGGCTGGAAAACGCTTTCCGGAGTCTGCATCCACGCTTCGCGCAGCGTCAAGCACACCGTCGAACGGCGTCGAACGCGCACTGTCGAACAGGCGGGTAACGTTTCGACTACTGTCCGGTGTGGACAGTACTCCTCCCCGGACCGTCGCCAGGACGGAACGATTCAGTCGAGCTGCCGGTAGGCGAACCCGGAGAAGTCGGCCCACCCGTCGCCCTGCGCGCCCGTCGCGTGGAGTCCGATGTGGACGCCCGTGAAGCCGCCCGCCACCGGCGTGCTGAGCACCCTGCCGTCGAACGGCTCCCCCAGCGGCCGCCAGACCGCCGAGCCCGTCGCGACCAGCGCCTGGTGGCTCTGCCCGCGCGCCTCGAACCCCAGCCGCACGACCGGGCCGCCGACGTCGGTCCGCGCGAGCACCTCGTCCCGGCCGCCCGCACGCAGCACCAGCGCGACCTCTCCCCCGGCCCCGAGCAGCAACCGGACGTGGTGGTCCTCGTTCTGCCGCAGCACCAGCCCGGCGGTGTCCTCCGGTCCGCCCGGCCGGAGCTCGAGCGAGCACGACACGTGGAAGTCTCGGTGCTGCTGGCGGCGCAGCACGATGCTCGGGCTGACCCGGTCGGTGATCGACTCCGGCCGCGCGAGCAACCGCAGGTGGCCGGGCCGGTCGGTGAGCGAGAAGAACTTCTCCTCCGGCGTCCGCAGGAAGAACCACTCCGCGCCGAGCTCCGGCGACGAGAACGGCTCGGGATCGGCGGGCCACGGGTGCGCGGGCAGGTCGGGGACGGGGTAGGTCTCCTCGACGCGGCCGGTACCGGGGCTGAACACCGGGCCGTCGGCCTCCCACGCGACCGGCACGAGGAAGGTCTCGCGCCCCAGGTTGTAGTAGTAGCCGCCGTACGGGCGGACGGCGAGCAGCACCGTGTACCACTGCCCGTGCTGGGTCCGCACGAGGTCCGCGTGCCCGACGGCGGCGATCGGATGCGCACGGCCGAGGTGGCGGTGGGTCAGGACGGGGTTCAGCTTGGAGGGGACGTACGGGCCCGCGACGTCGTCGGAGGACGCCACGACGACGGAGTGTTCGAAGTCCGTGCCGCCCTCCGCGCACACCAGCGCGTAGCGTCCGTCCACTTTGTACAGGTGCGGCGCCTCGAGCCACACCGAGCCGCGCACCACACCGGTGAACACGACCTGCTCCTCGCCGACCAGCGCCAGCTTCGCCGGGTCGAACTCACGCAGGTAGATCTCGTTGCGGAGACCGTTCTCGACCTCCCTGGCCGCGGTGAACCACGCGCGGCCGTCGTCGTCGAAGAACAACGACGGGTCGAACCCGTCGGCCTCGGGCAGCCACTGCGGCTCCGACCAGTCGCCGGCCGGATCCGTGGCCGTGACGACGAAGTTGCCGGTCTCGCGGGTGCCGTCGACGAGCGTGCAGACCACGTAGAACACGCCGTCGTGGTACCGGATCGTCGGTGCGTAGAGACCGCCGGAGGCCCGCACGCCCTGCAACGGCAGCTGCGACGGCCGGTCGAGGACGTGCCCCACCTGCCGCCAGTGCACCAGGTCGCGGCTGTGGTGCACCGGAAGTCCCGGGAAGTACTCGAACGTCGAGGTGACCAGGTAGTAGTCGTCACCGGCCCTGCACACCGAGGGATCGGGGTGCGAGCCGGCCAGGATCGGGTTCTCGAAGTGTGCCAAGGGATGCTCTTCCCACGCGTCTCCCGGGCACGGTCGGGGTGCGCAGCCGGGACCGGTGCCGCCTGCCCACGGCTGGTCCCGGCTGCGCGGGTGCTGCGGCGGTCCGCCGGATCGTCGCAGAGGTCGTCGTCCCGGAGTTTCCGTTGTCTCTGTCCGAGGTCAGAGGTTTCCTTGGCCGCCAGGTCGTGTCAATCGTTGTCGATAACGTTCCACACTACTCTTGGGCCAGCCAATTGAGACGCCGCCCTCATCTTTCGGCACCGCTTCGACGTGCGGCGGAGCAGGTTCGACGAATTCGACGGCTGCGGTGTCGAACACGATTTTTCCGCGCTGATCCACCTGCCCCACAAGGCAAATCCCGTACTCCGCAGAGTCCCGCGGAGATTTTGTTCGGTCCGGGACAAATGGCGCGGTGGTCGCTCCCGGGAACACGCTCCTACCGGGCGTGCTGGAACACCGGCGGCTCGTCCGCGGCCAGGTCGTCCGGCAGCCTCAGCCCCTGGTTGCGCGGCACGAGCTCCGACTGCAGCACGATCGCCGCCGCACCGATCGCGGGCGCCGACGCCGCCGACGGCGACAACCGCACCGAGATCGGGTGAGCGCCGCGGGCGGTGAACGCCCGGTCCAGCTCCTCGCGCAGCACCGGCAGGTACGTCGAGCCCGCGATCGCGAAGCTCGGGCCGGTCAGCACCAGCACCTCGAGGTCGAGCGCGTTCGCCAGGGTCCTGGCGGCGGCCGCCACATAGCGCGCGGACCGTTCCAGCAGGGCCGCGGCGCGGGTGTTGCCCTGGCGCGCCGCCCTGCTGATCGCCGCGAAGTCGGTGGCGACGGGGGTGGCGGGCCGGGTGCGGCCGCCGGCCAGGCCTGCCGCGCGGGCCAGCGACCGGTCCGCGCGCGCTTGCGCGACTACGGCCGCCGGACCGGCCAGCACCTCCAGGCATCCGCGACCGCCGCACGGGCAGAGCGGGCCGTCGACGTCGAGGCAGGCGTGGCCGATGCCGCCCGCCTGCCCGCTCGGGCCGCGGTGGGTCGTGCCGCCGAGCACGATGCCGGCGCCGATGCCGGATCCCATGTACAGCGCGGCGAACGTCGAGGTCGCGCCGACGCCGCCGGACCAGTGCTCGCCGATCGCCGCGGCCGTCGCGTCGTTGTCGAGCACCACCGGCAGGCCCGTGGCGCGTCCGAGGTCCCGGCCGAGCTCCGACGGGTGGGCCGACACCAGGCCCAGCCCGAGGATCCGGCCGCGGTCGACGCCGACGCTGTCGATCAGGGCGTCCACCTCGCGAGCCATCCTGGCGACGACGGCGGCGGGTTCCTCCAGCGCGGCACCGGCTCGGGAGATGCGGGCGACGACCGCGCCGCCCAGGTTCGTGAGCACGTAGGTGATGCGCGCGTCGTCGAGGTGCACCCCGACGGCGTAGCGGGCGGAGTGGTCGAGCTGCAGCATCACCCGGCGCTTGCCCCCGGTCGACTCGGCGTGCCCGGTCTCGGCGACCAGCCCCTCGTCGATCAGGCCGCGCACGACGGTGGAGATCGTCCCGCCGGTCAGCCCGGTGGCGTTGACCAGGCCGACCCTGCTGATCATGCCCGCGGCGCGGATCAGGTCCAGCACGGCCGCCCTGGTGCTCGCGTGGGTCACCCGCGCCGGTCCGCTCACGTTCCTGCCCCTCCGACCGCCGTCGAACGACGAACTTCCCCATCGACAACCGGCGTCAAGTAAAGCACCCGCGCCGTTGACTTTCTTTGTTTAGTAACTGAAGAATCTCGCCCCGCAGCATCCCAGCGACGGGGAGGATCGACGATGTTCCTGCTGAAGCGGCTCTGCGCATCAGGTCTCGCGGTGGTTCTGACGGCCGGCTGCGCCGCGTCCGGCGGCGGTCAGCCCGACGGCACCCTGGTCGTCTACACCGGTCAGGCCGGCGACTTCCAGCTCAACTTCAACCCGTACGCCCCCACCCAGATCGAGGGTCCGGGGACGATCTACGAACCGCTGTTCTTCTACAACATCGCGAAGGACCAGCCACCGAAACCCCTGCTCGGCAAGACGTTCGGGTGGAACTCCGACGGCACCGAGCTGTCGATCACCCTGCGCGACGACGCGACGTGGTCCGACGGCGAGAAGTTCACCGCGCAGGACGTGGTCTTCACCCTCGGCATGGTCGCGAAGACCCCGGCGATGAACAAGACCGGCTTCCAGGGCACGGCCACCGCCACCGACGACACCCACGTCGTCGTCAAGTTCCCCGAACCGTCCTACATGGACGGACCGCAGGTGCTGGGACAGCTGTGGATGATGCCCGAGCACATCTGGAAGGACTACGCCACGCCCGCCACCGAGGTGAACCGGAACCCGGTCGGCACCGGCCCGTTCACCCTCGGCGACTTCAAGGCGCAGTCGTTCACGCTCAAGGCGAACCCGAGGTACTGGGGTGGTGAGCCCGCGGTCAAGCAGGTCCGCTACCTGTCGCTGTCCGGCAACCAGGCAGGGGTCGACGCGCTCAAGGCCGGGTCGATCGACTGGCAGACCGGCCCGATCCCCGACATCAAGGACATCGAGAAGAACTACCCCGGTTATCAGGCGATCACGTTGCCGCTCAACCAGGTCGCGCTCTTCACGTGCTCCAACCCGCAGCTCGGCTGCCAGGGCGCGCAGACCGACCCGGCCGTGCGCAGGGCGATCTACTACGGCATGAACCGGACGCAGATCAACTCGCTGGCGTTCCAGAACGTCAACACCGAGATGTCGCCCGGCTACACGCTCCTACCGCGTGACAACGCACTCGTGTCGGGCAAGCTCACCGACCGGCTCGCGCCGATGCACCCCGACGTCGCGAAGGCCGACCAGCTGCTCACCTCCGCCGGGTACGCCAAGGGCGGCGACGGGATCTACGCCAAGGACGGGAAACCGCTGGCGCTGACCGTGAAGGTGGTCGCCGGCTGGACCGACTACATCACCGCGCTGGAGACGCTGAGCCAGCAGCTGCTCGCGATCGGCGTGAAGCTCACCCCGCAGCAGCTGTCGTGGAACGAGTGGGCCGACGCGCGCGGCCGCGGCCAGTACGAGCTGCTGATCGACTCGGTGGAGCAGGGCCCCGCGCCCGACCCGTTCTACACCTACAGCTACTTCTTCTCGACGGCGACGACGGCACCGGTCGGGCAGGCCGCCATCCCGAACTACTCCCGCTTCAGCAACGCCACCGTCGACCAGGCGATCGCCGCGCTGAAGAAGACCGACCGCGGCAACCCGTCACGGCAGCAGCACTACGACGCGATCCAGGTCGAGCTGGAGAAGTCGATGCCCTACATCCCCGTGCTGACCGGCGGCATCCCCAGCGAGTACAACGCCAAGGGGTTCACCGGCTGGCCCACGAAGGACGACCTCTACGCGTTCCCCGCCGTCTGGAAGCGGCCGGACGCCTCCCAGGTGTACGTGAAGCTCAAGCCCGCGGGACGATGACATGGGCCACCACCTGCGCAGGATCGCGTTCTACCTGACCGCGCTCTGGGCCGCGGTGACGCTCAACTTCGTCATCCCGCGCCTGCTGCCGGGCAACCCGGTGGACATCCTGATGGCCAAGCTCCAGCAGCGCGGCGGCAGCGTCGACCCCGCCGCGCGCCAGGCCTACGAGACGCTGCTCGGCACCGGCGGGCGCGAGTCGTTCGCCGAGGAGTACCTGGCGTACCTGGGCAACCTGCTGCGTGGCGAGCTCGGGGTGTCGGTCAGCGCGTTCCCGGCGGAGGTGTCCGACGTGATCGCGGGCTCGCTGCCGTGGACCGTCGTGCTGGTCGGGCTCGCGACGCTGCTGTCGTTCGCGCTCGGCGTCGGGCTCGGTGCCGTCGTCGGGTGGAGGCGCGGCACGTGGCTCGACTCGCTGGTGCCCGCGACGACGATGCTGTCGGCGGTGCCGTACTTCTGGCTCGCGCTGATCCTGGTCGCGGTGCTCGCGTCCGGGCTCGGCTGGTTCCCGCTCAACGGCGGCTACGACGTGGTGCTGGAACCGGGCTGGAGCGCGGAGTTCGTCGGATCCGCGCTCTACCACGGCATCCTGCCGGCATCGACGATCGTGCTCTCGTCGGTCGGCGGGTGGCTGCTCGGCATGCGCAACATGATGGTGTCGGCCATGTCCGAGGACTACGTGCTGACCGCGCGGGCGAAGGGCCTGCGCGGCAGCCGGGTGATGGTCCGGTACGCGGCCCGCAACGCCGTGCTGCCGTCGGTCGCCGGGTTCGCCATCTCGCTCGGGTTCGTGGTGTCCGGGTCGATCGTCACCGAGCAGGTGTTCTCCTACCCCGGCATCGGGTCGAAGCTGCTGCAGGCCGTGCAGAACAACGACTACGCGCTGATGCAGGGCATCTTCCTGGTGATCACGATCGCGGTGCTCGGCGCCAACCTGGTCGTCGACCTGCTGTACGGCCTGATCGACGCCCGCACCGGGGATCGGAGCACCGTGTCATGACCCGGTCCCCCAAGCTCGTCACGGGCCTGGTGCTCGCCGGCCTGGTCGTCCTCTTCGGGCTCCTCGGCCCGCTGCTCACCGGCGACCCCGCCCTGATCAGGGACAGCGGCCTCGCCCCGCCGGGCGGCGACCACCTGCTGGGCACCACGCTCACGGGCCAGGACGTGCTGGCGCAGCTGGCCCACGCCACCCGCGGCTCGCTGTGGATCGGCCTGCTCGTGGGGGTCATGGCCACGGTGCTGTCCGGGGTCTTCGGCATCGTCGGCGCGTACGCGGGCGGGGTCGTGGACGAGGTCTTCTCGTTGTTCTCCAACGTGGTGCTGGTGATCCCCGGCCTGCCGCTGGTGATCGTGGTCGCCGGGTTCGTGCCGGCCGAGCAGCGCGGCACGTCCACGATCGCGGTGGTCCTCGCGGTCACGGGCTGGGCCGCGGCGGCCCGCGTGCTGCGCGCGCAGACGTTGTCGTTGCGCACGAGGGACTACGTGGCCGCGGCGCGGGTGTCCGGCGAGAAGACGTGGCGGGTGATCGGCGTGGAGATCCTGCCGAACCTGCTGCCGATCCTCGCCGCGCAGTTCGTGTTCGCCGTCGTGCTGGCCATCCTCAGCGAGGCCGGGCTGTCGTTCCTCGGCCTCGGCGCCGCGAACTCGTCGACCCTCGGCACGATGCTCTACTACGCGCAGAACGGGTTCGCGCTGCAACGCGAGGCCTGGTGGTGGTTCGTGCCGCCCGGCCTGGTGATCGCGGTGTTCGGCGGCGCGTTGTCGCTGATCAACTTCAGCATCGACGAGATCGTCAACCCGGCGCTGCGCGTCCGCGAGCGCCGCCGGCGAGACGTGGTGGCGGCCGGCCACGCTCCCCCGGAGCCCGGTGCCGTGCTCACCGTCCGCGACCTCAACGTCGTCTACCAGGGCGCCACCCCGGTGCACGCGGTCAGGGACGTGTCGCTGACGTTGCGGCGCGGCGAGATCCTCGGCCTGGCGGGCGAGTCCGGCTGCGGCAAGACGACGCTGGCGTACGCGGTCAACCGCCTGCACCGGCCACCGGCCGAGGTCACGTCGGGGTCCGTCACGTTCGGCGACGTCGACGTGCTGGCACTGGACGCCGACGAGCTGCGGGCGTTCCGCTGGGCCCGGCTGTCGATGGTGTTCCAGGGTGCGATGAACTCGCTGAACCCGGTCACGCCGATCCGCGCGCAGCTGGAGGACGTCCTGCTCACGCACCGGCCCGGTATGTCCACTCAGGACCGCAGAACGCGGTGCGCGGAGGTGCTGCGGCTCGTCGGCGTCGACCCGGCCCGCCTCGGCGCGTACCCGCACGAGCTGTCCGGCGGCATGCGGCAACGGGTGATGATCGCGATGGCGCTGCTGCTCGAACCGGAGGTCATGATCATGGACGAGCCGACCACCGCGCTGGACGTGCTGGTGCAGCGGGAGATCCTCACGGAGATCAAGCGTTTGCGCGACGAGCTGGGGTTCGCGGTCGTGTTCATCACGCACGACCTGCCGCTGCTGCTGGAGCTGAGCGACCGCGTCGCGGTCATGCGCGACGGCGAGGTCGTCGAGCACGCCGAGGCCGAGGACCTCTACCTGCGCCCACAGCACCCGTACACGCGGCAGCTGCTGGCGTCGTTCCCCAGCCTGACCGGCGAGGCAGGAGCGCTGACCCGATGACCTCGCTGGAAGTGCGCGGCCTGAGCAAGTCCTTCCGCGGGGTCCGCGCGGTCGACGACGTGTCGTTCGCCCTCACCGCGGGCCGCACGGTCGCGCTGGTCGGCGAGTCGGGGTCCGGCAAGTCGACGATCGCCCGCATGATCGCGAAGCTCGTCCGGCCCACGTCCGGCGAGATCCTGCTGACCGGACCGGACGGCCCCGTGCCCGATCGCCGCTACCGCGACCACGTGCAGATGATCTTCCAGGACCCGTTCGCCTCGCTGAACCCGTTCCACACGGTCGAGCACCACCTCGCCCGGCCGCTGCGGCTGCACGGGAGGTCGCGCGCCGAGGTGCCGCACCTGCTCGAACGCGTCAGCCTCTCCCCCGATCTCGCGCCACGGCGGCCGCACGAGCTCTCCGGCGGGCAGCGCCAGCGCGTCGCGATCGCCCGCGCGCTCGCACCGGGCGCCAAGGTGATCATCGCCGACGAACCGGTGTCCATGCTCGACGTCTCGATCCGGCTGGGCGTGCTGAAGCTCCTCGCCCGCCTGCAACGGGAGGAGGACCTCGCCGTCCTCTACATCACGCACGACCTCGCCACGGCCCGGCACTTCTCCGACGAGGTCCTGGTGATGCACCGGGGCCGGATCGTCGAACGCGGGCCGGGCGACGACGTGCTCGTGCGTCCCCGGGACCCCTACACCCGGCTGCTCGCCGCCGCCACGCCCGACCCCGAAACCCGCTTCCGCCCAGGAGGTCCGTCTTGATCCGGCAGTACCTGCACGACGGCTGGCAGCTGACCGCGACTACCAACGAGGTGCCGGACAACATCCGTGGCCGGACCGTACCCGCGACCGTGCCCGGCGGCACGCACCTCGACCTGCTGGCGTCCGGGCTGATCACCGACCCGTTCCTCGACCGGGCGGAGGCCGAGCTGACGTGGGTGCACCGCGCGGACTGGCGGTACCGCACCACGTTCCTCGCCACGGCCTCGTCCGGCCGGGCGGACCTCGTGTTCGACGGCCTGGACACCGTTGCCGCTGTCTCGCTGAACGGGCACCTGCTCGGCGAGACCGCGAACATGCACCGCAGCCACCGCTTCGACGTGCGGGACCTCCTGATGGACGGCGGCAACGACCTGGAGGTGGCGTTCTCGTCCGCGCTGGTGCACGCGGAGAAGGTCGAAGCCGCGCTGGGCCGGCGCTCGCACGTCAACCCCCACCCGTTCAATATGGTCCGCAAGATGGCGTGCAGCTTCGGCTGGGATTGGGGACCGGACCTGCAGACCGCGGGCATCTGGCGGCCGGTGCGGCTGGAGCGCTGGCACACCGCGAGGTTCGCGCAGGTCCGCCCGGTCGTGACCGTCACGGGCACGACCGGCAGGGTCGAGGTGCACGCGACCGTCGAGTGGGACCGGCACGAGGACCTGACGCTGCGGGTCGCGGTGGGAGCGCAGGACTGCACCGTTCTGGTGCCCGCCGGGCAGACGACCGTGACCGCGCGCCTGGACGTTCCCGGCGTCGCCCTGTGGTGGCCGGTCGGGCACGGCGCCCAGCCGCTGCACGACCTGTCCGTGACGCTGCGGGGGTCGTCGGGGCTGCTCGACGAGGTGGCGAAGCGGATCGGGTTCCGCACGATCACCGTCGACACGGCACCGGACGAGATCGGCACTCCGTTCACCGTCGTCGTCAACGACAAGCCGCTCTTCGTCAAGGGCGCCAACTGGATCCCCGACGACCACTTCCTCACCAGGGTCACCCGCGCCCGGCTCGCCAGGCGGGTCGACCAGGCCGTCGCGGCGCACGTCAACCTGCTGCGGGTGTGGGGCGGCGGCATCTACGAGTCCGACGACTTCTACGACGTCTGCGACGAACGCGGAGTCCTGGTGTGGCAGGACTTCCCGCTCGCGTGCGCCGCGTACCCGGAGGAGGAACCGGTGCGCGGCGAACTGGAGGCCGAGGCCCGCGAGAACGTCGTACGCCTGATGTCGCACGCCTCGCTCGCGTTGTGGAACGGCGGCAACGAGAACCTGTGGGGCTTCGCGGACTGGGGCTGGCCCGCGCAGCTCGACGGCCGCACGTGGGGACTCGGCTACTACGAGGACCTGCTGCCGTCGATCGTGGCCGAGCTCGACCCGACCCGGTTCTACTGCCCGAGCAGCCCGTACGGCGGCCCGCACCCGAACTCCGAGGACCACGGCACCCGGCACGACTGGCACGTCTGGAACCAGGTCGGGCCCGAGCACTACCGCGACCACATCCCCCGCTTCTGCTCGGAGTTCGGCTACCAGGGCCCGCCCACGTGGTCGACGCTCACCCGCTGGGTCCACGACGAGCCGCTGACCCCGGCGTCGCCGAGCTTCCTGACGCACCAGAAGGCCGAGAACGGCAACGGGAAGCTCGACCGCGGCCTCGGACGCGTGCCGGAGAGGTTCGAGGACTGGCACTGGGCGACCCAGCTCGGCCAGGCACGGGCCGTGAGCCTCGGCATCGAGCACTACCGCTCGTGGTGGCCGCGCACCGCCGGTGCCGTCGTCTGGCAGCTCAACGACTGCTGGCCCGTGACGTCGTGGGCGGCGATCGACAGCGAGGAACGGCTCAAGCCCCTGTGGTACGGCCTGCGCCACGCGTTCGCGCCGCGCCTGCTCACCTTCCAGCCCCGCGGCGACCGGCTGGTGCTCATCGCCGTCAACGACCACGACGAACCGTGGGACGCGCACGTGACGCTCGACCGCCAGACGTTCCGGGGCGTCACCCTGCACCTGACTAGACTGCGCCGGACGGTGCCGCCCAGGTCGGTGCTCGCCTGGGAGCTGGAGGAGGCACTGCTGACGCCGGCGAACGAGGACGCGGAGGTGGTGGTGGCGACGACCGCCGAGGCCCGCGCGACCCACCTGTTCCGCACCGGCCTGGCCTACGACCCCGCTCCCCTCACCGCACGGGCGGAAGCGGTGCCCGGCGGCTACGACGTGGAGGTCCGCGCGTCGTCGTTCGCCCACGACGTGGTGGTCCTGGCCGACCGGGTCGCCCCGGACGCGGTCGTCGACGACATGCTCCTCTCCCTGCTGGCGGGCGAGGTCCACGTGTTCCACGTCCGCACGGACGCCTCGGTCGACCCGGCGGCGTTCACCGGCCCGCTGGTCCTGCGCAGCGCCAACGACCTCAGCGCGGTGCCCCGTGCCTGACATGGCTGTGCCTGACGTGACCGTGCCCGACCCGACCGTGCCCGACCCGACCGTGCCCGACCCGACCGGCGCGATCGGCCTGGTGCTGGCCCGCCCCGCCCGGCTGCTCGGCGTCGAGCCGTTCTTCATGGAGTTCATCGCCGGCATCGAGGAACGGCTCGCCGAACGCGACCTCTCCGTGCTGCTGCACGTGGTGGCGGACCACGACGCCGAGATCGCGGCCTACCACCGCTGGGCGAGCCGGGGCCTGGTCGACGCGGTGGTGGTCGTGAACCTCGTGGAGGACGACCCGCGTCCTGCCGTGCTGGCAGAACTGGCCCTGCCGGCGGTGGTGGTCGGCGACTCGACGCTGCCGTGCGTCCGCACCGACCACGCAGGCCCGATCGCCTCGGCGCTCGACCACCTGCTGGAACTGGGTCACCGCCGGATCGCCAGGGTCACCGGCCCGAGCGCCCTGGCGCACACGCAGGCGCGCACCGCGGCGTTGGTCGCGGGGTGTGCCGCCGCCGGGGTCGAGCCGGTGATCGTGGAGGGCGACTACTCGGAGGAGTCGGGCGAGAAGCTGACCACGTCGTTGCTGACCCTCGCCGACCCGCCCACGGCGATTCTCTACGACAACGACGTGATGGCGGTGTCCGGTCTCGCGGCCGCGGTGGGGCTCGGGGTGTCGGTGCCTTCTCAGCTCAGCCTGGTGGCTTGGGACGACTCGACGTTGTGCCGGCTCGCCTCTCCCGCTCTGACGACCATGAGCGTGGACGTGCACCAGTTCGGCGTGCTGGTGGCGGAGTCGTTGCTGGAGCTGGTGGACGGCGTCCCGGTGGCGGAGCGCTGGTCACCCGTCGCCCGTTACGTGCCGCGGGGGACGACGGCGGCTGTCTAAGATTCGGGAGTGGACGAGGGCACGAACATCGTGATGGTCAACTCCGCCGGCTCGGTGCTGCTGTACCTGCGCGACGACAAGCCGACGATCGCGTTTCCGAACACCTGGTGCCTGCCCGGCGGGTACGTCGAGGCCGGTGAGACGCCCGCGGAGTGCATCGTGCGGGAGATCGACGAGGAGATGGGCGTGGTGCTGGAGGACGTGCGTTCTCTGGTGTCCGCCACCCGGTCCTACGGGGTGGAGCACACTTTCTGGACCTCGGTGGAGCTGGATCTCGACGTCGTGGTGCTCACCGAGGGGCAGCGGTTGAGGTGGTTCACGCGGGAGGAGGTCGCCACGACCGCGCTCGGGTACGAGGACAACGCGATCCTGGCGGACTTCTTCGAGCGGCAGGACCGCGGCGACCTGCCTAGCCGACCGAGCACTGCGCCCCGTTGACCGTGAACGCCCCCGGCACCCGAGGCGCCCCGCGAGAGCTCCCGTTGAACCCGAACTGCACCGACCCGCCAGCCGCGATCCGCGAGTTGTAGCTGAGGTTCGACGCGCTGACAGCCGCCCCGGACTGCCGCGCCGACGCGTCCCAGATGTCCCGGACCGTCTCGCCGCCGGAGAACGACCACCGCACCACCCACCCGGTCACGGCGGCGGTCCCGGTGTTCCGCACGATCACGCTGACCTGGAACCCGCCCTGCCACTGCCCCGTCACCCGGTACGACACGGCACAGGGCCGAGGAGGCGCGGTGGTCGTGGGAGGAGGCGGAGTGGTGGTCGGCGGCGGAACGGTGGTCGTCGTCGTGGTGGGCGCGGGCTTCGACGTGTCGGACCCCTCGCACGGCGGCCCCCACAACCCGCGGCGAGCAGCGGTTGCCTCGTCCCGGGCGCTGATCAGCGGCCCGCCGTCCACGCTCTCCGGCCGCAGCGCGCCCTGCTGCACGGCGAGGACGGCGTAGTCGGTGCCGTCCTCCAGCTCCAGGTTCACCTCGCCCAGCGTCACGCCCGTGTAGCGGACGGACCTGGCCAGCAGGGTCGAGCGGGCGAAGGCCAGGGACGCCTCGGCGAAGCACGGTTTCGGCTCGGCCAGCAGGGCGATGCGGACGATGGTGCCGTCCACGAACTCCACGGTGCGGGCGTCCACCACCTCGCGCACCACCGTCAGCACGTCCTGGGGTGGCACGACCTCGTTGACCAGGGTCGGCGGTTTCAGCGGGACGGTCGGGGAGGAGGACGGGGCCGGTGCCGGCGTGGCCGTGCACGCGGACGCGAGCAGGACCAGCACCAGCACGTGCTTGCGCAGCACCTGTCACTCCCGACTGTAAGCGCGGGACGTCCTCACGCGACTACCCCAGCTGGAGTGTCGGTAAAGCTGATCACCGCGTTACGCCGGCGGGGCGAGGACGATGGCCGAGTTGTGGCCGCCCATCCCCAGCGACGACTTGACCGTGAAGCCGTCGGCGACCGGGGTCAGGCCGTTCAGCAGGGCCGGGTGTCCCGCGGCGACCACCGGGGGTGCCGGGATCACGCCCCGGTCGTAGCCCATCGCGGTGACCGCCGCCTCGATCGCCGACGCCGCGCCCTGGCAGTGGCCGGTCAGCGGTTTCACCGAGTAGAGGCCGGTGTCCTCGCGGAAGAGCCGCTCCAGGACGGCCGCCTCGGCGGCGTCGCACTGGGCCGTGCCGGGGCCGTGGGCGTTGAGGTAGCGCACGTCGGACGCGCTCACGCCCGCGTTGGCCAGCGCGTCGGTGAAGCAGCCGAGGACCTGGTCGAGCTGCGGGTCGATCGAGGTCACGTGGTAGGCGTCGTGCGACATCGCGCCGCCCAGGGTCAGCGCGTACGGGCGGGCGGCGCGTCGGGAGAGGACGAACGCCACGGACGCCTCGCCCATCACGAAACCCCTGCTGCCCTGCTGGAACGGGCGGCACGCGTCGAGCGGCTCGGCGTCCACGACCGCCACTCCGAGGTCGACGAAGTGGGCGATGTTCTCCGGGGTCAGGGAAAGATCCGTCGCCACGAACACGACGTCGTCGACGATTCCCGCGTCCAGCCACGCTTTTGCCGTGATCAATCCGGCATTGCCCGACGCGCACATCGCCGAGACGTTCATCGCGGGTCCGTGAAAACCGTATTCCTGCATGAACGTCGACATCGGAGTCGAAGGCATCAGCGCGAGGTAGTCGCGCACCGGTAACTTCCCGCCGCGGGTGATGTAGAAGTCGCGCCACAGGTCGACCTCGCCCAGCACCACGGCGTGCAGCAACCCGACCCTCCTGCCGGGAACCCAGCCCCTGGACCCGGCGTCCTCGATGGCCTCCCTGGCCGCGGCCCGCATGGCCTGCGCGAACCGGGAGGGACCGTCCACCGGGTCTCCGTCGTCGCCGATTCTCGCTGCCCAGACCCCCTCACCCGGCTCTCTGCCCAGCTCGGGCACGACGGCGGCGGAGGTCCTCCCGCTCGCCAGACCGTCCCACAGCGACTCGCGGTCCCAGCCGTACGCGCTGACGACGCCGACTCCGCAGATCCCCACACCTCGCGCGACCATATCCGCTCCCCCACACCGAGGGTCCACACCTCTGACACCAGGGTAACGGGCAGCAGCACCTCGCGGTGAACCCTTTCATTCGTCTACAATGGACATTCAAAACGACCCCTGGGCATGCGGACGGATTCGATTACCGATATAACGGCTCACCATGTTCACGCCAGACGGATGCGCCTCCGGTCGACTGTGCGGTAGGACTTCACGATGGCCACGCCACGGCGAATACGAGAGACTGCGGGATCTGGGAGTCACAACGTGAGCGGGCTGATCGGCGACGCCGACTTCGACCACGAGCTGCTGGCCGACCTCGGCACCTCGATCGGCGCCGCCGTGGTGTGGTGGCTCGACCTCGGTGACGAGCAGCTCGGCTGGATGCCGGGCCTCGACGCGGTGGTCGGGACCCCCGGCGCCGACCCCGACACCGTGCGCGCCCGGCTCGCCGAGCTGGTGCGGCCGCTGACCGTGGCCGCCAGGACGGCGCCGTCCTGGCAGGACTTCGAGCTGGTCCAGCCCCTCGACACGCAGGACGGGCGGCGCTGGCTGCAGTTCCGCGCCCGCCTGTCGGCCCAGGACTCCTCGCGGGCGCTGGTCGGCGTGGTCGCCGACGTGACCCGGCGGCACAACCAGCAGCAGGAGCTCGCGGACCTCGCCGACCGCTACCGGCTGCTCGTCGAGCTCGCGCCCGAGGCCATCGTGGTGCACGAGGCGGGCCGGATCGTCTACGCGAACCCGGCGACGGTCCGGTTCGTGCGGGCGAGCTCCGACGCGGACCTCATCGGGCGGCCGATCACCGACTTCGTCCACCCCGACTCGCAGGCCGAGATGCTGCGGCGCATCGCGAAGCTCACCGAGCCGGGCGCGACGAGCGACCCCGCCGACGCCGTGCTGCTCAGGACGGACGGCGGCACGACCGACGTCGAGTCGGTCTCGGTGCGCACGACCTGGGAGGGCAAGCCGGCGTACCAGGTGATCATGCGCGACGTCACCGAGCAGAAGGCGGCCGCGGCGGCGTTGCGCTACCAGGCCGCACTGGTCGCGCACGTCAGCGACGCGCTCATCGCCACCACCGCCGACGGCGTCGTGACCAGCTGGAACCCCAGCGCGGAGACCGTCTACGGCCGCAGCGCCGCCGAGGCGATCGGCGGTCCCATCAGCGAGGTCGTCGGCGCGCCGCTCGACCCCGTCGAGGTCCTGGAGGCCGGCGGCGTGACCCAGGCCGACCACCGCAGGGCCGACGGCGAGGCGCTGTCCGTGCGGGTCTCGGTCGCCAGGATGGACGGCGGGTACGTGCTGATCTGCGCGGACGAGACCGCGCGCCGGCGCGCCGAACGCCACTTCACGGCGGTGGTCGCCGCGATCGAGGAGGGCGTTCTCGTCGTCGGGTCCACCGGCCGCGTCGAGTCGGTCAACCCCGCCGCGGAACGGATCCTCGGCGTGAGCGCGCAGGAGGCGATCGGCGAGCTGGCGTCGTCGACGGAGCTGCACGACGAGGCCGGGCAGCCGATCCCGCAGTCGGCGTTCCCGTCGGCCCTCACCAGGGCCACCGGCCAGGCGCAGCACGGGCGGATCGTCCGAGCGCTGCGGCCGGACGGCACCCGCGTGTGGCTCTCGCTGAGCGCCCGCGCCCTCACCCAGAACGGTGATCTTCCGTCGGCGACCGTGGTGTCGTTCACCGACATCACCGAGCGCCGCATGATCGACAGCCAGCTGGAGCACGAGGCGACGCACGACGCGCTGACCGGCCTGTTCAACCGCACGGTGACCATCAACCGGCTCAGCCCGCGCGAACGGGCGCACCGGTCGGGGCTCACCGCGGTGCTGTTCATCGACCTCGACAAGTTCAAGGTCATCAACGACTCCCTCGGCCACAGCGCCGGCGACGAGGTGCTGCGGGTCGTCGGCACGCGGCTCAGCCTGAGCGCCCGCCGCGGCGACGTCGTGGGCAGGCTCGGCGGCGACGAGTTCACCGTCATCGCCTACGGCGTCACCGGGCCGGAGGAGGCGGGCGCCATCGCCGACCACGTCCGGGCGGAGCTCAACAAGCCGATCACCGTGGAGGGCAGGCAGCTGCACGTCGACGCCAGCGTGGGCATCGTGCTCGCCGAGCCGGGCGACCAGCGCGACGGCTCCGACCTGCTGCGCGACGCCGACCTCGCGATGTACCAGGCGAAGACCAGGGGCCGCGGCCGCATCTCGTTCTTCGACGTCGAGCTGCGCGAACGGATCCAGCGCCGCCTGCAGCTCGAGCAGGACCTGCGGATGGCGCCGCTCGGCGACGAGCTGTGGCTCGCCTACCAGCCGATCGTCGACCTGCGCACGAACCGGCGCACCGCCGTCGAGGGCCTGCTGCGCTGGACGCACCCCCGCTACGGGCTGATCATGCCCGGCGAGTTCATCTCGCTCGCCGAGGAGAGCGACCTGATCAACATCGTCGGCGCCCACATGCTCTACACCGCCTCGCGCGAGATCGCCGCGCAGGCGCCGGAGCTCCAGCTGACGGTGAACCTGTCGGCCCGCCAGCTCGACGACCCGTGGCTCGTGTCGTCGGTCCGCAACGCCACCCACAAGTCGGGGCTGCCGCCGAGCTCGCTGTGCCTGGAGATCACCGAGAGCGCGCTCATGCACGACCCGGCGCTCGCGGCCCGCACCCTGTCGGCGTTGCGGGACCTGGGCGTGCGGCTCGCGATCGACGACTTCGGCACGGGCCACAGCTCGCTCGCCCAGCTGCTCACCCTGCCGCTCGACACGCTCAAGATCGACCGCTCGTTCACGGCGGGACTCGGCCGGTCCGACGAGGCGGAGGCGATCGTCACCAGCATCATCGCGATGGCTCACGCCGTCGACCTGACGGTGATCGCGGAGGGCGTCGAGCACGTCGAGCAGCTGGAGATCCTGCGGGCGCTCGGGTGCGACCAGGCCCAGGGCTACTTCCTGGGCAGACCGGTGCCGCTGGCCGAGCTGTGAGGGCCCGGTCACATCGGCTGGACCCTGACACCGGTGTCAGCCCCTAGCGTCGGAGTCACCTCGTTCCGACCGTCGGAACGAGGGCGGTCGAGGAGATGCGCGATGGGCAAGGCGTTGGGGTACCAGGGTTTCGGCGGGCCGGAGGTCCAGGAGTTCTTCGACCGGCCCGACCCGGTGCCCGGTCCGGGTGAGGTGCTCGTCCGCGTCGCGGCGACCGGGGTCAACCCGCTCGACCACATCCTGCGGTCCGGGTCCGCCGCCTCGATGAACGGCCACGTGCCGTTCCCGCACGTGCTCGGCATGGAGGCGGCCGGCACGGTGCTCGCGCTCGGCGAGGGCGTCACCGGCCTGGCGGTCGGCGACCGCGTCACCGGTTTCGCGCTCACCTTCGCGGGCACCTACGCCGAGACGACGTTGCTGCTCGCCGAGTCGACGGCGCGCATCCCCGACGCGCTGTCGTTCACGTGGGCCGCGACGATCCCCGTCGCCGGCACGACCGCGCTGGACGTCCTGGACCAGCTCGACCTGCCCGCCGGGGCGTCGTTGCTGGTCAACGGGATCGGTGGCGGGGTGGGCATCGCGGTCGCCCAGCTCGCCCACGACCGCGGCCTGGTCGTGACCGGCACCGCGAGCAAGACCAAGCGGGACCTGGTGGAGGCGACCGGGGCGACGTTCGTCGACTACACCGAGGGCGACGTCCTCGCGCGGCTGGCCCCTCGCTACGACGCGGTGGTCGACACCGTGGGCGGCGAGTCGTTGCGCCTGCTCGCCCCGCTGGCGGCGAAGCCGGAGGCCCTCGTGTCCATCGGCGACCCGTCGGTGGCCGAGCTGGGCGGCGCCTACGTCGTGCGCCGCCTGGACCGCTCGGGCCTCGAACGCGTCGCGGAGCTGATGGTCGCCGGGGTCCTCGACCCGCGGATCACGGCGACCTACCCGCTGGCGCAAGCCCAGGAGGCGCTCGCCCTGGTCGAGTCCAGGCACGCCACGGGCAAGCTCGTGATCGACCTCGAGCTCTGACGGCTCAGGCGGCGCCGATCTGCCGCCGGAACCGGATGTTGATCTCGATCAGCTCGTCGAGGGACGCTCGTGCCTCGACGAGCCGGTCGATGTCCGCGGTCAGCCGGTCCCGCTCGCCCCGCATCGCGGTGAAGGCGTCCTCGGCGACGGCCTGGTCGTCGGTGTCCACGCACGGCAGCAGGCGGGCGATCACCTTGGTGCCGAGCCCCGCCTCGAACAGCCGGCGGATCATCTCGACCCTGGCGGCCTCCGTCGGCGCGTAGTGGCGCTGCCCGCCGACGGACCGCGTGCTGTGCACGAGTCCCTGCTGCTCGTAGTAGCGCAACGAGCGGGCGCTGACACCGGTCAGCCGGGCGAGTTCTCCGATCCGCATGCCCTCCAGGCTAGCCCTGTCGGACGGCCGCACCACCGGTCAGCGCCCGTACGCTTCCAGCAGTCGCAACCAGACCTCGCTGACGGTCGGGAACGACGGCACGGCGTGCCACAGCCGGTCGATCGGGACCTCCGCGGCGACCGCGATCGTCGCGGCGTGCAGCAGCTCGGCGACGTCCGGTCCGACCAGCGTGAAGCCGACGACCACCCGCCGGTCCTCGTCCACCACCATGCGGGCGTGCCCGCGGTAGCCCTCGGCGTGCAGGGCGGACCCGGCGACGGCGGCGAGGTCGTGGTCGACGACCCGCACGCGCAGCCCGGCGGCCTCCGCGGCGGCCGCGGTCAGACCCACCGACGCGATCTCGGGCTCGGTGAAGACCACCTGCGGCACGGCGCGTTCGTCCGCGGTGGACGCGTGCCTGCCCCACGGACCGTCGTCGACCTCGTCGCCCTTGGCGCGCGCCACGATGGCGTCGCCGACCGCACGGGCCTGGTACTTGCCCTGGTGCGTCAGCAGAACGCGGCGGTTGACGTCGCCGACCGCGTACACGCGGCCCCCGGCGACCGGAGCGCCGTCCTCCCCCAGCACGCGCAGGCCGTCGTCGACCGAGAGCCACGACCCCGGCTTGAGGCCGAGCGCGTCCAGGCCGATGTCCCCGGTGTTCGGCGTGCGGCCGATCGCGACGAGGAGCTCGTCGGCCTCGACCTGCTCGCCGTCGGTGAGGGTGATGTGCACGGTGCCGTTGTCGTCGCGGCGCACCGAGGCGGCCTCGGCGCCGACGCGCACCGTCACCCCGGCCTCCCGCAGCGCCTCGGTGACGGCTTCCCCGGCGAACGGTTCCTGCAGGTGCAGCACACCGTCGCGGGCCAGCATCTCGACCGAGGAGCCGAGGCTCGCGAACGCGGTGGCCATCTCCGACGCCACGACGCCACCGCCGATGATCGCGAGCCGGCCGGGAACCTCTTTCGCCGCAACGGTCTCGCGGCTCGTCCACGGTGCCGCGGCGCGCAGGCCGTCGATGTCCGGCACCAGTGCGCCGCTGCCGGTGGCGACGACGATGGCGTGCCGCGCGGTCAGCGTCGTGACGCCGTCCGCACCGGTGACCTCGACGGTCTCGGCGGAGGTGATCCGGCCGTGGCCGCGGTGCAGCGGGATGCCCGCCGACTCGAGCCAGGCGACCTGGCCGTCGTCCTGCCAGTGCGACGCGAAGGCGTCCCGGCGGCGGAGCACGGCCTCGACGTCGAGCTTTCCCGTCACCGCCTCCCGTGCGCCGGGAACCCGTTGTGCGGCACGGAGAACAGCGGCACCGCGCAGCAACGCCTTGGTGGGCATGCACGCCCAGTAGGAGCACTCACCGCCGACCAGCTCGCGCTCGACGACGGCGACGCTGAGCCCGCCCTGCACCACGCGGTCGGCGACGTTCTCGCCCACCGGTCCCGCACCGATCACCACGACGTCGTACGTTTCGGCACCCATGTCAGCTCTCCTTGCCGGTGCGGCGCAGGCGCAGCGCGGAGACGAGGAAGAAGACACCGCCGACGAGCGCGTACCCGGCGACGTTGGTCAGCGTGGGCTCGGCGGCGGTGGCGGCCTTGACGAAGGTCGTGCCGACCACCACGGAGAGACCACCGCTGAGGATCATCGGCCACTGCCCGCCCATCGAGCGGCGGACGACGCCCACGACCAGCTGGACGAGCCCGGCGACGATCGCCCAGGCGCCCCACACGACGAGCACGGCCGGCACCCCGGACGCGCCGGCGATCCCGAGGCCGACCGCCGCGAGCAGGCTGATCACGATGTTCACGTAGAGCCCGTAGGACGGCGTCGTGGACCGCGACGACCGGACGTCCACCACCGCCGCGGCCACGTCGAACAGCGGGTAGAGCACGAGCAGGGCGATGCCGAGCGCTCCGAGCTGCGCGCCGGTGGCGAACATCAGGCCGGCCCACACCGCGGCGAAGACGAACCTCACCAGGTAGAGCCGGCGCAGTGCGTGCGCCACCGGGACGGCGGACGGGTCGACGGTCGTGTCGACGGTGGTCATGGCGGTTCCTTCCGAAGCGAGAGAACGAACGTTCTATCTAGCAAGAGCATGTCGGCTCGGCGCCGCCATGTCAAGACAGAACGTTCTCCCTATCGGCTTCGTCACGGACCACGAGACTCAGGCGAACGCCGGCTCCAGAGCTTCGAGCCCGGGCAGCCTCATCCCGCGCCGCCGCGCCTCCGCCAGCACGTCCCGGGCGTAGAGACCCGCGAGGTAGCGGTCGAGCTGACCGGTGCGTTCCAGCTGCCGGAAGAAGAACGCGGCCAGGTTGTCGCCGCCGAGGACCTTCTGCAGGACGAACGCCAGCAGACCCACGGGCACCCTCGACACGAGCGCGGCCCCGATGCGCGGCGTGCCGCCCCTGGCCTTCATCAGCGGGATCATCTCGCGGATGAGCAGCACGGACTCGCCGATGGCCGCACGCGACCCCACGAAAGCGTCCAGCCCTCCGACGGACAGCACCTTCGCCAGCAGACCGGCGTCCATGATGAAGTGGAACCACAACCAGCTGCGGATGTCGCGAACCTGCGAAACCGAGAATCCCGCATTCTTGAACAGACCGCGCACGGCCTCGTAACGAGCGCCGCGGTTCGAATCGTCGCAAAACCCGAGAAAGACGCTCTTCACCACTCCGCCGGTGAGCCGGGAGCCGGTGAACCCGCCCCCGCCGCCGGGAAAGCCCCAGACGACCTAGTCGGCGGGCAACGGCGAGACCACGGCCGCGGGGTCCTCCCAGACGTTGCCGAACATCAGCGCGGTGGCCCCGCCGAGGCGGGTGCGCAGGAACTCGACGGCGCCGTCCAGCTGGTCGGGGTTCACGCTGACCAGGACGAGGTCGTAGTCGTGCCCGGCGGCCAGCTCCTCGATCGTGCTGATCTGCCACCGCTCCGCGACCTCGGCACCCTTCCTGCGCCCGTCCCGGATGTCCAGGTCGACCTCGGTCCCCAGCTGGGCCGTCCTGCCGGGCCGGACGTAGAAGTCGACGTGGTGACCCGCCTTCTCGAACGCCCAGCCGTAGAGGGCCGCGATCGTGCCGCGGCCGAACATGAGAATTCTCATCGAGCATTCCTCGATCTCCGCCGAAATGGGATGACTCCACCGTAGACCGGGAAGTGGAAAACATCGTCCGCTTGACCGGAAGTGAGAACGACGCCCGCGCGGCCGACTCAGTTCCCGAACTGGAAATCCTTTTCCGGTTCGGGTTGACTGGAGGAATGGCCGACCCGAGCGATCTGCCCAGCAGCGATCTGCCCAGTGGTGAGCTGCGCAGCACCGATCTGCGCAGCGACGCCGCCCGCAACCGCGCCCGCATCGTCGAGGCGGCGCGCGAGCTGTTCCGCGCGCGCGGCATCGACGTCCCGATGAGCACCATCGCCCGGCGCGCGGGGGTCGGGGTGGCGACGCTGTTCCGGCGGTTCCCCAGCCGGGAGGCGCTGATGGCCGAGGTGTTCGCCGAGCAACGGGCGCACTGCGAGGCGCTGCTGGAGGACGCCGTCGCCGACCCCGACGCGTGGAACGGGTTCCGGCGGCTGCTGGAGCTCATGTGCGCCGAGCAGCTCGAGGACCGCGGCTTCACCGAGGCGTTCCTCTCGTCGTTCGCCACCGACCACCAGCACCAGCGGGAGGCCGCCGAGTCCGCGTTCCACACGCTCGTGCGGCGCGCGCAGGACAGCGGCCGGCTCCGGCGGGACTTCGCGGTCAGCGACCTGATCATGCTCGTCCTCGCGAACAACGGTCTGCGCACCGCACCGCCGGAGCACGCCCACGACCTCTCGCGGCGGCTCGTCGACTACCTCCTCCAGGCGTTCGGCACCGACGGCGGCGCTCCGCTGCCCCCGGCCAGCACGCTCGGCCTGGTCGACCACCTCACGTCCGGGTCCGGTACTCGTCGCGCGGCAGCGGGTGCCCGACCGGGACCACGCGCGAGCTGACGGCGGTCAGGCAGCCGGGGCACAGCAGCTGCCGGAAGACGATCTCCTGGTCGACGTACTCCGCCGGGTCGTGCCAGATGTGCGGTCCGGCCTCGGTCGGCGCCGTCTCGCGGCGGGCCAGCGCGTCCACGAAGGCACCGCCCTCCACCGGTCCGATCGAGGTGCCGCACTGCACGCACACCACCTCGGTGTCGAGCACGGCCAGGTTGTCGTCGAGCCGGCGGGCACCAGTCAGGTCCGCCGGGCTGATCACCTTCAACGCCGAGCCCGTCAGTCCCGCGTCGGTCGCACGCCGGCGCCGCAGTGCCGCACGGGCGTCCTCGGTGGCGGTGGGGTCCACCTCGCCGTCCTCCACCACGACGCCGTAGACGTCCCTCGCCGCCTCAGCCGACACACGCGCCTGCCGCACGTCCTCGCCGACGCTGTCCGCCGGGCGCAGCAAAGGGTCGCCGTAGCCGCCGCCCGCCTGCCAGTGCAGGTACAGCGCGTCGCCGGGACCGAGGTCCGACTCGCCCTCGCACGGCAGCACCTCGACCTCGCCACCCAGCTCGCCGAGGTCGGTGGGCAGGGCCGTCGCCTGCGGCGAGGAGATGCCGCGGACCACCAGGTCGAGCTGCGAGTTGCCGGGGTAGCCGCCCGCCAGGCCGACGTTCTGGTTGGCCGCCTTGCCGTTGCCGGACACGACGAGCGACATCCGTCCACTTTGGTCCGGGTGCTGGACGTAGCAGACCGAGCCGCTCATGCCACCGCGCTGCCTGCCGGGGCCGCCGGAGTCGGTCTGCTCGCGCCGCCACAGCGCGACGAGCGGGTAGAGGTACTCGGTCATCTCGACGTCGGGCGCCCGCGCGGACGGGATGATCAGGCGGCCGCCGGTGTCGACGCCGTCGTGGTGCACCTGGGCGCCGTACCCGCCGGCCATCACGTCGAAGACCGGTGACACGAAGCGCTTGCTCCCGCCGCCGCGAACGTCCACACCGGACACGACGCAGAGGTCCGTGGTGCCGTTGCAGATCGACTGGACGTCCGCGCGGTGGTCGGGTTCCGCGTCGAGCATCCGCGCCAGCACCTCGGCGACCAGGTTGCCCGCTCCCCACGCCGGTCCGAACGGTCCCTTCCCCACCGCGGCGGGGAACGACGCGTTGGTGATCGTGTCCTCGTCGGTGATGATCTCGAAGCAGCGCATCAGGCCGCCGGCCGCCCACGGGATGTCGCCCGCGAGCAACGGCAGCATCGTGAAGACGATCCCGGCCCGCAGACCGGGGTACGGGCAGTTGATGATGCCGGTCTGCCCCGCTGTGCCGCGGAAGTCGAAGACGAGCCTGTCGTCCTGCTTGGTCATGGCGACGTGGATGGCGTGCAGGTTCCGGTCGCCGGTCCCGGACTGCTCCTGGTACCCGACCGCCGACCACGTGCCGTCGGGCAGCCCGGAGAGCTTGGCGCGCAACCGGTGTTCGGCGTCGTCCATCATCCGGCGCATCACGACCTTGACCTCGTCGGCGCCGTACTTGGTGATCAGCCGGAGGACCTGGTCGACCGCGTTCTTGTTGGCGGCGATCTTGGCCCGCAGGTCGAGGCCCACCAGGTGCGGCAGCCGCGACCGCCGCACCCACGCGTCGGCGACGTCGCGTTGCAGCACTCCCCCGCGCACGACCTTCATCGGCGGCGTGGGAACGGCCTCGCCGAACACGTCCTGCGCCGACGGGCTGAACGAACCGGGCCGCGGGCCGCCGAGGTCGACCTGGTGGGCGATCGCGGTGGTCCAGCCGAACAGCTCGCCGTCGTGGAAGATCGGGGCGAGGACGGCGGCGTCGTTCTGGTGCAGGCCACCGCCGATCCACGGGTCGTTGCACAGGAACATGTCGCCCTCGGCGATGCCGGGGTTGTCGCCGCGGTGGCGCAGCGTCCAGGTGATGGCGAGGTCCATCGACCCGATCAGGCCGATGTTGTAGGTGCCGACCTGGACCTGTTCGCCGAGCTCGTCGCAGATGGAGAAGTTGAAGTCGTTGGACTCCGTGACGACGTGCGAGCCGGACATCCGGCGCAGCGTCTCGCCCATCTCCTGGGTGATCGCCCAGAGCCGGTGCCGCACGACCTCGTAGGTCAGCGCGTCGACCTGCTCGTCCTCGACCTGGTGCAGTCGCAGCGAGGGCGAGATCTGCCGCAGCAGCTCCTCGCGCGGGAGGGGGCGGCTGGTGAACTCGTCCGCGCCGGGGATCCTGGATGTCATGACTGTTCTCCCTGGTAGCGCAGCACGAGGTTGCCGAGGTGGTCGACGCGGCCGGTGACGCCGTCCGGCACCACGACGACGGTGGTCGGGACCTCGACGACCGCCGGGCCCTCCAGCACGTGCCCGGCACGAAGCCGCGCGTAGTCGTAGACGGGGGTCGTGACGAACCCGAGCCGCGAGTCGAGGCACACCGGCCGCTCCCCTGCCAGAGCCGGTGCGGGGTCGGTGCTTCCGGCTTCCGGCACCTCCGGCAGGGCCACCGGGAACCCGAGCCCCGCCTTGGCCCGCACGCGGTAGGTGATCGCCTGCACGCCGGCCTCGCGGTAGCCGGCGCCGCTGCCGTTGATGCGCTCGTACTGCTGCTCGAACCGTTCGAGGATCTCGTCCCCCGTGCGCTCGGTGAACTCCGCGTCCGGCACGGCCGTCGCCAGCTCGGTGACCTGCATCGAGTACCGCAGGTCGACCTCGCGGTACAGCTTCACGTCGTGGAACTTGACCTTCTGCCGGTCGAGCGCCCGCTGCAGGTCGGCTTCGAGCCGGTCGTAGTGCGACTCCAGCACCGCGCGGTCGACGGGGAACGACGACGGGTCCGACAGCTCGGCGCTCAGCGCGACATCGGACGCGGCGAGCCCGTAGGCGGAGAACGCCGAGGCGACAGGACCCAGCGGCACCACGACCTCCCGCACGCCGAGGTCCTGGCAGTACCCCGCGCAGTGGGCGGGTCCGGCACCGCCGAACGCGTACGCGACGAAGTCCCGCGGGTCGTAGCCGGCCTGCACGACGGCGCGCCGCAGCAGGTCGCCCGCCTGGGCGTTCTGCACCTCGTGGATCGCGATCGCGGCCTCCTCGACGGTGAGCCCGAGCGGCTCGGCCACGTGCTCGCGGATCGCCTCGCGCGCCAGGTCCAGCCGCAGCGGCTTACGGCCGCCGAGCAGCCCGCGTTCGCTGAGGATGCCCAGCACCAGGTTCGCGTCGGTGTTGGTGGGCCGCGTGCCGCCGTTGCCGTAACAGGCCGGTCCGGGCACGGCTTCCGCGCTCTGCGGGCCGAGGCGGAGGTTGCCGCCCGCGTCCACCGACGCGAGGGCGCCGCCGCCGGACCCGATGGTGTGCACGCGGATCGTCGCCGCGTTGATCGGGAACTGGTTCACGATCGAGCCGGGTGCCATCACCGGTTCGCCGTCGACGATCAGCCCCGCGAGGAACGTCGTGCCGCCGACGTCGGTGGTGATCACGTTGCGGTGCCCCAGCTGTCCGGCCAGCCGCATCCCGCCGATCACCCCGCCGGACAGCACCGAGCCGATCGTGGTGATGGCGTGTTCGGGCGCCCGGTCGGCGGTGATCGTGCCGCCCTCGCTCTGCATCACGAGCAGTGGTCCCTTGAGCCCGCCCTGCTCCAGCTGCTTCTGCAACGGCAGCAGGTAGGTGCGCAGCCGCGGGCCCACCTGGGCGTTCATGATCGTGGTGGAGGTGCGGGAGAACTCGCGGATGCGCGGGCTCACCTCGGACGACAGCGTGACGTACAGGTCGGGCGCGATCTCGTGGACCAGCTCGCGGACCCGTTGCTCGTGGGCCGGGTTCTTGAACGACCACAACAGGCACACGGCGATCGCCTCGACGCCTTGGTCCACCAGGGACCGTGCGACGCGGCGGACCTCGTCCTCGTCCAGCGGAACGAGGACCCTGCCGCTGTAGTCGACCCGTTCGGTCACCTCGAGCGCCCGGTACTTGGGGATCAACGGCTTCGGCTTGCGCTGCCGCAGGGTGTCCTGGATCTCGTGCGCCGACCGGCCGAGCGTGCGGCCCTCGGCGTTCATGATGTAGATCGCGTCGCGGTGGCCCTTGGTGGCGATCAGCCCGACGTCGGCGACCTCGCCCTGGACGAGGGCGTTGATCGAGGCCGTGGTGCCGTGGGCGATGTAGTCGGTCTGCGAGAGCAGCTCGCCGACGCCGATGCCGAGCTCGGCGGCGAGGTCCTCGATCGCTTTCATGACGCCGACCTCGCGGTTCGGCGGGGTGGTCGGGGTCTTCGCGGACACGATCCGGCCGGCTCCGTCGGACGCCACGGCGTCGGTGAACGTGCCGCCCACGTCGATGCCCAGTGCGTAAGGCATGTGCGTTCTCCTGTGGTTCCTAGGCCTGGTGGGCGGGGACGCGTCCGGTGGCGGTGTGCAGGAGCTCGTCGGGACGGACGTCGGCCGCGCCCATCCAGGCGACGTGCTGGTCCGGTCGCACGAGCAGAAGTGCTGCGGGGTAACGGTCTCCGCCGGGCAGGTCGACCACGGTCAGAGGCACGCCGACGTCTCGTGCCGCCGCGACCCACTCCGCCGGGTCGACGGTGGTGTCGGTGCGCACCAGGGTGAAGTCCGGGCCGAGCACGTCGAGCGTCGACCGGCCGTCGTCGAGCCACGCGTGCGGCAACCGGAAGCCCGGCCGCGCGTGGTCCTGGTAGTCGCCCATCGTGATGGCCTGGTCCTCGCCACCGATCACGAGCGGCGAGCCCGCGTAGTGGTAGCCGAAGCTGAACCCGTCCGGCGAGTACCGGGCCGGTTCGGTGACGGCGAGCCGTTCGGCGAACTCGGCGCGGGCACTTTCTCCCTCGGCGCCGGGCAGGTGGATGTCCGGCGAGAAACCCGCGAGCGACCTGCGCGCGGCCAGGCCCACCGCCTGGGCGAACTGCTCG
Organism: Lentzea sp. NPDC059081; assembly: GCF_042738015.1. Classification (NCBI taxonomy): domain Bacteria; kingdom Bacillati; phylum Actinomycetota; class Actinomycetes; order Pseudonocardiales; family Pseudonocardiaceae; genus Lentzea; species Lentzea sp. NPDC059081. Next base: position 419,790 of record NZ_JBHYGW010000005.1, read on the forward strand.
CCCACCGGCTTGCGTTCCAGCTCGTAGGCGGCCAGCAGCTCAGGTGGTGCCCAGCCCCGGCAGACCGCCGCGAGCATCCAGCCGAGCGTCGCCGCGTCCTGGATGCCGGCGTTCATGCCGAACCCGCCGACCGGGATCCAGATGTGGGCGGCGTCCCCGGCGAGGAACACCCGCCCCCGGCCGTACCGCTGGGCGACGAGCTGCCGCCCGGTCCAGCGGACGACCCCGATCACCTCGTGACCGACGGGCGCGCCGACGGACTCCCGCAGCAGCTGCTCGGGGTCCTCCGACTCGGTGTCGTGGTCCGGCGGGAACGCGACGTGGTTGAGCCACAACGACTTCCCGTCGATGGCGATCAGCGACGCCTGCCGGCGGCCGTGCGTCCAGTACGTCCACGCCCTGTCCCGTGCGGCGATCTCCCCCAGCTCGGGCGAGCGGACGAACGTCGACACGAACTTCTGGATGGCGTCCACGCCCTCGTACCGGATGCCGAGCTGACGGCGGACCGCGCTGTGCGCACCGTCGCAGCCCACCACGTAGGCGAACCGGGCGACGCGGCTCTCCCCCGCCGACTCCAGCACGACCTCCACGTGGTCGTCGTGCTGCGTCAGCCCGACCAGCCGCGTGCCACGTTCCAGCGTGACGCCGGGAAGTCCGCGAGCGTGCTCTTCGAGGAGGGGTTCGAGGTAGAGCTGGGAGATCCGGTGCTGCGGCTCGGGCGTGGGCCAGTTCTCCCTGCCCGCACCCGCCAGCACGTCCCCCGCCGACGGCAGGTCGAGGCGGAAGATCTCCTCGCCGAGCAGGGTCGTGCGGTACTGGATCGACGTCGGGTACTCCGCCGGCAGCCCCGCCCGCCGGATGTCGTCGGCGAGGCCGAGCCTGCGGAAGATCTCCATGGACCGGGCGGACGTCGTGTTGCAGCGCGGGTTCTCCGCCCGCCGCTCGGACGCCTCGACGACGTGGCACGGCACGCCGCGCCGGGCGAGGTCGACCGCGAGGGTCAGCCCGGTGGGACCGGCCCCCACGACCAGGACGGCACTGCTCGTCTGCGGTGTCATGCGCTGATGAACTCCTCTACCAGCCGGCAGAACTCGTCCGGGCGGTCGACGTGGATCCAGTGGCCCGCCCCGGCCACCACGGCGAGCCGGCCGTGCGGCAGGGCGGCGGCGAGGCGTTCGGACACCTCCACCGGGGAGACCCGGTCGCGTTCGCCGTGCAGGGCGAGGACCGGGGTGGTGATCGTCGTGAGGTCGAGCGGCGCGGTGTCCGCGCCGAACATCGACCGGAAGGCCTTCTCCGCGCCGGGACGCAGGGCCTGGTCGAAGCGGACGCGGGTCAGGTCGTCGAGCAGGTCGCGGTGCACGCTCTCGTCGGCGACCAGGCGGCCGAGGGTGGCCCGCATGGACTCCTTCGTCGGCTCGTCGTAGAAGGGCACCTCGGCGGGCAACGGTCCGGTGCCCGCGCCGCCCATCACGACCGCGCGCCCGACCCGTTCTGGTGCGGCGGCCAGGAGGGCCAGCGCGGCGGCACCACCGGCGGCGGAGTTGCCGACGAGGTTCACCACCTCCAAGCCCTCCCGGTCGAGCAACGCGAGCACCTGGTCCGCCCGCGCTCTCGCCCACGCCCGCGGCCCGTCCGGCCCCTCGACGATCCGGGTGCCGAAGCCGAGGAGGTCGGGCGCGACGCAGCGGAACGGCAGCCGGTTCGCCGTCGCCGCCCAGTTGCTGACGGCGTCGACCCCCGGCCCACCACCGTGCAGCAGGACGAGCGGAACGTCGGGCACCTGACTCCTCCTCGGCTTGAAGACCTGCACCTTCACCCGCGACGCCGCCGGGCGCACGTCAGGCGACGGCCTGCTCGGCGACGACCGGCCGGGACGTGCCGCGGCCGAACCGGGTCAGCAGGAACGTCGCGGCGGCACCGACCAACGCCGGGATCGTGAACACCTGGTACATCGAGCCCGGCTCCCAGCCCGCCTGCACGAGGTACCCGGCGAACAGCGGCGCGAGGACGGCACCGAGCCTGCTGACGGCGACCGCCATGCCCAGCGCCGTCGCCCGCGACTCGACCGGGTAGATCGACGGGACGATGACGTTGATGCCGGAGATCGTCCCGTTGAGGAAGAGCCCGACCAGGACGGCGACGACCAGGGCCACCGCGAGCGTGCCGAGCGACAGCGAGAACAGCACGAGGGCGACCGCGCCGAGGCAGAAGTACACCGCGGTGAGCCGGCGAGCCTCCACTCTGGACGCCAGCAGCCCGAGCAGCGCAGCGCCGGTGATGCCGCCGAGGCTGAACAGGATGCCGCCGCTGATGCCCTGCTGCGCGGACATCCCCGCCTTCAGCAACAGGGTGGGCGTCCAGGAGCTGGCGAAGTAGAACGCCGTCTGCGCCGCCGTGAACGCGAGCCAGACCAGCACGGTCCGGACGGCGTTCCCACCGCGGAACAACGACTCCAGCGCGACCTTGCGCGACGACGGGGTGCCCGCGGGCAGCTCGTCGACCGGCTCGCGTCCCATCGAGACGAGGATCCGGTTGAACCGCTCCAGCGCGTTGTGCGGCCGGCGGGCGACGAGGTAGTCCATCGACTCCGGCAGGAACCGCAGCCCGACGGTGAACAGCACCGCCGTGGCCAGGCTGCCGAAGACGAACACGGACCGCCAGCCCAGCGAGCCGACCAGCACGCTCGTGGACAGGCCCGCGATCACCGACCCGAGCCCGTAGCCGGTCGTGATCAGCGCGACCGCGAGCCCCTTGCGCCGGTTGTTCGCGTACTCGGAGGTGAGCACCGGCAGGCTCGCCGCCATCGTGCCCACCGCGACGCCCGTCACCACGCGGGCCGCGAGCAGCTGCCCGAGGTCCTGGGTGAAGGCCGCGGCGAGCATGCCGAGCGACGCCAGCGCGAGGCTCGCGAGGGTGATCCGGCGCCGCCCGATCCGGTCGGCGAACGGCGCCAGGAACAGCGCGCCGACCGCCATGCCGGCGAGACCGCCGCTGAGCAGCACGCCCACCGACGACGGGGACAGGCCCCACTCCTTCGTGACGGACGGCCCGACGAAGGACGTGACCAGGAGGTCGAACCCGTCCACCACGTTCATCACCAGGCAGAGCGCGACCGCCTGGACCTGGGCGCGGCTCATCGGTGAGTTTCTGACCTGCTCGAGAACGTTCACGCTCGGACCTCGCTTCGTTGCGACGGTTGACCAGGCCCCCGACGTTGTATGTAACGCTCACTCTACAACTGCGGGCAGACGTTGGCCACGGTCGTTTGGGCGGGACGTGCCCAGGCCGGCAGTACCAGGTCGGTCGTGCTCAGACAGGTCGTGCTCAGGCTGTCGCGGCGGCCTTCTTGGCGGCGGTGCCCAGGCGGATCGCCGAGACCAGGAAGAAGATGCCGCCGAGCGTCGCATAGCCCGCGACACTCGCGAGGGTGGCCTGCGACTGGGAGGCCATCAGGATGAACGACGTGCCGGCGCCGACCGAGATCCCGCCGCTGAGGATCATGGGCCACTGCCCGCCCATCTTGCGCCGGCTGACACCGACGGCGAGCTGCACGAGCCCCGCCACGATCGCCCAGGCGCCCCAGACCCGCAGGACGCCGGGGATGCCGCCGGCGAAGGCGATGCCACCGGCCGCGAGCAGGCTGATGACGATGTTGAGGTACAGGCCCGTCACGTTCTGGGACTGCTTGGACGCCCGTGCGTCGACGACGGCCGCGGCCACGTCGAACAGCGGGTAGAGGACGAGCAGCGCCACGCCGAGGGGCCCGTACTCCTTGACGGTCAGGGCGACCAGGGCGGCCCAGACGAGGGCGAAGGCGGCGCGGACGAAGTACAGCCGTCGCAGGGACGCGGCGGCACCGGTGGTGGTCACAGGACTTCCTTGTCGTCGAAGGGGGTTCAGAGCGCGACGGTCGCGTCGACCGTCACGGGGATGTTGCCGCGGGTGGCGTTGGAGTACGGGCAGATCGCGTGGGCGGCCTCGACCAGGTCGTCGGCGGTCGCCTGGTCCACCCCGGACAGCTCGACGTGGAGGTCGGCGCTGAGGGTGAACCCGCCCTCCGGCGTCGCGTGGACCTGCACCTCCGCGATCACCGCGGAGTCGCTGACCTGGACCTTGCGCTGCGCGGCGACGGCCTTGAGGGCCGAGTGGAAGCACGACGCCCAGCCCGCGGCGAACAGCTGCTCCGGGTTGGTGGCGCCGCCGGGGCCGCCCATCTCCTTCGGGATGGCCAGCCGGACGTCGAGCAGGCCGTCGTCGGTCCTGGCCTGGCCTCCGGCCCTGCCGTCGCCGGTGGAGGTGGCGATACCGGTGTACAGGGGTGCGCTCATGACGGGATCCTTTCGCGATACCGAACGTTCTATCGCGAGCAATCCTGTCGCACGTGCCACCCCGCCGTCAAGACCGAACGTTCTACCTCTCCAACCCCGCGGTGCGCAGCCACACCACCCGGCAGGTCTCCGACGCCTGGTCCAGAGCCTCGGGCGACTGCGCCGAAGCGTGGTAGAACGTCCGCTCCACCATCCAGCACAGAGCGCGCGCGACGGCCTGCGCCCCACCGGGACCGTCACCGGCATCCGCCCCGGCGCGCACGAGGATCGTCGCGATGGCGTCGACGAAGATGTCCGCGGTCTCCTGCCACAACGCCGCCAGCTCCGGAATCGCCGGGGACTGGTCGATCGCGGCCCGCATGACCAGGCCGTGCTCGTGCCAGCGGTCACGGGTGCGCGTCATGGCCGTCGCGATCGCGTCCTCCGGCTCCGCGGGGTCGCCCGCCGCCGCGCGGGACTTCTCGCGTAGCGCCTCGATCGTCCGCGCGAACAGGGCCACCAGCGCCTCCTGCTTCGAGCTGAAGTAGAAGTACGTGGAGGCGCGGGAGATCCCGGCGCGTTCCGCGAGGTCGTTGATCGTGAGCGCGTCGAAGCCCTTGGCGGCCAGCAGCTCCGCGAGTCCGTCGAGGATCCGCTGCTCGCGCAGGTCCCCTTTGGACGGTGCGGCCGACCGCCGCCGGCCCGCCCTGGTCTGCTCCGGCATCGTCCGCCCCCTCCGTCGTCCTCAGGATGGCACGCGGTCAGTTCGCCGCGATCTGGTGGCCGTCCGGGAAGTCCGTCGACCGCGAGAGCTCCTCCCACGCCGTGATGTCCGCGTCGACCGCGGCCCGGCCGGCGCCGACGAGCCGCAACGCGTCCGAGCCGAGGACGAGGTGCACCGGCGGGTCGTCCGCCTCGACCACCCGCAGCACTGCCTGGGCCGCCTTCGCCGGGTCGCCCAGCTGGTGACCGCTCGCGGCCTGGCGGGCGGCGCGGATCGGGTCGAACAGCTCGTCGTAGTCGGCGATCGACCGCTCACTGCGGACCATCGAGCCACCGGCCCAGGCCGTGCGGAACGAACCGGGCTCGATGATCGTCACGCGCACGCCCAAGCTCCTGACCTCCTTGGCCAGCGACTCGAGCAGGCCGACGACCGCGTACTTGCTCGCGCAGTAGTACGACAGGCCCGGCACGCTCATCAGCCCGCCCATCGAGCTGACGGCGAGGACGTGTCCCGAACGCCGTGCGCGCATGCCCGGCAGCACCGCGTGGACGGTGGCCGCGACGCCGAACACGTTCGCGTCGAACTGGGCGCGCAGGTCGGCCATCGAGGACTCCTCGAAGACTCCCTCGTGCCCGTAGCCGGCGTTGGCGATCAGCACGTCGATCGGGCCGACCGTGCGCTCGACCTCGGCCACGACGGCGAACACCGCGTCGTCGTCGGTCACGTCGAGCTGCCTCGCGTGGGCGCGCCCTGGCGCCAGTGCTTCGAATTTCCGCAGGTCATCGGACCTGCGGACAGTGCCGACCACGGTGTGACCGGCGGCCAGCGCACCCTCGGCGAAGGCCCGGCCGAGACCGCTGCTGACGCCGGTGATCAGGAAGGTTCGAGTCGTCATGCCCCCGAATCTACACTTCGTCGACAAAAATCGACACTGTGTCGATTTTCTCTTCGGCGAGGGGAACGCACTTGCCGGAACCCCGCGTCTCCGGGTAAACCTGCGTCCGTGCCCCTCTCCGTTCGCCTCGCCCGTGGCCGTCGGCCGCGTGGCTGCCGCGCGCCCGCACGGCGCGTGCTCGGGCGTCGGGTGAGGTACGTGATCGGCTCCGAGGCGGGTCAGGTCAACGGGATGCGATGGCGTCGTGCGCCGCGCATCGCGCGGGATCGCTGAATCCCCTGACCACCCACGAAAACCCGTGACGTCCTGTCGCGGGTCGGGAGCACATCGCCATGACCACCTTCTTCCCGGCTGCCCCCGGCGGCCTTCCCTCCTCCGACGGGTACTTCGGCGCGTTCGGCGGCCGGTTCGTCCCGCAGGCCCTGCTCGCCGCCATCGACCAGGTGGCGGCCGAGTACGAGCGCGCCAAGGCTGATCCCGGGTTCGTCGCCCGGCTCGAGGACCTGCTCGTGAACTACGTCGGCCGGCCGAGCGCGCTCACCGAGGTGCCGCGCTTCGCCGCCCACGCCGGGGGCGCGCGGATCTTCCTCAAGCGCGAGGACCTCAACCACACCGGCTCGCACAAGGTGAACAACGCGCTGGGCCAGGCACTTCTGGCGCAGCGGATGGGCAAGACGCGGATCATCGCCGAGACGGGCGCCGGCTCGCACGGCGTCGCGACCGCCACGGCGTGCGCGCTGACCGGCCTCTCCTGCACCGTCTACATGGGAGAGACGGACATGAGGCGGCAGGCCGTGAACGTTGCGCGCATGGAGCTTCTCGGCGCAGAGGTCGTCCCGGTGACGTCCGGGTCGCGGACGTTGAAGGACGCGATCAACGAGACGTTCCGCGACTGGGTCGCCCGCACCGAGGACACGCACTACCTGTTCGGCACGGTCGCGGGCCCGCACCCGTTCCCCGCGATGATCCGCGACTTCCAGCGCGTCATCGGCGTCGAGGCCCGCCGCCAGCTGCTCGAACGGACCGGGCGCCTGCCCGACGCGGCGGTCGCGTGCGTCGGCGGCGGGTCGAACGCGATCGGCCTGTTCCACGCGTTCCTCGACGACCCGGTCCGGTTGATCGGCTGTGAGGCCGCCGGGCGCGGCGTCGAGAGCGGGGAGCACGCGGCGTCGTTGTCGGCGGGCGAACCGGGAGTGCTGCACGGTTCGCGTTCGTACGTGCTGCAGGACGACGAGGGTCAGATCCTCGAAGCCTGGTCGATCTCCGCCGGGCTCGACTACCCCGGCGTCGGCCCGGAGCACGCGCACCTGCACTCGTCCGGCCGCGCCGAGTACCGCCCGGTCACCGACGACGAGGCGATGCACGCGTTCCGGCTGCTCGCGGCGACCGAGGGCATCGTCCCGGCGATCGAGAGCGCACACGCCCTGGCCGGCGCGCTCCAGCTCGGCACCGAGCTCGGCCCCGACGCACTGGTGCTCGTCAACCTCTCCGGCCGCGGCGACAAGGACCTCGACACCGCGTCCCTCCACTTCGGACAGGAGGCCGCGCGATGACCGGCCAGGTCCAGCTGCTCACCGACACGCTCGCCGCCGCTCGACGCGACGGCCGGGCCGCACTCGTCACCTACCACCCGGCCGGTTTTCCTTCCGTGGACGGGGGAATCGCCGCGATCCTCGCGACGCTCGACGCGGGTGCGGACGTCGTCGAGGTCGGCCTCCCGCACAGCGACCCGGTCCTCGACGGCCCGGTGATCCAGACCGCGGACGACATCGCGTTGCGCGGCGGCGTCCGGATCGCCGACGTCCTGCGCACGGTGCGCGAGGTCCACGCCGCCAGCGGCAAACCGGTGCTGGTGATGTCGTACTGGAACCCCGTGTCGCGCTACGGCGTCGAGCGGTTCGCGCGGGAACTGGCCGAGGCCGGCGGTGCGGGCTGCGTGCTGCCAGACCTGCCGGTGGCCGAGTCGGGACCGTGGCGCCGGGAGGCCGAGCGGCACGGCCTCGCCACCGTGTTCGTGGTCGCGCCGAGCAGCACCGACGCACAGCTCGCGGAGACGGCGGCGGCCGGCACCGGGTTCGTCTACGCGTCGGCGCTGATGGGCGTCACCGGCACCCGTGACTCGGTGGACGAGGCCGCCGCCGTCCTCGCCGGCAGGCTCCGCGCGGTCACGGACCTGCCGGTGTGCGTCGGCATGGGCGTGTCGAACGCCCGTCAGGCCGCGCACGTCGCCGGGTTCGCCGACGGCGTGATCGTCGGATCTGCGCTGGTGGGAACGCTCCTCGACGCGGCGGACCCGGTGGCGGGGACGGCGGCGCTGGCCCGGCTCACCGGTGAGCTGGTGGCCGGGGTGCGGGCGTAGGTCCGCGGTTCAGCCGGCGAGTGCCGCGCCGAAGTTCTCCACGGCCAGGTACGGGTTGAGGTGCGGGTGCCGGCTGCCGACGGCGACGTCCCGCCAGAAGCGCTGCAGCGGGTTCGACGTGTGGAACCCGCTGGAGCCGTGCAGGTCGAGCATCAGGTCGACGGCGGCCCGGCAGTCCCGCCCGGCGTCCGCGAGCGCCCGGTGCAGCCGCGGACCGTCCTCGGCGGACAGTTCGCGCTCATCGGCCTCGCGGGCGACCGCGAGCATCGTGGTCTCGGCGCGCTGCACGAGGTAGGTGGCCTCCGCCAGCCAGTGCCGCGCGCCGGGGGACTCCCCCATGCGCGTGTACGCGGTCATGAACGGCTTGCGGTCCGAGGCGAACATGGCGTTCACGGCGTCGAGAGCGCCCTGCGCCGCGCCGAGGACCGGGCCGAGCACGGTCATGGCGAACAGCATCCTGTCGTTGGGGGGGGAAGGGAGCCGCCGCCGCGACCCGTTCGGCCGGCACCCGCAGGTCGTCGGCGACCAGGGTGTGGCTGCCGGTGCCGCGCATGCCCGCCACGTGCCACGTGCGCTCGACGGTCAGGTCGGCGGTCCGCACCAGGACGAAGGAGAACGCGCCGTCGACCAGCACGCCGAGGATGGCCCACACCGCGTCCTCGCACCCGGAGACGTTCGGCCAGCGCCCGGTGACGCGCACGCCCGTCTCGTCGCGCTCACCGCGGCCGCCGGGCACGCCCGAGCCGCAGAAGAGCGCGTCCTGGTCGGCGAAGAGCTCGTCACCGGTGAACGCGCGGGCGGCGAGGGTCTTGGCGGTGGCGCACGTGCCGGCGACCCACGAGGTCGACGGGCAGGCACGACCGAGAGCGGTCAGGTGCCGGGCGACGGTCTCGGTGTCCGCCCAGGTGCCACCCGGCGTCCGCAGAGCGAGAGAACCGTTCTCGCGCAACGCTTCCAGTGCCTCGGCGGCGGGCCGGTCGTTCTCCTCGGTTTTCGCCGCGTGGGCGCGCAGGACCGCAACGGTGTTGGAGTGTTCGATCACCTCTCCGACTCAATCACCGCTCTCGGGGGCCGTGCCATGCGCGAGCGGCACCGGTTCATACGCGCGTCACTAGACTCGGTGGTGTGGACCTGATCAGCGAGGTGATCCGCGCGGTGCGCGTGGGCAGCGCGAACGCCCGTCTGATCAGGCAGGAGGCGCCCGGCGTCCGGTTCGGCGCGTTCGACGGCAGCGGCTTCCACATCATCACCTCCGGCCCGTGCTGGCTGCTCACCCACGACGACCCGGTGGAGCTGCGGCCCGGTGACGTCGTCCTGACCACGTCCGGCGGCGAGCACGGCCTGAGCGCGACCCCCGGCTCGTTGCGGGACCTGCCCGAGATCGAGATGGGCCCGTTCCCGCCGGCACCGGGTCCCGCCGCCTTCGAGTTCGTGTGCGGCGCCTACCGCCTGGAACACCAGCGCCCGCCCCAGTACCTCCGCGCGCTGCCCGAGCTCATCACGCTGTCCCCCGACTACGACCGCCACCCCGAGCTGCGATCCCTGGTCAGCATGCTGATCACGACCGTCACCGCGTCCCGGCCCGGCAGCGGCGCCACCCTGCGGGCGGTCCTGGACCTGGTGCTCGTCCAGGCGCTGCGGCAGTGGCACGACGAGTCCGGCGAGCCGGAGGTGGCCCACCCCGGCATCGCGGCGGCGGTGCGCGAGATCCACGAGAGGCCGCACCACCGCTGGACGGTCGGCGGGCTGAGCGAGGTGGCGGGCATGCCCAGGGCCGCCTTCTCCCGGCTCTTCACCACCGCGGTCGGCCAGCCGCCGATGGCCTACGTGACGGGCTGGCGCCTCAGCCGCGCCGCCCAGCTGCTGCGGGAGACCGACACCTCGCTGGCGCGGATCGCGCCGCAGGTCGGGTACTCGACGGAGTTCGCGCTGTCGGCGGCGTTCCGCCGGGAGTACGGGATGCCGCCCGGCCGGTACCGCGCGTCCGGTCCCGTCGAGCAGATCCCGCGCTGACCTCACGGAAGGAGCACGATGCCCGTCCCGGTCATCATCGACTGCGACCCCGGCCACGACGACGTCTTCGCGCTCTGGCTCGCCGCCGGCAACCCCGCCGTCACGCTCCTCGGCGTCACGACGGTCGGCGGGAACGGCCGCCTCGACCACACCACGACCAACGCTCGCATCGCCCTCACCGTGGCGGGCGTCGAGGGCGTGCCGGTGGCCGCCGGTGCGGACGAACCGCTGCAGCGCGAGCTCACACCGGCGACCTGGATCCACGGCGACAACGCGCTCGGCGGTCCCGTGCTGCCAGAGCCCACCGTCCCGCTCGACCCGCGCGGCGCCGTCGAGCTGATCTCCGACCTGCTCGAAGCCTCGCCGGAGCCGGTGACGCTGATCCCGACGGGCCCGCTGACCAACATCGCGACGTTCCTCCAGCGCCGCCCCGACCTGCGCGGCAGGATCGCGGAGATCATCTGGATGGGCGGCTCGACGGGCCGCGGCAACGTCGGCGCCTACCCCGAGTTCAACGCCTGGGTCGACCCCGAGGCCGCCGACCTGGTCTTCAAGTCGGGCCTGCCGCTCACCATGGTCGGGCTGAACGTGTCGCACCAGGCCCTGGTCACCGAGCAGGTGATCGAGTCGATTCAGCGGATCGGCAACGAGACCAGCGCGTTCGGCGTCGAGCTGCTGCGCTTCTTCTGCGGCGCCTACGACGTGGCCGAAGGCATGCCGGAGGCACCGCTGCACGACCCGATCACCGTGGCCATCGCGATCGACCGGGCCGTGACGACGGTCCGGCGCTGCCACGTCGACATCGAGACGAAGGGCGAGTTCACGTCCGGTGCCACGGCGGTCGACCTGCACGACATGCTCGGCAAGGAACCGAACGCGGACGTCGCGCTCACGCTGGACGTGCCGAGGTTCTGGCAGCTGGTGCGCGAGGCCGTGGCGACCCTCCGCTGATCAGGACGACCGGTAGGTGAGCAGTCCCTCGACACCGGCGACGAACGTGGCACCGACCTCAGCGGAGTCGGTCAGGCACCCCGCCGCCATCGCCCCGTCGCGCAGCATCATGAAGTGCCTGCCCGCTGACGTGGCCGACGGCTCGTCGATCTGCGCGAACAGGTCGCTGACGGTGCTCAGGAACCACTCGCGGTGCTCCAGCACGGTCTGCAGCACCGGGTGCGCCCGGTCCGGGTACTCCGCGGCGGCGTTGAGGAAGGCGCAGCCCCGGAAACCGGGCGACCCGATCCCGGCGGCGATCGACGCGGCGACGGCCCGCAGGACGTCGGACGCGGACTCACCGCTCGCCAGTGCCTGCGCGAACTGGTCGCGCTCCATCCCGGCGACCGTCTGGAGGTAGGCGACGACCAGCTCGTCCTTGCCGGCGAAGTGCCGGTACAGCGTCGCGCGGGTCACCTTCGCCTCGGCGACGATGCGGTCGATCCCGACGGAGTGCAGACCCTCCGCGTAGAAGATCTGGGACGCCGTCGTGAGCAGGCGCGTCCGCGCCTCGGAGACCTGGCCTCGACCGTTGTTCACCATCACGCCCACAGTAGCAGAAAGAACGATCAGTACACACTAGGCGACGACATCGCGGTGCCTGGCCAGGCCGCGGACCAGCGCGACGAACGAGGCGCTCTGCGACCCGTAGGAGATGCCGTCGAAGCTGTTCGCCACCGATAACCCGTCCGTGAGCGCCCGCCCGAGCACGGCCAGCTCCTGGACCAGCTTCTCGCCGGCCTCGTCCCCGTCGGGCGCGAACACCGGCGTCAACGCGTCCACCCACGACGCGTGGGCGAAGTCGCGGATCCGCCGCACGGTCCCCTGCACGGCCTCGGCGTCCTTCTGCGGCCCGACACCGATCGCGACCAGCAGCTGGAGGTAGTCCGGCCGTTCGTCGAGCGACTCGCACGCCGCCGAGAACCACGCCTCCAGCCGTTCGAGCGGCGGCAGGTGGTCGAACGCGGACGGGCTGGGGAACAGCGTGTGCAGCTCCTCGAACGTGCGCTCCAGCAGGGCCGCGAGCACGCCGAGCTTGTTGCCGAAGTGGTAGTAGATCGAGCTCGCCGGCAGCCCGGACTTCGCGCACAGGTCCGAGACGGCCATGCCGTCGTAGCCCTTCTCGCCGACCAGGGCACGTGCCGCGGTCAGGATGACGTCGCGGCTGTTCAGGCCGGCGGCGGTCGGCGCGGAGCCGGGTTGCCTCACCATGGCCCCGATTCTAGATCCGTTGCGGGGCCGAGCCGGGCGGCCGAGGCGGGTGTCGACCTGCCTGCTCGGCGCCGGGGCTGATCAAGCGGATGCCGTGACCGGTCCCGCTTCGCTTGCCGGGTCTGGCTCCTCACCCTCCCGAGTTGTAGAGTGAGCGTTACATACAACCCCTGGGACGGCACAGTGACGAGCACAGTGGATGTCGGAGACGCGGAGCTGGCCTACACCGACACCGGGTCCGGCCACCCGGTCGTCTGGCTGCACGGGTCCGGGCCGGGCGCCACCGGCCTGAGCAACTTCGGCGGGAACCTGCCCGCCTTCGCCGACCACCGGAACGTGGTGGTCGACCTGCCGGGCTGGGGGCGGTCGCCGAGGCCCGCGACCGACGAGCCGTTGATCTTCCACGCCGCGGACCGGGTCGTGCGCGCGATGGACGCTCTCGGGGTCGAGCGCGCGCACTTGGTCGGCAACTCCTACGGCGGTGCCGTGGCGATGCGGATCGCCATGAAGTACCCGGAGCGCGTGGAACGTCTTGTGCTCATGGCGCCGGGAGGTGTTCTTCCGCCCGACGCACCGCCGTGGCCTGTAGGGCTTGAACACCTCTTCGGTTACATGGCAGCGGAAAAGCCGTCACGGGACGCCATGGCGCAGTTCGTCCGTCTCATGGTCTACGACGAGAGTCTGGCGACCGAGGAGCTGATCGACGAGCGCTACGAGTCGAGCCTGCGGGCCCACCCCGAGCTGCCGATCCCCCCGAACTTCGGCGACCTGACGCCGGACCTCCGCCTCATCGGCGCGCCGACGTTGCTCGTCTGGGGGCGGGACGACCAGACCGTGCCGCTGAGCTGGGCGCCGCGGATCCTGCACGGCATCGCCGACGCGGAGCTCCGCGTGCTGCCGAACTGCCGGCACTGGGTGCAGTACGAGCGCGCGCCCGAGTTCAACCACATCGTTCGCGAGTTCCTGCGAGGCGGTCCGGCCGCCGCGGAGAGGTGACCATGGGCATCAGGAAGCTGGGGTACGTCGGGCTCAACGTGACCGACGTCGACGCGTGGGCCGACCTCCTCCTGCGCACGCTGGGAGTCGGTGTCACCCAGGCAGGCGACGCCGTGCTCGCCGAGATGGACGAGTTCCGGTACCGGCTGGCGCTGTACGCGTCCGCTGAGGACAGTCCGCGGGAGATCGGCTGGATCGTCGACTCGCCCGCCGAGCTGGACCGGCTCACCCAGCGGCTCACCGACGCCGGCCACGCGGTCAAGGACGGGACCGAGGAAGAACGGGACCTGCGCGGCGCCACCCACCTGCGCTGGTTCACCGACCCGGTCGGCTACCGCGTCGAGCTGGCGATCGGCCAGACCAAGGCGCGCGTGGCGGCCGACCGCCCGGCGGGCGGACCCGGCACCACCGGCCTCGGGCACCTCGTCCTGGCCAGCCCGAAGCTCGCCGAGCTGCGCGAGCTCTACGAGTCGGTGCTCGGGTTCGAGCTGACCGACTACCGCTCCCCCGGCCTGTTCTTCCTGCGCTGCAACTCGACCCACCACAGCATCGCGCTGGGCACCGCGGACACCCCGTCGATCCACCACCTGGAGTTCGAGCACGCCTCGATCGACGACGTCGGCCGGGCTCTCGACCGTGCGCTGGCCAACGACGTGCCGATCTCCATCAGCCTCGGCCGGCACATGAACGACAAGGCGATCTCCTTCTACGTCAGGAACCCCAGCGGGTTCCACCTGGAGATCGGTTGCGGCGGCATCGAGATCGGCGACGACTGGGTGCCGCACGACTTCGGGCAGGCCAGCGTGTGGGGCCACCACCACGCCGACGCGAACCCGTTCGCGGCACAGGCTTGAGCGTGGTTCTCAGGCCTCGGCGGCCTTCTTGATCGAGGCGCCTTCGGTCTCCACGTAGCGCCTGGTCAGCGACTTCGTCATCAGCCAGCCCAGGCCGGACAACGGGCCGGCGATCCTCAGGCCGAGGACGAGCCGGCTCCCGTCCGGGTGCGGCTCGACGACGTGCTCGCCGGTGATCGTGACGCCCGGCGACTTCGACACCCAGGTGAACGACCGGCCGTCGGTGAGTTCGGTGACCGTCCACACCGCCTCGGACAGCCTCGGCTGCTTCAGGCGGGTGCGGGAGCCGACGGCCAGCGGTCCGTCGTCGAGTCGCTCGGCCTCGTCGACCGTGGGGATGCGCTCCGGCCAGCGGGCGACGTCGGAGACCACCGCCCAGACGCGGTCGGGCGGTGCCGCGATGACGACTTCGTGCTGCAGTCCGGGCATGCCCCGATTCTAGAACCGCCGCGCGATCTCCTCGCTCGCCTCGGCCGCGATGTCCCGGGCGGCCTGCCGGGGTGAGGGCTGGTCGATGATCCGCTGCGTGAGACGGCGCATGGTCGTGCCGATCTTCTCGAACGCCGACTCCGCGGTGACATCGATGTCACCGAACAGCGTCCACCACCACCAGGAGTTCGTGGCGGAGCTCGCGACGACGTCGGGGATGACCAGCGCGCCGACCTCGGCCTCCGCCTCGTCCGTGATGGGCATGTTGGCGGCCTCGACGATCAGCTTCGCCCTGACCCGGTGCGCGTTGTCCGCGTGGATCGCGTAGCTGGTGGCCGCGGGGACGAGCACGTCCGCCTCGACGTCGAGCCAGCTCTCGCCGTCGAGCACCTGGTCCTCGGCGCGGAGCTCGGTCCTGTCGATACCACCGCGCTGATCCCGCGACAGCAGAAGGGTTTCCACGTCGAGACCGGCCGGGTTGGCGACGACACCGTGCACGTCCGCGAGCCCGACGACCGTGACGCCGTTGCGTGCGAGGTACCGCGCCGTGGCGCCGCCTATCGAGCCGAAGCCCTGCACGAACGCGGTGGGGTTCTCCAGTCCGAGGTGCTCGATGCCCGCCAGTGCCGCCTGCGCGGCACCGTAACCACCGACCAGCTCGTCGAGGCCCACACCGTCCACAACGACCTGGAACGCGTCCGCGAGTCGTTGGCGCGCCTCGTCTTCGTCGTCCAGCAGCGGGAACACGGCCTGGATGGACGACTGCAGCCCGATCTTGGAGATGACGGCGTCGATCGTGGACTGCCGCAGCCCCAGGTCCTCCCCCATCGTCCAGAACCGTTCGACGTACGGTGCCATCGCGTACAGGTAGCTGGTGAGGACTTCCTCCGCCCGCGGGTCGTACGGGTCGAAGTCGATGCCGCCCTTGGCACCCCCGAGCGGCACGTACCGCGCGCCGGGGTCGTAGTTGAGCGCTTCCTTGGCGGTCATGCCCTTCGCAAGCCCGCGAACCTCGTCGATCGTGCACCCCGCGCGCATTCTCAACCCACCACTGCTGACTCCGCGCACCAGCCGGTCGATGACGAGGTAGCCCCTGGCGTGCGTCGCCGGGTCCGTCCAGGTGACTTCGAGGTAGCTCACCTGCACCAGGCTAGCGGGCCATCTGGACCAGGAACTCGGCGTTGGACCGGGTCTTGCGCAGCCCTTCGAGCAGCACGTCGACGTCGCGGTCGGCCATCGCCCTGCGCACCGCGTCGGTGATCGCGAGCTCCTGCGGCGAGACCAGCAGCTCGGCCTTGCGGGTGCTGGACTGGTGCAGGTCGACGGCGGGGAAGATACGGCGCTGGGCGGCCTTGCGGTCGAGCTTCAGCTCGGCGTTGCCGGTGCTCTTGAGCTCCTCGAAGATCACCGTGTCGGCCGTCGACCCGGTCTCCACGAGCGCGGTGGCGAAGATCGTGAGGCTGCCACCCTCCTCGATGTTGCGGGCCGCACCGAGGAACTTCTTGGGCGGCGTCAACGCACCGGCGTCGATGCCACCGCTGAGGATGCGGCCACCGTTGGGCGCGGCGAGGTTGTACGCCCGGCCGAGCCGTGTGAGCGAGTCGAGCAGCACCACCACGTCCTGCCCGTCCTCGACGAGCCGCTTGGCCCGCTCCACGGCCAGTTCCGCGGCCGCGATGTGGTCCCTCGGGTGCTCGTCGAAGGTGGAGGCGAACATCTCGCCGGGAATGCTCGACCGCATGTCCGTGACCTCCTCCGGCCGCTCCCCCACGAGCGCGACGATGAGGTGGACGTCGGGGTCGTTCTTGGCGATCGCCTGCGCGATCTGTTGCAGCACCATGGTCTTGCCGGCCTTGGGCGGCGCGACGACGAGCGCCCGCTGCCCCTTGCCGACCGGCATGACGAGGTCGATCGTGCGGCTGGTGAGCTCGTCGGGGTCGTGCTCGAGCCGCAGCCTCTCGTTGGGGTAGAGCGGCGTGAGCTCCTCGAACCTCGGCCGCCGGTGGGGCTTGCGCCCGTTGACGGTGTCGACGCCGACGAGCTTGCCGTCGTGCGCCTCACCGCTGATCTGGTCGCCGCGGCGCAGGTCGTGCTGCCGGACGAGGTTCGACGGCACCTGCGGCCCGTCGACCAGGAATGCCTTGTTGTTGCGCACGTCGAGTACACCGATGTTCATCAGGTCTGTCCTTTCAGGAGGGTTGCTTGGGGGTGCGCTTCATCGACTCCGCGCGTTGTCGCGAAGGAGAGCGCTGGTCGATGTCCCTGGGAGGGCATCGGATCTACGGGTCCGCCGACGTGAGATGCCGGGGGTCGTCGCTGCGGAGTTCGGAATGGTCCAGCAGCTGGATCGGAACTTACGTGCGCTGGGCGCACTGCCGGTATGGGACGACTGTAACAGAGAACGTCAAGCCCCCGCTTGTTATTCCGCGCACTTCGTCCACGACAGCCGGAACGTGCTGCTCACGCCAGCGGCGTGTCCGTCACGTGCCAGTTGTCGCTCATCGGCCCCCTGCCTCCTCACGTCACCGCGGGAGAACCCACCGGCGTGGGCAAGGGGCTGGGCGCCACCTCGACCGCGGGGATGACCAGCGCGTCCACCGCGAGCACCCCGTCCGGCCCCACCCGCACCGGGTTCAGCTCCACCTCCGCGAGGTCCGGCCGCGCCGCGATCATCTCCGAGATCCGCACGATCACCTCGGCCAGCGCCGCCACGTCCGGTGCCGGTGCGCCGCGCCAGCCCGACAGCAGCGGGGCGCAGACGAGCCGGGCGAGCATGTCGTGCGCGGTGGCGGTGTCCACCGGTGCCAGCTCGACCGCCGTGTCGTTGAACAGCTCGGCGTGGATGCCGCCGGCGCCCACCAGCACCACCGGGCCGAACGAGTGGTCGTGGCGGGCGCCGATGATCAGTTCCACGGCGCCGGGGCGGGTGTCCATCTCTTCCAGCACGTAGGTGCCCGCGCCGAACGTGGCGTGCAGGTCCTCGAAGGCCGGGACGGGGTCGGACACGTTGATCCGCACGCCGCCCTGCTCGCTCTTGTGCGCCAGCCAGTCGACCTTGAGTGCGTACGGGCCGGTCAGGGGCGTCGATCTGACGTCGGCGACGCTGGTGACGGCGTGGGCTCGGGGGAAGCGGACGAAGCTCAGCACGTCGCGGGCGGCCAGGTAGCCCGGCCGGTAGGGCACGGCCGCCAGCGGAACCGTGCTGCCGACGGGTCTGGATCGTCTTTCGAGCGCGCCGAGGCGGGCCGCGTCGCCCAGCGCCGCCATCGCCCGTTCGATCGTGTGCTGCACGGGCACGCCGCCCGACCGCAACGTGCGCACGGCCGCCGAGTCCGGGCGCATGCTGTGCACCACGACGGCGACGCCGGTTTCCCTTGCCGCGGAACAGATCCGTGACGCCACGGCCACCTCGGCCGACTCCAGCGACGGGGTGTCCTCGCCGTAGCTGCCGAAGTAGCCGGACAGCACCACCGTGTCGACCTCTCCCCCGCGCGCGACCACCTCGACGGCACGCGCGTAGTTCGCGAGGTCCCGTTCCCCCGCGCCGGCCAGGTCGACGGGGTTGCGCCGCGACGCTCCTTCGGGCAGGCCGTCGAACGCGAACAGGGCCGGCACGGACAAGCCCGCCGAGAAGGCCAGATCCGCCGCGATCGCGCCCTGCCCACCGGAGTCCGAGATCACCCCGACCCGGCTCCCCCGCGGCGTCCCGCACGCCAGGACGGCGGCCACGTCCACCAGAGCAGCCGGCGTGGTGACCCGCAGCGCGCCCGCACGACGGCAGGCCGCGTCGACAACGTCCAAAGAGGACGTCAACGCGCCGGTGTGCGTCAGAGCCGCTTCCTGTGCGGCAGCGGAAGAACCGACGGTCAGCAACACCACCGGCTTGCCGGCGGCACGCAGCTCCGACATCGCCGCGACGATGCCGGGGCCGAAGCTCTCCAGGTAGACCCCGACGACCGTGGTCATGTCGTGCGACACCAGTTCCAGCAACGCTTCCGTCGCCGTCACGTCGGCCTGGTTGCCCACCGACACGAACCGCGACACGCCGAGCCCCGACGCCGCCGCGAGCCCGCCGATCTCCAGGCCCACCTGCCCGCTCTGCGACACCACGCCCAGCGAACCGGACTGGAACCGGCCCCAGGCGAGGTGCAGGGACGTCGCCGCGTCGTAGACGCCCAGGCAGTTCGGCCCGAGGATGCGCGCCCCGGCGTCGCGGATCCGGCGCACGACCGAGTCGTCGATCCCGGACGTGATGCCGACGAAGCCCCGCACGCCGACAGCCAGCGCCTCGTCCACCACCGCCGGCACGTGCGCTGCGGGCACGGCGAGCACCACCAGCTCGGGGGCTTCGGCCAGCTCCGACAGCGACCGCACCGTCGGTTCCGACAGGACCAGCCCGCCGCCGTGGTTCACGAGGTGCACCGTGCGGCGGTCACGTCCGACGAGGGCGCCGCGCGCGAGCCAGTGGCCCCACTTGGCGGGATCGTCGCTGGCGCCGACAACCGCGACGGACGCGGGATCCGAGAAGATCATCTGGCACCGAGACCACGGGAGATGACGAGCCGCTGGATGTCGGAGGTGCCTTCCTCGATCTCCTCGAGCTTGGCGTCGCGCATCCACCGCTCGACGGGGTAGTCGCGGGAGTACCCGTAGCCGCCCAGCGTCTGCACGGCGGCGTGCGTGCACCACATGGCGTTCTCCGACCCGACCAGCTTCGCCATCGCCGACTCCTGCGCCACCGCGTGCCCTTCGTCGTACAAGGTCGCCGCGCGCACCGTGAGCAGGTGCGCGGTGTCGACGCGGGTGGCCATGTCCGCGAGCCGGAACGCCACGGCCTGGTGCTGGATGATCGGCACGCCGAACTGCGTCCTGGTGCGCGCGTAGTCGTTCGCGAAGTCGAGCGCGGCGCGGGCGAGCCCGGTCGTGGCCGCGCCGATGAGGATGCGCGAGGCGTCGAACGTCCGCATGAGGCCGGTGAACCCCTGCCCCTCCGCACCGAGCCGGTTCGCGGCGGGCACGCGCACGTCGTCCAGGAACACCTCGGCGTTCACGATCGCGCGCTGCCCCATCTTGCGGAACGGCGGCCCAACGACGAGGCCCGGGGTGTCGCGCGGCACGACGAACGCCGTGACCCCCTTGGCGCGCTTGGCCGGGTCGACCGTCGCGAAGATGACGAAGTGCTCGGCATAGGGGGCGTTGGAGATCCACGTCTTCTGTCCGTTGAGGACGTACGAGTCACCGTCACGCCTCGCCGAGGTCTGGATGCCGGCGGCGTCCGACCCGGCGCCGGGCTCGGTCACGGCGACCGCGGTGATCGGCGGCACCGGGGACGTCAGCGGGCGGAGGAAGCGCTCCTGCTGTTCGGGGGTGCCGAGGTGCTCGACCGGGGCGCTGAAGAAGCCGTTGGACGTGACCAGGTTGCCGATGCCGATGTCGCCGTGGCACAGCTCCTGCTGGACGAGGACCTGGGTGAGCAGATCGGTGACGCCGCCACCGCCGAGCCTCTCGGGGAGCATGAAGCTCGTCAGCCCGAGCTTCGCGGCCTTCTCCCAGAGGTCGAGCGGCGACTCGGTGTCGGCCTCGTCGACGGCGCGCGCCCGCGGGCGGATCTCGTCGGCGGCGAACTCCCGGGCCAGCTCGACGCACTGCTGCTGCTCGGTCGTGAGCCGCAGGCCGTCGCGGACGGTCCGCCCCATCTTCCTCACTCCTAAATTGACTGATGAGTCAGTTATTCGCGGTCCACGGGGCAGCCTAGCTGCGTTTCAGCAGGCCGGAAGGTCGCGAACGGGTGATGGATCGGGGCCTGTAGGTGCGCTGTCAACGAGTCATACGGGGAGTTGCCCGGAGGTCACCCAACGGTGGGTTGACGCTCACCCCGCCAAGCGTGAGAGCGCGTCCACGGAGATCTTCGACAGGCGGCCGACAGCGTCCGGACACGAAGGATGCGCACCGTGATCGCCACCCGTGGCCACGACCACCCGCACGGAGCATCCCCCAAGATCCACCGCCCGCGAGCTCGGCCAGGATGACGCCATGAAGGACTGGCTGACCCGCTACCAAAGTGGCCAAAGAGACGTGGTGTGGCACGAGCTCCGTCTGCTCGGCCAGGCCGTCCGGGACCGCGCCGACGAAGCCCAGGCGGTGTGCGACGAGATGGCGAGGCGCGCCCGGCACAACGTCGACCTGATCGTCGAGCGGCTCACCGAGGACGGCTACCGCTTCCACGCGAACAACGACGACCAGACCCCGACGACGGCGCACACCCCGCCCACGGACCGGGCCGAGGACCACCTCGCCTGGATGTTGCGCACCTTCGGCGCCGTGCCCATGACGCTGCAGTCGTGGGTCAGGATCGTCGGCGACGTGTGGCTCGTGGGCACGCACCCGCGCTGGCCGGCGTCCGCCTCGGCCGACCCGCTGGTGATCGAGGTGGAGGGGTCGCGCTACGGCGGGGACCACCGCGGCTACCTCGAGGAGGAGTACGCGGCGTGGCAGGAGGAGCAGGAGGGCCTCTACGAGCTGCCCGTGGCCCCGGACCAGCTGCACAAGGAGAACACCAGCGGCGGTGCCCCGTACGGGATCGTCCTGCCGGACCCGTGCGCCGACGGGCTGTTCACCTGGGACGGCGGGCGGATGCCGTTCGTCTCCTACCTCAACCGGGTGTTCGGCGACGGCGGTTTTCCCTGCTTCACCGACGCGGACGGCGAGTGGGAGATCAAGCACCGGCTGGCGCAGGACCTGCTGCCGCTCTGACCCGCGACAGCGAACCGGGTCGGCCCCGTGCGCCGAGGCCGACCCTGGAGCGACGGCTCAGGACCGCAGGGCCGCGCGGACGATGTCCAGCGCCTCGTCCGAGCTCAGGCCCAGCTCCGCGGACATCGCCGCGTACTGGGCCGCCGCCGCGCGGACGCGCTCCCGGTTGTTGTCGCCATTCGCGCTCACCACGGTCCCCGCCCGGCCCCGTGTCTCGACGAGGCCGGCTTCCTCCAGCTCACGGTAGGCACGCGCCACCGTGTTGACCGCCAGGCCCAGGTCCTTCGCCAGGGCCCGCACTGTGGGCAGCTTGGCCCCCACCGGCAGGTCCCGGTTCGAGATGGCGTGCGCGTAATGCACCCGCACCTGCTCGTACGGGGGCAGGTCCCCCTGGTGGTCGATCTTCACTGCGTCCCCGTCCTCCCCGGCATGTCACTACCTCTGTGTTGACCAACGCAGGAGTGCCCGGGAGGTTGCGGTCGGAATCACCGGAGATTGGTCTGGTCCGCCCCCATCCGCACGTACAGCTTTCTCCAGCCCTGGTCGGCCTCCGACGCGGCTTTGCCGTCGCAGTACGGCTTCGTGCCGTTGGTGGTGTAGTAGCGCAGGATCGACAGCGAGACGACGGTGTCCCAGTCGCCCTCGTCGAAGTACTCCTCCCCCGGCGTCTGGTCCTGGTGCTTCATGCACGGGACGTCGGACTGCCGCTCGTCGTCGAACTGGGCGGTGGCCACGTCCCCCTGCGAGGTGCAGGCCGTCAGCGCGAGTGCCGCGAACACGAACACGATCAGCTTCTTCATCGTCGATCCCTCTCCTGAACCTTCGACTAGGCCGTGTTTTAGATGTGGCGTAGCCAGATGTTGATGGCTGCGATGTGGACGGTGGCCTGGTAGCGGACGGCGAGTTTGTCGTAGCGGGTGGCCACGGCCCGGTGCTGCTTGAGCAGACTGATGCCGCACTCGACGGCGTGACGCTGCTTGTAGATCTCCCGGTCGATCGTGGGTGGCCGTCCGCCGCGGGAGCCTTTGGCTTTGCGGTGGGCGGCCTGGTCGCGGGGCTGGTCGATGGTCGCCTTGATCCTGCGGCGTCGCAGGTAGGCGCGGTTGGCTTTCGAGCTGTATGCCTTGTCTGCCAGAACCCGATCCGGACGGGTCCTGGCGCGACCGGACCCCAGACGCGGCACCGAGATCTGCTCGATCACCGGCACGAACTGCGGGCTGTCACCCCGCTGTCCGGCGGTGATCAACAGCGACAACGGCCTGCGGCCCTGCTCGCAGGCCAGATGCAGCTTGCTGGTCCAGCCGCCGCGCGAGCGGCCCAGCCCGTGGTCGCCGGGCTCGGTCCCGCCGGCCGGAGTGTCGGGCGGTTCGACCTGCAGATCCCCCTTTTCCGTGCACCGGCGGCGTGCTGGTGCGCCCGCATGATCGTGGAATCGACCGACACGTCCCACACGATCAGCCCGGCGGCATCGGCACGGGCCTGCAAACCGGTCAGGATCGCCTGCCAGACTCCGGCCCGCTGCCAGCGGCGGAACAACCCGTACACGGTCTGCCAAGGCCCGTACTCAGGCGGGACGTCACGCCACGGAGCACCGACACGCACCCGCCACCGGATGCCGTCGATCAACTGCCTCTTGCTCCACTTCGGCGGGCGCCCCGGCTTGGCGCCGACGGGCAGCAGTGGCTGCAACACAGCCCACTGCGCGTCGGTCAGGTCGGCCCGCCCCGCTACCGCTACGCTGGCCACGAGGTCTCCGGTACTGCAGGTTTGCTTGGTCGCTAACCCACTTACCGGAGACCTCGCCACGTTCCGGCACCGACACGCCGCCGATCACCTCACCTTTGAAACACGGGCTAACCGGCCAGCGCCCGTGTGGCCAGGCCGACTCCGACGAGCATCACCAGCGCCGCGGTGCCCAGCGGCGAGAAGTCCGCGAGCCTGCGGAAACGGGCCAGGCGCGGACCGAGGCGGTCCCGCAGCGAGACCAGCAGCAGGCCGGCGGCGGTCAGCGTCGCGGCCATGCCGAGCCCGTAGGCCGCCACCAGCACGACGCCGAACCACGTGCGGCCCAGCGCGATCGCGCCCAGCAGCACGACGAGCGCGGACGGCGACGGCACCAGGCCGCCCGCGACCCCCATCCCGACGAGCCCCGCCCGGCGGTGCCCACGACCTTGACCGTGCCCATGCCCGTGGCCATGACCATGTCCGTGGCCGTGTTCCCCACGACCCCGGGACCGCACGGCCGAGCGGAGCAGCACCCCTCCGATCACCGCGACCAGCAGACCGCTCGCCACGCCGAGCCAGCGCAGCACCGACTCGCCCGCGACCGCGCTGGACGCGCTGAGCAGCAGCCCCAGCACCAGCACCCCCCGCCGTGTGGGTGAGGGTGACCGTGGCTCCCACGAGGAGTGCGTCACGGCGGGTTCCCCGCGACCCCGCCAGGTAGGCGGCCATCACGGTCTTGCCGTGGCCGGGCAGCGCGGCATGGGACGCGCCCAGCACCAGGGACAGCAGGACCGCGCCGATCCCGACCACCGGGGTGAGATCACCCACCAGGCCGACGGCCGCCTTCGTGGCCTCTCCCAGCGCACCGGGAGCGGTGACGACCGTCCCCTCACCCGGCCGCGCCACGAACCGCACCGCCCGGACGTCCAAAGGGGACGCCAGCAGGTCGTCCGGGTAGGTGCGCAGCTCGTTGCTCACGGACTCGGCCGCCGCTCCCGACACCGCGACTTCGACGCCGGCGACGGTGATCTCGCGCCAGCCGGGCTTGTCCTCCAGGTACGAGTCGCTGAAGGTGACCTCGACCTCGCCGCTCACCGCCAGCGGCGCGCTGTACTCGCAGGTCAGCCGCATCGTCGGCAGGCCTGCCTCACCGGGTGGACGCACGACGTCGGCGTCGCGCACCTCGAACCGCAGCTGCCGTTCGTCCGCCATGGCGTCCAACGACTTCGCGCGTTCGGCACACCGCTTGCGCGCGTCGACCAGCTCGCGGTCCTGCAGCGTCGGGATCTCCGCGCTGTCCACAACGGACCGCAGCTCGATCCGGTCGGGGAACATCCGCAGGCCGTCGTAGTGGTTCACGCTCAGGTTGCTCAGCGGATGCGCCTGCGCCACCCCGCCCATCAGCAGCATCCCGAACAGCACCAGCAGGAAGACTCTCATCGCAGGCTCCCCAGGATCGCCGTCCGGTGCCGCAGGACCTCCTGGTCGCGCCAGCCGAGCGCGACCGCCTGGTCCGAGTACGGCAGAGCCTCCGCCGACCGCCTGTTGACGTGCAGGGCCCACGCCAGGGCGTCCGCGCTGAAGACGCTCCGCCGCTTCGCCCACTCCTTCTCGGCGAACCGCAACGCCTCGGCGGGGTCACCGTGGTCGGCCGAGATCAACGCGGCGGTGAGGTCGTCGCCGCCCAGTGCCCGCAGCTGCCGCAGGGCGAGGTCGTACTGCGCCCGCGCCTCGGCGGGCCGGCCGGCCCGGTCCAGCGCCTCGCCGTACTTCGCGAGGTTCTCGGGTGACGGCACCTTCGACGCCCGCTCACGAGTGGTTTCCAGGAACTCGGTCCTGCCCTCGAGCTTGTCGAGGTGGAGCCGGCAGAACGCGGCCTCGTCGGGCGAGGAAGCGGACTCCAGCGCCCGTTCCAAAGCACCGCGCGCCTCGTCCAGGCGGCCGTGCAGCTCGAAGTGGTAGGCGGCGCGGGTGAACGACGCGACGCCCGGCCGCAGGTCCAGCATTCGTTGCAGCGCAACGGAAGCACCGGCGTCGTCACCGAGCTGCGTCAGCGCGTCGACGAGCACGCCCTGCGCCGCGGCGGAGTCCGGTGCCGCTGCCACCGCGCGCTGCCCCCACTCGCGGGCGGCGGCGAACTCGTGCTTGGCGTTGGCGAGCGCCCCGCGGCCGGTGAACGCCTCACCGTTGCCCTCCGGCTTGAGCCGCAACGACTCGGTCAGCGCCTTCTCGGCGCGGGAGTGGTGCTGGGCGTCGTACGTGACACGGGCGAGCTCCACGTGCGTGGCCCCGAGCTGGGCCCACGCGGCGGCGTCCCGCGGAACTCGGCGTAGCTTGGCCTGCAACGACTCCGCGGTGTGTTGCAAGGAAGAGGTCTGGTCGGCTGAGGTCTGAGGTGCTGCGGCGGGTGTTGCCGCCTGCGGGGAGGCACAGGCGGCAACGGCGAGCAAAGCTGCCAGCAGCGGAAAGGTTTTCCACATCTGAGGCACCTTCGCTTAGCGGGAGTTGACCGCCCTGTTGCCGGGCAGCCCGACGTACGGGAACCTGTCGCCGAAACGGACGTCGTTGCCGTTGACCCGGTCGCCCTTGGCGAGCGCCGGCACGAGCTTGCCGGTCTGCGCCGCGCCGACGACGGCCTGGATCTCGATGTCGACGACGTCGTCGAAGAGCCTGCGGCCGTTGGGGAAGCCCTGCGGGTCACCGCCGAGCACGCCGAGCCGGCTGGGGTTCTTCGTCACCGGCGTGGACATGTTGAGCCGCAGCATCTCCGAAGGCTGGAACTTCTTCGGGTCGACGTCGGAGTTGTTCAGCTGCGAGTTGAGATCGGCCTTGATCGGGCCGCCGGCCTTCGTCGTGATGCCGGTCAGGAAGATCTCGACCAGGTCGGCGCGCGGCGTCTTGGGCGCCGGGATGCCGTAGATCTGCTGGATCAGCCGGGCGAGCTCGGGGTCGTTCACGCGATCCAGCAACGCCTGGACCCTCGCGTCGTTGACCGGTTCGAGGCCGTTGAACGCGTCCTTGAGCGGCGCGGAGGCGACGACCTCGTTGACCAGCGGGTTGCCCAGCCTCGACACCTGCACGAAGCCACCCTGCGGCGTCGCCTTGCCGGGGTCGAGCCGCAGCGTCCGGCGCTCGGTGTCGCTCCAGACGCCGATCACCGGGTTCCTCTTGGGGTCGCCCTTGAGCGCGAGCAGCGTCTTCGGCACCTGGAGCGCGATGGTGTTGACGTTGTAGCCCATCAGCGTGTCCTGGTTGACCTCCTTCAGGTTCCCGCCGTAGAGGAGGTCGAACACGCGCAGGTCCAGGAAGAACGGGTCCTCCGCCGGTCCCACGTAGACCTGGCCGCCACCGGGGATCTTCGCCGTCGCCTGGTCCCTGATCACGCCGAAGTCCGGGAACGACGCGGGGCCGGTGTTCGAGGGCGCCGCCCGGCCGTTGCGCACGAGCGGCGTGGTCCTGCCCTGCTCGACGAGCTCCAGGGTGTAGTTCTGGCGGAACAACAGGTTGTCGTCGTTGATCGAGGTGACGGGCCCGTTGTTGTAGAGGAACGTGGGCGACTTGCCGCCGCGCCGGTCGTCGGTGGTGAACGTGAACCGGAACGTCTTGTCCGGCACCGCGTCGCCGTCGGCGTCGATGTTGACGTCGTAGCGCGCGTCGGTCGCCCACGGGTAGAAGTTGGGGCCGCCGTTGGGTTCCTGCAGCCCGAACCAGTTCGCGACCAGCGTGACGGTGTCGGGTCTGTCCGGACTCGTGAAGGCGTAGACGTCGGTGTTGTCGACCGCCGGGTCGGCCGCGATCAGGGGTGCCTCGCGGTGGCTGGAGGCCTGGGCCCCCGGTATCGCCGCCGCTCCCGCGACCACGAGCACCGCGATGGCACCGCGCCGTAATCGCTGTTTCCTGCCAGATGACATTGTCCTGCTCCCTTCCAACAGCCAGGGATTCGGAGCAGGACGTCTGCCGGTTCGGTCGAGTTTTTCCTGTTATTCCGCGGCTTTGGGAGCCGTTGTCCACTACGACGACTTGGCACCCGCCAACCTGGCGAGAACCATCTCAGCCAGACTGCGGAACTCCTTGTAGCACCGCTGGACCAGTCCCAGCGTGCTGCCGATCGCGCCGTCGGCAGAGCGTAGGTCGAACATTGGCTTACGCGCGTCGTGCGCCAACGGCATCAGGCTCTGGTAGTTCCGCACGGTCGCGATCTCGAAGCCACCAGCCTGCGACAGAAGTGGCGCGCCGCCGAGCACTTCGTCCGCGAAGACACCGGGGATGCGATCCAGCCAGCGTCGATATGCCGCGACAGGCCGATCTAGCCGCATGGTCGGTTGCATGATCACGTATCCAAGCGGGACCATGTTGCCAGCTGGAGCCTCGATAGCAGACGGCACCTTCGGAAGTACCGTCTCCTGCCACGTGGTTCGCCACTGACGAAGCGCAGGCCCCAGGTTGATCAGGCCTCGAAGCGAGAAAAGATCGGCTGCCAACGGCATCAGTACCGTGTCAGATGCCAGAAGCGCAGATCGGTTAATCGCCCCCAAGTTAGGGCCGACATCGATGAGAACAATGTCTGCACGAACCTTTTGCGCAGCCGCTGAAATGATCCGATGGAACGCAGTAGTTGCCCTGATCGCAGCCATATCTATACCAGTAAAGCTGCGTGGCCACGCGTCGGAAAGCTTCTCTTCGAATGCACTCAGCTCCAAGTCACCTGGCAACAACCATAGGGTGTCCCTTATCCTGATGGGATCGAACAGTTCGATATCACCCAGGCCTTCCATGATCGGCCCCACTGCGGCAGCCAAGGTTCCCGGGTTCGCAGCGTCCAACATAGGCAACAAGCGCGGCTGAAGTTGCCCCAGGACGGGACTGCTTGACTCGTTCCACAGCGCTGCGAGGTCATCTTCATCAAGGAAAGCAGCCGTCAAGTTCGACTGCGGATCGAGGTCGACAGCAAGCACACGTTGCCCGAGCCGTTCCAACATATGCGCAAGATGGTAGGTGAGCGTAGTTTTGCCAACCCCACCCTTGTTGTTGAAGAGAGCCAACGAGATCACAGCTGCCTCCTCACAACCACCAACCAGGATGCATCGTCCACAACATACTCAGCGGGAGGATTTCCGTTGCGCTCCAGCGATGCTCGAACTCGCCCGATACCACGCCCAAATCGGTTGACGTACCCCATGGACTTCATAGCACCGGCCAACGACGGGTTCCGATAGTCATTAACTCGCTCGAAGTTGTCAGCGTTAACCTGCCCGAACGGCCCACCAGGATTAGTCACTTCGATCCGGTCATCGAACCAGGCAATACGAACTGGCGCATACGACGACTCGTAGTTGCGATGCATGACCGCGTTCATACAAATCTCTCGAAGTGCTTCCAGTGGATAGTCAGGACGTTCCTCTTCTCTGAAGTCGCCCATCGAGACCAGTGCGGTGTGAAGGTGTCCACGCAGGACGGCCGACAGCCGAGCTGCAGTGTCGATCACGTTGCCCCGGATCTCCTGGTCATCCGCGACAGGGGCGTCAAGGTCAACCCCTTTGTAACGAACAAACTGGACGTAGGCTCCGGGAATCTGCGCACTTGGGTTGAGCCCGATCGCAAGCAAGCCAAGAACAGTAGGAACACCAACTGGATCAGTCAGCCTTAGTGATGCCAACTGAAGATCGGTCGGACGTCCATTTTCCTCCAACACGTCCAGCGAGACAACGGACGGCAGGTAGGTCGACCGGAACAGAGCAAGATCCAGGTCGTCGATCGAAGCCGAGTGAACAGCGTGACTGTCGAACGGCCCTGAGAGCTCGCGCCGCCTCTCTGTCAGCACACGTTCGTCCTCTCGGTGTGCCTTCCGAGTGGTCGGACCGGGACGTACGTAGACAGTGCCGTCGAACCGCACCGGCGGAGCCGCTGAGGCCTCGACCCTGATCCTCACCACCTCTTTGCCCTTGAAGACGGCGCGTTCGACTGTCATCGAGGGCCGATCGATGATCCGTCCGTCATCGCGGTACTCGGTCAGCGTGAGCAAGAGGCGGTCGGTGATCGACAAATCCACCGGCTCGCCTGCATCGTTCACGCCGATGAGCAGGTCCCCTCCGCCGCACTTCGGTAGATCGTTGGCGAACGCGCAGATCACCTGCCCGATCACCTTGCGGTCCGGGACGGACTCCTTGAACTCGAGGTTCGGAGCCTCGCTAGTCCCGAGCACGTCGGCAAGATCGGTGGTCATGGCAGCAATCTTCGCAGATCGCGTGATCTTTGCATTGTGGTGTTGTTATTCCGCGGCTTTCGGAGCCACGACAGTTCCGCGTGCCCGCGTTACGACGATCGGCTCAGCCAGCACATCGGCCGCCGATGGACCTCGTTCCGGCGCCGACCGCGCCACGACGCGGGCCTCGAACTCGATCTCGCGTGATCGTTTGCCGATGCGCACCAGCGTCGCCGTGGCCTCCACGACGTCGCCGGCCTGGATCGGTGCCGCGAACTCGACGGAGCTGTAGCCCGCGAAGAGCCCCTCGTCCGAGTCCGTGTGGATCAGCAGCTCCGTGGCCACGTCGCCGAACATCCCGAGCCCGTAGGCCCCGTCGACGAGGTTGCCCCCGTAGTGCGCGTGGGAGTGCGGCACGTAACGGCGGTGCGTCACCTGAAAGCCTTCTACCAAAGCCCCGCTCACGCGGCGACTCCCTTCTTCTCCTGCATCGCGTGCACCAGGTAGCTCGCGACCTCGCCCGGCGTGGTACCCCGGGAGAACACCCGGTCAACCCCCAGCTCGCCCGCCATCAACGGGTCGAACCGCGGACCGCCCGCGACCAGCAGCGGGCGCCTGTCCCCCATCGCCTCGCGGAACGCCGCGGACATCTCCTGCGTGTTCAGGATGTGCGCGTCCCGTTGCGTGACGACCTGGGAGATCAGCACGGCGTCCGCCTTCTCCGCACGAGCGCTGCGGACCAGCTCTGGAACGCTCACCTGCGCGCCGAGGTTCACGACCTTCAGCTCGCGGTAGTACTCCAGGCCCTTCTCACCGGCGAACCCCTTGATGTTGAGGATCGCGTCGATGCCGACCGTGTGCGCGTCGGTCCCGATGCACCCGCCGACGACGACCAGCTTGCGCCGCAACACCTTCTTGAGCGTCGTGTTGACCTCCGCCGGCGACAGCAGCGGGTACTCGCGCTCGACGACCTTGACCTCGTCGAGGTCCACCAGGTGCTTCACCGAGCCGTAGACGACGAAGAAAGTGAAGTCGTCGCCGATCGGGTTCGAGTGGACCACCATCGCGGGGTCCATGCCCATCTTGTTCGCGAGCTGCTGCGCCGCGCCGTCCGCCTTGGGGCCGAAGGGGATCGGCAGCGTGAACGACGTCTGGATCATGCCGTCGCCGGTGGTGTCGCCGTACGGCCGCACGTACCTCTTCGCGTCAGGCATCGCGGGCCTCCAGCATCTCGCTCGCGGGGTTGAAGTACTGCTCGGCCTTCTCGACGACGCCGTCCGCGCCCTTGCCCTTGTCCGCAGGGCGTTTCATCAACCCGAACGTGCCGTCCGCGATCGCGTTCAGCAGTCCGTCGTCGACGATCCTGCCCAGCAGGTCCACGGCCTCGCCGAGCACCTGGTGCGCCCGCTTGACGATGAGCCCGTCCGGCGCGGGCCGGAAGTCCTCCGCGAGGCTGCCCGCGGC
This sequence comes from Lentzea sp. NPDC059081, assembly GCF_042738015.1. NCBI lineage: Bacteria > Bacillati > Actinomycetota > Actinomycetes > Pseudonocardiales > Pseudonocardiaceae > Lentzea > Lentzea sp. NPDC059081. Next base: position 450,716 of record NZ_JBHYGW010000005.1, read on the forward strand.
GTTCAGCACGTACCGGACGTTCTGCAGCGCGAGGTCGCGGTCGGACAGGAACGGCGTCACGACGGCCTCGGTCATCATGCCGACGAGCAGGATGGACTGTCCTGTGAGGACGCCCGCGAGGTTGAAGAACCCGTCCAGCAGGTAGCCGTTGAAGACGTCGCCGGTCATGTGCTTGGTGGGCGGCATCCACTTGAGCGGCGCGTCCGGGAAGAGCTCTCTCGCGAGGAGGGCGTGGGCGAGCTCCAGCCGGAACGAGTCGGGCACCTTCGGGTTGATCTCGAACGCGTGCCCGAGGCCCAGCAGGTGGTCGGGCAGTCCCGCCTCGTGGGCGAAGTGCTCGTTGAGGAGCTGGGAGACCGTGACGGTGTGCGCGGCGTCGACGGCGTCCGCGGTGGTGAGGTAGTTGTCCTCGCCGGTGTTGATGATGATGCCGGCCCGCGCGTGCACCTGGCGGCTGAAGCGCTGGTCGACGAACGTGCGGATCGGGTTGATGTCGCGGAACAGGATGCCGTACATCGAGTCGTTCAACATCATGTCGAGCCGCTGCAGCCCCGCCAGCACGGCGATCTCCGGCATGCACAGCCCGGACGCGTAGTTGGTCAGCCGCACGTACCGGCCGACCTCCTTGGACACGTCGTCGAGGGCCGCGCGCATGATCCGGAAGTTCTCCTGCGTGGCGTACGTGCCCGCGAACCCGTGGTGCGTGGCGCCTTCCGGGACGTAGTCGAGCAGGCTCTGCCCGGTCGAGCGGATCACGGCGATGATGTCGGCACCGGCGCGGGCGGCGTTCTGCGCCTGGACGACGTCCTCGTCGATGTCGCCGGTCGCGACGATGAGGTAGATCCACGGCCGTTGGGCGGGGTCGCCGAGTCTGGTGACGAGCTTGTCGCGCTGGGCCCGGTTGCGGTCGACCGTCTTGAGGCCCTTGGCGACGGCGGACGTGGCGGCTTTCTTCGCCGCCGTGCGGTCTTTGCCCTCGGGGACCTTGAACTGGACCTGCCCCGCCGCCGTGGCCTCCGCCAGTTCGGTGAGGGTGGCGAGGTTGTGTTCTTTGAGCGCGTGGAAGGCGGGCAGCACCACGCCGTGCTCCAGCCCGCACTGCTCGCGAACCGTGTCGATCACCCGGTTGACCCACGGCACGTCACCGGCGCGGTGGGTGGAGTCCGCGCCGGTGATGCCGGCCAGGCGAAGCGTGGCGCGCTCGACGGCGACGGTGGTGTGCGCCTTCGCGAGGGACACCACCGGTTCGGCCGCCCGCGCCGCGAGTTCGCGCGCGGTGGCGACGACCCTGGGGTCGAGGTCGAGCAACGCCATGAGTCACTTCCTCTCGTAGATGGTCCGGCCGTTCAGCACGGTCCGCACGCACACCGGCGCCGGACCGGTCAGGTCCGGCAGCCCGGGCACGCCCGACCGCGGGTCGGTCGACCAGCGCTGCACCCGCGCGTCGGACCCGGCCACCACGAGGTCGCCGGTCTCCCACACCGCGTACGTCGCAGGCGCGCCGGGCTGGAGCGTGCCGGTCAGACCGTCGTCCACGCCTGCCGCACGCCAGCCGCCACGCGTGTGGGCGGTGAAGGCGGCGCGGGGTGAGACGCCGAAGCCTTCGGTCCGGTGGTGCACCGCGGCGCGCACGGCGGCCCACGGGTCGATGGCGGTTACCGGGGTGTCCGAGCCGAACGCGAGGACGACGCCTGCGGCAGCCAGACGTGAATAGGGGTTCAGCCCCACTCCGCGTTCGGTGCCGAGCCGCTGCACGTACATGCCGGCCGGGCCGCCCCACTCGGCGTCGAACAGCGGCTGGACGGACGCGATGACGCCCCACCCGGCGAGCTGCCGAGCCTGTTCGGCGGAGACCATCTCGACGTGTTCGAGGCGGTGGCGCGCGGAGGCGAGCGTCGGGGTGCCGAGGGCCTTCTCGGCGAGGGTGAAGCCCTCGATGATCGCGGCCATGCCGGCGTCGCCGATGACGTGGAACCCGGCCTGCACACCCAGCTCGGTGCACTTCACCAGGTGGTCGGCGATCTGCTGACCGCTCAGGTAGAGGGCGCCGGAGGTCGCGGCGTCGGCGTAGGGCTCGACCAGCGCGGCCGTGCGCGAGCCGATCGCGCCGTCGACGAAGTGGTCGCCGGCCAGGCCGCGGACGGGGACAGCAGGCAGGTCGTGGGCGCCCCAGTAGGCGACCACCTCGGGGCCCTCGTCCAGCGCCAGCAGCTCGCGCAGGTCGTCCTCGCCGGAGATGTCGGGGCCGGCGCACTCGTGCACGGACGCGATGCCCCGAGAAGCGGCGTGGCGGAGGAACGCCCGTTGCGCTGCCTCGCGCTGTTCGGGCGTGATGGCTGCCTTGGCCGTGCCGCGCACGTGGTGGTGGGCCGCGCGCGAGAGAGGACCATCCTCCGACCACCCGTCCGCCGCGCGCACGTCGTCCGTGATCAGGTCGGACGACACGAGCGCGGAGTGCACGTCGATGCGTGAGAGGTACACGGTCTTACTGCCCGCGGCCTCGTCGATCTCCGCACGCGTCGGTGGCCGGTTCTCGGGCCAACGCGTCTCGTCCCAGCCGTGTCCCCACACGAGCGGTCCTTCGGCGTCGCGCACCTGTTGCAGCAACGAGTCCACTGAGGAGGTTCGAGTCAGGTCGAGGCCCGTCAGGAGCAGGCCGGCCGACGTGGCGTGCACGTGCGCGTCGACGAACGCGGGCGCGACGAAGGCGCCGTTCAGCTCCACCACCGAGGCGTCGGGGTGCAGTGCACGGCCGACCGAGTCCTGTCCGATCCACACGACGACGCCGTCCGTGACGGCCATCGCCGTCGCATCCGGTGCGTAGATGCGGCCGCCGACCAAAAGTTGCGTACTCACGTCACGCAGTCTGCCGGTGCTCGAACAGCGCCCGCACACCCGGCTGGGTCCTGACCAGCTCCAAGGCGAACGCGGCGTGACCAGGCACATACCCGTTGCCGACGAGCATCTCGACGTCGGCGGCCAGACCCTCCGCTCCCAAAGCGGCGGCACTGAACGAGGTCGCCATGGAGAAGAAGATCACGGTCCCGCCGTCCGCGGTCGCGAGGATGGCTCCGTGCTCGCACCCCGGCACGTCCACACACACGACCGTCACGTCGACCTGCTTGCCCACGGCCTCGGCCACGGCGACAGGGTTGCGCGCATCCGCGATGACGACCTCGTCCGCGAGACCCGACGAACGCACCGATGCCGCCTCACGCTCCGTCGGCACCAACGCCACGAGACGCGACGCACCAGCCTGACGGGCGGCCGCGAGAGAGAGCGACCCCGACTTCCCGCCACCACCGAGCACCAACACGGACCCACCGGGATGCCTGCGCACCACACGGTCGGTCAGCGCCGGTGCACCGCACACGTCGAGCACGGACAACGCCAGCTCGTTGGACATGTCGTCCGGCAGCACGGCCGCGATGGACCGCCCGAACAGCACCGCGGTCCCCCGGCACGGCACCTGCTCGTCCTCGCCGTCCCAGTCGCGCAGGCCGTCGTCGATCTTCAACGGCGTGAGCGTCAGGCTGACCAGCGTCGCGATCCGGTCGCCCGCCTTCAGCCCGAGCGGCGACTCCGGGCCCGCCTCGAGCACGGTGCCGAGCAACATCCCGCCCGACCCGGTGACGGGGTTCTGCATCTTCCCGCGCTCGGCCACGATGTCGAGCACGGCCTGCCGGACCGCGGCGCCGCTGCCGTGCAGCTCCCTGAGCTGCCGGAACGACGCCGCGTCCAGGTTGAGGCGCTCGACGGCGACGACGACCTCGTCGGCGGCGGCGACCGGGGTCGCGTCCAGCCGCCACGCCTGCTGCGGCAGGACACCGACGGGCTCGAGGACGCGGTGCAGTCCGTACGCACTCACCTGAAAATCCTTCGGTCGACGACGCTGTCTCGAAGATATCTTCACGTGAAGCGCTAAGATCCCGCAAGCATCACTCAGAAATCACGCGGAACCAGCGGCAGTCGTAGGGCGCCAGGTCCACCTTCGCGCCGATCTTCGCGGGCTTCACCGTCGCCCCCGACGCCAGATCCGTGAGCAGCCCCTCGGCCGGGACCCGCACGGTGACGTCCTGGTCCGCGAAGTTGTGCACGGCGATGACCGACCCGCCGTCGCAGTCGGCGCGGTGGGCGAACACGGTCGGGTCGCCCAGGTCGAGCACCTGCACGGTCCCCCACGCCAGCTCCGGGGCCTCGCGGTAGAGCTCGACCAGCTTGCGCATCCAGGTCAGCAGCGAGTCGGGGTCGTGGCGCTGCTTGCCGGCCTCGTCCCAGTCCATCGGCACGCGCACGGCGAGCCTGCCCTCCAGCGACAGGTCCTCCTCCAGGCCGATCTCCTCGCCGTAGAAGAGCACCGGCGTGCCCGGCAGCGTGAACAGCAGGCTGTAGACCATCCGGATGCGGCGCTGGTCGCCGTCGAGCATGCCCGGCAGCCGGCGGCGCAGACCGCGGCCGTAGAGCTGCATGTCGGGATCCGGGCCGAACGCGTCGAAGACCTCCTGGCGTTCGTCGAGGGGCAGCTTGTCCAGCGTCAGCTCGTCGTGGTTGCGCACGAACGTCGCCCAGTGCCCGTCGCGCGGCGGCAGCGGGCGTTCCTGCAGCGCCTTGACCAGCGGGCCGCTCGACTGCCGGGCCAGCGCCAGGTACATCGCCTGCATGCCCACGAAGTCGAAGCACATGCTCAGCTCGTCGCCGACGCCCTGGCCGTAGTACGCCATCGCGTCCTTGTACGGCAGGTTGACCTCGCCGAGCAGCACGGCCTCGCCGTTGCGGCGGTTAAGGAACGCGCGCAGGTCGGTGAGGTAGTCGTGCGGGTCGGGCAGGTCGATCGCGTCGGTCTTCTCCTGGTGCTCGAGCAGGAACGGGACGGCGTCGACGCGGAAGCCGCTGAGGCCCAGCTCCATCCAGAAGCCCATGATCCGCGCGATCTCGTCGCGGACGGCGGGGTTGGCGACGTTGAGGTCGGGCTGGTGCTTGTAGAAGCGGTGCAGGTAGTACTTCCCCACCTCCTCGGAGTACTCCCAGAGCGAGTTCTCCTTGTCGGGGAACGTGATGCCCTGCGGTCCGTCGTCGCGCGGCTTGTCGGACCAGACGTACCAGTCGCGCTTCTCGGGGTCGTGGAACCACGGGTGCTGGTCGGACGTGTGGTTGACGACGAGGTCGGCGATGACGCGCATGCCACGGTCCCGTGCGGCGCGCACGAACTCCACGAAGTCGCCGAGCGAACCGAGCCGCGGGTCGACGTTGTAGAAGTCGGTGATGTCGTAGCCGTCGTCCTTCTCCGGCGTCGGGTAGAACGGCATCAGCCACAGACATGTGACGCCCAGGGCGTGCAAGTGGTCGATGCGTTCCGTCGCACCGCGGAACCCGCCGTCGGAGAAGGTCTCGACGTCGAGGCAGTAGAGGACGGCGTTCTTCCACCAGACGTCAGATGTGCGGATCACGCGGCCACCTCCGGCAGGACGTGCTCGCCGAACGCGTCGACGAACGCGGTCAGGTCCTGCCCCACGTGGTGCAGGTAGATCTCCTCGAAGCCGAGCTCCTCGTAGGAGTTGAGCTGCCCGGCGTGCCACTTCAGGTCCGACGACACGTTGACGACCTCGGCCACCTGCTGCGGCGTGACGTGCTCGGAGACGACGTCGAAGTGGTCGGTCATCTCCAGGTCCCAGCAGACGGGCGGCTGGAAGACGTTGCTGCGCCACTGGTCGTGCGCCGTCGCCATCGCCCTGTCCTCGTCGGGGTCCCAGCTGAGGTGCACCTGGAGGTGGAGCTTGCCGCGGCCGCCGGCGTCGCGATAGGCGTCAGCCACTGCACGCAGGCGTTCCGGTGACGCGTTGACGGTGATCAGCCCGTCCGCCCAGGAGGCGCACCACCGGGCCGTCTCCGGGCTCACGGCCGCGCCGATCAGCTGCGGCACCTCGTCCGGCACCGTCCAGAGCTTGGCGCGGTCGACCGTGACCAGGCCGTCGTGGCTGACCTCCTCGCCGGAGAGCAGCGCGCGGATGACGTCGACGCACTCGCGCAGCCGGGCGGTGCGGACGTCCTTGCGCGGCCAGACGTCGCCGGTGATGTGCTCGTTGCTGGCCTCGCCGGTGCCGAGCGCGGCCCAGAACCGGCCGGGGTACATGGCGGCGAGAGTGCCGATGGCCTGCGCGGTGATCGCCGGGTGGTAGCGCTGACCGGGTGCCGTGACCACACCGAACGGCAGATTCGTGGCCTGCAGCGCGGACCCCAGCCACGACCAGGCGAACCCCGACTGCCCCTGGCGCGAACTCCACGGGGAGAAGTGGTCGGAGCTCATGGCCGCGGTGAACCCGGCCTCCTCGGCCCTGCGCACGGCGGTGAGCAGGCCGGCGGGGTGTATCTGCTCGTGTGAGGCGTGGATGCCGTAGACCGTCATGCGGCTTCTGTACCCAATCGAGCAGTTCGAGAAAGCTTTGAACCGATCGAACCCGGTGCCCGTGTGTAGGGCAGCACCTCGCTGCGGAGGAGGAACGACGATGTTCAACGAGACTCGGGTCGGCACCGTGACCGTCGTTGAGTTCGTGCGGCCGGACGGCTCCATGGAGTCGATGAACGTCGACCTCCACTATCGCTCGGACGATCCGCATGCGGTGACAATGCGCTTCCACACACGCGACCAGGAGTCGACGTGGCTGGTGGGCCGCGAGCTGCTGGCCGACGGGCTGATGTCGCCGGCGGGGATGGGCGACGTGCGGCTACGCCCGGCGGACGGGGACGTGCTCGTGCTGGAGCTCCTCACCGAGGACTCGCACGCCGTGTTCCACCTGTCGGCGGACGAGCTGGGGCGGTTCCTCGACTCCACCTACGCCGCGGTGCCGGCGGGGGGCGAGGTCGTCGACTTCGACCTGCTGCTGAAGGACCTGCTGGCCTGACCGGTGCTGCGTTCGGGTGGTTGGCGCGCGACCGCGTAACCGCCCGGTGGTGCCCGCCGAGATCAGGGCATGCGGTTCCTGGGTGTGCTGGTGGTGGTCGCCGCGGTGAGCACCGCGGTCAGCTGGCTGCTCGCGAGCGGGCTCGACACCGCCGACAAGATCGCCAGCGTGGTGGGCGCGCTGGCCGCGGTCGCGTCGCTCGGGTTCGCGGTGTGGGCGTGGGGGAAGACGGAACAGGGACCCCGGCCGTCGCGCAGGCGGGTCGTGGCGACGAGCGCGGCCGTGCTGGTCGTGGCCGGGGTGCCGCCGTTGATCGCGGTGGTCACGGCGGACCCGCCTCCCGTGCGCGGCGCCGAGTGGGCGCAGCAGGCGTTGCTGACGGGCTCGGACGGCGGGATCGAGAGCTTGTCCTTCTCCCCCAACGGCAAGCTGGTCGCGGCCGGCAGCTTCAGCGGCGACGTGCACGTGTGGGACGTGCGGTCGGGTGACCTGGTCAAGAAGTTCACCGTCGACGACGAGGTCGTCGAGGCCGTCGCGTTCAGCCCGGACGGCGCCCGGCTCGCGGCGGGCGGCTGGGACGGCAGGGTGCGCCTGTTCGACACCGACACCTGGGCCCTGAAGACCACGTTCACGAGGATGACCGACTGGGTCGACGCGCTGGCGTACTCGCCGGACGGGGACCTGATCCTGATCCGCACCGCGGAGGCGTCGCAGGTGCGCAAGGCGAGCGGCCGGGACACCGTGGCGAAGCTCGGCGAGGTCGACGGCGCCGTGTTCGTCGACGACACGAGCCTCGCGGTCAGCGGCGACCACGAGATCCGGCTCTACGACACCGCGAGCGAGGACTACGGCCGCACGGTCCTGACCGTCGAGAACTCCCCGAGCACCCTCGTCGTGTCGCGCGACGGCACCTATCTCGCCGTGGAGGGCGGCCACATCGGCGCGAAGAAGAAGGACATCCCTGCGCGCGTGTGGGATCTCAAGCAGGACAAGGACATCGCGTTGCAGGACGCGCCGCCGAAAGGTGACGCGATGGCGTTCACCCGCGACAACAAGCACCTGTTCATGAACACGGGCAAGGGCGGGGTCGGTGTGTGGAGCCTGCCGGACGGACGACGCGTCACCGCGCTGCCCGAGGCGTCGTCGACCGTGAACGCCATCGCGACCGGTCCGGACGACCTCGTCGCGGTGGGCGGGCAGGACAACGTCGTGCGGCTGTTCCGCAAGCTACAGACGTAGTCCCAGGACGAGCTTGTCCGCGGAGTCGATCACGCGGAAGCCCATGTGTTCCCAGAAGCCGATCGCGTGTGTGTTGTGGTGCCGCACGTGCACATGCACGCCCTTCTCAAGGCGTTCGAGCACCGTCCGCACGAGCGTGCCGCCGAAACCCCTGCCCTTGGCGCGCGGGAGCAGGTTCGCGTGCATGTGCGCCGGATAGTCGCGGACCAGCATCGGGTCGACGCGGACGGGGTGGTGGATCTGCTCCACGATCCGGTTCGCGTTGGGCCTCAGCGGGTAGCGGATGCGCAGGTCGGGCCACCAGTCGCGGTCGCAGCGGTCCTCGAAGGCCTCGCTGTCGGACGTCGCCACCGCGTAGCCGCAGACGCCGTCGTCGTCCTCCGCGACGAACGCCAGGTCGGGCTCGAACGCCACGTACGGGCCGACGTAGGCGTGGCCCAGCAGCCGCGGGTCGTCGAACAGGTGACGCACGCCCTGGCCGCCGTTGCCCGTGTCGAGGCAGATGTCGTAGAGCGCGTCCAGGTCGACCGGCCGGTAGGCGCGGATCACGTCAGCTCGCGCCGATCCGTGATGATCACCGGGTCGACGTCGACGACCTCGCCCTCGACCACCTGACCGGCCCCGAAGCGCCGTTCGTGCTCGAACTTGAGCGACGCCGCCTCCGCCTTGCGCGCGATCCGCCTGCTCACGATCTTGCGCGTGGGCGGGAACAGCAGGAACAACGCGACCACGTCGCTGAGGAAGCCCGGCACCATGATCAACGCACCGGCGGCCGCGATGAGCATGCCGTCGGCCATCTCCTGGTGCGGCTGCTGACGCCGCCACACCGACTCGCGCAACGCCGCCATCGTCTGCGCGCCCTGCCTGCGCACCAGCGACAGACCGATCAGGGAGCCCACGAGGAGCAGCGCGATCATCCAGAGCCCGCCGATGGCGTTGGCCACGGCGACCATGACCGCGACCTCGGCGAAGAAAGCGACGAGCACCAGAGCGAAGACAGGCATACCGGTTGAACGCACGGGACGCCCCAAATGCTCCCGACCACCCCTCCACCAGGGCTTGAGCTGAAATATTTACGGCAGCCTAGCGGTATGACAGGATATCTTTACGCGACCTCGACGCTGAGGAGTACGGATGACCGCGCTGCACGACGCCCCCACGGCGCTGGAGCGGCTGGACCGCCAGCCGTACACGTACGTCCGCCGTGAGCTGGTCGAACCCGACTGGCGACGCTTCCCCGGCTGGGCCCACGTGACCGAGGCGCAGTGGCGAGACGCCCAGTGGCAGCGGGTGAACTGCGTCAAGAACGTGAAGCAGCTCCGCAAGGTGGCGGGCGACCTGCTGACCGACAAGTTCTACGACGACCTCGCCGCCGACCAGTCGTCGTTCGCGACGATGTCGATGCTGATCCCGCCGCAGATGGTCAACACGATGGCGGTCGACGCCCCGCTGACCCCGGACGCGTTCACCGAGGCCTTCCTGGCCGACCCGGTGCGCCGCTACATGCTGCCGGTCGCCTCCGACCGCGACCCCCGCTGGCCGTCCCACCCGCACTCGCAGCGCGACTCGCTGCACGAGGCGGAGATGTGGGTCGTCGAGGGCCTGACCCACCGCTACCCCACCAAGGTGCTGGCGGAGATGGTCTCGACCTGCCCGCAGTACTGCGGCCACTGCACCCGCATGGACCTGGTCGGCAACTCGACGCCGCTGATCGACAAGCACAAGCTCTCGCTGAAGCCGGTCGACCGCCAGGACCAGATGATCGAGTACCTGAAGAAGACGCCCGGCGTCCGCGACGTGGTGGTCTCCGGCGGCGACGTGGCGAACGTGCCGTGGCCGCAGCTCGAGTCGTTCCTGATGCGCCTGCTGGACATCGAGACCGTCCGCGACGTCCGCCTGGCCACCAAGGCCCTCGCCGGCCTGCCGCAGCACTGGCTCCAGCCGCGCGTGGTCGAGGGCCTGGAACGCGTAGCTCGCACGGCCTCCCGCCGTGGCGTGAACCTGGCGATCCACACCCACGTGAACCACGCCCAGTCCGTGACGCCGCTCGTGGCCGAGGCCGCCCGCACCGCGCTGGAAGTCGGCGTGCGGGACGTGCGCAACCAGGGCGTGCTGATGAGGGGCGTCAACGCCTCGCCGGACGACCTGCTCGACCTTTGCTTTGCGCTGCAAGGGGAAGCGAACATCCTCCCCTACTACTTCTACATGTGCGACATGATCCCCAACGCCGAGCACTGGCGGGTGTCGGTGTGGGAGGCGCAGGAGCTCCAGCACTCGATCATGGGCTACCTGCCCGGGTACGCGACGCCGCGGATCGTGTGCGACGTGCCGTACGTGGGCAAGCGGTGGGTGCACCAGCTCGAGGAGTACGACCGCGAGCTGGGCATCTCCTACTGGACCAAGAACTACCGCACCGGGATCGAACTGGAGGACCCGGAGGCGTTGAACCGCCGCTACCCCTACTACGACCCGATCTCCACGCTCGGCGAGGCCGGTCGGAAGTGGTGGGCCGACCAGAGCTGACGAGCCACGATGGGGCCGCTTGTGGGAGAAGCGGCCCCATCCTCATGTCCTGCGGTGCGGCGGGTGCTCAGCCGGTGGCGCCGGCGGCCTGGATGATCAGGGCGGCGACCTCGTCCGGGTGGGACACCGCGACCGAGTGCGAGGCACCGCTGATCTCGACGACCTCGCGGGCGCCGGCGCGTTCCGCCATGAACCGCTGGGCTTCCACGGGGATGTTCTTGTCCGCGGCCGCGTTGACGAAGAACGACGGGATGCTTCGCCAAGCGGGTTCACCGGCTCCGGCGGCCAGGGCGGCGTCGCGCACCGGGCGTTGGCCGGCGGCGGCGAGTGCGGCCACCTCCTGGGGGACGTCGGCGGCGAACTGGGCGTGGAACTCCTCCTGCCGGATGCTCAGGTCGGTGGTGCCGTCGCCGAGCGGGGTGGCGTTCAGCGTGTCGCCCAGCGTGCTGCCGGGGAACCGGGTGGACAGGTCGAGTGCGCTCTCGCCCGCTTCCGGAGCGAAGGCGGCGATGTAGACGAGTGCTGTGACGTTGTCGTGGGCGGCGCCGGAGATCACCATGCCGCCGTAGGAGTGCCCGGCCAGCACCAATGAGCCGTCGATCCCGGCGATGACCTCGTTCAGGTAGTCGGTGTCGGTGTCGAGGCTCCGCAAGGGGTTCGCCACCGCGATCACCGGATATTCCCTGTCCTGCAAGTGCTTGATGACGCCGTTCCAGCTCGAGGCGTCGGCGAAGGCGCCGTGCACCAGCACCACGGTCGGCAACGGTTCGCTCATCCGCTCACTTCCTTGTGTCGTTCGGTCGGATCGTGCGCGGCGCGCGCTTGCGTGAGCCTGCCGCGCGGTCGTGTTCGGTCGCCACTCCGGGCAGCGCCCACCGGGGTCCAGTGCTGCTCGGTCACGGGATCAGCAGCAGCTTCCCGGTTGTCGCCCGCGACTCGATGTCCGCGTGGGCCCTCGCCGCGTCGGCCAGCGGGTAGCGGCCGCCGATCCGCACCACCAGCTCGCCCTTCTCCACCAGCGCGAACAGGTCGGCGGCGTGCCTGACGAGCTCCTCGCGGGTGCGGATGTGGTCGGGCAGCGTGCCGTAGGTGAGGCGCGTGCTGCGCGGGATCTCGTTCATCGCGATGGTCGGCACGTCGCCGATCAACGGCCCGTAGAACACCATCGTGCCGTGGGTTCGCAGCACCTGGAGCGATCCGGCGAACGTGGGGCCGCCCGCGCCGTCGAACACCGCGTGCACGCCCTCGCCGCCGGTCAGCCCCAGCACCGGCTCGACGAACGCGTCACCGGTGGAGACCAGGACGTGGTCGGCGCCCGCGGCGGCGGCGATCTCGACCTTCTCCTGCCGGGACACCAGGCCGATCACGGTGCCGCCCCGAGCCTTGACCAGCTGGGTCAGCAACAACCCGACTCCACCGGCGGCGGCGTGCACGAGCGTGACGTCCCCCGGCTGCACCGGGTGGCAGACGGTGCTGTGGTGGTGCGCGGTCAGGCCCTGCAACAGCACGGCTGCGGCCGTCTCGTCGTCGATGGCGTCGGGCACCGCGACGACGTTCGCCGCCGGGAGCACGATCTGCTCCGCATAGCTGGCGTGGGTGTCGATCGTCAGCCACGCGACACGGTCCCCCACGGCGAACTCGTCGACGCCCTCGCCCACCTCCGCCACCACGCCGGCGCCCTCCATGCCCGGCACCTCGGCCATCCGGCCCCGGCGGATGCCGACGTCGAAGAAGTTCACCCCCGCCACCCGGACGTCCACCAGGACTTCTCCGGGACCCGGACGAGGTGACGGCCGTTCCTGCAACCGCAACACGTCCGGTCCCCCTGCTTCGCTGATGATCACTGCTCTCATGCGGCCGACGCTAGGCAGCGAAAAATGTACCCGCAAGTACAGTCCGGCCCGGCGGGCGCCGTCAGTCGTGGAACACCTGCTGGCCGAGGACGCGGAGGAAGTCGAAGCTCTCCGCCGTGCTGGAACCGGGCTGCGGCCGGAAGATCACCAGCCGATGCCCGGTCGTGGTGCTGAGCACGATGTCGCACTGCACCTCCAGCCGGCCCGCCCGCGGGTGCAGGAGGACCTTGGGGGTGGAGCGCAGCGGCTGGACGTGCATGTCCTGCCAGTACCGGGCGAACTCGGCGCTGGCGTCGAGGAGGTCGCCGACCAGCCGCTGCGCGGTGCGGTCGGAACCGAGCCGCGCGGTGGCGGCGCGGAGGTCGGCCGTGTAGCCGCGGCCGATCTCCTCGTGTTTCTCGGGGATGTTGAGCGCCCGCGAGGCCGGATCGGTGAACCAGCGCCACGTGACGTTGGCGGCGTGGCCCTCCAGCCCGGTCCAGGAGCCGATGAGCGCGCGGCTCAACGGGTTCTGCGCCCGCACGGTGGTGAGGTCGTCGATGACGTGGGCGGGCACGGTGGTGAGCGCGTCCAGCAGGAACATCATCGACGGGTCGACGTAGCCGCCGTGCGCGGGGCGTGCGGGCGGCGGGTGGCCGGCCAGCCGGTAGAGGTAGTCGCGTTCGTCGACGGTCAGCCGCAGGGCGCGGGCGAGGTTGGCCAGCAGCGCCTCCGAGGGGTTCGAGCCGCGGGAGCGTTCCAGCCGCTCGTAGTAGTCCACGGAGAGGTTCGCCAGCATCGCCACCTCCTCCCGGCGCAGGCCCGGGGTGCGCCTGCGGCCGCCGGGAACGAGCCCGACGTCCTCCGGGCGCAACGCCTGCCGCCGGGCGCGCAGGAAGTCGCCGAGGTCGTTGTCCGCCATGAGCCGCCTTCCGCCGTGGGTCACTCCTGGATCGACGCCATCGCCGGGGGTGCGTAGCGCTGGCCGACGACCGCGTCGGCGGGGACGGCGTCGTCGATCTTCTTCAGGGCGGCCTGGTCGAGGTCGACGGCGGCCGCCGCGACGTTCTGCTCGAGGTACGTCCTGCGCTTGGTGCCGGGGATCGCCGTCACGTGGTCACCCTGGGCCAGGACCCACGCCAGCGCCAGCTGACCCGCGGTGACGCCCAGCTCGTCCGCGACGGCCCGGACGCGGTCCACCAGCCGCAGGTTCTGCCGGAGGTTGTCGCCGGCGAACCGCGGCGCGGTGCGGCGGAAGTCGTTCTCCGGCAGGTCCTCCACCCCGCGCAGGCCGCCGGTGAGCAGGCCGCGGCCGAGCGGCGAGTAGGCGACGAAGCCGATGCCCAGCTCCTCGACGGTGTCCAGCACGCCGTTGGCCTCGGCGGTGCGGGTGAACAGCGAGTACTCGGTCTGCACCGCGGAGAGGCGCGCGGTGGCGTGCGCGGCGCGGATCGCGTCCGGCAACGCCTCGCACAGGCCCAGGTACCGCACCTTGCCCGCGGTCACGAGCTCGCCGAGCGCCCCGAACGTCTCCTCGACGGGCACGCCGGGGTCGACCCGGTGCTGGTAGTAGAGGTCGATGTGGTCGGTGCCCAGGCGGCGCAACGACCCGTCGACCGCGGCGCGCAGGTACTCCGGCCGCCCGTTGGGCCCGCCGACGATCCGCCCGGCGTCGTCGAGGGTCAGCCCGCCGAACTTGGTGGCGACGACGACCTGGTCGCGGCGGCCGGCGAGGGCGCGGCCGAGGAGCTGCTCACCGCTGAACGGGCCGTACATGTCGGCGGTGTCGAACATCGTGACGCCGAGGTCGACGGCGCGGTGGACGGTCGCGACGGACTCGGCGTCGTCGGGCGTCCCGTACATCGCGGTCATGCCCATCGTGCCGAGGCCCTCGACGGAGGCCTCCAGTCCGCTGCCGCCGATGGCGTGCTGCCTCAAAGTCATCGTCTTTTCCTCGTCCCGCTTCGTTCCCGGGCGGCGTCCGGCCGCCCTCGCGGCACTCAGTCTGCTGACAACTCGGCGCGCCACCAGTGCCCTGCCGATCCCCGGTCCGGCAGGGCGACCCTCGGCCGCTCCGGCGAGCCCCTCACGCCCGTCCGGCGCCGAGGCTTCCCGCCGCGACCGGCTCCGTCAGCTTCGCCAGGCGCGCGACCATCTCCTCGATCGCGGTGTGCAACGGCGGCAAGGGGAACACGCCCTGCGTCACGCGGAGGCCGGTGATCGCGGCCAGTGTCAGCGCGGTGTCCAGCCGCGTGTCGGTGCTGTGCGACAGGCCGGCCGCGACGCACCGGTCGAGCACCTCCACCAGGGTGTCCAGCGCGGCCATCGCGTTGGGGTCCACCGCGTTGGCCGGCGTGAGGACCAGCTTGCGCCGCGCCGGATACGCGAGCCCCAGGTCCACGTACACCCAGTAGCGGGTGATCAGCTCGGCCCGCGGGTCGGTGATGCCCGCGGCGGCCGCGTTCGTCTGCTCGACGATGTGCGCGAACGAGATCTCGCGCAGGCGGGCGTGCAGCTCGGGCAGACCGGCGAAGTGCGGGTAGATCGCCGGGCCGGTGATGCCCGCCGCCCGTGCCACGCCGCGCAGCGTCAGCGCCTCGGGCGACCCCAGCTCGTCCAGGAGCTCCATGGCCGCCCGTTCGATCTCGGCGCGCAGCAGACCGCCCTCGCCCTTGCGGTTGGGCCGGCGGCGAGGGGTTTCTCCGCGCGTCATGCCGGCGATCGTACCCAGTTCGCCGATCCGCTCATCTGACGTGGCACACATCACTATGCAGCCGCATAGTGATGTGCGGCATGCTGGGCGGCATGACGACTGTCGACCGACCCGCTTACTTCGACGGGTTCATGGCACCGGTGCCGGACGAGATCGAGGACTTCGGCCTGGAGGTGACCGGAACGCTGCCTTCCGAGCTGTCCGGGCGCTACTTCCGCAACGGCGCGAACCCGTTGCCCGGCACCGATCCCGGCCACAACTTCGCCGGTCAGGGGATGCTGCACGGCATCCGGCTGGAGAACGGGCGGGCCGGGTGGTACCGCAACCGGTGGGTGCGCACGCCGATGCTGCAGGGCGTGCGCCCGGACATGGCGAACCCCGCCGGTCCGAACGGAGTGCTGCGCAACAACACGTCGAACACGAGCGTGCTGCACCACAACGGGCGCATCCTGTCGTTGGTGGAGAACGGTTTCCCGATCGAGATGACCGCCGAGCTCGACACCGTCGGGCCGTTCGACTTCGGCGGCAGGCTGAAGACCGCGATGACCGCGCACCCGAAGGCCGACCCGAAGACCGGCGAGCTGCACTTCTTCGGCTACGGCGTGCGGCCGCCGTTCCTGACCTACCACGTCGCCACCGCGGACAGCGAGATCGTGCACACCGCCGAGATCGAGGTTCCCGCGCCGACGATGATGCACGACTTCGCGATCACCGAGCACCACGTCGTGTGGCTGGACCTGCCGGTCGTGTTCGACGTGGAGCTCACGCGCGAACCCGGCCTGCCGTACCGGTGGAGCGACCAGCACAGGCCGCGCATCGGGGTCATGCCGCGCCGTGGCCGCAACGCCGACGTGCGGTGGTTCGACGTCGAGCCCGGTTACGCCTTCCACGTGGGCAACGCCTTCGAGGACGCGCAAGGGCGCGTGGTGATCGACGCGGTGGCCTACGACGCGACCGGGTTCACCCGGATCTGGTCGGGACTCGGCGGGTACGCCGACCTGTCGACCGCGCTGGCGTCCACGCCCTCCGTCGGCGGCAACATCTACCGCTGGACCATCGACCCGCGGCTCGGCACGGTCCACGAGGGCGCGGTCGACGACCTGCCGGTGGAGTTCCCGACCGTCAACGACAACCACGCCGGGCTTGGCCACCGCTTCGTGTACGCGGTCAGCGCACCGCTGCTGCGCGACTCCGTCCGGCCCGCGATCGTCAAGTACGACACCACGACCGGCGCACGGCACGAGCACGTGCTGCCCGACGGCTGGCACGCCGGCGAGGCCGAGTTCGTCCCGGCGGCGGACGACGACGGCGAGGACAGCGGTTGGCTGCTGTCGATCACCAGCAGCGAGCACGCCGCCGAGCTGCTGGTCCTGGACGCCTCCGACGTGGCGGCCGGGCCGGTCGCGTCCGTCCGGTTGCCGCGCCGGGTGCCGATGGGGTTCCACGGCGCGTGGATCGCGGACCTCGCCTGACGCGTCAAGGCCAGACCCCTCGCTCACACCGTGATGACGACCTTCCCGCTCGCATGGCCGAGTTCGAGGTACCTGATGGCCTCGGCCGCGTCGCTCAACGGGAAGGTCCGGTCGATGACCGGCGTGATCCTCCCGGACTCGGCCAGCTCCCTCAGCGTCGCCAGCTTCTCGGCGCCCGGCGCCGCCAGCGGTGCGACCACCCGGTGCCGGACGAACCGCGCCAGCACCTGTCCCCGGACGGTCAGGCCCATCGGGCCGACGAGGCTGCCGCCCCGGGAGGAGCCACCTCCCGACAGCACAAGGGTTCCACGAGGTGTCAGCACGCGTCGGCAGTCGGTCAGCGACCGGTTGCCGACCAGGTCCAGCACGACGTCGTGGCGCCGGCCGCAACGGGAGAAGTCCTCGCGGGTGTGGTCGATGACGTGGTCGGCGCCGATCGACTCGAGCAGTTCGACGTTCGCGGTGCTGCACACGGCGGTCACGTCCGCGCCCAAGGTCTTCGCGAGCTGGACCGCGAAGGTGCCCACGCCGCCGGAGGCTCCGTTGACCAGGATCCGTTGCCCCGGCTCCACTTCGGCTGCGTCGCGCAGGCAGGTGAGGGCGGTGGTCGCGGCCAGCGGTAGCGCGGCCGCCTGCTCGAAGGTCAGGGTGGCCGGTTTCGCCTCGATCATGGTGGCGGGCAAGGACACGTACTCGGCGAACGCACCGTTGGCGGCGCCCAGGTCGCCGAACACCTCGTCGCCTCGGCGCCAGCTGGTCACCGCTGTGCCGACCGAGTCGACGCGGCCCGCGAAGTCGCGGCCGCGGATCCTCCGCCGGGGACGACCGAGGCCGAACACCAGGCGCGACAGGTACGGGTCGCCGCGCATCACGTGCCAGTCATAGGGATTGACCGAGGCCGCGTGCACTCGGACCACCACCTCGTCGTCTGCGGCAGTGGGTGTCTCGACCTCCTCGAACCGCAACGCGTCCGGGGAACCGTAGTAGTCCTGCACGATCGCTTTCACGGGGTCTCCTCGGCGTGGAAGCCGGCTTGCTGCAAGTCATGCCGGCACAGCATGTCTTCGTACGCCGGGGAACCGCGTCGGACGGACGACGACATCGGAGCTGCTCCCCCTGCGGTAGAACGGGAACGCGGCTACCCCGGCGGGAGTAGCCGCACCACCTCCGTCGGGCAGACCCGGTCCGCGGGTCGCTCGCTTACAGTGCTGACATGACCTGGTCCAGTCGGCACCACCAGGCCGGGCCAGGGCTCGCGGTGCTGACCGCGGTGCTCCAGGCGGCGGGAACCGCGATCGCCACCCGCGGACAGCCGTCCGGCGTGGGGCTCCTGGGGTACGGGCTCCTCGTGTTCAGCGCGCTGGCGTTGGCGGACCGGCACCGGTTCCCGCGGCGGAACTTCGTCATCGTGGCCGCCGCGACCCTCGCCTACCACGCGCTGGGCCATCCGCCGGGGCTGATGTTCATCGCGCCGATGATCGGTGCCTCGGCCGCCATCGCCGCCGGGTACCGCCCGCTGGTCTGGACGGTGGCGGCCGCGTCCTGCGCGCTCTGGGCGGTGGCCACCGGTGCCACCGCGAACCAGACGGTGACGGCGGCCGCGTTCGTCGCCGGCGGGTGCGCTCTCACCGAACTGGCCACCGCCGCGGCCGGTCCGGTCCGCAGGGCGTTCGCCGAGCAGCGGCGGCTGGCCGAGGAGCGGAAACTCAGGCAGGCCGGCGAGGAACGCTTGCGGATCGCCGCCGAACTGCACGACGTCCTGGGCCACCACCTCTCCCTCATCAACATCCGGGCGGGGGTGGGACTGCACCTGATGGACCGCGAACCCGAGCAGGCCAGGGCGGCGCTCACCACGATCCAGCAGGCCAGTGCCGAGGCGCTGCACGAAGTCCAGGCGGTGCTCACCACGCTCCACCCGGCCGGCGCCACGGCACCGCGTGCACCGGCGCCGGGACTGGAGCAGCTGGACGGGCTGACCGCCGACGCCGGTCTGCCGGTCCGGACCGCGGTCAGCGGTGCGCCCCGGCCGCTGCCCGCCGGGGTCGGCCGGGCGGCGTACCGGATCGTCCAGGAGGCGTTGACCAACGTCCGCCGGCACGCCGCACGGGGCGCGTCCGCCACGATCACCCTCGAGTACCGGCCGGACGAGCTGGTGGTCCGGGTCGACGACGACGGTGGAGCAGCAGGCTCGGAGGCGGCGCCCGCTCCGGCGGGCAACGGGATCACCGGCATGCGCGAACGCGCCGCGGCGCTCGGCGGCCGGGTGTCGGCCGGGCCGTCACCCGACGGCGGGTGGCGCGTCCGGGCCTGCCTGCCCCTGGGCGGCACGGAGCCCACGCCGTGATCCGCGTCCTCCTCGCCGACGACCAGGCGTTGGTGCGCGCCGGTTTCCGGGCGCTGCTGGACGCCGAACCGGACATCGAGGTCGTCGGCGAGGCGGGCGACGGCGCGCACGCGGTGCGGCTGGCCGGGCAGACCCGTCCCGACGTGGTCCTGATGGACATCCGGATGCCCGGTGTGGACGGGCTGACCGCCACCCGGCAGATCGCCGGCGACCCGGCGCTGTCCGGGGTCAGGGTCGTCGTGCTCACCACGTTCGAGCTGGACGAGTACGTCGGGGAGGCGCTGCGCGGCGGCGCCGCCGGGTTCCTCGTGAAGAACACCCTGCCCGACGAGCTCATCCGCGGTGTGCGGGTCGTGGCCGCCGGCGACGGCCTGCTGTCGCCCGGCATCACCCGCAGGGTGATCGAGCAGTTCGCGGCGCGGACCGCCGCCCCCGCGGCGCCGCGGCTGCTGGCGGAGCTCACCGCACGGGAACGGGAGGTGGTCGCGCTGGTGGGCACCGGCCTGTCCAACGACGAGATCGCCGCCCGGCTGGTGGTCAGCCCCGCCACGGCCAAGACCCACGTGTCCAGGGCGATGGTCAAGCTCGGCGCCAGGGACCGCGCCCAGCTCGTGGTGTTCGCCTACGAGGCCGGCCTGGTCCGCCCAGGCCGGCTGCCGTGACCGCGGCTGCTCAGAAGCCGGGGAACACGCGGCGCAGGTCGTCGAGCGTCACGCTGCCCTCGACGGCGACCGCCTTGTCGTGGGGCGCCTTGAGACGGCCGTTGAGCAGGCGGACGAACGCCTCCTGCGGTCCGTCGAACGTCGCGGACGGTGCCTCGAGGTGGTCCACCACGGTCACCGCGTCGTCGATCACCAGCCCGGCACCGGGGATCGCGACGGACACCGGCGCCGCGAGCTCGGCCGGCTTCGCGAGGAAGCCGAGCATGAAGCCCAGCGGCCCGCTCAGGAGGTCGACGAGCACCGCGGCCGAGTCCGCGTCCACCCCGGCGTCCTGGTCGAACGCCACCCGCACGTCCCACGAGTGGTTGGCCACCTCGTTGAGGCGCATGCCCAGTGCGGTCAGCAGCGGAACGGGCTCCGGCAGGAAGCCGAGGTCGACGGTCAGCGACGAGCGCTGCTCGGGCGTGAGCGCCTCGACCATCTCGACCCAGCGCCCGTTGGTCTCGACGAACCCCTCGGCCTGCGCACGCGGCGCGGACGCGTCCCAGCGGGCCCAGATGGTCTGGTTGTCCTCGGCCTCCACGGTGTCCCCGGCGGCACTGGCGATCGGCGCGCGGCCGATCTCCGCGCCGCTGCCGAGGTGCGACAGGGCCTGGGCGACGGTCCACTCCGAGGCGCCGCTGGTGAGGGCGAGCTGGTCGTCGGTGAGGGTGCGGACGAGGCCGGCGAGCACGTCGTGCTCGGCCCGCAGGACGGCGATCGTGCGGTCCACGAGTTGACTCATACCTCCCCCAACTCCCGGACCGCCGCGGGTGTTCCGACCGTTCGGCACCAAGTCGTCCCGGCCGCGCGCCCGCCGGGACCGGCCGAGCACGCCTCGTCGAGGGACGCGCGGACCCGACACCCTGCTCTCGCGCTCGGGCCGGGCCACGGTGTGCACGAACGCGCTCAGAGCATCGAGTTGCCGCTGACGGTCCGGTCCGCCTCGACGTAGGGCTGGACGACGTCCCAGTGCTCGACGATGCGCCCGTTCTCGAAGCGGAAGACGTCGACGATCGCCGCGTCGCCGTCCGGGTGCCAGCCGCTCACCCGGCTGTGCGCGATCACGAAGTCGCCGTCCTCGAACACCCGCACGGGGTTCCAGCTGAACCCCTCCAGCGCCGGCACGGCGGCGCGCAGCCCGTCCAGGCCGTTGGGCAGGTTGGGGCTGTGCTGGACGTACGGCTCGGCCCAGTACCGGTCGAGCGCCGTCACGTCCTTGTCGTGGAACAGCTCCCGCATGGCCGTGAGCAGGATTTCCTTGTTGGACATCGCAGATCTCCCTGAGGTCGACGCGCCGCCGGTGGTGACGACGAACGTCATGCGGGGTGTCGGTCTCGTACGTCAGCCGCGCCCGCAGCGCGGGGTGGCTGAGTGAGTTGAACTCTCAACTCACTATAGTCGGACGGGTTCGTCGTTCGGCAACCCTGGGAGTGGATGACCCCGTGGCTGATCTCGCGTCGCCGCGACCAGGCGGGAAGGGGCGGACCCGCCGGTCCGCCGAGGCTGCCACGCCACCGGTGACGCGGGAGGACTGGCAGTCGCTGGTGATCCTCGCGCACCTCGTCGAGGCGGAGCTCGAGCGCAAGACGCAGCTCGACGGCGGAATCCCGCACAGCCACTTCAAGATCCTCGCCCTGCTCGCGGGCGCCGACCGGCACACGATGGGGCTCAGCAAGCTGAGCGGGGCGTTGCGGTTCCACAAGAGCCGTCTCTCCCACGCGCTGCGCGCCCTCGAGACCGCCGGGCTGCTGCGCCGCGAGGACACCCCGGAGAAGGGCCGCGCCTACCAGGCCGTGCTCACCCCGCGCGGTCTCGACCTCGTCGACCGGGTGCTGCCGGCGCAGGACGCCTTCGCCCGCGACACGGTGCTGGCCGGCCTCACCTGGACGGAGATCCGGCAGCTGCGGACCGTCGCGGAGAAGATCATCGCCAACCTGGACGGCTGACCTGTCAGCGCCCGCGGGGTGACGAGCGACGAAGCCAGGCTTCGGGATGCCGCAGCCACCGGTTGCGCTCGGCACATCGACGGGCCGTCTCGACGACGCCCGCGATGGCGGGCGACGGGTCGTGCGCGGGCCACAACACGGAGAGCTCCGCCATGATCGGCGGTTCCACGACCTCGCGGAGGACGATGCCGGGGCTGTTCCTGGCGGCGTGCTCGGCGAACGACGCCGGAGCCAGGCTGACCTCGGGCCCGCTGGAGAGCCGGGCGAGCGTGGCGTTCACCGGTGGTTCGTCGAACGCCCAGACCGTCGGCGTGAAGCCGGCTTCCTGGCACGCGGCGACGATGCCGTCGTAGTAGGCCGGTGCGAGACGGCGGGCGAACAGCAGCAACGTCTCGTCGCGCAGCAGTGTCACCGGGATCCTCGGCGCGTCGGCAAGCCGGTGGCGAGCGCTCAGGACCGCCGTCACCCGCTCCCGCCGGAGGACCTCGCTCTTCACCCCTTCGAGAGACTGCGGGGAGAGGGCGAGACCGATGTCCAGGTCGCCGGCGCGGAGCCGTTCGGGGATCTCGGCGCTGAAGTGCTCCCGTGCGTCGATCACGAACCCGGGGTGCTCTTCTCGGAGAGCCTCCAGGAGCGCCGTGAGCGTGCCGAGGCCCGTCACAGGCGTGTATCCCAACCGGATCGTCGCCGTGATCCCCGCTCCCGCCTGACGGGTGAGCTGCACGGCCTGGTCCAACGCCGCCAACGCGTTCGGAGCTTCACGGGCCAACGTCCGGCCCGCCGCGGTGAGCTGCACGCTGCGGCTCGACCGCACGAACAGCGGGGTTCCCAGTTCCTCTTCGAGCTTGCGGATCTGGTGGCTCAAGGACGGCTGGGCGATGTAGAGCCGTGCGGCTGCGCGGCCGAAGTGCAGTTCCTCGGCCACGGCGACGAAGTAGCGGAGGACGCGAGGAGTGATATCGATAGACGAATCCTACCGCTGGGCGGCCGGACAGGTCTTGGCTGCCGGCCGCTTGATCGTCGTAGGCTCGGCGCACGGCGGAAGACCTTCCGCGTCGTTCCGCCGGAGCCGGTCCCCCGTTCGCGTGACAGGCCGCCTCCACTTTCCACCTCAGCAGGGAGAACCATGGACATCACCGTGCTCGGACGAGGCAACATCGGCGGCGGACTGGCCGACCTGTGGGAACGCTCCGGGCACCGCGTGACGCGGCTCGGGCGTGACGGCGGCGACGTCAGCGGCGCGGAGGTCGTGCTGCTCGCCGTTCCCGGGGACGCCGTGGAGAAGGCACTGTCCTCTGTGGCCGGACTCGCGGGCAAGACGGTGGTCGACGCCACGAACCTCTACGGCGGCGCCCGCCCCGCGGACGGGTTCTCCTCCAACGCCGAGTACGTGAAGTCGGTGACGGGAGGGCCGACCGCCAAGGCGTTCAACACCAACTTCGCCACCCTCTTCGGTCAGGTCGCCGGCGCCAGGGCCCGGCCGGGCAACCTGTGGTCCGGTGACGACGAGGCCGGGGACGTCGTCAGCCGGCTCAGCCTCGACGCGGGGTACGAGGCGGTGCGGCTGGGTAACCTCGGCATGGCCGCCACGCAGGAGGGCCTGGCCGGGGTGATGTTCTCGATCGCGCAGTCCGGGCTCGGCGAGTTCGTCTACCGGATGGCACCGCCCGGACAGCTCTGACCCGTCGCATGGCGCGCGCCACAGCGGCTTGACCATGCCGTTGCGGCACGGCCTTACCTGGACTCGACCACGAGACGCAGGAGGCGACATGAACCCGGCCGGTCCGGCAGGCGAAGCTCGAGCCGTTCGCACGTCCGGTTCGAGGCGGCCGGCACCGCTCGACCAGATCGGCGGCCCGGCCGGGTTCGTGTACTCCGCCATCCCCGTCGCGGTGTTCGTGGCGGCCAACGCGTTCCTGCCGCTGACGGCGACGATCGTCGTGTCCGTCGCCGTGGGACTGGCCATCGCCGGCTACCGGCTGCTGCGCGGCGAGCGGTTCGCACCGGCCGCGGGCGGGCTGCTCGGGCTCGCCGTCGCCATCGGCGTCGTCAGCCTGACCGGGTCGGCCCGGGACTTCTTCGTCATCGGCATCTGGGCCTACCTGGCGGTGTTCGTCCTCACGCTCGGCTCGGTGCTGGTGCGCAGGCCGCTGACCGGTGTCGCGTGGAACCTCGCGCACGGCGGCGAGCACGCCTGGCGGACCGAGCGCCGCGTGCTGCGCGCCCACGACGTCGCCACCCTCGCCGTCGCCGCGGTTTCCGGGGCCCGGTTCGCCGTGCAGCAGTGGCTCTACGTCAGCGACGAGACGGGCTGGCTGGGTATCGCCCGGATCGCGATGGGCTGGCCGCTGACCGTCCTGGCCGCGCTGATCGTCTTCTGGGCGTGGCGACGCGGCACCCGGCTGCTTCCCGTCACCTCCCCTGATCAGGAGTGAGCCACCGATCGGGAATGAGCCACTGATCGGCCGCGAAGGCGCCGAGCACGAGCTCCATTCGAGACGGAGACTTCGCGCCAGTGGGCCGAACAGCCCACCAGGCACCGGAAACACGGTCGCATACTGAAAAGATGATCGGCGAAGTCTCCAGCCCGTCAGACATCCTGCTCCACCGCATCCGGCGCGGGATCATCGGCGACAACGAGGTGCTCGACGGTCCCTACGGGCCGAGGAGGATCGTTTACGCCGACTACACGGCGTCGGGCAGGGCGCTGGACTTCGTCGAGGACTTCATCCGTGCGCAGGTCCTGCCCTGGTACGCCAACACCCACACCGAGAGTTCCGGCACCGGCCGGTACACGATGTGGTTGCGGGAGCAGGCGCGCAGGCTCATCCGCGACTCGGTCGGGGGCACGGAGGACGACCTGGTGATCTTCTGCGGGTCCGGTGCCACGGCCGCGGTCACCAAGCTCATCGGTATCCTGGAGATCCGGCTGCCCGCCGGGCTCGACCGGAAGCATTCCCTGGCGAAGCACATTCCCCGTGCGGAGCGGCCCGTCGTGTTCGTCGGGCCCTACGAACACCACTCCAACGAGCTGCCGTGGCGTGAGTCCATTGCGGACGTCGTGGTCATCGGGGAGGACGACTGCGGGCAGGTCGACCTCGCCGAGCTGCGCGAGCAACTGGTGCGGTACGCCGATCGGCCGCTGCGGATCGGCAGTTTCTCGGCCGCGTCCAACGTGACCGGCGTGCTGAGCGACACCGACCGCATCGCCGCGTTGTTGCACGAGCACGGCGCTTTGTCCTTGTGGGACTACGCGGCGGCCGGGCCGCACGTGCCCGTTCGCATGAAGGAGAGCGCGCCGGGGTCTGGCGACCACAAGGACGCGATTTTCTTGTCACCGCACAAGTTCGTCGGCGGTCCGCAGACGCCGGGTGTGCTGGTGGTGCGTCAGGAGCTGGTCGCCAACGAGGTTCCCACGGTGCCCGGTGGTGGCACGGTGGCGTACGTCGGCCCGGAGGGACACCGTTACCTAGACGACGTGGTGGCCAGGGAGGAAGGGGGCACGCCGGCGATCGTCGAGTCCGTTC
The DNA here is from genome assembly GCF_042738015.1 of Lentzea sp. NPDC059081. NCBI lineage: Bacteria > Bacillati > Actinomycetota > Actinomycetes > Pseudonocardiales > Pseudonocardiaceae > Lentzea > Lentzea sp. NPDC059081. The sequence continues at coordinate 475,915 of NZ_JBHYGW010000005.1, forward strand.
GCGCGGGCCTGGTGTTCGCGCTCAAGGACGCCGTGGGGACCGACGTGATCCAGGCGAGCGAGGAGCGGCTGTGGCAGCACGTCCTCGCCTCGTGGCGGGAGGATCCCGGCATCGAGATCCTCGGCGACCACCGGGCCGACTGGTTGTCGATCGTGTCGTTCCGCGTCCGGAGCGGGGACCGGTTCCTGCACCACGACTTCGTGGTCGCCGTGCTCAACGACCTGTTCGGCGTCCAGTCCCGCGGCGGCTGCTCGTGCGCGGGTCCGTACGGGCACCGGTTGCTCCACATCGACGCCGAGCAGTCCGACCGCTTCCGGTGCACCATCGCGGCCGGGTGCCACGGGATCAAGCCGGGCTGGGTGCGGCTCAACTTCAGCTACTTCATCACCGACGCCGTCCGCGACTACCTCGTCGAGGCCGTGCGGCTGGTCGCGGCCCACGGCCACCGGCTGCTGCCCGACTACGCCTTCGACCCCGGCACCGGGCTGTGGCGTCATCGCGACACCGCGATGTTCTCCACGACCTTGCCCGATCTGCGCGCCGCGGTGACCACGCACGCGCGGGTGTCAGCGCGTCGGGGTGACGACACGGCCCTGGCGACGCAGCTCGAGGACGCCCGACGTCTGCTCATGGCCCGCCAGGAGGTGACCGAGGACGGGCCTACCTGCCTGCCGGACGACGTCGAGGCGCTGCGCTGGTTCGTCCTGCCGCCGGTCTGCCTGGAGCCCTGACCGGGTCACCGCACGGGGTGGTCGTCGGCGACGGCCAGCGCGAGCTCGCAGAACATCGAGTCGGCCCAGGAGAACCACGGCCGGGAGAACGCGGCCGGGTCGGAGGGGTCGAAGCTCTCGTGGACGTGGCCGGTGCCCGCGTCGGTGCCGGCGATCAGCTGGAGCAGCCGCCGCCGGTCGGCCGGGGTGCCCGTGAGGCCTTCGACGGCGAGGGCGATCGGCCACACGCGGCCGGGTTTCGTGTGCGGGCTGCCGACTCCGCTCGCGATGCTGCCGCGGAAGTAGTACGGGTTGGCGTCGCTCAGGACGAATCCACGTGTTGCCTGCCAGATCTCGGTGTCGACCACGTCGGGTGCCAGGAGTGGCAGCGAGAGCAACGACGGTGTGTTGGCGTCGTCCATGCACAGCACGCCGCCGAGACCGTCTACCTCGTAGGCGTAGATGCGCTTGCCCTCGTGTTCGACGACGCCGTGCGTCTCGACGCCGTTCACGAGTTCGCGCGACAGCCCAAGGGCTTCCGAGGCGAGCGTGGTGTCGTCGTAGACGTCGGCGATCTCTGCGATCGCCAGCAACGCTTGCGCCGCAAAGAGGTTGGCCGGGATGTTGTAGCCGTAGGTGCAGGCGTCGTCGGAGGGGCGGAAGCCGCTCCACGTCATGCCGGTGTCGGCGACGGGGGTGCCGCGGCCGCCGCGTGCGAGGGTCTCGGTCGGGATCGCCCCGGGGCGTTCGAAGCGGTACGAGGACTCGTCGTGCCGTTGTTCCAGACGTAGTTGCGCGACGACCCTGTGCAGGACTCGATGCGTGCGCGCGTCGAACACCTCGGTCGAACCCGTTGCGCGCCAGAGCTTGTGGGCGAGCGTGACCGGGTAGGAGAGGCTGTCGATCTCGTACTTCTGCTCCCACACGTGCGGGTCGTCGCACAGGTCGCCGGGTTCGTAGTGAGCACCGGTCGGGCCGTTGTTGAACGCGTTGGCGTAGGGGTCGTGAGCCAGGCAGGCGAACTGACGGCGCACGACGGCCGTCACGAGCGAGGCGAGCGGTGGGCAGTCGGCGAGGAACCTCAGGTACGGCGTGAGCTGGGTGGTGGAGTCGCGCAGCCACATGGCCGGGATGTCGCCCGTGATGACGAACGCGCTGCCGTCGTCGCCGATCGTGATGGTGTCGCGCAGCGTGCGGTGGAGTGCGGCCTCGACCATGTCGGCGATGCGGTCGCCGGCTGCGGTGCGCACGCGCGCGGCGGCGGCGCTGATCGTCTCGTCTACCGTTGCCACGGAGTGGTTCCGTTCTCGTCGGTGACACGGACTCGCACGGCGTGCGCCGGTTCGTCCGTCTCGTCGGTGCTCCAGATGCCGATCTCCACCGGCACCGCGACCGGCTGTCCGGTCGCCCACGAGCCGAGCTCGTCGAGGCCCAGCTCGAACTCGATCGTCGTCTCGTCCTGCACCCGCCGCACGGCGAGCAGCGTTCGGCGGCGGGGTCGCACGCCGAGCTCGTGCCGACAGCCGTAGAGCGGCACGGCAGCGGGCCCGGCTTCGGTGATGTCGACCTCGACCAGCACCGACCCGCCGTTGCCGAGTTCCGCGGCGGAGATGCTGTACGTCGCCTCGCGCACCTCGGCGGCAACGGAAACCCCGCTGCCGAAGGGGATTCCGGCGGGATGCCGGTGGTCGAGGTAGCCGCGCGCGGTCTCCCTGCGTTCGTCGTGGGCGACCGGGAAGACGCCGTCGGCCACGGGGAACGACGCCGGCAGGCGCCCTGACGCCGTGCCGTCGAAGAGCGCGCTCACGATGGCGGCGCCGCCACTCGGGCCGGGGAACGGGACGACGAGCAGGACGTCCACGAGTGCGGCCAGTTCGGTGAGGGCGCGTGGACGTCCGTCGACGACCACGGCCACGACCGTTTTGCCGCTCGCACGGGCCGTGCGCGCGAGTTCGAGCTGCGGTTCGGGCAGTGCGATCGACGCGAGGTCGACGCCTTCGCCGTTGGTCGTGTCCACCGCCGGGCCCTCGACCGCGCCGTTGTCGGCGAACTCGTCGCTGTAGCTGCGGCGGCTGGTCCCGCCGAGCACCAGCACGCAGACGTCCGCGCGATCGGCGGCGGACTCCACTGCCGCAAGCGCTTCCGGGCCCAGCGCGGTGCGGACGCGCGAACCGGGCGCGTGCAGCACGCAGTCGTCACCGAGCCGTGCCACGAGCGCCGACCGCACGGTCGACGCGCCGGGATCGTCGGCAGGCCGGGGCGGGGTGTAGTCGCCGAGCTGCGCGTCCAGGTCGTCGGCGTTGGGGCCGATGAGCGCCACCGTGGCGGCGGCGTCGAGCGGTAGCTTGCCGTGCACGAGGACCACGGCCTGGCGGGCGGCGCGGTCGACGAGGCTCGCGATGTCGCGAGCGACCGGGGCCGGAGCGTCCAGCAGGCCGACGCGGTGTTTGAGGGCCAGCACGCGGTCGACGGCGCGGTCGAGGTCGCTCTCGTCGACGAGCCCGCGGTCCAGCGCCTCGTCGAGGTGCGTGAACGCCTCGTCCCACAGGCTCAGGTCGACGCCCGCGCGCAGGGCCAGCGCGGCCGCGGCTGCCGGGTCGGGTGCGCTGTCGCGGAGGCGGTCGATCGCGGTGCCGTCGGCCATGACGATGCCGTCCCACCCCCACTCGTCGCGGAGCGTGCCGGTGAGGAGAGCGCGGTTGGCGCTGCACGGTACGCCGTCGATGTCGTTGTAGGCGGCCATGAACCCGGCGACACCGGCGCGTGCGGCGGCGAAGGCGGGCCGCAGGTGCACCTCGCCGAGCTCGCGAGGCCCGATCGGTGCGCCCGACCCGTTGCGGCCGCCGATCCCGGCGCCCTGGACCGCGAGGTGCTTCGCGACGACGGCGACGTGCCCCTGCATCCCGCGCACGGTCGCCGCCACGAGCATCGCGGCGAGTGCGGGGTCCTCGCTGAAGCATTCCTCGGCACGGCCCCAACGGGGGTCGCGCAGCACGTCCAGACCCGACACGAGGGCGACGTGCGTCCCTCGCGACCGCGCTTCGGCACCGACCGCGGCCGCGAGCTCCTCGGTCAGGCCGACGTCCATGCCGGCCCCGAGCGCGAGGTTGACCGGCAACGTCGTCGCGCCGAGCGCCTGAAGGCCGTGCGGCGCCTCCTCCACGAACAGCACGGGCACACCGCACCCGTTGCGCGTCACGTACTCCTGCACGGCCGCACAGGCTTCCGCACTGCGTTCGGGCGGGATCCCGTTGTGCCAGTGGACGGCGGACCACGGGTCGGCGCGCAGGACGCCGTAGATCGCGCCGATGCCGCCGAACCGGTCGACCTCGCGCCGCAGCACGTCGGTCACCCGCGGGGCGCCGTCGACCCACCGGAGCGCCTCCCAGCCCTTGAGGCGCTGGTTGACCTGCCCGACCCGGACCCGCAGGGGAAGTGACGAAGCCGCGATCATCCCTTGACAGCCCCGGAGACCAGCGCGCGCTGCATCTGCCGCTGCAACACCGTGTAGACGAGGTACACCGGCAGCAGCGTGAACAACGTGCCCGCCATCAGCACGCCGTAGTCGGTGCCCGCGTCGACCTTCAACGTCGGCAGGGCGACCTGGATCGTGCGCTGCGCGGTGTCTGGCCCGGTGAGGATCAACGGGTACAGGTAGGCGTTCCAGAACGACAGGAAGTTCAGCAGCAGCACGGTCGCGATGCCGGGCACGCAGATCGGCAGGTAGACCTGGCGCAGCACCTGGAGGGTCGACGCGCCGTCCATCGACGCCGCTTCCTCCAGCTCGCGCGGGATGGTCCGCATGAACGACGTGAGGATCACGATCGACAGCGGCAACGCCGTGGCCGGCAGCAGGAAGACGATGAACGTGCGGCTGTGGAAGAGGCCGAGTGCCGCCGCCAGCAGGAAGGTCGGGAACAGGGCGGCGAACGACGGGATGAGGAAGCCGAGCGCGAAGACGTTCTCGACGGCCTTGCCGAGCCTGCCGGTCGAGCGGGCCAGCGCGAACGAGGCGGGCAACGCCAGCAGCAGCGTCAGCACGAGCGCGCCGACGGTCGTCAGCACCGAGTTCGCGACCGCGAGGACGAGGTCGGCCTGGCGGATCGCGGTGGCGAAGTTGCCGAGGTCCCACGTCCCCGGCAACGCCAGCGGCGACTCGAAGATCTCCTCGTTCGTCTTGAACGCCGAGACGACGAAGTAGTAGAAGGGCACGACCAGCAGGGCGGCGTAGATCCACGCCAGCGTGCCGCTGGTGATCGAGCCGACGCGGTCGCGCAACGGGCGGAGGGCGGTCCGGGCCATCATGGACTCCTTGGGTCAGTGGCTGGCGCGGAGCACCCTGCGGATCGCGCCCATGCCCAGCAGGCCCAGCACGAAGAGGACCAGGCCGACGGCCTGGCTGTAGCCGAGGTCGGTCTCGACGAACGCCTTGCGGTACACGAGGTACGACAGCGTGGTCGTCGCCGTGCCGGGGCCGCCCTGGGTCAGCAGCAGCACGGTCTGGGCCGAGTTGAACAGCATCGACAGGAACTGCAGCATCGTCACGACACCGATGAAGTCGCGGGCGATCGGCCAGTACATGCGCCAGGCGATCCGCCAGTCCCCCGCGCCGTCGATGCGCGCCGCCTGCACGATCTCGGCGTCGACGCCGTCCAGTCGCGAGGCGATCAGCACCGCCGAGTACCCGATCCCGCTCCACAGCTCGACGGCGACGATCGCGCCCAGCGCGGTGGACGGGTCGGCGAGCCAGGCGGTGCCGTCGAACCCGAGCGGCCGCAGCACCCCGTTCAGGAGGCCGTCGGGGTTGAGCATCGCGTAGAAGACCATCGCGGTCGCCGGCGCGGAGATGAGCGCGGGGATGAAGAGCAGGTAGCGCAACACCTTGTGGCCACGCGGTTTCTGCACGACGTAGAACGCGAGCAGGAACGCCAGCACGATCATCACCGGGAGGCCGGCGACGATCTGGAGCGCCGAGTTGCCCGCCGCCGTCCAGAAGTTCTCGTCGGCGAACACGCGGCGGAAGTTGTCCAGGCCCGCGAACCCCGGTTCGACGAGCATGCCCGGCCAGGACAGGAAGCCGATGACGATCATCGCCACGACCGGGCCGACCATGAAGACCGCGTACCAGATCAGCGCGGGCAGGGCGAAGCCGGGAAAGCGCTCTCGCAACGACGGGCGCCGGGCGCGGCCGGGTGGCGTGGAGGGTTCGGGAGCGGCCGTGACGGCCACTTCGGTGAGAGCGGTCAAGGTGGGTCCTTCCTCACGCCGTGGCGTAGGCCCGCTCGAAGACGTCGACGACGCGTTCGGCGGAGATCGGTCCGTAGGCCGCGGCGGTGGCCTGGATCATCGGCTCGAACGCGTTCTGCGGGATGAGCAGGTCGGGCAGCAGCACCGGGGAGACCTGCTGCTCGGTGAGCCGGGACGTCTGGGCGACGAGCGGGAAGTTCTGGCTGACGGTGCTGGTGATCCGGCTCATGTCGCGGCCGGAGCCGAGGATCATCGCGTCGGTGACCTCGTCGCTGTAGAGGTACTGCACGAACGGCTTGATCAGGTCGAGCTTCTTCGAGCCGTTCTCGCTGATCCACACGCCGTGGCCGTTGAAGCTGCGGATCACGCTCGGGTGTGCCAGCACGCCCCCGCGCGACGGCTTGGGCCAGCCGCCGACGGTGACCTCCTCGGCCCGTTCCGCGGGCACCTTCGCCAGGGCCGAGGACATCGCCGGCACGATCGCGGCCTTGCCGGTGTTGAACTGCGTCAGTTCGGAGTCGGACGTGTACCCCTGAACGGCGTCGACGAAGACGCCCGCGTCCCGCAGCTCCACGAAGTGCTGGACACCGGCGATGGCACCGGGGCTCTCGGACAGCTTGCCGCTCGCGAAGACCTTCTTGGCCTCCTCGGTGGTGAGGAATCCCTGGAGGATCTGCAGGAACAGCTTCTGCCCGCTCCAGTCGGACCCGCCGACCGTCACCGGGCCGATTCCCTTGGAGCGCAACGCCTCCGCGGCGGCGATCAGCTCGTCGGACGTCGTCGGGATCCCGACCCCGGCCTGCTCCAGCAGCCGCGTGTTGAAGGAGACGGGCCAGTTGGTGCGGGTGAAGGGGAACGCGCGCAGGTTGCCGGCGGGGTCGGTCCACTCCTCCAGCGCCGCGGGGATGATCTTGTCGCGCAGCTCCCACTCGTCGAGCAGGTCGTTGAGCGGGATCGTCGCGCCGAGCGGGGTCCAGGAGAGCGTGCGGCCCTGCAGGTTCACCAGGGCGACGTCGGCCTCCTCGCCGGCCAGGGAGCTGGTCTCGAAGACGATCGGCAGGTCGGACCCGTTCTTGAGCAACGCGACCGTGCGGCCGGTGCGGCGTTCGTAGGTGGCGACGGAGTCGGCGAAGACCTGGGCGCCCGCGACCGCGCCGCTGAGCTGGGTGTGCACGGAGAGCGCGCCGGGCCGGTCCGAGGCGGGCATGAGAGCACCGCACCCCGAGAGCAACGGCACGGCGATGCCCCCTCCGACCGCGGCGCGCAGCAACGTGCGCCTGCTGATGGCGTTGGACACGGGGCCTCCGCGAGGTGGTCTTGTATAGCGGTACACATCAAGTGGCGAGCAAGGTATACCGCTTTACAAGCGGCGGTCAACGACCCTAACCTCGGGGGTGTCATGAGTGAACCCAGCACCAAGCGCGTGACAATCGCCGCCGTGGCCCGGCTCGCGGGCGTGTCCCCGTCCGCGGTGTCGCACGTCTTCAACGGACGGCCGAACGTCTCCGAAGCCACCGCCGCCCGCATCCGCGCCGCCGCCGACGAGCTCAACTGGCGCCCGAACTTCGCGAGCCGCAAGGTCTCCGGCCAGGGCGGCAGGAGCCTCGGTCTCGTCATCGCCCGGTCGCGGGGCACGTTCGGCCGCGACCCGTTCTTCATGCGCCTGCTCGCCGGGCTGACCGAACCGCTGGCCGACATCGGGTGGTCGCTGTCGCTGACGCTCGTGCGGGCCGACGAGGAGGAGCAGGTCTACCGGCAGTGGTGGGGCGAGCAGCGCGTGGACGCGTTCCTGCTCGTCGACGTGCGCGACGACGACCCGCGACTCGCGCTCGTCGAGCAGCTCGGCGCCCCGGCCGCGTTGCTCGGCGCTCCCGTCCCCGGTCCCGTCGCCGCGGTCACCGTGCGCGACGGCACGGCGTTCGCCGAGGTGCTGGACCACCTCACCGGGCTCGGCCACCGCGCCGTCACCCGCGTCACCGACGCCCCCGGACTCGCCCACACCCGCGCCAGGGACAAGAGGTTCCGTTCCGCGGCACGGGAACGCGGCGTCCAGGCCGCCGTCGCCACGTGGAACCCGCGGGCGGAGGACCCGGTCGCCGACCTGCTCGGCCGGTTGGGCGAGGCGACGGCGATCATCGTCGACAGCGAGACCATCGCGGCCGAGATCGTCGCCCACGCGCCGGAGGTCGGTGTGCGGGTACCCGAACAGCTGTCGGTGATCGCCTGGGAGGACTCCTGGGTGTCGACCATCGTGCGTCCGCGCCTCACCGCTTTCGACGCCCCCGTCGAGGAAAGCGCCCGCGCCGCCGTCGCCCTGCTCGAACGGCTCGTCCGCGGCGAGGACGTCACCGCCCAGACCGTCAGCGGCCGCCGTCTGCTCGTGCGCGAGTCCACGGCACCCGCTCCGAACAACCGCGAGGAAAGCTCTTGACCACGACCGTCCCCAGGTTCGGCGTCAACTACACCCCGTCGAAGGACTGGATGTTCCAGTGGATGGCCGTCGAGCCCGACGCCGTGCGCGCGGACTTCGCGGCGATCGCCGGGCTCGGCGCCGACCACGTGCGGGTCTTCCCGCTGTGGCCCGTGCTGCAACCGAACCGCACCCTCATCCGGCAGCGCGCCCTCGACGACATCGCGCTGGTGGCCGACCTCGCCGCCGAGTTCGGCCTCGACATCGCGGTCGACGTCATCCAGGGCCACATGTCCGGGTTCGACTTCGTCCCCGCCTGGCTGGTGAACTGGCACGACGGCAACATGTTCACCGACCCGCTCGCCGTCGAGGCGCAGGCCGCGCTCGTCGCCGCCGTGTACGACGCGGTGCGCGACAAGCCGAACTTCCTGGGACTCACGCTCGGCAACGAGCTCAACCAGTTCCAGCTGCCCAACCCCGCGGCGATGCCGGCCACGACGGCGGAGGTGAGCCACTGGCTGACCTCGTTGCTGACCGCCCCGCGCGACCGAGACCCGCGCCATCTCTTGGCGCACAGCGAGAACGACCACCTCTGGTACCGCGACGAGCACCCGTTCGTGCCCACGCACGCGAGCCGTCTCGGCGACGTGACGACCGTGCACTCGTGGATCTTCAACGGCACGGCGGCCCGCTATGGCGCGCTGTCGCCGCAGTCGGTGCGGCACGCCGAGTGGATGATCGAGCTGTCGAAGGCGTTCGCGACGGATCCCGCGCGCAAGGTCTGGCTGCAAGAAGTCGGGGCGCCGTCGATGAACCTGGCCGAGGCCGAGATGCCGGAGTTCTGCACGCGCACTGTCGAAGCCGCGTTGACGACCACCGACCTGTACGCGATCACCTGGTGGTGTTCGCACGACGTCTCGCGTTCGCTCGGGGACTACAAGGACCTCGAGTACTCGCTCGGCCTGCTCGACACCGAGAACCGGGTGAAGCCGCTCGGCCGCCGGTTCGCCGAGCTGATCTCCGAGGCGAAGCGCGGCGTGCGGCCGACTCCGCGCACGGTCGGCGTCGTCGTCGATGTCGACGGCGATCTTCCGCTGTCCCGCGCGGCTCTCGGACCGGGGGGCGCGGTTTTCGAGCGCTGGCACGAACTCCGGGAGCGGGGCGTCGACGTCGGGGTGGTCACGAGCACGACGGCTGCTTCTCCCGCGGCGCTGGAGGCCAGGGGCGTCCGGGAGGTCGACCGCGCGGCGGTGGCCTGAGCCCGCGGCGACAGGGGCCCAGGTCGAGGGGTCTCACCGCACGGTGATGTTCGAGTTGCCGCTGCTCTGGTAGCCCTCGGTCGCGAGGATCATGTAGTAGCTGAAGTTGCCGAGCCGCATGTTGGCGCGGCTCCACGCGTCGAAGTGGTTGCCGGTGGTGATGTCGCCACCGGTCCGCTTCTGCTGACGGACGCTCCAGAACTGCGGGAACGTCTTGTTGTTGCCCTCGACGGACGGCGCGTTGTAGCGCATCGTCTGGTAGATGTCGTACGTGCCGCCATCGGTGGTGACCGAGCCCCTGTAGGTGCCGGTCGGCCGCCAGGAGCCCCAGCTGTCGACGATGTAGTACTCGACGAGCGGGTTGGACGTCCAGCCGTAGAGCGTCAGGTAGGCGTTGCCGGACGGGTTGAAGCTGCCGGAGTAGTTCACGGTCCGGCGCGAGCCGTTGCTCCAGCCCTTGCCGCCGACGAAGTTGCCGACGTTGGTCCACGAGGTGCTGTAGTTGCCGCCGGAGCCGAAGTCCATGCAGACCCGGCCGCCGCCATCCGTCCAGAACGAGTAGTAGTAGCCGTTGTTGTTGCCCGTCTGGCTCGAGCAGGTGGCGGCGATGCCCACGTCGGCGCGGGCAAGGGCCGGCGTCAGTGCCATGACCAGCGCCAAGCAGAGCAGGGCGACCGGGCCGCGGCGGCGATTCGACGATGAAGAATTCGATTGTTTCATATTCGGCACTCCTCGATTTCAGTGTCCGAACCTTTCCCGACCGTAGCAGCGGACAACCGCGCCCGTAAGTGCACGAGCCCGTTTCGAAAACCTTTCGAAAAAGCACTTCGGGAAATCGGTGAATAAAATCCGGCCACGAAAAGCCGGGCAGCGAAGCCGGTAAGCGGTGCCGAAGGCCCGGCTGAGCCTCAACGTCATCGGTCAAGGACAGGCCGGTGAGGCCGGTTGACAGCGCGAATACGACCGGCCAGGATGACTCGACGGCCGGGCGGGAAAAATGCCCGATCCGATCTTTCTCAATTCACGATGCCGGCGACGCGCGACCGCGTCCGCAATCGGTTTCGACCCAGGCACCGCCCCGCCGCGCGGTGAACGGTCTCGTCCACGTCTTCGACACGGAGGTCGTTTCATGCGCAGACGCCTGGCCGCACTCGGTGCGGCCGCCGGGGTGCTGGTGGCCCTGTCCCCCGCCGTGCCCGCCGCGGCGGGGGCGCCGGACGGGTCCGGTGCCCCCGACCGGGTCACGCTCGTCACCGGCGACCGGGTGACGTTCTCCCGCTCGGGGCTCGGCATCGTGCCCGCCCCCGGTCGTGAGCACGCGATGTTCGCGATCACCACCGCCGGGCGGCACCGCTACGTCGTCCCCGCCGACGCCGAGCCGCTGCTCTCCGCCGGGCGGCTCGACAAGGCGCTGTTCGACGTCGACGCGTTGCGCGAGTTCGGGTACGCCGACGCGACACCGGTCATCCTGGAGGGCGCGGGCAAGCGGTTCACGGCCGCCGGACCGCGGCACGGCGGCGCGCTCGGGTCGCTCGTCGCCGGACACGAGAAGGTGTGGCTGGACGGCAAGAAGAAGATCGACGTGCAGCCGGGGGTCGAGCGGATCGGCGCTCCCTCGGCCTGGCAGTCCGGTCTGAAGGGGACCGGCGTCAAGGTCGCCGTGCTGGACACCGGTGTCGACGAGACCCACCCCGACCTCGCCGGCCGGATCGCGGCGAGCGCGAACTTCTCCTCGCAGCCGAGCGTCGACGACACGGTCGGGCACGGCACGCACGTCGCGTCGATCATCGCGGGCAGCGGCGCGAACCTGCAGGGCCGCTACACCGGTGTCGCGCCGGACGCGAGCCTGCTCGTCGGCAAGGTCTGCGACAGCAGCTACTGCCAGGACTCGGCGATCCTCGCCGGGATGCAGTGGGCCGTCGACCAGGGCGCCGACGTGGTCAACATGAGCCTCGGCACCCCGTCCGACACCCCCGGCGAGGACCCGATCGAGCAGGCGGTCAACGCGCTGTCGGCGTCGAGCGGCACGTTGTTCGTGGTGGCGGCGGGCAACTCCGGGCCAGGTGAGACCACGCTCGGCAGTCCCGGTTCGGCCGACGCCGCGCTCACCGTCGGAGCGGTCGACGACACCGACGCGATCGCGCGGTTCTCCAGCCGTGGGCCACGGGTCGGGGACGGCGCGGTCAAACCCGACGTCACCGCACCGGGCGTCGAGGTGGCGGCGGCGAAGGCGGCCAACGGCACGATCGGCACGCCTGCCGACGATCCCGGCTACGTGCGGCTGTCCGGCACGTCCATGGCGACCCCGCACGTGGCGGGCGCGGCGGCGCTCCTCGCCCAGCAGCATCCGGGGTGGACCGGCGCGCAGCTGAAGTCCGCGCTGGTCGGGTCCGCGACGCCGACGGCGGGGCTCAGCGTCTTCGCCCAGGGCGCCGGCCGCGTGGACGTGCCGAAAGCGTTGGCGCAGACGGTCGGCGCGGAACCGGCGAGCCTGTCTTTCGGCGTGCAGGCCTGGCCGCACGACGAAGACCAGCCGGTCGTCCGGCAGGTCACCTACCGCAACACCGGGACCGACCCGGTCGTGCTGGGTCTGAGCCTGGAAGGCACTGGCGCGCAGGGACTCGTGACCGTCGCCCCCGCCGAGCTGACCGTCCCGGCGGGCGGCCAGGCGTCCGCGACGGTCACCGCCGACACGCGCGGCACCACGAGGTACGGCAGGCACGAGAGCGCTCTCGTCGCGGCGAGCGGCGACGCACGGGTGCGCACGCCGCTGGCGCTCACCGTCGAGGACGAGAGGTACCAGCTCGACGTCACGACCACGGACTCGCAGGGCGCGCCCGACTCGTCCAGTCTCAGCGTCTACCGGCTCGACCAGCCGGGCACCGTGCTGGACCTGAGCACCGACGACGAGGGCCAGGGCTCGATCCGGCTGCCCAAGGGCACCTACGGCATCACCGGCATGATCTCGACGCGGACCGAGGTCAGTCTCATGGTCTACGCGGACATCGACCTGACCGCGGACAGGAAGGTGTCGCTCGACGCCCGCGAGGCCGGACCGGTCGACATCTCCCTTCCGGAGGACCCGTCCGCGACCGAGACCATCGGCACCATCGCGTTGCGCGCCAGGGGTTCCGCCGTCGGAGCCGGGCTGAACTACGAGTTCGTCAGCTTCGGCGGGTTCTCCGGCGGCGGCCGGGCGTTCCGCGTCGGCCGAGTGGGTGGGTCCATTCCGGACGGTCGCGTGACGGGGTACGTGAACTCGCACTGGCGCTCCGGCACCGACGGCCTCTACACGCTCGGCTGGGACTGGGCGGCACAGGTGCCGAACGGCATCCGCCAGGCGGTCAAGGCGTCCGACCTGGAACTGCGCAAGACCGCACTGCCCGCACGCCCCGCGGGTGGCCACACCTACGTCGAACCGTGGTCGGCGGGAACGCGGTCCGACAACAGGTCCACGTTCGGCCCGGCGATCGACATCACCGGCGCCACCACGTTGCGGCTCTACGCGACACCGGGTTCCAGCGGCACGCGGTGGAGCTACACCTACCTCGACTACGACAGCACCTGGCGGCAGGTCCAGGCCGCCTGGACGCCGTTCACCGCCTTCCGGGCCGGGCACACCACCACGACGAGCGCCATGACCCCGGTGCTCGGCCCGATCGCCGTGACCGTGGACGACGGGCTCGACCTGCGCCGGGCCGGCGACGTCCTGGTGCGCGGCTACCCGGTCCTCTACGGCGACGCGGCGGGCAACCGCGGCGCGGTCGCGATGGCCGAACCCGAGAAGTTCGTGCTCACCGACGTGACCACCGGCCAGCCGATCGCCGCCGACCCGAACGGCAACTACCCGCTGCCCGCCGAACGCACCCGTCTGCGGCTCGACGTCAGCGGCGCCCGTGCCGATACGACCGCGACGAGCACAAGGGTCGCGGCCACGTGGGAGTTCGAGTCGGCGCACGGCGCCACGGCGTTCCCGCTCTCGGCGGTCCGCTTCACGCCGAAGCTCGACGCCACCGGTGCGACACCCGGTGGGCGGTTCTTCGCGGTCCCGCTCCAGGTGCAGCAGTACGCCGACAGCGGTGCCGGCCGGATCCGCCGGATCACCGTGGACGTGTCCTACGACGACGGCAGGACCTGGACCGCGGCACCGGTGCTCGGTGATCGTGCGCTGCTGCGGCATCCGAAGGGTCCGGGGCACGTCTCGTTGCGGGCGTCCGCGGTGGACACCAGGGGCAACACCTCGACGGTCACCGTCATCAGGGCGTACGCGCTCAGCTGACGCGGACGGCGGCCTCCCCCGGCAGAGGGAGGCCGCCATCGGGCCGAAGACCGATAATCGCACGGCCTTGCGAACCACGGAGAAAGGCCGTCGTGCCCGACGAGAACACCAAACTGCGCCGGCAGTCCGTCCTGATCGCGACGGGATGCGTCATCGGCGACGGCGTGCCGTTCCTGCTGCACGCGGCGAACCACTCCTCGTCCCACCCGGCGGTCTGGGTGGCGGGTGCCGCGATCCTCGCCGCCGACGTGGCGCTCGCACTCCCCGCCCGCACCGCCGGTCCGGTCGCGATCGCCCACGCGGTCGTGCGGGCCGGTGTCGCCTTCCTGCTCGTCGTGGTGGCCGGCGAGCCCGACGACGGCATCGGCAACGCCACCGGTCTGGCGATCTCGGCCTACCGCGCCGGAGCGTGGATCGAGGGTCTGCGCGCCTGGGTCGCGCTCGGCGCCCTCATCGCGGGCATGGCGCTGGCCATGGGACTGCAGGGCCTCACGACGTCCACCCCGAACATCCTGGCCACGCTCACCAACACGATCCTGCCGTGGTTGCTCGGCCGACACACCACGGGCCGCAGCGGGTACATCCAGGAGATCCGCCGCCGGGCGGAGGAGCAGCAGCGGGACGTCGCCCGGCGCTGGGCCGTCGCCGCCGAGGCCGAACGGGGTGCGATCGCCCGCGACCTGCACGACACCATCTCGCACCACGTGAGCGCCGTCGGAGTCCACGCCGCCGCGGCGAGGCTGTCCCTCGAACCCGAGCAGCTCACCGAGCGTGCGACGGGGTCGCTGCGGCAGGTCGAGTCGTCGAGCCGGGCGGCGCAGGCGGATCTGCGGCGGATGCTCGACCTGTTGCACGGCAACGACTCCGACGGCATCCGCCAGCCCACTCTCGCCGCGCTGGACGGTCTCGTCGAGCACAGCCGCACCGCGGGCCTGACCGTCCACATCAGACAGGACGGCGTCCGCCCCGAGCTGCTGCCCGACTCGCTGAACCTCGCCGCCTACCGCGTCGTCCAGGAGATCCTGACCAACGCACTGCGGCACGGCGACGGCGTGCTCGACCTGACCGTCGCCCAGTCCCCGGACGAGCTCCTGCTCACCGGCACCAACGCGTTCTCCCCGTCCCCCGGCCGATCGACCGGCACGGGCAGGGGCCTGGACGGGATCCGGCACCGGGTCACGCTGTTCGGCGGGTCGCTGTCCCTCGGGCCCGACCCCGCCGACCCCGGTGTCTGGCGCACCGGCGTGACCCTTCCGATCCAGGAGGCCCCGTGACCATCCGCGTCCTGCTCGCCGACGACCACGAGTTCTTCCGCTCGGGGTTCCGCAGCGCGCTGGAGACCCAGCCCGACCTGGAGTGCGTCGCCGACGTCGGTGACGGGAGGGCCGCCGTCGCGGAGATCGAACGGCTGCGCCCGGACGTCGCCGTCCTCGACATCCGCATGCCGAGGATGGACGGTCTGGAGGCCGCCGAGACGGTGTTGTCCCGTGCCGGCAACGCGGTCAGGGTCATCCTGCTCACGACGTACGACGACGACGGCTACGTCTACCGGGTGTTGCGGGCGGGGGCGAGCGGCTTCTGCCTGAAGAGCATGCCGACGGAGGAGCTGTTCGGCGCGATCCGGGTGGCCGCGCGCGGTGACGCGTTGATCGACCCGTCGGTGACGCGCCGGCTGGTGACGCGGTTCGCGGCCGGGATGGGAACACCGCCCGCGTCGGCGGAGGGGCTGGACCGGCTGACGCCGCGCGAACGGGAGATCCTGCTGGAGCTCGCGCGGGGCTTCTCCAACGCCGAGATCGCGGCACGGCTGTTCGTGGGCGAACAGACGGTCAAGACCCACGTCTCCAACGTGCTGGCGAAGCTGTACCTGCGGGACCGGATCCAGGCCGTGATCTACGTGCACGAGAACGGTTTGCTCTGAAGGACTCTAGAAGCCGCCGGTGTGCACGTGATCCCCCGCGCGGGGGAAGCCGATTTCCCCGGCGCAGGTGAGCACTCCGACCGGTCTGCGCCCCTAACGTTCGGGCCCTTCCCGATCAGTGCGACGAAGGGTCTGAACGATGACGCACACCCGCTCGGCGATGTCCAGGCGAAGCCTGTTCCGCAGCGCGCTCCTCGGTGCCGTGGTGCTCACGCCGCTGCTCGCCGGCTGCGACGACGAGGTGCCGTCCGACCCGGTGCGCGCCGGTCTGCTGGACGGCCTGCCGGAGATCCACTCGTTCCCGACGGTCGACGAGATGAAGGACTTCGGTGCCCGCATGGCGCGCGAGCACCCGGACCGGGCCTCCCTCACCGAGATCGGCCGTTCCCGGTCCGGCGACCCGATGCAGATGCTGCGCGTGCGGGCCGAACGCCCGCGGGGCCGCGTCCTGGTCGTCGGCCAGCCCCACCCCAACGAGCCGATCGGGATGGCCACGGTCGTCGCGCTCGCCGAAGGTCTGCTGGCCGATCCCGCCGCCCTCGACGCGACCGGGGCCGACTGGTACTTCGTGCTGTGCGCGGACCCTGACGCGACGCGCCTGAACGAGGGCTGGTTCCGCGGGCCGTGGACGCGGGAGCACTACGCGCGCCACTTCTTCCGGCCCGGCGGCGAGCAGCAGGTCGAGTGGACCTTCCCGTTCCGCGCCGACGGTTTCGCCGTGGACGCCCCGCTGCCCGAGACCAAGGCGCTCATGACCGCCATCGACCAGGTGAAGCCGACGGTCATGGCCTCTCTGCACAACAGCGAGGTGGGCGGCGCCTACTACTACGCGAGTGCGGGCGCGGCGCCGTTGTACCCGTTGCTCACCGGACTGTGCGACGCGCACGGCATCCCGTTGCATCGCGGCGAACCCGAGATCCCGGTCGCGGCCGAACTGAGCCCGGCGGTGTACACGCTGCCGACCGCCCGCATGATCTACGACTACGTGACCCAGGCCGGTGGTGACCCGGCCGGGGTCGTGACGGGTGGGAACACCGCGGACTACGCGAGCAAGCACGGCACCGTGCTCGGACTCGCGATCGAACTGCCCTACTGGCGTGACAAACGCGCCGCGGACACCACACAGGTCAGCCTCAGCCGGCGCGACGCCGCCCTGCGCGGCCTCGACGTCCAGGTGGACATGGCGCAGCGGCTGATCTCGTTGCGCGCCAAGGCGGAACCGTTGCCGCCCTCACCGTTCCGCGACGCCCTCGACTCGTTCCTCACCCCGATGTCACCGGAGGCGCTCCAAACGGCGCGCCTGCAGATCGAGGAGGGTCCCGAGTACCAGCGGCCGGCGACGGCGGCCGAGGAGTTCAGCTCCGTCGCCGACGCGCACTCCCTGCGGCTCCGGCTGGGTGGCATGCTGCTGCGCGCACTGCCCGACGGGGCCGCGAGCTGGAGCGAGGTCGAGGCACTGCTCCAGCGGTGGTGCGCCGAGGCGGACCAGTACTGCCCCGCGGACCCGGTGCCGATCCGGGATCTGGTGACCGTGCAGGGCAAGGCCGTGCTCGCCGCCGTGGCGCACTCCGTCAGGTAGTCAGGGTCAGGTAGTCAGGCCCACTCGGTCAGGTCCGTCCGGTTCGAGGTCAGGTCGGACGTCAGCACCCGCAGCGTGCCGGGAACCTCCTGCCGGGCGGGCACCAGGTGCAGGCGTTCGACCTCGCCGCCGGACGGGATCCCGGCCGTGCAGACGCAGCCGGCCGTGCCGAAGCCCGCGAACCGGTAGGCGATCTCCATCATGCGGTTGCGGTCCGTGCGCTTGAAGTCGGCCACCAGGTGCACGCCGGCGCGCGCGGCCTGGTCGGTCAGCCAGCGCAAAAGGGTGGCACCGACGCCGAACGCCACGACCCGGCACGAGGTGGCCAGGAGCTTCAGGTGCCAGGCCGACGGGAGCTTCTCCAGCAGCATCACGCCCACCGCGCCGTGCGGGCCGAAGCGGTCGGTCAGGCTGATGACGAGGACCTCGTGCGCCGGGTCGTCCACATAGGACCTCAGGGTGCCCTCGGAGTAGTGGACACCGGTGGCGTTCATCTGGTTGGTGCGCAGAGTCAGCTCCTCGACCCGGCTGATCTCCTCCTCGCGGGCGCGGGCGATGCGCAGCTCCATGGCCAGCGAGCGGAGGAACTCCTCGTCGCTGCCCTCGTGCGCGTCGCGTTCGGCGGTGCGGCGGAAGCCGGCCTGGTACATCTCCCGGCGGCGCTTGGCGTCCACGGTGACGAGGGCCGGGCTGAACTCCGGCAGGGCGGTGAGGTCGAGCACCTGCGTGGCCTCGTAGACCCGGACCTCGGGGAGGTGGTGGGCCACCTCGGCGCGTTCCACCGGCATGTCGTCGATGAAGGCGATGGTGTTCATGCCGATGTTGAGGTCGGCGACGATCTGCCGCACCGACTCGGACTTGCGGCCCCAGCCGATCCGCGGGACCACGAAGTACTCGGCGATCTGCAGCTTCTCGAGCTGTTCCCACGCGTGGTCGTGGTCGTTGCGGCTGGCCACGGACTGCAGGATGCCGCGCGCGTCCAGCTCGACGATGACGTCGCGGATCTCGTCGGCCAGGCGGACCTCGCCGTCCTCCAGCAGGGTGCCCTGCCACAACGTGTTGTCGAGGTCCCAGACCAGGCACTTCACCAGCGGTGTGTCGGTCACGACCGTGCTCCCCTTGTCGCGGTGGTGGACTACGGTGTCGGCTACTGGGCGGCCATCAGGGCGCGTTCGGCGAGCATGAGCTGGCTGATCTCGGTGCTGCCCTCGATGATCTCCATGAGCTTCGCGTCGCGGAACGCCCGTGCGACCGCGCCGCCGTCCTGGGCACCCGCCGAGGCGAGGACCTGGACGGCCGTCGCCGCGCCGCGGGCCGCTTCCGTCGAGGCGACGTACTTGGCGAGCACGGCCGCGGCTCCCATGTCGGGCGACCGGTCGTCCCATGCCCGGCTGGCATCCTCGCACATCTTCGTGGCGGTGCGCTCGGCCGCGTACAGCTCGGCCAGGTGCCTCGCCACCAGCTGGTGCTGGGACAGCGGGGTGCCGAACTGCTCGCGGACGCGGGCGTGCCGGGCGGCCTCGGCCAGACAGGCGCGGAGCATGCCCACGCTCCCCCACGCCACGGACAGCCTGCCGTAGGTCAACGCCGTGGTCACCAGCAACGCCAATGGGAAACCCCGGCCCGACAGAACGGCCGAGATCGGCAGGCGCACGTCGTCCAGGTCCACTGTGGAGTGTCCGGCGGCGCGGCAGCCCAACGGGTTGGGCACGGGGTCGATCCGCACACCCGGTGCGGTGGCGGGCACCACGGCCACGGCGGTCTCGCCGTCGAACCGGCCGAACACCAGGACGACGTCGGCGTAGGCCGCGGCGGTGATCCAGGTCTTGCGGCCGGTGACGACGACCGAGTCGCCGTCGCGGCGGATCCGGGTGCCGATCGCGGACAGGTCGCTGCCGGCGGCGGGTTCGCTGAACGCCACGGCCGCCAGCGAGCCGCCGGTGAGCATGCCCAGGTACTCGGAGTGCTGCTCACGGCTGCCGAAGCGCTGGATCGTCCAGGCGGCCATGCCCTGCGAGGTCATCAGGCTGCGCACCGAGCTGCACAGCGCACCGGTGTGCGCGGCCAGCTCGCCGTTGTCCATCCCGGACAGTCCGAGGCCGCCGTGCCGGGGCGGGACCTCGGCGCACAGCACGCCCTTCGCGCCCAGGCCGCGCACGATCTCGGGCGGGATCCAGCCGGCCAGGTCCCACTCGGCGGCGTTGTCCGCGACCGCCTCGGTGACCAGGGCCGCGGCGTCAGACACCGCTGTTCTCGCTCAGCCGCAGCACGAGGTCGGTCATCCTGTTCACCGTGCGGAAGTTGTCGACGGCGAGGTCCTCGCCGAGCACCATCACGTCGAACGTCTTCTCCACGTAGACCACGAGCTCCATGGCGAACATGGACGACACCACGCCGGAGGCGAACAGGTCGACGTCCGGCTCCCAGGCCTGCTTGGTCCGCGACAGCAGGAACTCCTGGAGGTTCTCGCTGATCGCGGTCGGGGTGGTCGCTGCAAGGGAGTCGGTCATGATCTCCGCACACCTCTGGTCTCGTCGGAACGGTTACGCGGTCTTCTTGTGCGCCAAGGTGATGCCGTCCGCCATGGTCAGCAGGGCCAGGTGCACCCGGTCGTCATCGCGCAGCCGCGCGTTGAGCCGGCGGATGGCCTCGGTGTCGGGGTCCCGCGCGTCCGGGTCGACCACGCGCCCGAAGTACAGGGTGTTGTCGATCACCACCAGGCCGCCGGGCCGCAACAGGGTCAGCGCGTGCTCGTAGTAGCGCTCGTACCCGGCCTTGTCGGCGTCGACGAACACCAGGTCGAACGTCCCCGCCAGGCCGTCGGCCACCAGTGCCGCCATGGTCTCGGCGGCGTCGCCGAGGCGGAAGTCGATCCGGTCGGCCACGCCCGCGCGCTGCCAGTACCCCGCCGCGACGCTCGGCCACTTGCGGTCCACGTCGCACGTGACGACCTTGCCGCCCGGCGCGAGCGCCCTGGCCATGCACAGCGTGCTGTAGCCGGTGAACGTGCCGACCTCCAGCACCGAGGTCGCCCCGATCAGCCGGACGAGCAGCGCCAGGAACTGCGCCTCCTCCGGCATCGTCACCATGGCGTGGTAGGCGGGCATGCGCTCGGTCTCGCCGCGCAGCCCGGCCAGGATCTCGTCGTCGCGCAACGACACCTCCCGCACGTACGCCAGCAGTTCGGGCGTCGCGTCGACCTGGGCGGCCATCAGCGCAGTCCCACGGGCAGCACGCCGCCGGCGTCGGTGTAGGAGTAGAAGCCGCGGCCGGTCTTGCGGCCGAGGTCGCCGTCGGACACCTTGCGCAGCAACGCCTCGCTCGGCCGGAAGCTCTCGTCGCCGGTGCGTTCGTGCAGCACGCGCAGCGAGTCGACCAGGTTGTCGATGCCGATCAGGTCGGCGGTGCGCAGCGGTCCGGTCGGGTGCCCGAGGCAGCCCTCCATCAGCGCGTCGACCGCCTCCGCGGTGGCCCTGCCCTCGTGCACGAGCGCGGCGGCGTCGTTGATCATGCGGTGCAGCACGCGGCTCGTGACGAACCCCGGCCCGTCGCCGACCACGACCTCCCTGCGCCCCAACGCCTCCAGCAACGACGACAACGCGGCCGTGGCGTGCTCCCCCGTCCGCGAACCGGGGATCACCTCGACCGTCTCGATCAGGTAGGGCGGGTTCATGAAGTGCACGCCGAGCAGGTCCTCGGGCCGGGGCGCGGACGCGGCGAGCTCGTCGACGGGGATGGACGAGGTGTTGGTGACCAGCAACGTGCCGGGTGCCACCACCGCGGCCACGTCGATCAGCGCCTTGACCTTCAGCTCGGCGACCTCGGTGATCGCCTCGACGACGACGGTCGCGCCGGCGGCGTCGGCGATCGACGTGCTGGTGCGCAGCTCACCCGGCTTCCGGTCGCGCGGCAACGCGCCGGTGAGCAGACCCAGCCGCATCTCCTGCCGCACCTGGTCGGCCGCGGGCGCGAGGACGTCCGGATCGACGTCGATCAACGTCACCGGCAGGCCGCGGCCCAGCGCGAGCGCGGTGATGCCCTTGCCCATCACGCCCGCGCCGAGCACGGCCAGACGGTGCCCGGCACTGTCCTGCGTCACCACGACCTCCGGAAAGCGAGAGAATTCGCGGAGAAATCATTTCCCCGGTAATCACCACGCTACTGAGGGCGCATTTTCCGCTCAACCCCTGTCCGGGACCCCTAAGCACGACTCGGACCTGTCCCGGAACGCGAAAAATCCGGGGTGTGGCCACACCCCGGATTTCTCAGAGCCGCTCGGAGAGCGACGGGCTCACTGGCCCATCGAGCCGACGAGCGCCTCGGGCTTCTCGCGCTTGGAGTACAGCTCCCAGTAGTTCTCCGCGAACTCCTCCGGCGAGTACGCCTCGACCTCGAAGTCGATGTTCGGCCGGGAGGTGATCATGTTGTAGGGCACGCTGCCCTTGATCAGCGCACCGATGTTCACCGCACCCACGTACACGCCCTTGTCGGCCAGCAGGCCGTTCAGGTTGTAGAAGTAGTTGCGCAGCGCCGCCTGGCCCATGCCCGCGTTGCCGAGCATCGGCGTCGGGTACACGCCGGACTGGCCACCGGTGAAGATGATCGCGCCGTCGCCGCGCTCGACCATGGCGGGCAGCGCGGCGTTGACCAGCGCGACACCGGTGAGCACGAACTCGTCGAAGATCGCCTGCAGGCTCTCCGGCGTGATGTCGAGCGCGGGCACGATGCCCTCGCCCATGCTGCCGCCGCCGGGGCTGAAGATCGCGGCGTCGATCTGGCCGTACGCCTTCGTGATCGCCTCGACGGCGCCGGGGATCTGCGTGCGGTCCGACACGTCGGCGGAGAAGCCGGCCGCCTCGATCCCGTCGTTCGCGAGCTCGGCGACGAGCTTGTCCTGGTTCTCCTTGGTCCGCGAGACCAGCGCGACGCGGAAGCCCTCACGCCCGAAGCGGCGCGCGACGGCCAACCCCAAGACAGGGCCGGCGCCAAAGATGGCAAGGGTCTTGGGCATCTGACAAAGCTCCTTCGTTCGGTCCAGATAAGTTGAGGACGGCCTCAACTAGGGCGAGTGTACACAGAAGTTGAGGATGACCTCAACATGCTAGGATTCCGGCCATGAGCAGCCGAACCAAGCCCCTGCGCCGGGACGCGCAGCGCAACAGGGACCTGCTGGTCGAGGCCGCGCGGAAGCTGTTCGCCGTCCACGGGCTGGACGTCGCGCTCGAGGAGATCTCCCGCACCGCCGGGGTGAGCATCGGCACGCTCTACAACCACTTCCCCAACCGCGCCGACCTGGTGGACGCGGTGTTCAGCGACCGCGCGCAGACGGTCAGGCAGATCGCGGAGCACTCGCTCGCGATGCCCGACGCGTGGGACGGCCTGGTGCACTTCCTGGAACGGATCTGCGAGCTGCAGGCCAACGACCGCGGCTACAACGACCTGATCTCGCGGCGGGTCCCGCAGGCCACGCCGACCGAGGCGCACCTGCACGGGTTCCAGCTGATGAGCCGCATCCTCGACCGGGCGATCGAGGCGGGCGTGCTGCGGTCCGACTTCACGATGGCCGACCTCGCGTTCCTGACCTGGGCGACCGCCCGCACGGTCGAGGCGACCGGGGCCGTGCGGCCGGACCTATGGCGCCGGCACCTCGGGCTGATGCTCGACGGCATGCGCGCCGGGGCGGCCCACCCCCTCGCCGTGCCGCCCATCAACCCGGAGGAGCTGAACCGGGCGATGATGGGCGACTGCGGCTGAGCGCGAGCCGAAGGCGAGCAAGGCGACGGCGAAGCCGAGCTGCTTTGGCTTTGGCTTGAAACAGAAGGTTCCGGTGGGGTGGTCCCGTCACGAGCCGTGGCACAGCACTCGCTGCACCAGGTCAGGGGTGTCAACCCCACACGCTTTT
>NZ_JBHYGW010000006.1:0-51560 GCF_042738015.1 Lentzea sp. NPDC059081
AGATGTCGCAATCCACACCGAACCCGGAGGCCCTCCCTCATTCCAAGATCATCCGATCACGTGTCGGACCGTTCGCAACCTCGCGGGGCAGTACATCTAGCCGATGTCATGCTCGGCACCATGCCGGAAGATCAGGTGCGCATCACGATCCCGGGAACTGCCACGAGCCCGGCAGGTCACCACCCCGCGGTGGCGCCACGGGATGCCCGGCTCGACCTGGCGGTCCGGATCGCGAAGTCGATCGCCGACCCGCAAAAGCGGTCGGGCGCCCTGCTCGGCATCGCCGTGGAGGTTCGCGAGAACGATCCCGAGTACGCGAGCAGGCTGGTCGAGCCGATCCTGGACGACGCCGCTGGTGAAGCCTGGCTGTCCGCCGTGAGGGTCTTCGTGCGGTGTGCCGTCCCGCCCGAGCGCGTCGCTCTGCTCGTGCGCGAAGCCGAAGAACACCCCGACTGCGACGCGGAGTGCCTCGCCTGGCTGGCGGCGGTCCGCCGCGCCGACGACCCGCGCGACTCCGCCAGACTGGCCAACCTCGCCGAACGCGCCGCGGTGAGCGTCACCGAGCGGGCCGGACGGGATCGCGCACTGCGCCACGTCGCGATCCACGTGGCGACCTTCGACCCGAACCACGCCTCCCGAATCCTCGACAAGATCTCCGCCACGCACTGGACGTCGGACGACCTGTCCCCCACCGTGTTCGACGAAGCCGCCGCCACCGGCCGCGGCTACACGCTGGAGCTGTTCGACCGCTACTTCCGAGCTGTCCGTGATCGCCAGTTGGACCTGGATGAGCGGCGGATGGAACTCGCCATCTCCATCGTCTCCACGGACCTCTATCGCGCTGATGCCATCGCGTCGAGGATCAGCAGGACTCACGACCGTGTGACTGCCCTGTGCGAGATGGCCAAGAAGATCGCTACGACGAACGGTGAGCAGGCGAAGTTCTGGCTGGGAGAGGCGAGGTACGAGGCGACCACCGCCGGCGGCGTCGCGAAGAACCAGCTGCTCGGCGAGGTCGCGGCCGCCGCGGTCGACGTGGACACGGCGCTCGGCAACGAGATCACGCGCCTCATCACCGACGAGATCACCGACGACCTCTCGGCAGACGAGCTGTACTGGTTCGCCGGGTGCCTGCGAGCGACAGATCCGCCTCTCGCGGAACAACTCGTGGTGCGGGCACTCGCGATGGACCACGACCACAGGTACGCACAACATCATTTCCTGCACATCGCCGAGGCACAGGCCAAGGACTCGGCGAAGGCGTTGGCGACGCTCGACCGCGTCCAGCCCGGTCCCGACGACGTCGAGGTCCGCGTCGACGTCGCCACGATCCTGATAAAGATCGCCGCCGGTCTGGCGATCTGGAACCCGGCCGAGGCCACGGCGGTCCTGCACCGGGCCCAGCGCGAACTGAGCACGGTCGGGCCGGCCTCGCTCGCCGTCGCCGCCTGGGCAAGCCTTGCCGCAGAACTGGTCCAGCTCGATCCCGAACTGCTGGAGAAGCTCGCCGCCCGGCTGTCCGGACAGGACGCCGCGCTGGCCGCGATCGCCGTCGGCGTGGTCAGAGCATCCGGGTCACGTACGGCATGATGCCGCCGTACCGCACCGGTGAGATCCGCACCACCGCACCGGAATGCGGCGCCTCCACCATCATCCCGCCGCCCAGGTACAACGCGACGTGCGTGCCGCCGCCAGGACCCCAGAAGATCATGTCGCCCGGCGCCATCTGCGACAGCGGCACCAGCCGGCCGGAGGTGTACTGGTAGCCGCTGTAGTGCGGCAGGTACACGCCGGCGCCGGCGAACGCGTACATCATCAAGCCGGAGCAGTCGAAACCGATCTTGGCGTAGTCGCCGTACGCGTCAGCGACGCCGCCGTCGCGCACGCCGTACGTCGGGCCGTAGTAGTTGCCGCCACCCCACGCGTAGATGACACCGCGTTGGGCCAACGCGCGGTTGATGACGGTCTGCACGCGACTGCCGGACGGTGCGGGTGCGGGCGCGGCGGCTGCGGGGCGACGTTGCGGCGGGGCTTGGGCGGCAGCCTGTGCTGCTGCGGCCGCGGCGGCGCGACGGGCGTTCTCCTCTTCTTCGGCCTGCTTCGCCGTGAGCCACTGGTCGTACTGCTGGCGTTGGGCTTCGAGGCCGTTCACCTGCCCGCGCGCGGTGGCGAGCTCGCGTTCGACTTCGTCCTTGTTCGCCTGCAGCTCCGAGGTGGCGGCGGCCTGGGCCGAGTGCGCCTCCACGGCGACCTGCTGGGCCTGCTCGGCCACCTTCTTCGCCTCGTCGGCGGCGGCCTGCTTGTCCTCGGCCTTCTTCAGCGCGGCGCGGGCGGCGGAGTCGAGGTTCGCGGCGGTGCCCTGGTCGCGGGTGACCTGGTCGAGGCGGTTCAGGCTGGACGCCGACACGGCCTCGAGCATCTGGGCGCGCGCCAGCAGGTCCTCCGGCGACTTGGCGCCGATGTAGGCGGAGAACGAGCCGACGGTGCTGCCCTGGGCGTAGGAGGCGGCGGCGAACTCGTCCAGCTCGCGGCGGCTCTGCTCCACGGCCGCGGTCGCCGCGTCGGCCTGGACGCGCGCGGAGGAGGCCTCCCGGCGCGCGGCCTCGGCCTCGGAGATCGCCGTCTCCAGGTCGACCCTGGCCTTGTTGGCGAGCTCGCGCTTGTACGAGACGTCGTCGAGCAGCTCCTGCAGTCGCGACTCCGCCTGCGTGAGCTTGCCCGTCAGCTCGCCGACGCGGGCGGCCTTCGCATCGGCCTCCGCCCGCGACGCCGAGATCTCCGAGTCGCTCGGGTTCGGCGGAGGCGGCGGAACGGCGTTGGCTGTCCCCGCGAGGACAACGGTCGCCAACGCCACCACAGCGGGGAGTCGTGTCAACACCGAGCATCACCTCCGACCGAATTAGACCAATCAGACTCACCCGGCGCATCCGGAACTCACGCACCGTCAACCACTCGTGTCACAGTGGAACACGGTCGGTGGTCCTTTTCGGACGATCGGAGTCCGGCGTGTCGCCGAGATGGACGAACGCCGGATCGTCTGCTGGGGCGGAGGCGCCCAGGGTTAGTTGACGCCGCGCTCGCGGCCCGTCCAGTACGGCTCGCGGAGCTTGAACTTCTGGATCTTGCCGGTCGCCGTGCGCGGGATCGCGTCGCGGAACTCGACCGACGTCGGCGCCTTGTACCCGGCGAGCCGCTCCTTGCAGTGCCTGATCAGCTCGGCCTCGGTGACGTCGGCGGAGGTCACGACCAGCGCCTTGATCGTCTCGCCCCACTTCTCGTCGGGCACGCCGATGACCGCGACCTCGGCGACGGCCGGGTGCGAGAAGAGGCAGTCCTCGACCTCGATGGACGAGACGTTCTCGCCGCCGGTGATGATCACGTCCTTCTTGCGGTCGGAGATCGTCAGGCAGCCCTGGTCGTCGATGTGGCCGCCGTCGCCGGTGCGGAAGTACCCGTCCTCGATGGCGTCGGAGGTGGCCTCCGGGTTCTCCCAGTAGCCCTCCATGACCACGTTCGACCGCGCGAGCACCTCGCCGGTCTCGGAGATCCTCAGCCGGGCGCCCAACGCCGGCGCGCCCGCCCGTGACTGCAGGCGGGCCTTCTCCTCACCGGACGGGCCCGGCTGGGCGCGGTTGAAGGTGAGCAGCGGCGCGGTCTCGGTCAGGCCGTAGATCTGCAGGAACTCCCAGCCGAGCTCCTCGGTCACGCGCTGGATCGTGCGTGAGGGCGGCGGTGCCCCGGCGCACACGATGCGCACGGTGTCACGGCCGGGGATCTCGCCGTCCCACGTCTGGGCGGCGTCCAGCACGGCGTTCCACACGGCCGGTGCACCGCACATGAGCGTGACGCCGTGGTCGCGCACACGGCGCAGGATCTCGGCGCCGTCGACCTTGCGCAGCACCACCTGCGGCACGCCGAGGCCCGTCAGACCGAACGGCATGCCCCAGCCGTTGCAGTGGAACATCGGCAGCACGTGCATGTACACGTCGCCCTCCCACGCACGCGTGTGCATGGCGAACGTGACCGCGTTCAGCCAGATGTTGCGGTGGGTCAGCTGCACGCCCTTGGGCCGCGCCGTGGTGCCCGAGGTGTAGTTGATGGTCGCGGTCGCGTCCTCCGACGGCTCGCTCCACGGCCGTGGGTCCACATCGAACCGAAGCAGCGACTCCGACTCCTCGCCCAGCGTGAACCGGTGCTTCGCCGTGACGTCCTGCAAGGACAGCTCGGGGTCGACGAACAACGCCGACGCCCCGCTGTGCTCGACGATGTACTTGACCTCGTCGGGGCGCAGGCGGAAGTTCACCGGCACGCAGATCCGGCCGCTGCCGGGCACGGCGTGCAGCAGCTCCAGCATCCGCGCCGAGTTGTGGCTGACGACGGCGACGCGCTCGCCCTCGCCGATGCCCAGGGCGTCGAGCCCGGCCTGCCATGCGCGCACACGGGTGGCCATCTGCGCGTACGTCGTCGTCTCGACCGGCTTGGCGGGCTGGTCGGGCTCGTCGATGGTCGCCGTCGTCGCCGGGAACGCGAACGACGCCCGGTCCAGGAAGTCCGTCGTGATCAGCGGTACGCGCATGTCACGACACTACGACCAGGTGCTCGGATCTCCCCAGGACGAGAATCGGCCTCCCCCGGATGGAGGAACGGAGCTGAGGTCGGGCAGCACCTCGCCGACGGGTTCGTGCAGCGCGACGGCCGCGATGGAGTCGTACGGCGTCGGCTCGGCATTGCAGATGATGACCCGGGCGCCCGCCTTCGCGGCGAGCGGCACGAGACCGGCGGCGGGCTGCACCGACAGCGACGTCCCCGCCACCAGCAGCACGTCGCAGTCGAGCGCGGCGAGCCGGGCGCGGCGCAGCACCTCGCCGTCGAGCTCCTGCCCGAACGAGATGGTGGCGGACTTGAGGACTCCGCCGCAGCGCGGGCAGTCCGGTTCGGGGTCGCCCTCCGCGACGCGCTTCAACGCGTCGCGCATCGGACCCGTGGCGCCGCATCCGAGGCACACGGTCGCGTGCAGGGTGCCGTGCAGCTCCAGCACGCGGTGGGGGTCGGAGCCCGCCTTCTGGTGCAGGCCGTCGATGTTCTGGGTGACGAGCGTGCGCAGCCGCCCTGACCGTTCGAGCTCCACCAGCGCCTTGTGCGCGGCGTTCGGCCTGGCGGTCCACACGGGACTGTCGAGCCGCGACCGCCACGTGCGCCTGCGGACCTCGGGGTCGGCGAGGTAGTCGTCCACAGAGGCGTCCAGGCCGGTGTCGGCGTCGCGGGTCCACAGCCCGTCGGGCCCGCGGAAGTCCGGGATGCCCGAGTCGGTGGAGACTCCCGCGCCGGTCAGCACCGTGATCCGGTGCGCCGAAGCGACCAGCGCCCGTGCCGCCGCGCACGCCTGGGAGACCATCGGTTCACACTAGTCGGGTGCGCAGCGCTGTGGGAGCCGCCATCGCGGCAGTGGGCTTGGTCACGTCGATCGCGGGGACTTTCCTGCCGTGGCTGAAATCCGGATCGACCACGAGGGACAGTTACGAGGTGCTCTCGCTCCGTGGTTTCGCCGGGCTGGACGGGGTGGCGGGCACCGTCGTGACGGGGGTCTGGGTGGGTCTGACGCCCCTCGCCATGATCGCCGCCGCGCTCTTCGTGTTCCGATTTAGTCGAATTGCCGCGTGCATCGGCCTTCTTTTTGGCACGATCTGCGGAACCGTGGCCCTACTAGCCACAGTCCAAGGGGATAGCAAGGGTGCATTGGTCGGAATCAGCACGGCTGGACCGATCACGACTCTTGCCGGTGCCGTACTGACGATCGCGGGGGCGATCACGGTGCTCACCTCGTCCAGGCGCAGCGCAGTGAGAACTCCAGGAGGGAACCCGTGAGCTACCCAGGTGGCGGCGGCGGCCAGTGGCAGCCGCAGAACAACCCGTACGGGCAGCAGCCCCAGCAGGGCGGCTACCAGCAGCAGCCAGGTGGCTACCCGCAGCAGGGCGGTTACCCGCAGACCGGGCCCCAGGGGTTCCCGCAGCAGCCCCAGCAGGGCTTCCCGCAGACCGGCCCGCAGGGCTTCCCGCAGCAGGGGTTCCCCCAGCAGGGCTTCGAGCAGCAGCCGTACGGCTACGCGCCGATGGGCGGCGAGCCGCCGAAGAAGAAGCGCACCGGCCTGGTCGTCACGGCCGTGATCGCGGTGCTGCTGCTGATCGGCGGCGGTGTCACGTACTTCGCCGTGCTGAAGTCCGACCCCGCGGCGAACGCCGGCCAGGACACGCCGGAGGTCGCGGCGAAGAACCTGATCGAGCAGCTCGGCAGCGGTGACGTCGTCGGCATCATGGCCTCGCTGGCGCCCGCGGAGGCGGCGCTGTCGAAGGACTACATGGAGTCGATGACCAAGGAGATGAAGCGCCTCGAGATCCTCAAGCCCGAGGCGGACCCGAACAAGCTCACGGGCGTCGAGTTCAAGAGCGAGAACATCAAGTTCGACGAGGCCAAGGCCGAGAAGATCAACGACCACCTCACCATCAACAAGCTGGTCGAGGGCAAGATCACGATCACCTCGGACGCGTCGAAGATCCCGCTGACCGACAAGCTCGTCGACGCGCTGGGCGACGACATCAACCTCACGGGATCGAAGTCCGAGACCGTCGACATCACCGCCGAGGTGAAGAAGCGCGGCACGCCGATCGGCATCGCGTCGATCAAGGTCGACGACAAGTGGTACCCGAGCGCCTTCTACACGATCGCCAACGCGGTCCTGGAGGAGGAGAAGCTCAAGTGGCCGCAGTCCGGCTTCGCACCGGAGGGCGCGAGCTCGCCGGAGGAGGCCGCGAAGAGCATGGTCAACGCCGCGCTCGACGGTGACCTGAAGAAGGTCATCGCGCTGCTCCCGCCGGACGAGGCGGGCGTGCTGCAGGACCTCGGCCCGCTGCTGATCGAGCAGGCAGGCCAGCTGGACAAGACCGGCGCCGAGCTCAAGGCGCTGGAGACCGACGTCAAGGACGTCGCCGGCGGCAAGCAGGTCACGGTCAAGAAGCTGTCGATCACCGCCGAGGGCGAGACCGTCACGATCAGCCGCGACGGCGACTGCTACTCGGCCGACGTGCCCGGCCAGGGCAACCAGAAGCTGTGCGCGGACGAGATCACGCAGCTCGTGCAGCAGCAGGGCGGCAAGAACATGCCCGCCGAGGCTGCCGAGATCATCGGCCGCGTGGCCGGGTCCGTCATGAAGACCGGTGTCGGCGTCGTCTCCACCAAGGTCGACGGCAAGTGGTACGTGAGCCCGATCCGCTCGTACTACGAGCTGGCGCTGACGCTGTTCCGCGGCTTCGAGCCCAAGGACGTCGACGCGCTGATCGAGCTGCTCAAGAAGTAGGTTCCCGCAGGTCGTCCACGGCCCTGTCATCCGCAACAGCGCGATGACAGGGCCGTGGCAGTTCGTGGGCCGAGTCTTCGCCCATGGACATTCAGGTACTGATCATCGGCGCCGGGCCGACCGGCCTCACCCTGGCGCTCGACCTCTCCCGGCGCGGTGTGCCGTTCCGGATCGTCGACGCCTCGCCCGCGCCGTTCGCCGGGTCGCGCGGCAAGGGCCTGCAGCCGCGCAGCATGGAGGTCTTCCACGACCTGGGCGTCATCGAGGACGTGCTGGCGGCGGGCCGGTTCGACATGACCATGCGCGCCTACAACGGCCGCGAGGTCGTGCGCGAGTGGGACGTCCACGAAGGTCGCCACCCCACGGTCGAACGCCCCTACGCGCGCACAATGCTCATCCCGCAGTTCCGGGTCGAGCAGATCCTGCGCGAGGCACTCCCCCAGCCCGTCGAGTACGGGATGCCGCTGACGTCGTTCACGCAGGACGACTCCGGGGTCACGGCGGTGGTCGGCGGGCAGACCGTGCGGGCGAAGTACCTCGTCGGGTGCGACGGCGGCAAGTCGTCCGTGCGCAAGGAGCTCGGCGTGTCGTTCGTCGGCGAGACCCACGAGGACCAGCGGATGCTCGTCGGTGACCTGCGGATCTCCGGCCTCGACCGCGACCACTGGCACCAGTGGGGCGCCAGCAGGGAGTCGTGGCTCGCGCTGTGCCCGCTGCCCGGCACCGACCTCTTCCAGTTCCAGGCGGCCGGCGACGGCGACCCCTCACTGGAGCTCTACCGGCAGATCGTCCGCGACCGCACCGGCCTGGACGACGTGTTCGTGCACGACGCGACGTGGATGTCGTTGTACCGCATGAACGTCCGCATGGTGGACCGGTTCCGCGTGGGCCTGGTGTTCCTCGCGGGCGACGCCGCGCACGTGCACTCCCCCGCCGGTGCGCAGGGCATGAACACGGGCATCCAGGACGCCTACAACCTCGGCTGGAAGCTCGGCATGGAGACGCTGCTCGACACCTACGAGTCCGAGCGCAAGCCCGTCGCCGAGTGGCTGCTGGGCATGACGAGCGCGATCATGACGTCCGGCCACCCGTTCGAGAAGCGCGACGACCAGACGCTGCAGCTCTCGCTGTCGTACCGGACCGAGGACGGGCCGGGCCTGCAGCCGGGCGACCGCATGCCCGACGGCGTCACCGGGCACGGCCGGATCTTCGACCTGCTGCGCGGCCCGGACTTCGTGACGCTGGAGCTGGCCGACGGCCCGGTGCTGGTGCGCCCGGACGGCTACGTCGCCGCGATCGGCCGGTCAGCGATCGACGCCTACTTCGGCGCGCACCCGGTCACGCAGCTGCACCACCGCAGGGTCGCTGCTGGGACCGCCGCGTAGCCGTTCCGCCTCGTCCAGGACGTCCCCCGCGCCGCGGGGGTCGCCCTGCGCGAACACCCAGTCCGCGTACCACTCCAGCACCAGCGCCCTGGCGGGACCGTCGGCACTGGCGCGCACGGTCTCCATCGCCTTCCCGTGGTGCAGGCCCGCCTCACCGAGGTTCCCGAGCCGGGTCAGCGCGAGACCGAGACTCGCGTGGACGGTGGCCCGGAACTGGTGCGCGGGCGAGCCCTCGGTGGCGCCGAGCGCCTGCCGGTACAACGCCACGGCCTGCTCGAAGTCCCCGCTGAAGTACGCCACCTCGCCACGGGCCTGCGCGAGCCGGGCCCGGTCCAGCTCGTGCCGCGACGCGGGCACCAGCTCCAGGTCCTCGCGGGCCCCGGCGAAGTCACCGATCCGGATCTTGATCCGTGCCGCCTGCATGAGCACCGACATCGGCACCAGCACGCTCTCCGGCTCGCCGAGCTCCGCCGTCACCCGGCGGGCCTCGGACACGGCCGTGAACGCCTCGGTGAACTCGCCCCGGTTGATCAGCACCATGACCAGGCACGACAGCCCGAACACCACGGCCCACCGGTCCCCGACGGCCCGGAACCGCTCCACCGCCTCCCGGTACCCTGCCTCCGCCGCCGGTGCCGCGCCCTCGCTGAACTCCCCCGCCACCAGCCCGCGCACGAGCGCCGCGAACGCCCGCATCCACTCGTCGGGCGACGCGTCCAGCCGCACGGCGAGCGCCTCGAGCCGCCGCCCGAGCTCGGGGTCGCCCCAGACCTGCCCGCTGGTCAGCATCAACGCGCACAACGCCGTCGGCAGGTCCTCCTGCCACAACCGCTCGGCGGCGGCCAGGGCGGCCGGCGTGCCGAGCGAGGCCACCACTCCCGACACAGGGTCGTCGGGCGTGACCGCCGCCCACCGCCGGATCTCCTCGAACCGCTTGGTCATGACCAGCCAGTGCCAGGTGCGCGCGGCCATCATCCGCCGCGCGACCCCGTGCTCGTGCTCGACCGCCCACGCCTGCGCGGCGTCGAGGTTCGCGCGCTCCACGTCGAAGACCCTGAGCGCCTCCAACTGCCCCGGCCCGCGCAGCAGCGGCTCGTACCGCTCGGCCACCGCCACGTAGTAGGCGGCGTGCTTCGCGGGATCCGCGTGACCTTGTTCCAGGGCGTACTCGCGGACGGTCTCCAGCAGGCGGTAGCGCTCGCCGGTGCGGACGACGAGGGACTTCTCGACGAGGGACGCCAGCAGGTCCTCGGTGTCCCAGAGGCTCTGATCTTGTCGGGGGTGCTGAGTACGTTGAGATGTAGGGGTTCCCGGTTCGGGGGTACCCCTGCGCGAGCCTGCCGCGGCGGCGTTGGGTGGCGGTGCGGCGGCGTCGGGTGGCGGTGCGGCCGAGTCGGACGGCGGTGCGGCCGAGTCGGACGGCGGTGCGGCGGCGTCGGGTGGCGGTGCGGCCGAGTCGGACGGCGGTGCGGCAGCGGACGGCGGCGCGCCCGAGTCGGGCCGGTACGCGGTGCGATGGGCCGTGGAGCCACCGGCCACCGCGCCACCAGCCAGAGTTTCGCCCCTGGGGACCGCAAGACCGCCGAAAACCGCAGCGGGGCCAGGCACCGCTGCGTCTCCGGACACCGCTGCCCCGCCAAGCAACGCCTCGCCCGCGTTTCGCGTCGGCCCGCCACCCCGCATCACGTCGCCGCCATGCACACCCCCGCCGTGCACACCGCCACCGTGCACACCGCCACCGTCCCGAGCTTCACCGAGTTCCCCGATGTCGCCCAGACCGTCCCCGCACACCTCGTGCACCGCCGCGGCCGTCGCCCCGCCCACGAACACCGCCATCCGCGCGAGCAGCAGCCGTTCGACGTCGTCCAGCAGCTCCCAGCTCCAGTCGATGACCGCGCGCAACGTGCGGTGCCGGGCAGGGCCGGTGCGCGATCCCCTGTCCAGCAACCGCAACCGGCTGTCCACACGCGACTCCAGCTGCGCGGCGGACAACGACCGGGCACGGGCCGCCGCCAGTTCCACGGCGAGCGGGATCCCGTCCAGGGCAGCACAAACCCGCCGCACGACGTCGGAGTCGAAGGCCGAGCCGACGCGTGCGGCGAACAACCGCACCGCGTGGTCCAGGTCCAGCGGCGCCACGGGGAGCACCACCTCGCCCGGGATGCCCAGCGGTTCCCGTGACGTCGCGAGCACGCGCGCGTCCGGCGCCTCGGCCAGGAGCCGGACGCACAGGGACGCGGCCGCGTCCACGACGTGCTCGCAGTTGTCGAGCACCACCAGGGACGAGCCGAGGCGCGAGAACACCGGTGTCGCCAACGGGTTCGGGCCCAGGGCGGCGTCCAGCGCGGCCAGTGGTTCGGCCGACGAGTCCAGTTCCACGAACCAGGCCTGCGGCACCGACGCCGCGTGCGTCAGGGCCAGCCTGGTCTTGCCCACGCCGCCGAAGCCGGTCAGCGTCACCAACCGGTTGTCGCGCAACGAGGTCGCCAGCACGGCCAGGTCCGGCTCGCGGCCCACGAACGAGCCGACGGGGGCCGGCAGGTTGCCCCGCGACGTGCGCTCGCGCAGCACCGTGAGGTGGGCAGCCGCCAGCGCCTCGCCGGGGTCCACGCCCAGCGAGTCGGCCAGGTCCGCCCGCACACGCTCGAACAACGCCAGCGCGTCCGACCGGCGTCCGGCGGCGTGCAGCGCCAGCATCAGCCGGGCCTGCACGTCCTCCCGCACCGGGTGCGCGGCGGCCAGGGCCTCCAGGCCCGCCAAATCGTCGCGCAGCAACGCGAGCCGCACAGCCTCGTCGACCGCGAACGGTGCCTCCTCGAACGCCGCACCGCGCCACAACGCCGCGTCACGGGTGCGTTCGAACTCCTCGACGTCGGTCGACGCGTCCAGCCGGTAGCCCGCGGCGTGCGACGACACCGACGCGGCACCCACCGTGCGCCGCAACCGCGACACCAGTGACTGCAACGCCGCGACGCCGTCCACCGGAGGCTCGTCCGGCCACAGGTCCGCGATCAGCCGCTCGGCGGCGACCACCCGGCCCGGCTCCATCGCGAGCCGGATCAGCAACCACCGCAAGCGTTTCCCGCGCACCTCGACGGGAGCGCCGTCGACGACGACCTGCAACGGACCGAGGACGTTGACGCGCATCAGACCCGCCGCACGCCCACGGCGACGGCGGCCGACACCAGTGCGACCCCGACCACTCCGGCCCACAGCACGGACGACGACATCGAGTTGTGCCCCAGCGCGTCCAGCACCCAGCCGAGCGGAGTCGCCCGCCCCAACGGGTACGTCAGCACCACGACGGAGAACACCGCGAGCACCGTACGCCCGATCGAGTCGAGCACCGGCCTCGCGAACAGCAGTCCCACACCAGAACCAAGCAGCGCACAGACAGTATGCGCGCCGAGTCCGACAAAAAACTCGCCCAGGGTGTACGGGTGCGGGTTCGTCACGACCGGCCACACCGCCGCCACGAGCGCCATGACCACCGTGATCGACACCGTCACCAGCGCCGCCGCCGTCAGCACGCGGGACCAGCCGCCCGCCGACACCACCGTGATCTCGCGGCGCACGGCGTCCTCGGAAGTCGCCACCACGACGGCCATCCAGGCCGAGACCGGGTACAGCAACGCCGCCGAGCCCGAGTACGCCTCCAACGGCTGCCCGGCGTCGGAGGAGAACAACATCCCCAGCACACCGAGGAACACCAGCAACGGCGCCAAGTACCGCTGCCCGCGGAACACGTCCGCCGCGAGGTACCGCATCAGGACGATCACCGCACGCTCCGCACCGAGCACCCGAGCCGCAACGCCTCGGCCAGCACGTGGTCGCTCCGGTCCGGCGCCACCACCACCCGTGCCGAGGTACCGCGCGACAACACCGACCGCACGCCTTCCAACGCCTCCAGCGCGTCCAGCCCGACGACCCGGCTCAGCTCGATCGTCACGTGGCCGCCGGCGAGGTCCACGCGCGTCGCCGAGGCGAGGTGGCCCTCGTGGTCGGACACCAGCGCGGTCCGTCCCTCCAGCAACGACACCAGCTCGGCCGCCGCGGCCGTGTCGAGGCCGGTCCACGGTTCGTCGAGCACCAGCAGGTCCGACGCGAGGAACGCCTGCGCCAGCGCGACCTTCTGCGCGTTGCCCTTCGACAGCTCCGACATCGGCGCCGTCATCGAGCCGACGAACCCCAGTCGTTCCAGCACGTCCGCCCCGGCGGCCCGGCGGATCCGCCCCATGTGCGCCAGATACGCCGAAGCGGACATCTTCACGTCCGACGGGAACCGCTCCGGCACGTAGCCGACCGAGGAGGGCCGCCGTACGCGGCCGGACGTCGGCCTCAGCACGCCGGCGGCGATCTTGAGCAGCGTGGACTTGCCGGTGCCGTTCGCGCCGGTCAGCACGGTCAGCCCGGAGACGTCGAGGGTGAGGTCGCGCAGCACCCACGGTCCACGTCCGTAGCGCTTCGAAACCTGGTCGAGGAGCACAACGCCAAGATAGCCATCCACGGCACCTCTACAGCGCGCTTTGGCGCCGTTCGGCGCACCGGACGCCCCGAAGATCGTTCTCACCGTCGTGACCAGGTTCGCCCGCCGTCGTCCCGGAATGCGCGAAGCCCCTGATACCAGCGCATTCGGAATCGTTCTCACGTTCTTCCGGAAAACTCTCCGTCACACCGCATCCATAAGTGATTGATACACCCCGGAAACCTTTCACACGATCGAGTGAAAGGTGGGGACAAAACGTGACCTGGGCAACCAGGATGAGGTCCCTCCAGCCCAGTCGGACGAATGCGGGTGACACCCCTGAAAAGCGGTACGCAATTCTCCTTCGACGTGCTCGCGGGAGCGTTGACCGGACGCGAGGCGACGAACGCAACCGGCACTTTCCACATCCCCGGGAATCCCGGCGGGGAAATCCATTTCCGCGACGGCGGCATCATCTGCGTGGAAAGCGCGGGTTCGCCGGGACCCGACGCGTTGTTGTTGCGCACGGGACGAATCAGCGAGTCCGAATGGACCGCCGCGCTCTCCACCGGCACCCGCGGCACCGTCGGCGAGACCGAGCTGAACGTCGTCGCGATGATGGCCACACAGGACGCGGCGTTCACGATCGTGGCCGGCGACGTCGACGACTGCGCGTTCTCCCCGCACGCCCACGACGTCGCCGTCCCGATGAGCGCCCCGATCGACCCGGTCCACCTTCTGCGCGAGACCTCACGCAGAATCACCGCGCTACTCGCGCTGGAGCACCCGCTGTGCCCCCACCGCGACCGCCTGGCCCCCGCCCGCGGCGCCGCGTTGCGGGTGCTCAGCCCGCTGCGCCTGGAGATCCTCTCGCAGGCCACGGGCAGGCGCACCGCGCGGGACATCGCGTTCGCGTCGGGCCGCAGCGTCTACCCGGTGACGGTCGAGGCGAGCCGGATGGTGGCCGACGGGCTGCTCGCCGTCGTGCCCGGCACCACGGTCGTCACCCCGGCGTCACGCCCCGTCGTGCCGCTGCGCCCCAGGAGGACACCCCCGCGCGACCCCGGCACCGACGTGCCGCTGCCCCGGTCGCTGAGGCGCCCACTGCTGCTCGAGCCATCAGAGAGGGAGAACCCGTGAACCACGACGTGCTGGCCGCCGAGCTGCACGGTTTGCGCGAACGAGTCACCGGCATCACGGACACGCTGATCGCCGCGAACGACGGAATGCTGATTCTCGCCGACACGTCCGAGAGGATCGACACGGAGGTCATCTCCGCGTTGGCCGCCGCCGATCTCGGAATTGCGCGAAGAACCAGCGAGGTCGCCGGTCAGGGCGCATTCCGCCAATCCATCGTCTACAACAGCGGCGGCTGCATGGCCGTGTACGCGGTCGGCGCACTCGCGTTGATGGTCGTGCTGGGCGACGAAGGGCTCAACGTGACGCGTCTGCACCAGGAGACGCAACCCGCTATCGAACGCATCAACTCCATTCTGACCGCCGCATGAGAAGAAGTGTGAAATGACGATGCACAAGATGAGCGACATACCCATGTCCGACCAGATGGCCGCGCTGGTCCGGCACCTGCGGCAGGAGGTTCCCGGCTGCCTCGCCACGGGCGTCGTCGACATGGCCACCGGCATGCTGCTGTCGTTCGAGACGACCGACAGCCACCCGTCGGAGGTGCTCGACCTGCTCGCCGGCGCGACGCTCGACCTGTTCCAGGGCCGCACGGTCACGATGATCGAGGACATCTTCAAGGAGCGGCGCGGCATCGCGAGCACCGAGCACTACTTCCAGGAGGTGCTGGTCAACAGCACCAACCTCACGCACCTGTTCATCCGCAGCACCGCCAACGAGGACGTGGTCGCCGTCGTCGTGTGCCCGAAGTCGGTCAACATCGGCATGCTCTTCGCCTCGGCCCGCCGGGTCGTCAGGGACCACGGCGGCGCGTAGCCACGCCGCCCTCCCGCGGGTAGCCCGGCACCTTCCTCCGGCCCCTGCCGGGCTACCCCCTCGGGACTCCACGGGGGTGATCACGTGACTTAGGGCAACCTGGGTTGAACGCGATTACAGGACAAGCGTACTGTTTGGGGTCGAGGGGCAGTGGTCGACCGGTTGAGGAAGACTCTCCCCATACCCCGAACCGACCACTGCGCTGTCACCAATGGAGTTGCACGTGACTGCACCTGCTAGCAAGGACAGCTTCGGCGCCCGCGGCACGCTCGACGTCGGCGACGCCTCGTACGAGGTGTTCCGGCTGAGCGCCGTGGAGGGCGCCGAGCGCCTTCCGTTCAGCCTGAAGATCCTGCTGGAGAACCTGCTGCGGACCGAGGACGGCGCGAACATCACCGCCGACCACGTGCGCGCGCTCGCCGCCTGGGACCCCACCGCGGAGCCCAACACCGAGATCCAGTTCACGCCTGCCCGCGTCGTGATGCAGGACTTCACCGGTGTTCCGTGCGTCGTCGACCTCGCCACCATGCGCGAAGCCGTCACCCAGCTCGGCGGCGACGCCGACAAGGTGAACCCGCTCGCGCCCGCCGAGCTCGTGATCGACCACTCGGTCATCGCCGACATCTTCGGCCGCCCGGACGCGTTCGAGCTGAACGTCGACCTCGAGTACGAGCGCAACCGCGAGCGCTACCAGTTCCTGCGCTGGGGCCAGACCGCCTTCGACGAGTTCAAGGTCGTCCCGCCCGGCACCGGCATCGTGCACCAGGTCAACATCGAGCACCTGGCCCGCGTCGTCATGGTCCGCAACGGCCAGGCCTACCCGGACACCCTGGTCGGCACCGACTCGCACACCACGATGGTCAACGGCATCGGCGTGCTGGGCTGGGGCGTCGGCGGCATCGAGGCCGAGGCCGCGATGCTCGGCCAGCCGGTCTCCATGCTGATCCCGCGCGTCGTGGGATTCAAGCTCTCCGGTGAGCTGCCCCCCGGCGCCACCGCGACCGACCTGGTGCTCACGATCACCGAGATGCTGCGCAAGCAGGGCGTCGTCGGCAAGTTCGTCGAGTTCTACGGCGAGGGCGTCGGCGCCGTGCCGCTCGCGAACCGCGCCACCATCGGCAACATGTCGCCGGAGTTCGGCTCCACGGTCGGCATCTTCCCGATCGACGGCGAGACCATCGACTACCTGCGCCTGACCGGCCGGTCCGAGGAGCAGATCGCGCTCGTCGAGGCCTACGCCAAGGAGCAGGGCCTGTGGCACGACCCGTCGCGTGAGGCCGTCTACTCCGAGACGCTGGAGCTGGACCTCGCGACGGTCGTCCCGTCGATCGCCGGCCCGAAGCGCCCGCAGGACCGCATCGAGCTGACCTCCGCCAAGGAGGCGTTCCGCCAGGCTCTGGGCGCCTACGTCGCGCACACCGACTCCGCCGAGCTGTCCGGCGTGGACGAGGCCGTCGACGAGACGTTCCCGGCCAGCGACCCGGTCGCCGTCCACGAGGGCGAGAACGGCTCCGGCGCGCCGAAGGTGTTCCAGTCGGCCGCCGAGGGCGCGACCGGCCGCGTGTCGAACCCGGTCAAGGTCACCGTCGACGGCAACGAGTTCGAGCTGGACCACGGCGCCGTCGCGATCGCCGCGATCACGTCGTGCACCAACACCTCGAACCCGTCCGTGATGCTCGGCGCGGCGCTGCTCGCGAAGAAGGCCGTCGAGCGCGGTCTCGAGCGCAAGCCGTGGGTCAAGACGACCCTGGCGCCGGGCTCGAAGGTCGTCATGGACTACTACGAGCGCGCCAGCCTCATGCCGTACCTGGAGAAGCTCGGCTTCCACCTGGTCGGCTACGGCTGCACCACCTGCATCGGCAACTCGGGCCCGCTGCAGGAGGAGATCTCGGCGGGCGTGCAGGAAGGCGACCTCGCGGTCGTCTCGGTGCTGTCCGGCAACCGCAACTTCGAGGGCCGGATCAACCCGGACATCAAGATGAACTACCTCGCGTCGCCGCCGCTCGTCGTGGCGTACGCGCTGGCCGGTTCGATGGACAAGGACATCACCACCGAGCCGCTCGGCACCGACACCGACGGCAAGCCGGTGTACCTCTCGGAGATCTGGCCGTCGCCGGCCGAGATCGCCGAGGTCATCTCGACCTCGATCTCCGCGGAGGGCTTCACCAAGGGCTACACCAACGTGTTCTCCGGTGACGAGCGCTGGCAGTCGCTGCCCACGCCGACCGGCAACACGTTCGAGTGGGACAGCGAGTCCACCTACGTGCGCAAGCCCCCGTACTTCGAGGGCATGGAGATGGAGCCGAAGCCGGTCACCGACATCGCGGGCGCGCGCGTCCTCGCGCTGCTGGGCGACTCGGTCACCACGGACCACATCTCCCCCGCCGGTTCGATCAAGGCCGACTCGCCCGCGGGCCAGTACCTGACCGAGCACGGCGTGGAGCGCAAGGACTTCAACTCCTACGGCTCCCGCCGCGGCAACCACGAGGTGATGATCCGCGGCACGTTCGCGAACATCCGCCTGCGCAACCTGCTGCTCGACGACGTCCAGGGCGGCTTCACCCGCAACTTCCTGGCCGACGACGCCCCGCAGACGACGATCTACGACGCGTCGGTCGCGTACGCGGAGGCCGGCGTCCCGCTGGTCGTGCTGGCGGGCAAGGAGTACGGCTCCGGCTCGTCGCGCGACTGGGCGGCCAAGGGCACGTCGCTGCTCGGCGTCCGCGCCGTCATCGCCGAGTCCTACGAGCGCATCCACCGCTCGAACCTGATCGGCATGGGCGTCGTGCCGCTGCAGTTCCCGGCCGGCGAGAACGCCGCGTCGCTGGGTCTGGACGGCACCGAGACGTTCGACTTCGCCGGCCTCACGGAGCTGAACGACGGCAGCACGCCGTCGACGGTGCACGTGACCGCCACGAAGACGGACGGCGCGAAGGTCGAGTTCGACGCGGTCGTCCGCATCGACACGCCCGGTGAGGCCGACTACTACCGCAACGGCGGCATCATGCAGTACGTGCTGCGCAAGATGGTCCGCAGCTGATAGCCGGCCAGTGCGACAAGGCCCGTCCGGACACGTTCCGGGCGGGCCTTTCGTCACGGTTGGATAAATCCGGCTAACGCCTTTCACTGCTGCTCACGGGTGAATGTCGTCGCCATTCTGCTTGACCGGACTAGTCGTTGGGCGCCGCCGACATCCAGTGCGGTGGCACCGTTCCCGTCACGCTGAGGGGCGAGACCGGCATCGCTGGCAACCCCGCGAACAACGAGGACGGGTCTACAAGCTGACCGCGACGGACGCCGTGGACCCGAACCCGCGGATCCACGTCCGGGACACGGCGACCGCCGCAGTGCTCGGCGGCTTCCCCAGCGGTACCAAGATCAAGCTGGTGCAGGCCTGGGAGCGACGCCGACGTTCTCGGGGGACGGGCGGCCCATTCACAGGCGTGATGTCGAAACCCGAACCACCGGTAACAGCAAACTGTCCCCCCGCGATGCCAAGTCACCCTGATCACCGCGGGAGAAGCAGATGAGTTTGAGCGTGCTCGGCGACCTGAACTGGTTGGCCGTCCTCGTGGCCACGATCGCCTACTTCGCGCTGGGCTCGGTCTGGTACGCGGAGTACGCCTTCGGCAGGGCCTACCAGCGGGCGTCCGGCTGGGACCTCAACAAGCCGGAGAAGGCGAGCCCCGCCATCCTCGTCGTCCCGCTGACCACGTGTTTCGTGCTCACGCTCGTCACCGCGATGCTCGGGGCGGCGTCGGGCACCGACACCGTCATGGAAGGCCTGCTCCTCGGGCTCGTCATCGGTGTCGGCGTCGCGTTACCGGTCCGGTTCGTGACGGGGTCCTACGACATGACGAAGCCCGCCCCGCTGACCTTCGCGGCCATCGGGGCGGGCTACCACGTCGTCGGCCTCACGCTCGCGGGAGCGATCCTCGGCCATTGGACCTGAGGACCTAGTGCGCGGCCTTGTGCAGCTCGCGCAACGCGCGCACGGACGACACGGCGTACTCACGGTCCACGGCCTGCACGGCCATCACACTGACGTACTCGTCCTCGGGAAGCTCCAGACGGGCCCACGCGGCGCCGTCGGGGAAGCTGACCGAGAGCACGTCCTTCCAGTCGTAGTGGTGCGACGTGACGACGTTGCGGACGTCCACGCCCTCGGCGTCGGCCGTGACGCGCGGCCGGGTCAGCAGCAGCACACCGCCCGCGAGCAGGAAGCCCAGCAGGATCATCGCGACCTGGTCGGACGTCCGGAAGATGACGCCGGTCG
Source organism: Lentzea sp. NPDC059081 (assembly GCF_042738015.1). Lineage (NCBI taxonomy): Bacteria > Bacillati > Actinomycetota > Actinomycetes > Pseudonocardiales > Pseudonocardiaceae > Lentzea > Lentzea sp. NPDC059081. Next base: position 19,435 of record NZ_JBHYGW010000006.1, read on the forward strand.
GGGTGTTGCCGAGCAACAGGCCCACCACCGTGAACACCGCGACCAGGCCCACGGCGCACGCCCACGCGACGCGGCGGATCTTCTTCGGGCGGAACACCACGCTCGTCACTCGAAACCCCGCTCGGTCCACGGCTGACGCAGGCCGCGCAGCACCAGTGCGGTGTCGATCGCGGCGACGGTCGCCTCGTAGCCCTTGTCCTCGACCGAGTCCGGCAGGCCGGCGCGGGCCAGTGCCTGCTCCTCGGTGTTCGTGGTCAGCACGCCGTTGCCGACCGGCGTCGACTCGTCGAGCGCCACGCGGGTGAGCCCGTCCGTGACCGAGTCGCAGACGTACTCGAAGTGCGGGGTGCCGCCGCGGATGACCACGCCCAGCGCGACCACGGCGTCGTGGTGGCGGGCGAGCTCCTGCACCACGACGGGCAGCTCGATGGCGCCCGCGACGCGCACGACGGTCGTGTCGACGCAGCCCGCGTCCTCGGCTGCCTTCAGCGCGCGCTCGACGAGCTGGTCGGTGATCTTCGTGTGCCAGCGCGTCGCCGCGATCGCGACGCTCAGGCCCTTGCCGTCGAGCTTCGTCTGCTCTGGACGGCCCTCGCCGCTCATTCCTGGTCCTCCGTAGCGGAAACAACGGCCTCGTACTGCTCCAGCTGGTGCAGCTCGTGGCCCATCCGGTCGCGCTTGGTGCGCAGGTACCGCAGGTTCTCCGGGTTCGGGGAGATCGGCAGCGGCACCCGGTCGAGCACCCGCAGACCGTATCCGGCCTCCAGCCCGACGCGCTTGGCCGGGTTGTTCGTGAGCAGGCGCATCGACTTGATGCCGAGCTCGACGAGGATCTGCGCGCCCGTGCCGTAGTCGCGCGCGTCGGCGGGCAGGCCCTGCACCAGGTTCGCGTCCACGGTGTCCGCGCCCTGGTCCTGCAGCTGGTAGGCCTGCAGCTTGTGCATCAGGCCGATGCCGCGGCCCTCGTGTCCGCGCATGTACAGCACGACACCACGTCCCTGTGCCGCAACGGCTTCCAGAGCCGCGTCGAGCTGCGGGCCGCAGTCGCAGCGCAGTGAGCCGAAGACGTCACCCGTGAGGCACTCGGAGTGCACGCGCACCAGCACGTCCTCGCCGTCGCCGATCTCGCCGTAGACGAGCGCGACGTGCTCGATGCCGTCGAGCAGGCTGTCGTAGCCCACGGCCGTGAACACGCCGTGCGCCGTGGGGATCCGTGCCTCCGCGACGCGTTCGACCTGGGTCTCGACGCGGCGGCGGTACGCGATGAGGTCGGCGATCGTGATCAGCGCGAGGTCGTGGTCGGCCGCGAACACCTCCAGCTCCTCGCGGCGGGCCATGTCCTCCTCGACCTTCTGCGACACGATCTCGCAGAGCACGCCGGCGGGTGACAGGCCCGCGAGGCGCGCGAGGTCGACGGAGGCCTCGGTGTGGCCGGGGCGGCGCAGCACGCCGCCGTCCCTGGCGCGCAACGGCACCACGTGGCCGGGCCGGTTGAAGTCGGTGGCCTTCGCGGTCGGGTCGGCGAGCAGCCGGATCGTGCGCGCCCGGTCGGCGGCCGAGATGCCGGTGCTGATGCCCTCGCGCGCGTCCACGGTGACCGTGTACGCGGTGCCGCGCTGGTCCTGGTTCGTGTGGTACATCGGCGGCAGGTCGAGGCGGTCGCAGTCGGAGTCCGTCAGCGCCACGCAGACGTAGCCGGACGTGTAGCGGACCATGAACGCGAGCAGCTCCGGCGTCGCCTTCTCGGCCGCGAAGATCAGGTCGCCCTCGTTCTCGCGGTCCTCGTCGTCGACCACGACCACGGGCCGTCCGGCGGCGATGTCCTTGATCGCGCGCTCGATCTCGGCGTACTCCGTGCTCACTGGGCCTCCTCGCCCGCGATGGCCCGCAGGTGCGGGATCGCCAGTCGTTCGACGTACTTCGCCAGCACGTCGACCTCCAGGTTCACCAGTGCGCCCGGCGTGCGGTGCCCGAGCGTGGTGAGTTCGAGGGTCGTCGGGATCAGGCTCACGGTGAACTGGTCCTCGGAGACGGACACGACCGTCAGCGAGACCCCGTCGACCGTGATGGAGCCCTTCTCGACGACGTAGCGGGAGAGCGCCGGCGGCAGTCCGATGTGGACCATCTCCCAGTGCTCGGCCTTCTCCCGCGCGAGGATCGTGCCGGTGCCGTCGACGTGGCCCTGCACGATGTGGCCGCCGAGGCGCTGGCCGACCGCGGCCGCGCGCTCCAGGTTGACCCGGTCGCCCTCGGCGATCTTCGCGAGGCTGCTGCGCACGAGCGTCTCGCGCATCACGTCGGCGGTGAAGGTGTCGTTCTCGACATCCACGACGGTGAGGCAGACGCCGTTCACCGAGATGGAGTCGCCGTGCTTGGCGTCGCTGGTCACGATCGGGCCCGCGATGCGGACCCGTGCCGCGTCCGGCAGGTCCTCCGTCGCGACGACGTGGCCGAGTTCCTCGACGATCCCGGTGAACACCGCTCCTCCTAAGTTCGCGGGACCGCGCTGATCCGCACGTCCGGCCCGCTCATGGTGACTTCTTCGACGGTCAGCCGGACAGCGTCCGTGATGGTTGACACGCCCGCTCCGAGCACCGCCGCGGGACCGTCCCCGAGCAGTGCCGGCGCGATGTAGGCGAGCACGCGGTCGACCCGGCCGGCGCGGATGAACGCGCCCGCCAACGTCGGACCGCCCTCCAGCAGCACGTCGACCACGCCCCGCTCGGCGAGCGCGGCCAGGACCTCGTCCGGGACGTGCGTGCGCAGGTGCAGCGCGGTGTTCCGGAGCTTGGCCCCCGGCGGCAGGTCGCTCATGCCCACGACCACGGGCAACGGCTGGCGGCCCAACGGAATTCCGTCGGCGTCGCGGGCGGTCAGCGCGGGGTTGTCCTTCCCGACGGTGCCGCTGCCCACGACGATGGCGTCCAGCTTCGCCCGCATGTCGTGCACCTCCTTGCGGGAGGCCTCCGAGCTGATCCACTGACTCGTGCCGTCCTGCGCCGCGGTCCGTCCGTCCAGCGTCGCCGCGTACTTCCACGTGACGTGTGGACGGCCCGTGCGCGCGTAGTGCAGCCACGCACGGAGGGGTCCCCGGCTGACTTCCTGTTCTAGCAGGCCGCTCTCGACCGTGATGCCGGAATCGCTGAGAACCTTCGCGCCGCCCGCCGCTCGTGGGTTCGGGTCGCTCACGGCGTGGATGACGTGCTTGATGCCGGCTTCTGTGAGCGCTTCCGTGCACGGCGGCGTACGACCGTGGTGTGCACACGGCTCAAGGGTGACCACGGCCGTGCCGCCCTGTGCTTTCGTGCCGGCCTCTTTGAGTGCCATGACCTCGGCGTGCGGGCCGCCGATCGGCTGGGTGGCGCCGAAGCCGACCGCTTTGCCGCTTTCGTCCAGGATCACGCACCCGACCGGCGGGTTGGGGCTCGTGGTGCCCCGCACCCGCTCGCTCTCCGCGATGGCGAGCACCATCGCGTCCTCGGGGGTCACGGCTTACCGGTGACCTGGGCGCGGGCTGCCTGGGCGCGCAGGGCCTCGACGGCCTTGCCGGGGTCGGCGGCGTCGTACACGGCGGACCCCGCGACGAAGCAGTCCACACCGGCCTGCGCGGCCTGCTCGATCGTGTCGGCGTTGATGCCGCCGTCGATCTCGACGAGCAGCGTGAGGTGCCCGGTGTCGACGAGGTGACGGGCCTGGCGGACCTTGTCCAGCACCTCGGCCATGAAGCTCTGGCCGCCGAAGCCCGGCTCGACCGACATGACGAGCAGCGTGTCGTAGTGCTTCAGAACCTCGACGTACGGCTCCAGCGGGGTGCCCGGCTTGATGCTCAGGCCCGCCTTGCTGCCCGCGGCCCGCAGGTCCTTCGCGAGCTTCACCGGGTCGTTGGCCGCTTCGACGTGGACCGTCACGTTGTACGCGCCCGCCTCGGCGTACCCGATGGCCCAGCGGTCCGGGTCCTCGATCATGAGGTGGCAGTCGACCGGGATGTCGGTGACCTTCAGCAGCGACTTCACCACGGGCAGGCCGAGCGTCAGGTTCGGCACGAAGTGGTTGTCCATGACGTCGACGTGGATCCAGTCCGACGTGGGCACCGACGCGAGCTCGTCGGCGAGGCGCGCGAAGTCGGCGGACAGGATGCTGGGGGCGATCATCGGCGTGTGGGCCACGAGGGTGAAGTCTAGGTGTCCAGCAGGTCGAGCAGCCTGCCGGGAGCCACGTCGGTGACCACCACGACACCTGCTCCGGTGAGCGTCGTGACGTGCGTCTCCCACATCGGGTGACGGCGTTTGTCGGCGTTGGCCTGGGGCATGACGACGACCTTGCAGCTCTCGGCGCCCATGGCCTCGTTCAGCGCGGTCAGGGCCTGGTTGTCGCCGATGCCCAGGGCCAGCTTGGCCACGGAGCTGGCGCTGGCCGGGGCGAAGACGAACGCGTCCGGCGTCGGGTACGGCTTGGGCTGGCTCGGCAGCCGCGGCTCCCAGCGGACCGGGAGGTCGGTGAGGGCTTGGAGCTTGTCCAACTCCCCCGCCTCGTCGAACCACGGCACCACCGTCGGCGTCAGCGTGATGGCGAGCCGCCATCCCCGCTGCACGGCCGGCTCGGCGAGCTCGGTGCGGAACCAGTTCTCGACACCACCGCACCCGGAGGCGACCAGTCCGAGCAATCCACGCGTCGTCACCGCTGCGATGGTAGGCGGTCTGAATTGTCAGACCCCGTCGCTAACGTCCCCACCGCGGGTGTTCGCCCGCTCACTGAGGGGAGCAAGATGCACAACCGAAGCCGGTGGCTGACCGCCACCGCTATGACGGCCGCCCTGTTATCGACCACTCTGTTGTCGGCCACCGCCTTACCTGCTGCAGCCGAACCGCCGCAGGTCAGCGTCTCCCTGGCGTTGACGTCCTTCTCGGACATCGCCGTGGACGCGGCGCACGGCCACGTGTTCGTGAGCAGCAAAGCGGACCACGCCGTCGCCGTCACGGACCTGTCGGGCACCGCGGTCACCAAGCTGTCGAACCTCCCCGGCGCCAGGGGCCTGGTGCTGAGCCCTGACGGCGGCACCGTGTTCGTCGCCCTGTCCGAGTACGGCGCGATCGCCGCGCTGGACACGCTGACGCTGACCGAACGGGCGCGCTATCCCGTCGGCGAGGTGTGCCCGGCCGACCTCGCGATCACGAACGGCCGCCTGTACTTCTCCTACGGCTGCACGACGTGGGGCGCGGGCATCGGCCGCGTCGCACTGGACGGCACGGGAGCCCGCACCGGCCTCGCGTTCGGCCACTACAGCCCGCAGCAGCTGGCGACGACCCCGGCCAGGCCCGGCCTGCTGGCGGCGGCCCAGCCGAGCCTGTCCCCGTCCACCCTGCGCGTACTGCGCGAGGAGGGCGACGGCCTGGCGGTCCAAGCCACCCGTGACGCCGGCAGCAACCTGGCCGACGTCGAGTTCTCGACCGACGGCACCCAGGTCCACGCGGCCGCGGGCGCGCCGTACAGCATCCAGTCGTACACCAGCGACACCCTCGCCGTGCGCGGCAGCTACAACACCGGCCCCTACCCCGTCGCGGTGTCGACGAGCGCCGACACGGGCGCCCTGGCCGCCGGCACCAACAGCACCGGCACGTCCGTGCGCATCTACCCGGCGGGCTCGCTGGACGTGTCCCGCTCGTACGAGGTGCCGGACCTGCACCTGGCGAGCCTGGCCTGGGGCCCCGGCGGCCAGACGGTGTACGCGGTGGGCAACCGGTTCGGCCAGCCCACGCAGTTGTACGTCCTGAACGCCTGACCTGATCGGCCGGACGAGCTTTCCACAGGCTCGTCCGGCCTCGGCCGTTCCGTCAGACCGTCCACACCGGACGCTCGCCGAACTGCACTCGATCTGCTTTCAGTGGACTCAACGCGCGCTATCTCGCCCTTCTGGGCCTGCCCACCGCCGCCACCTGCCCAGGGTCCGGACCAGACCGCACGACCGTGCCGCACAGCTCTGGCGCCTCACCCAGGCAGACCGCGCCGGCACCCACCCGAACCGCATTACGTCTGCCCGCGCCGCACCGCCCGCAAGGCCCGCGCCTCAACCACCCCATCGCGTCCCAACCGGCCTGCGCCACCCATTCAGCGGCCGCACCCCAAGGCCCGCAACATCCTCCACGCCGCGCCTTCCCACGAGCGCTCTCCCGCGCCTCGCAAGCGCAGCCGTCACCCGAACCGGTGAACCCCGAACCCGTTGCACCCCAACGAAGGCCGACGGGGCCCGACATTGTCAGACCCCGTCGCTAACGTCGTTCCCGAGCGCTCAAACAGGGCGTCGCAGCACCGCGCAGAACATCGCGTCGGTTCCGTGCAGGTGCGGCCAGAGCTGCACGTGCGGCCCGTCCCCGAGGTCCGGAACTCCGGGGAAGAGCTCGCGCGTGTCCAGCACCTCGGCCCCGGTCCGCCGGGCGACGTCCGTCACGACCCCGACGGTCTCCGAGAGATGAGGTGAGCACACGACGTAACCCACGACGCCGCCAGGTCGCACCAGTCGCAACGCCTCGGTGAGCAGCTCCCGCTGCAGCTTCGTGAGCGTGCCGACGTCGGCTGGCTGACGCCTCCACCGCGCCTCCGGGCGCCTGCGCAGTGCACCGAGGCCGGTGCAGGGCGCGTCGACCAGAACGCGGTCGAACGCTCCTTCCAGGAAGTCGGTCTCGCGGCCGTCGGCCACGTGCACGGTCACCGGCAGGCCTGAGGTGATCTTGCGCACGAGCTCGGCGCGGTGGGGTGCCTTCTCGACGGCGATCAGCTCGCCACCGTCGAGGCCGACCAGTGCGGCCAGCAGGGCGGCCTTCCCACCAGGACCGGCGCAGAGGTCCAGCCAGCGGTCGTCGGTGCCTTCCAGAGGCGCGCGCGTGAGGGCCAAGGCGCACAGCTGGCTGCCCTCGTCCTGCACGTTGGCGAGGCGTTCCCGGACGGGCTCGAGATCGCCCGGGTCGCCCGCCCCGGCTTCCAGGTGCACGCCGTAGGGCGAGTAGGGCGCCACGTCGCCGCCGGTGATGGCGGCGAGCTCGTCGGCACTCACCTCGCCGGGACGTGCCACCAGGTGCACGGCCGGCCGGGCGTCGTCGGCTTCCAGGGCCAGCTTCAACGGCTCGTCGCGGCTGCCCAGGGCCTCCGCGAACGCCTGCGCGATCCAGCGCGGGTGGGCGTGGGTGAAGGCCAGGTTGCCGATCGGGTCGGCGTCGGGGTCGGGCGCGAGCTCGTCCACCCACGCCGCCTCGTCCTGCTCCGCGACCCGGCGCAGGACGGCGTTGACGAAGCCCGCGATGCCGGATCCCAGCTCGGCCCGCACGAGGTCGACGGTGGAGGCGACCGCGGCGTGCGAGGGGATCCGCGTGCGCAGCAACTGGTAGGTGCCGAGCCGCAAGGCATCCAGCGCCGATCCGTCCACTTCGGACAACGGCCGGTCCGAGCAGGCCTCGATGACGGCGTCGAGCAACCCCTGCGCCCGAGCCGCGCCATAAGCGAGTTCGGTCGCAAGACCCGCATCACGGCCGGTGATGCGGCGTTCCCGCAGCATCTGCGGCAGCACGAGGTTCGCGTAGGCGTCGCGCTGCCGCACGGCCCGCAACGTCTCCAGCGCGGCAAGGCGCGCGGGATCCTCGACGGGCGGCCTGGCCGGGCCGGTGCGCCGGCGCGGCGGGTGCGGCCTGCGGGGTCCCGACGGCTTGGAGGCGCCTCGCGAGTAGTTGGTCATGCGCTGTACTCCACTACTTCGAGCTCCCCTGCCACGGCACGGACAACGCGCGCCAAGTCCACGCCGACCGGCAACCGGCCGACTCCGGTACGACCGCGGTGCGCCGGGGCTGGCACCCGAGCCGACGTCGCACCACGCGCCGGAACCGTTCCTGTCTCTGACCGGACAGGCGCGGCGATGCCGCGCGTCCTGGTCGCGGGACGCCTCATACGACGCGCTCCCCCGCCTCGATGCGCGTGCCGCGGGCCCAGTCGGTGGCGGCCATGCGCTTCTTGCCCTGCGCCTGGACCTCGCCGAGCGCCACCGCGGTGGTGGCGGTGCCCACGAGGACGCGCTTGCGCTCGACGAGCACCTCGCCCGCGGGCAGCGTCACGTCGTCCACCGGCGTGACCGGGCCGAGCTTCAGGCGCTCCCCGCGGAACTCCGCCCACGCACCGGGCTCGGGCGTCACCGCGCGAGCCAGGCGGTCGACGGCCTGGGCAGGCGTGGTGAAGTCGAGGCGCGCGTCCTCGACGCTGATCTTGGCGGCGTAGGTGACGCCGTCGGTGGGCTGCTCGACCGCGCGCAGCGTGCCGTCCTCGATTCCGTCCACAGTGGACAGCAGGAGGTCGGCGCCGGAGATCGAGAGGCGGGTCAGCAGGTCACCGGAGGTGTCGCGGTCGCGCACCTTCTCGGTCACGACGCCGAACACCGGGCCCGCGTCGAGCTCCTTCACGATCCGGAACGTCGACGCGCCGGTGATGTCGTCGCCGTTGCGCACGGCGGCCTGCACCGGTGCGGCGCCGCGCCACGCGGGCAGCACGGAGAAGTGCAGGTTGACCCAGCCGTGCTTCGGCACGTCGAGGGTCCGCTGCGGCAGCAGGTTGCCGTAAGCGACAACTGGGCAGAGGTCGGGTTCGAGCGCGCGCAGGCGGTCCAGGAACTCCGCCTCACCTGCTTTGGCGGGAGTCAGCACCTCGATGCCGTGCTCGTCGGCGAGCGCGGCCACCGGGGAGCGTTCGAGCCGGCGGCCGCGGCCGGAGGGGGCGTCGGGACGGGTGACCACGGCGACGACGTCGTGGCGCGAGGAGTCGATGAAGGCGCGCAGCGAGGGAAGAGCGACCTCGGGCGTGCCGGCGAACACGAGTCGCATGGTCAGCTGGACCTGCCGAAGAGTGGGTGCGGGCTCTGCTTCAAGGCAGGAACCGTACCGTCGAACCAGTCGGAGCGCCGGATTTCCTTCATGGCCTGCTTGCGCGTCTCGGCGTCGAGGCGGTCGAGGAACAGCACCCCGTCGAGGTGGTCGGTCTCGTGCTGGATGCACCGCGCCAGCGTCTCGGTGCCCTCGACCTCGATCGGCTCACCGTGCATGTTCCAGCCCTTGGCCACCACGTGCAGGTGGCGCTTGCACTCCCACTGCATGCCGGGGATGGACAGGCAGCCCTCGGGCCCGTCCTGCATCTCCTCGCCGACCACGTCCCAGGTGGGGTTGACGAGGTGCCCCGCGAAGCCGTCGCAGTGGTAGGTGAACACGCGCAGTCCCACGCCGAGCTGAGGCGCCGCGAGTCCCGCCCCGGCCGCGTCCTGCATCGAGTCCCACAGGTCCTTGACCAGGGTGCGCAGTTCCTTGTCGAAGTCGACGACCTCAACCGCGGGCGTGCGCAGCACGGGGTCGCCGAACAGGCGGATGGGTTGGACGGTCACGCAGTGCTCCTCGTGGTGGACTGGAGGCCAGTCTACGAGGACCGCGGTCAGTGCTCGGACGCGCTGCCGAGGAAGATCACGCCCACCAGCGCCACGACGAAGTGGCCGGCGAACCGCAGCGCCGTCAGCACGGGCCGCAGCACCGCGTAGAAGTCGAAGTGGGCCGCCGGAGCGTGGGAAACAGTGGTTGTCGTCATGCCACCAACTGTGCCGTTCGCGCAGGTCACACCACATCGGCTCGCGGTATCGACCGCACATCAGCCCGAGGTAGGAAGATCAGCTGTGGCAGTCGGCCGGAAGGTGGACACCTCCAGGTCATGAGGCTGATGCGCCCAAACGGCGGACAAACCGGCCCCGCGCTCCGACGACGCCCCTCCCGACGCCAGCCAAGCGCGCGAAGCACGGGCCACGCGGTCCGCAATGCGCGAGGTGCGCGGCGCACCGGAGTGAGTGGGGAGCGAGGGCGAGGCGGTGCCTGCGGACGGCGCGAGGGGGCAGATAGGTGGGGGCGGCGAGGCTAGGTACGGGGCGCGATGCCCTGCAGGGCCCGACGCGAGGCGAAGTGCGGGCGCGTAGCGCGAGGCGAGGCGAAGCAAGGCGCGGGCGCGTGGCGCGGAGCGGGCGCGGAGCGGGCGCGGAGCGGTGCGGTGCGGGGCGGGCGCGGAGCGGTGCGGGGCGGGCGCGGAGCGGTGCGGGGCGAGGTGTGGGTACGGCGCACGGGGCAGGTGCGATGACCGTGCACTCACAACCTGCGCGACCGCTTCACCGACCAGCAGCTCCACCGCCCGGTGCTCGCGCCGGACTCCGCCGCCACCGCACCCCATCGCCAGACAGCCAAACCCGGCAGGCCCGGCAGGCCCGGCCCGCGGATCATCGCCCGCAACGCCCGGAAATCGGTCGTGCCCCGGAGCCGGATGGGCTGATCATGGCCGCATGACGTGGACAGCGCCGGAAGTGGAACTGACCGAAGAACCGGTCCTGGGGCCGGAGCGCCCGATGCTGGAGGCGTGGCTCGACCGGCATCGAGCCATGTTCCTGCACAACTGCGCCGGCCTCACCGGCAACCAACTGGCCACGACGTCCGCCGAGCCGTCGAACCTCAGCCTGCTGGGCCTGATCAAGCACCTGACGGACGTCGAGCGCATGTGGTTCCGCATCCGCCTGGCCGGGCAGGACGTCAAGACCCGCTCCTACGCGGCGGGCAACGGGGACGGTCCCTTCGAGGGCCTCGACCCCGCACGAGCCGAAGCGGAGTACGCGGATCTCGTCGCCGAGATGGCCGAGGCACGTGCGGCGGCTGCGACGCGGGACCTCGACGACGTCTTCGTGCACGAACGAGTGGGCGAGATGTCGGTGCGCTGGCTCTACATCCACCTGATCGAGGAGTACGCGCAGCACAACGGCCACGCCGACCTCCTCCGCGAACGCATCGACGGACGCACGAACAAATAGCGATCTATGCACACGGGCGCGCTCCACACACACGGACCAGGCCGGGTTCCCCCAATTTCAATACTAGTCAAGGGGTCTGACAGTTTTCGCGGTGTTCGGGGGCGCCGTGCAAGCGCGTCCGAAATTGTCGGTGTCGGCTGCCAGCATGGTGTCGAGCCCGGTGGACGGGCTCGCCGACAAAGGGGGAAACACCAGAATGCGAAACAGGTTGGGCCGGCTCGGGGCCGCGGTCGCGGGGGTTGTGCTGGCCGTGTCCGCGGTCGGCGGTCCGGCGGGAGCGGCCACGGGCGACATCTCGGCGTCCTGTGAGGTCAAGCTGTACTCGGGTGGCGTCCTGGCGACCACTCTCACCGTTCCCGGCGGCTACCGGCTGCTCGGGACCATTCCCGCCACGTCGCCCACGACCGCGCCGTTGACCGCACGTGGCTGGGCCGTGTCGATTCGGATGGACCTCGACGTTCTCGGGCCGGAGCTCGCCGCTCGTGGCGTGACCGCGTTCGACCAGGCGTACACGAACTCGGCGCACCTGGCCGTGTCCCAGGACGGTGTCGAGGACTGGCCGCAGAACGTCGACGCCCAGATCGGGCGTGGCTTCCCGGTGTCGCAGCTCGGCACCGGCGTCACCGGGCCCGCGTCCGACAAGCAGATCTACCCCGGTGCCAGCGCGTTACCGGGGACGTGGCGGTTCTCCAGCTACGGCGACATCTCGCTCAGCTTCCACGACTTCCACGGCGCTCAGACCTACCTGAGCGTGCGCTGCGTCGCCGATCCCGGTCAGGACCTGTTCTGGGGCGAGACCGTCGTCAGCTAGCGCCCAAGACCGGCTGGAGTGCGGGATCCCGCACTCCAGCCGGTGAGGAACAGGAGGGACTCAGCCCACCTTCACCACGCGGGCAGCGCCCCCTCCGCGCCGGGTCGGCTCGGCCACGGCTCGCCAGCGGCCGTCCGGTGCTCGTTCGATGGCGGTGGCGGCGCCGATCTCGGCGTTCTGGCTGAACTTGTGGCCGATGGCCTGCAGGCCCGCCATGGTCGGGGCGGCGATGAACTCCGCCTCGGCCGGGGTCGTGGCGGCGTTGCGCTGGGAGGCGCGCGGGGCCGCCACGGCGTCGAGCAGGGAGAGCTTGCGGTCGAGGCGTCCGGTCAGGATCTGGGTGACCGTCGTGATGATGGTGGCGCCGCCCGGTGAGCCGACGGCGAGGACGACCTTGCCGTGGTCGAGGACGATGGTCGGCGCCATCGACGACCTCGGGCGCTTGCCGGGGCCGGGGAGGTTCGGGTGCGGCACGCCGGGGTTCGGGGCGACGAACTCGAAGTCGGTGAGCTCGTTGTTCAGCAGGAAGCCGCGACCGGGCACGACGATGCCGCTGCCGCCCTCGGCCTCGATGGTCAGGGTGTAGGCGACGACGTTGCCCCAACGGTCGGCGACCGTGAGGTGCGTGGTGCGTTCGGCGTCCTCGCGCAGTGGTGAGAGGCCGGCGGTGGCCTGGCACGGCTGGGGGTTGCGCGGGTCGGCGGCGGGCTGCGGGGCCGGCAGGACGGCATCGGGCTTGATCAGGCACGCGCGGCTGTCGGCGAACCTCTGCGAGAGCAGGCCGTCGGTCGGCACGCGGGAGAAGGCCGGGTCGCCGACCCAGCGCGTGCGGTCGGCGAAGGAGAGCTTCGTCGACTCGATGAAGCGGTGCAGGTACTGGACGTCGGAGGCCTTCGAGAGGTCGGTCGACTCGAGGATGTTGAGCGCCTCGCCGACGGTCGTGCCGCCGGACGACGGGGCGGCCATGCCGTAGACGTCGAGGCCGCGGTAGCTCGTGCGCGTCGGGTCACGGCGTTCGACCTGGTAGCGGGTCAGGTCGGAGATCTTCAGGTCGCCGGAGCGGACGTTGCGCGTCGAGCCGGGCACGACCGGTGGCGTGCGCACGGCGTTCACCAGGTCGCGGCCGACCGGGCCGCCGTAGAGGGAGGCGAGGTCGGTGCGGGCGAGCTCGCGGTAGGTGTCGGCGAGCTGCGGGTTGCGGAACGTGCTGCCGACGGCGGGCGGCTGGCCGCCCGGCAGGTAGAGGTCGCGGGTCGAGGTGAAGTCGGCGAAGCGGGCGGCGTTGTTCGCGATCTGCGTGTTGAACGTCTGGTCGACGACGAAACCGCGGCGTGCCAACGCTTCCGCGGGCGCCATGGCCTCGCGCAGGTTCAGCGTGCCCCACTTGCGCAGTGCGGTCTGCCACGTCTTGGGCGTGGCGGGGACGCCGACGGACAGGCCGCTCGTCATCGCCTCGGCGAACGGCAACGGCGTGCCGTTCTCGACGAAGAGCTGGTCGGTCGCGGACTGCGGGGCCGTCTCCCGTCCATCCAAAGTGGACACGCGACGGGTGCGGGCGTCGTAGTGGACGAAGAACCCGCCACCGCCGATGCCGGCGGAGAACGGGTCGGTGACGCCGAGCGCGGCGGCCGTGGCGACGGCGGCGTCGACGGCGTTGCCGCCGCGGCGGAGCACGTCGATGCCGATCTGGGACGCGTCGGGGTCGACACTGGTGACCGCGCCTCCCCAGCCGACCTGCTCGGGTACGCGCGGTGGGGTTTCCGCCGCTCCTGCTTGCGCGGGAACGACCAGTACGACGGACAGCGTCAGTGCGGCAACCGTTCGCAACATGCAGAAACTTCTACTCCGTTGTGACCGGATGGCAACACCGCTTGAGGAAGGCCTAAGGTGCGGGCGTGTCGATCGATCTTGACCAGTTGCGAACGGATTTCGCGAACACTCCGCTCGACGAGGCGGACCGCGAGGAGGCGCTGCACCTCCTGCTGCGCGAACGGCGCGCGGGCGACGCGGACCTGCTGCGCCACCTGCTCGCCGAGGAGACGGCCGTCCACCGCGAGGGCTGGGGCGTGAGCGAGGCGCTGGGGCTCGCGGCGCTGCTGCTCACCGAGTGCGGGCGCGAGGAGGACGTCTGGGCGCTGTGGGAGGCCAAGAACGCCTCCTTCGACACCATGGCGGGCCTCGACGGGTTCCTGCTGTTCCCGGCGGGCATCGCGGGCACGACGGCGCACGTGATCGCGGCCGAGGAGCACCCCGACCGCGCCGAGCTGATGGCGTACATGTCGGAGTACCTCGGCTACGAGAAGCTCACCGACGAGGACATCCGCGAGCACGTCGCGGGCCTGCGCTCCCACTACGAGAGCTGAGGCCCGCGCGATCTGGGAACGTCCGGGTCAGAGGACCTCGAGCGGGTCGAGCTTGATGCGCACGAGCTCCTGTTCCTTGCGCGCCGTCCGCACGGCCTGGGCCTCGGCCAGCACGGCGGCCAGCTGACGCCCCTCGCCCCGTGCGACGCGGACGAGCGCGCGTTCCTTCGACTCGTCCTCCCCCAGCGGCACCGGTCCGAGGACCTCACCGGTGGGCGGCAGGTGCAGCTCGTCGAGCAGCGCGTTCACCGCGTCCGGGGTGCCGTCGACGGTCGCCATCCGCACCGCAGGCGGGAAGCCCAGCTCGGTGCGGGCGGCGAGCTCGGTGGCGGCGTGCCACACCGGGTCCCAGCGCACCAGGGCCTGCACCGGGGTGAGCGACGAGTCCGCGATGACGACCACCCGGCCGGTGCCGGGACGCACGAGCCCCGCCGCCGTCATCCACCGCCGCAGCGCCTCCTCGGACGCCCGCAGGTCGGCCCGCCCGAGCAACGCCCAGCCGTCGAGCAGCAACACCGCGCCGTACCCGCCCTCGGCCACGGGCTCGGCCCCCGGCGTCGCCACCACCAGGGACGGCTTGCCGGGCACCTTGGTCAGCACCTCGTCGGCGCCGCTGGTCCGGACCGGGTAACCGGGGAACGCCCTGCCGAGCTCCTCGGCGGTGCGCCGGGCCCCGATGATCTGCCCGCGCAGCCTGCGCGACCCGCACGTCGGGCAGCGGAACCCCGCCTCCGTTGCCGCGCACCACCGGCAGTAGGCGGGCTTCGGCAGCCCGTCCTGGGTGCCACCGGGCAACGCCAACGGCCCGGCGCACCTCCGGCACCGCGCGGGCCCACGGCACTGCCCGCACGCGAGCGCCGGCACGTACCCGCGCCGCGGCACCTGGATCAGCACCGGCGAGTCGGCCAGGGCGAACCGGGCCGCGTCGAACGCGATGGAGGGCAACCGAGCGGTGCGGGCCGCCGGGTCCTTCACGTCCTGCCACTCGTTGTCGCCCACCGACACCACGCGCGGCGCGACGGCTCGGAGCGTCTCGCGCGACGCCACGATCTCGTGCGCCCACCCGGTCTCGACCAGCAGCTGGGCCTCCGCCGTGCGGGCGAACCCGGCGATGAGCAGCGCGGCCCCGGTCATGTGCGCGCGCTGCACCAGCACGTCACGCACGTTCGGATACGGCGACCGCGGCTCGACGTGCAGGTCGTCGCCGTCGTCCCACACGATCAGCAAACCTGGGTCCGCGATGGGTGCGAACGCCGTCGCACGCGTGCCCACCACCACACGCGCCACTCCACGCCGCACGGACAACCACCGCTTGTAGCGCTCCGACGGCCCGAGGTCGGCCGCCAGCGTCACCACGCCTTCGATCAGTCGCCCGCATGCCTCGGCCACGCGTGCCGAGTCGCGGTGGTCGGGCACGACGATGACCACGCCACGCCCGGTGGAGGCGACGGCGGCCGCGGCCTCGGCGAGGCGGGCGGGCCAGTCCTCGGAGGGCAGGGCCTGCCAGACGGCGTGGGCGGGACGGCCTTCGCGGAGGGCTTCGAGGTACTTGGGGCCGCGGGGGTAGCGGGACCAGGCGTCGGCGGGGACGGGCGGGAGCGCGGAGCGCGCGGGCAGGTCGGCGGGCGGGATGGGCGCGGGCGGCGCCTCGGGAAGGGGCGGCGTGGAGGGATCGGCGGGCGAGATGGGCAGCGAACGCGACGGGGCTGCCGAGAGGGCTGGTGAAGGGGCCGGTGAGGACGCGTCGTTGCCGGAGAGAGAAGAATCGACGCCAGCGGGCGCGGCAGGCGCGTCGGAGTCCGCGGGGGCGGCATCCGCCGAGCTACTGGGCGTGGCGGGGTCGGTGACAGCCGAGTCATCGAGCGCGGCGGAGTCGGCGCGCGCCGCGACAGCCGGGTCATCGGGCGTGGCGGAACCCACAAGCGCGACGGCAGCCGGGTCATCAGGCGCGGCAGAGTCGGCGCGCGCGGCGGTCACGTCCGCAGGCACGGCATCGGCCTGCCCCGCGTCGACCTGTCCCGCGTTCACCGGCTCGGCCGGCGTCTCCACCCACGCCGGCACCTGCGGCAGCGGCGCCGGGTCACCCGACGGGGCCGCCTCCGCCCTCGCGTGGCGCGGCGGGACGGCCAGGCGCAGCACGTCGATCATGCCGCCCGCGTACCGGTCGGCGATGGCACGGGCCAGGGCGGCGATCTCCGGTGCCAGCACGGGTTCCGGCGAGACGACCTTCTCGATGAACGCCAGCTTCTTGCCGTACTCGGAGCTCTCGGCGCGCTCCAGCAGGTAACCGTCGACCAGCTGGCCCGCGAACCGGACGCGGACCCGGCAGCCCGGCACGGCGGCACCGTCCAGTTCGGACGGAACCTGGTAGTCGAACGGCCGGTCGAGGTGCGCCAGCGGCACGTCCACCACGATCCGCGCGACCGGCAGCGACGCTGCGGGGACTCGCTCCCCTTTTCTCGCTCCGGTCTTCGCGCTCATGCCTCCTGGTGTATCAGACGACCCCGACAGTCACGCGTTGCGCCTCACCAAACCGGTGAAGCCCGCCACGAACAGGGTCGCGAAGGCCCAGGCCAGGACCTGCAGCAGCCACGTCGACGCCAGGACGAGGCGGCCGGCGCCCGAGGCCACGTCGACCGTGCAGCGGGTCGCGTCCACCTTGACCAGCGGTGTCGCCACGTTGAGCGCGTAGCCGACCTGTTCGATCACCGAGCAGCGCACGGCACCGGAGAGCAACACCACGCCCACCGACACGGTCAGCACCCCGGCCAGCCACACCAGGGCGAGGCCGGGGCGGTAGCCGTGACCCACGGTCATGCCGCGGACGAGGTGCCAGAGGCGGCCCCACCTCGACAGCTGACCCCGAAGGCGCAGATCGCGCTGCTGGGCGACCCTGATCCGCCGCACGTCGCGTTCGTGGCCGGCCGCCTGGTGCGCGGTGGCCAGCTGGGTCCACGGCTGCGTCGAGTAGCGGAGCGTGCGCGTCGAGAGGAACTCCAGCCATTCGTCCACAGTGGCGTCGCGCGGCAGTCCCTCGTAAGTGAGGCCTTCGAGCTGCGCCCTGCCCTCGATGCCGTCGAACGGCAGGAAGATCTCCTTGCCCACGCGCACGTGCCGCAGGTCCAGCGCGACGTTCGACGAGCTGACCCGGCCGCCGCGGAAGATGAGCTGCCCGTCGACCCTGGTGCCGCGCAGGCGCACCGACGCGTGCCTGCCGCCGCCGGTGACCTCGCACCCCTGGTTGACGAAGATCGCGTCGCCGACCCGCAGGTCCACCAGGAACAACCCGTCCTCGAAGCGGCCGCCGCCGCACATCAGCACCCCGGCGATCTGCGACCCGCTCAGCGTCACGGACCCCGCGGCGCGGAACCCCTCGTCCAGGTAGACGCTGCCGCCGATGCGCATGTGCAGCGCGTCGACCGCCGTCAGCCGTGCACCGCTCAGCCGCAGGTGGTGGTCCACGGTCAGACCGCGTGCCTCGAGAGAGGGCGCGGCCAGTCCGCTCAGGTCCAGCAACGAGAACTGGGCGCGGTTGAGCACGACGGGCTGGTCGGCCTTGCAGTCCTGGAGCACCAACGGCCGCTTCGCCACGACGTCGGACAGGTCCAGTTGACCGGTGATCGTCGCACCGACGATCTTCAACCCGCCCGGGTCCAACGATTCGTGATCGATCATCCGCCGCCGGATCTCATCCCCCGTGATCTCCACGCCCCGAACGTTAGCCGGAGATCGACTCCTTGCCGTTCTCGATGTGACCACAAAGCCTGCGGCGGAACGCGGGCTCCTCCTCCACCGTCACGGTGAGGTCGTACCAGCCGGAGTTCAGAGCGGTCAGCCACGGGATCACGTGCCGGTGCCCAGGACGCACGACGTACTTGCCTTGCCCCAGCACAAACGTCAACCGCGACGAACCGGTGTTCTCGAACGTCAAGGTCAGCACACGGCTGTATCCGCGCACCGACGACGAGACGCGCGCACGGTCCGCCGACGTCCCCGCGAACTCACGGCGGAAACCGTTGGGCCCCAGCAACACGAGGTCATGGTCACCCACGACCTCAAGAGAGGCCTGCGACGCAACATCGAAGTGCTGCGGCACGTCGAACTGTCCCGAGTACGGGTACAACGCGAGGTGCACGGACGACGCACCGGAGTTCGACATCTCCAATTGAGACCCGCGCAACGACGCGTCGGGCTGATAAGGCAATGCGCGCGCACGGCGGCGCCCAGCTTCCTGCTCCGGCATCTTCTGCGAGGACGGAGGCGCGGGACGCCACCGCGGCGAAGCGGGAGGCACGGCAGCGGGTTCGCCCACCTCGGGCCAAGTCCGGCGCCGGTCGAAGTCGAACGTGGAGGTCAGGTCACCCGTGACGGTCCGACGCCACGAAGAAATCTCTTCCGACCGCACTCCCGTCCACTTCTCGAGGAACTGCGTCATCGACGTGTGGTCGAACACCTGCGAACACACGTACCCACCCACGGACCACGGCGAGACGACAGTCATCGGCACGCGCGCACCCAACCCCAACGGCCGGTCACCCACGTACTCGTCGGCAACGGACAACGGCGGACGCGGCGGCGGCACGTGGTCGAAGAAGCCGTCGTTCTCGTCGTAGGTGATGAACAGAACCGTGGACTCCCACACGTCCTGGTTCGACGCCAACGCGTCCAGCACCTGATAGGTGATCGAGGCGGACGCGGCGGGCGATGACGCGCCGGGGTGCTCGGAGTCCACCGAGGACGGCACCAGGTACGAGACGGCGGGAAGACGCCCGCTCTCCACGTCGGCCCGGAACGCCTCGCCCAGCCCGCCGGGCCGCACGCGGTGCAGTCCGCGCGAGTACAACGACTTCTCGGCGGCGGACAACCGCGACAGGTCCAGCGAGCCGATCAACGCCGCGTCGCCGGTGCCGTAGAGCTTGTCGAGCGACTTGAACCCCGACGGCAGCACCTTGCGCGCGATCTCCTTGAACCGCGCGTAGAACTCCAGGTTGTTGTCCTGGAAGTTGTCCCACTCCTGGTAGACGCGCCACGACTGCCCCGCCGCCTCGAGACGTTCGGGATAGGTCTTCCACGCGTACCCGGCGTGGTTGTCCTCGTCGTAGGCCGCGTTGCCGGTCGCACGGCCACCGGCCGGCTCGAACCCGGTGTACCCGGACACCCAGTAGTTGCGGTTCGGCGAGGTCGAGGACGGCACCGAGCAGTGGTAGGCGTCGCACAGCGTGAAAGTGTCGGCGAGCTCGTGGTGGAACGGGATGTCCTGACGTGTGTAGAACGCCATCGTCGCCGCTGTCTTCGCCGGCACCCAGTTGTCGTTCCACCCGCCGCGCAACGCCGAGTGGCCGCCGTTCCAGCTGTGGTCGAGGTCGCCGATGTACTGGATGTCACGGCCGGATGCCGCCTCACGCACCGGGAACGGCAGCACGCCGGATTGGTTGAACACACCCCTCAACGCGTTGCGGTCGGAGAACCCGCGAACACCACGCAACGTGCCGTAGTAGTGGTCGAACGAACGGTTCTCCTGCATCAACAGCACCACGTGCTTGATCGCGCGCAACCCTCCCGCACGAGGCTCACGGGCCAACGCCGCGTACACGGACGGCGGCAGCAACGTGCCCGCACCAGCAGCGGCGACCGCGGCCATGAACCCACGACGAGAGAGCGACATGAACCGAGTTTGTAGTCCCACGACGTGTCGCGGAACCGACCCCCGTATGAACAAAGGCCCTGGATGACCAGGGCCTTGTTCACACTCACACTCAGGCCGCGGCGATCGCGGCCGCCACGCTCGCCCGTGCGTCGAGCAGGCCCTTGCCGCACATCAGGGCCAACGGCAACGCTTCGGCCTTCAGCAACGCGGTGACCTGCGCGGGCGTCAGGATCGCCTTGCCCTGCTGCACCCGTGCGTGCTGCATGAGCGCCACGACGCCCGCGACGTGCGGGGTCGCCATGCTCGTGCCCTGGTAGTGCTTGTAGATCGACGCGGCCGGCACCGTCGCGCCGTTGTTCAACGTCGACAGCACACCGTTCGCGACGGTCGGGGACGTCTCCCCGCCCGGAGCGCAGATCTCGACCGTGGCACCGAAGTTCGAGTACGAGGCGCGGTTGGCCTGCCGGTCCGTCGCACCGGTCGTGACCACGCCCGCGCAGTTGGCCGGGGTGGTGCCCGAGGCGTTGGCCGCGCTGTTGCCGGCCGCCACCACGACGCTCGCACCATGCACGTTGCGGGCGGTGTTGATCGCGTTCTGCAAGGTCACCGGGCAGGACGCCGACAGGCCGCCGAGCGACAGGTTCAGCACCTTCGCCGGGTACGGGTTGGCCGGGACACCCGGCACGGCGCCGCCGGACGCCCACACGATGCCCGCGGCGATGTCCGCCAACGTGCCACCGCACGTGCCGAGAACGCGCACCGGCACGACCTTCGCCAACGGCGCGACGCCCGTGCCACCGGTCAGGTTGTTGCGCACGGCCGCCACGGTGCCCGCGACGTGCAGGCCGTGCCAGCTCGACGGACGTGCCGAGGAACCGGGACCGCACTGGTTCGCGGCCCGCCAGTCGCCCTGGTCGGTCGGGTTCGAGTCACGCCCGTTGCCGTCCTTCGCGTACACCGCGTTGCTGATGAAGTCGTAGCCGCCGATGTAGTTGGCGGACATGTCGGGGTGCGCGGTGCGACCGGTGTCGATCACCGCGACCCGCTGGCCCAGTCCCGACGGTCCGAGGTCCCACGCGGGCGAGAGGTTGATGCCGCCGGTCGCCTCCCAGTAGTGCCACTGCTGCGGCCACAGCGGGTCGTTCGGGACGGCCGTCGAGTCGAGGACGATGTTCGGCTCGGCGTACTCGACGTCACCGCGGGCCAGCAGCACCCGGATCGACTCGGTGGCGTCCCTGGACGCCAGCACCTCGGCGCCGTCCGTGGCGTCCGCGACGGCTCTCGTCCGCGACTGCTCCAGGGCGTCTCCGCGCGACGCCCCGTCGCGGAACTTGACGATGATCTCCTGTTCCTCCTGGTCGTCCTGCGCCGCCGCGGTCAGCGGCGTCACCGCCAGCGCCATCACGACGCCGAGCAGGGCTGCGATGCCGGCTCTCATGGTCGTTCCTCCCTTGTCACAACGGGTTGACGGCGCAAGGGAAGGCCCGCGCGGTTGTGGCCCGGATGCGGCCGCCACAACCGATCCACAACAGGCCGCGCGTACCCACGTGCCCACGCAGAGAAGGGGGCCGACATGCTTCAGCTCGCCGTCGCGGCAGCACTGGCCGTCGCGGGCACCACCGCCGCACCGGACCCGGCGACCACCGCACGGGTCGAGGAAGGCACGCTCATCGTCGTCGGGGCGCCGGCGCGCGCCAGCCGGATCGAGGTCTCCGGCACCACCGTCGGCGACACCGGCGCGATGCGGGCGGGAGCCGGCTGCACGCGCCTGACGGTCTCCCGCGTCCAGTGCGCGTCCGTGCAGAAGATCGTCATCCACCTCGGCGGCAGGAACGACGCGGTCGTCTACGACAGCGCGGTGCCCACCGAGCAGCACGGCGGCGACGGCGACGACTCGTTGCAGGGCGGGTCGGGCCCGGACGTCCTGCTGGGCGGGGACGGCGACGACACGATGACCGGCGGTCTCGGCCCCGACCAGCTCTTCGGCGGGGACGGCGACGACGTGCTGGACGAGCCGGTGGGCGACGCGGGCGGCAACCTGCTGCAGGGCGGGCCCGGCAACGACAAGATCGACGGTGCGAAGCTGAACATGCGCGACAGGGCGGACTTCAGCGACCACGCCGATGGCATGACGATCGACCTCGCGGCGGGCCTCGCGACCGGACCGGGCGAGATCGACGAGCTGAAGAACGTGCAGGACGTCTACGGCACCCAGGGCGACGACGTGCTGAGCGGCAACGCCTGGCCCAACAAGATGTACGGCCTCGGTGGCGTCGACACGTGCACGCAGGGTCCCCTCGACCTGTGCGTTCAGTGAGCTCGCACGACACATGTATCAAGCGCGTCCGTGAGAACTCCGCACGTGCGTGGACCAACTGAACGTCCGCCTGCTCGGCCCTCTCGAGGTCACCGGTCCAGGCGGCGTGCTGCGCCTCGCCGGCACGCGCCAGCGCTCCCTCCTGGCGCTGCTGGCGTTGCGCGCACCGTCGGTGCTCCCCGCACCACGTCTGATCGACGCGTTGTGGGGCACCGACCCTCCACTCACGGCATTAAGGACGCTCCACAGCCACATCGCGCGCGTACGTTCCGCATTGGCGGCTATCGGTCTGTTGGATGTTCTTGTCACCAGCAGCACGGGCTATGCGCTGCGCATCGATCCGTCGCGCGTTGACGTCACACGGTTCGAGCGCGCGCCCTCACCTCGCGCGGCGCTCTCGTTGTGGCGCGGTGATCCTCTCGCCGACTGCGACGTGTCCGAGTGGGCGTCAGCCGAGATCACGCGCCTGCACGAGGCGCGACTCGCCGCCGAGGAGTCGTTGGCACAACAGGACATCAGCCGTGGTGCGTGCGCGACCGCCGCCGCTCAACTGGAACGGCTCGTCGTGAGTCATCCACTCCGTGAGCGCTTCTGGGAGTTACTGGCCGACGCACAACTACGTGGCGGACGACGCGCGGACGCGTTGAGCACGGTCCGACGGGCGCGCAACGTGCTCGTCGAGGAGCTCGGAGTCGACCCTGGACCCGGCCTGCGTGCGATCGAGGCGGAGGCGCTGGCCTGCCCGTTGCCCGACTCCGGCGCCGCGCTGGTCGGACGGCAGCGGGAGACCCAGGACGTCCTGCGGCTGCTGGAGAAGAGCCGGATCGTCACGCTCACCGGTCCGGCCGGCTGCGGGAAGACACGGCTCGCCCAACACGTCATGCCGTCCTCGACGGTGGTCGACCTGACCTCTGCCGTGTGTGTCGAGGACGCCGTTGCAGCTGCGTTCCACATCACGGCCCGAGAGCTCGGCACGCTCGGACGCACGGTCGTCGTGCTGGACAACTGCGAACACCTACGGGCTGACTGCGCGGCATTCGTCGCCGCACACCCGAGGTTGCGCGTGCTGGCCACCAGCCGTGAGCCGCTCAACGTCGGAGGAGAGACCGTCTATCCGGTCCCGCCGCTCGCCGTGCCCGACCCGGACGTGCCGCGCTCGTTGGCGGAACTGGCCGTGTACGACGCCGTGCGGCTGTTCCTGGACCGCGCCGCCCACTCGTACACCGACGCGGACGCACCGGCGGTCGCCCAGCTCTGCGCGGCACTCGACGGCCTGCCGCTGGCGTTGGAACTGGCCGCCGCCCGCACGTCCGTCCTCACGCCCGCGCAGATCGTGCGGCGGTTGCGCGACCGGTTCGAGCTGCTGGGCCCGTTGCGGGCCGCCATCGCGTGGAGCCACGACCTGCTGACACCGCCGGAACGCACACTGTTCGCCGATCTCGCGGTCTGCGCGGGCGGCTTCCCCGCCGACCTGGTCGAGGCGCTGGGCAGCTCGCTGGACGCGCTCGCGGGGCTGGTGGCCAAGTCGCTCGTGCGTGTGTCCCGTGTCGCCGGAGAGACCCGTTTCTCCATGTTGGAGACGGTGCATGCGTTTGCGCTGGAACAGCCGACCTCCGCACACGGCCGTGTCGCCGACTTCTTCCTAGCGCTCGCCGAACGGACCGAGGCCGACCCCACGGGCTCACTGCTCAACGAGTTGCGTGTCGAACACGCGAACCTGCAACGCACCATGAACTGGTTCACGTCAGTAGGCGACGCAGACAAGGTGCTGCGTCTAGTAGTCGCGTTGAACCGCTACTGGCATCGCACCGGCAACTACGCCGAGGGACGCCGTTGGCTGACGGTCGCGCTACGCGGTTCGGGTCCGTTGCGAGGGAAGGCCTTGGCGTCCGCCGCCGCACTGGCTCTGCTCGAATGCGACTACGCCGAGGCCCTCCGCTACGCCCGCGACGGCCTCGAAGCGGACCCGACGCAGGCCGGACGACTGCACCGGCTGCTGGGTTCGGTCGCCCGCGAACGGGGCTACTACGAGGCCGCGCTGCACCACTACCAGGAGGCCGCCCGCGCCTCGAACCCCGTGAACGCCGCCTACGCGAGGCAGCTCGCCGGTGCGACGTCCTGGCTGGCCGGTCACCTCGCGGTCGCGGAGGCCGATCTTCAGGCTTCACTGAAATCACTGCGAGACCTGGGCGACCGGCGCGGTGCCACGTCGTCGCTCGCCTACCTCGGCGCCGTCGCCTGGTATCGGGGTGACGCCGCGCAAGCGCGGTCGTTGCTGGACGAGGCGCTGGACACGTTCGGCGAGCTGGAGTTCAAGGAGGGCATCGCGTGGGCGCTCAACCTGCTCGGCGTCGTCGAGCACGGCACCGGCAACGCGGCGGCCGCGCGGTCGTTGCTGGAACGCAGCCTCACCCTGCACCGCGAGCTCGGTGACCGCTGGCGGGAGGCGAGCGTGCTGGAGGCCCTCGCCCAGTCGACGGGCCGGCGCGAGCTGCTGGCCGAGGCGGCGGCCATCCGGTCGCGGATCGGCGCGCCCGTGCCCGTCGTGGAACGAGACCTCGCGCGCTCCGGTTAGCGTTCGGGCAACGCCCCGTTGCGACTCTTCGGTCCGCAAGCACCACACGGACGAGGGGAAACCACCATGAGACTGCGCATCGCTGCCGCGGCGCTCGCCATCGGTCTGTGCACCGCCGGTGTCGCCCAAGCGGACGAGGTCCCGCCGGAGTTCCAGAACAGACCCACCCCGGCGGCCTGCTACAACGCCGTGCCCACGATCGTCGGCGCCGGTGTCATCGTCGGCGGGCCCGGCCAGGACGTGATCCTCGGCAGCCCCGGCCCGGACACCATCTTCGGGCTGGGCGACGACGACATCATCATCGGTCTCGCCGGCGACGACGTGATCTACGGCGGTGGCGGCAACGACCTGGTCTGCGCCGGCTGGGGTGACGACAAGGTCCAGGGCGGGCCGCAGCACGACACCGTCTACGGCGAGCCTGGCGACGACGAGATGCTGGGCGACGACGGCATGGACCTGCTGTCCGGCGACGCGGGCTGGGACGCGGGCAACGGCCAAGCAGGGCTCGACTACTGCCCGCCGTCCACCGAGGTGGCCGTCAGCTGCCCGTGACGGTCTGCCGCAACAGGATCTCCGTCGCGGAGTCGGGCCGCACCCCGAGCTCCCGCACCGAGTCCAGCACGCGCGCACGGACTTCCGCGATTCTCCGCGGGTTCCGTGCGCGCAGTGCCGCGGCGAGCGCGAGCCGGTGCCCCCGCGGGTCGAACGGCTCCAGCTCCAACGCCCGTTCGGCCAGCCGGCCCGCCTGCTCCGGGTCCGCGCTGACGAGCCTCGACTCCCCCAGCCCCACCAGGTTCCCGACGTGCCGAGCCCGGATCCGTGCGACCTCGGCCTCGCACAGCTCCGCCAGGTCATGCAGCGGCTCGCCCCGCCACAACGCCACCGCCTGGTCGAGCTGGCCGGCGTCGCTGAGCTCGTGGAACGACCACAGGTCCACGGCCAGCATCCCGCCGCGCACCAGCCTGATGGTGTCCGCGTCGCTGCGCACGCAGTAGCTGGCCTCGCCACCGGCCCTGCCGGGTTCGAGCAGCCGCCGGAGGTGCGTCGTGGTGACGCGGAGGTTCCGCGCCGCACTGGCCGGATCGAGCTCGGGCCAGAGCAGGTCCACGGCCTGCTCGCGGGACAGCACCGGCCGCAGCACCAGCAACCCGAGCAGCTGCCGGACCCGCGCCCGCCGCAGCTCCGGCGCGTCCACCACGAGCCCGTTCCTGGTCACGCGCAACGGCCCGAGGACCTCGATCCCGATCGGGTGTCCGGGCGGCGTGGGCACGGTGGCGAGCAGCTTCGTCGCACCGGCGGCGAGGTCCGGATCTCGTGCCAGCTCACGACACTGCCGATGCACCGCCGTCCCGACCCGATCAGCCAGCCACGAACCGAGCTTCGTCCGTCCGACCGCTGCCTGCCGGCACGCCAGCTCGACCGACCACGGCAACGGGAGGTAGCAGAGCGCGTGTTCTTCTTGCAGGTCGGTGCGCAGATCTCCTTGCCGCGCTCTCAACAACGCACGCCCCGCCGCCCGTGCCTTCCGATGCGACGGCCCCAGATCCGTTCCGTCCCAACGTTCCCTCAGTTCGTCACTGAGCACGTATCCGAGCGTCAGGAACCTGCGCAGGTGCCGTTCAGCGACTTTGACTTCCAGAGGCCATTTCGCGAGGTGCTGCTTGTAGATGTCACGCGCCAACTCTTCCTCGCCCCGTGCGACAGCAACCGCCGCATGCGACGCACACGCCAACACGGCATCTCTCGGATTGTCCTGCTCGATAGGAAGCTCTGTCGTCGTCTCACCGAACGACGCGGCAATGACCGTATGCAACGCACGCGCCACGAACTCGTCTCGCGCCGTGCTGTCCGCATCATTCTCTTGGAAATCAACGGCTTGACCGTCGAACCACCGTGCAGCAGCAGCGTGACGCAATGCGAGATCGTCGTCCAGCATGCGTTCGGCGAGTTCGGCGGCATCCTGCCCACGCCCGCACATGGCCAGACAATGCACGTGGAACCGTGTGGTGGACACCGCAAGCGACTTGGGCACCTCGTTCGTCGGCGCCTGCCCGAGATGAACCAACGCCTCCTCCGGGTCACCGGCAAGCTCTGCCACCACCGCAGCAACGCTGTGCCGGAGCAACCGCAACACAGGCGACTTCGCTTCCAGCTGCTGAGCTTTCTGCGCCACCTGAACAAGCCTGGCCAAATCGCCACGCGAGTGCGCCGTGATCACCGCCTGCCCGAGCACCACCGCCGCACCGTCGAGGTCTCCGACTTCGAGCATCCCGGCGGCGGCCCGGTCGACCAGACAGTCGATGGACGGATCACCGAAGTCGTTGGCATGCATGACCGCAGCCGTGAGCAACAGGAACGCCGGCTCCTGAAGCCGTTGCGCGGGAACAGCTTTCAGCCACCGCTCAGCCGTAGCACACGGCAACACCGACAGTGTCGACCGCACAAGCTCCACCGCCAGGCCCGCCAGCACCCCCCAGTCACGCGCCCGACAGGCGATCCGCCCGGCCCCAGCCAGCTCCCCGCGCGCCTTGAGCACCTCGACCGCCTTGGCACTCAGATGCTCGGTCGAAGTGAGCCCGGCCCACAGCTCGTGCGCCCGGTACCGACCGTCGTCGAGCCGGTTGACCAACGGCACCTTCGCAACGACGTACGAGAGATCGACAGGCACTCCCGCAACAGCGGCAACCTCCTCTTCGGTCGCACACCCGAGCACCACCAAGGCAGCCAACGCAACACGAGTCGGCTCAGCAAGCCCGTTGAGCACCTCCTCCGCCGCATAACGCCACGACGCGGTGGGCCCAGCACTGAGCGACAACCGAGTGAGCGCGGGCCACCCGTGCACATCCTCGCGGAGCTCCCGACCAAACCTCCGCGCCAACGCAGCCGTCTCAGCACCAGTGAAGGCAAGCTCCCCGGTGCCGATAACCCCCACCTCCCCAGCCGCCTCCCTCCGTGCCAACGGCAGCGCAGGCACACACCGCCCGGACAACACGAGGTGCGCATTCCCAGGCAACGCGCGCACGACAGCCTGAAGCAACTCCGCACCAGGCGACCCGTCCGGCACCTCATGAACGTCGTCCAGCACCAGACAAACGTCCAGCGGCGCCTTCCCCCGAAGCGCGCCAAGCACCTCCGCCACACCAGCTTCACCGCAACGCCCGCCAAGCGCGTCGACGATCGCCAGAGCCAGCCGCCCCGCGTCCTCGTGATCAGGCCCGCAAGTGACCCAGGCATCAACCCCGCGCGGCTCCACCAGGTTGGCGCGAACGGCCTGGGCCAACGCCGTGGTCTTGCCGAACCCGGCCCCAGCCGTGACGAGGGTGACCGGACGAGACCAGCGAGACCGCAGCCGGTCGACCAGGCGCAGGCGAGGCAGCTCGACGTCCAACGGCCGCGGCACAGCGCGCAGGCCAGTCGTGTTGTCGTTGTCCCCCACGCAGAACGGAGACGGCGACAAGGCGGGAAATACGCCGGCGCACGCTCACGCAGGGGTCCCCCGGCGAGTTGGCTCCCCCGCGACCCAACGTACTAGGCGGGTCTGACACGAAGGCCGCACCGACCTTTCAAGCGATGCCGAAGGCGAGCAGTGCAGACCTTGCCCAGATGGGCAGCGGTGCACCCACTCGTGGTTAGGCGATTGGGGCTTGACTTTGGGTGCGAGGTGCTACCCCTTGATGGGATCGGCCGGTTGCGAAGCATCCGGCCTTTTCCGGCCGAACCAGCGCCTCGCAAGGGCCCCGAAGTCAAGCCCCAATCGCGGATCGTCGCGAAGCGGCGATGAACACCCTCGCTTCGTCCGAGGTGCACGACCACGCTGGAACAGGCACGAAACCACCAAAGGCGACCACGCTGGAACAGCCACGAAACCCGCAACGGCAACCACGCTGGAACGCAAACGGCCCGCCCCCACCGAAGTGAGAGCGGGCCGCACCAAAGCAACCAAGCAACCAATCAGGCCCCAGCAGCGTTCCTCAACGCCTCAGCCCGATCAGTCGACTCCCAAGGCAGATCCACATCGGTCCGCCCGAAGTGCCCATAAGCCGCAGTAGGCGCGTAGATCGGCCGCAACAGGTCGAGATCCCGGATGATCGCCGCCGGCCGCAGGTCGAACACCTCGGTGATGGCCTGCTGGATCTTCTGCGGGTCCACCGTCTCGGTCCCGAACGTCTCCACGAACAACCCGACCGGAGCAGCCTTGCCGATCGCGTACGCGACCTGGACCTCGACCCGCGTGGCCAGACCGGCGGCGACCGTGTTCTTGGCGACCCACCGCATCGCGTACGCGGCGGAGCGGTCGACCTTCGACGGGTCCTTGCCGGAGAAGGCGCCGCCGCCGTGGCGGGCCATGCCGCCGTAGGTGTCGACGATGATCTTGCGGCCGGTCAGGCCCGCGTCGCCCATCGGGCCGCCGATGACGAAGCGGCCGGTCGGGTTGGTCAGCAGGCGGACGCCGGTGGTGTCCAGGGACAGTTCGGCGAGCTCGGGCTCCACGACGTGCTGGCGGAGGTCGACGCCGAGGAGCTTCTCCAGGTCGATGCCGTCGGCGTGCTGGGTGGAGATGACGACCGTGTCGAGGCGCACGGGCTGGTCGCCCGCGTACTCGATGGTGACCTGGGTCTTGCCGTCCGGGCGCAGGTACGGGACGGTGCCGTCCTTGCGGACCGCGGTCAGGCGGCGCGAGAGGCGGTGGGCCAGTGCGATCGGCAGCGGCATGAGCTCGGGCGTGTCGGTGCACGCGTAGCCGAACATCAGGCCCTGGTCGCCGGCGCCCTGCTTGTCGATCTCGTCGGCGGCGCCCTCGACGCGGTTCTCGAAGGCGGTGTCGACGCCCTGCGCGATGTCCGGGGACTGCGCGCCGATGGCGACGTTGACGCCGCACGAGTGGCCGTCGAAGCCCTTCGCGGACGAGTCGTAGCCGATCTCCAGGATCTTCTCGCGGACGATCGTGGGGATGTCCGCGTAGGCCTCGGTGGTGACCTCACCCGCGACGTGGACCTGGCCCGTGGTCACCAGCGTCTCCACGGCGACGCGGGAGCGCGGGTCCTTGGCCAGCAACGCGTCCAGGATCGAGTCGCTGATCGCGTCGCAGATCTTGTCCGGGTGTCCCTCGGTCACCGACTCACTCGTGAACAGCCTGCTGCTGTGCTGGCTCACGGACACTCCTTCGTTGCGGGTTGGACTCCGGAAAAATACTACTGAGACTCGGGCAAGCGAGCGGTAACCGCGTCCCACACCACGGACGCCACTTGTGTTTTCGGGCCGTGCGGGATAGGCGTCTCGGTGCCGTCGGCGGAGAGCAGCCACCCGGCGTTGTCCTCCTGCTCGAACGCCTGGCCGTCGCCGACCGCGTTCACCACCAGGAGGTCGCAGCCCTTGCGCTTGAGCTTGGCGCGGCCGTAGTCGAGCACCGACGTAGTGTCGTCGCCGGTCTCCGCGGCGAACCCGACGATGACTTGAGCGTCCCGACGTGCGGAAACGAGCTCCGCGAGGATGTCGGGGTTCTTGGTCAGCGCGATCGGGTCAGGGTCGGCGGAGGTCTTCTTGATCTTGTGGCCGACCAGGGAGACGGGCCGGAAGTCGGCGACCGCGGCGGCCATCACGACCACGTCGGCGTCCGCGGCGACCTCGTGCATGGCGTCGCGCAGCTCCACCGCCGAGCCGACCCGGACCAGGTCGACACCCGCTGGAGTGGCCAGGTCGGCGGTGTTCCCGGCGACCAAAGTCACCCGTGCGCCCCGCTGGGCCGCCACCCGAGCGAGTGCATAGCCCTGTTTTCCGGAGGACCGGTTGCCGATGAACCGCACCGGATCGAGTGGTTCTCGGGTGCCCCCGGCCGAGATCGCGACGTGCACGCCCTCCAGTGTCCGCCGCAGGGCGTCGTGCTGTACGCGCAACAGGCGAACCAGCTCGACGATCTCCGCGGGATCGGGCAGGCGGCCCTTGCCGGTGTCCTTGCCGGTGAGCCGGCCGCTCGCCGGTTCCGCGACGACGACACCGCGCGAGCGCAGCAGTTCCACGTTGTGCCGGGTGGCCGGGTGCTCCCACATCTCGGTGTGCATCGCGGGCACCAGCAGGACCGGGCAGCGCGCGGTCAGCAGGGTGTTCGTCAGCAGGTCGTCGGCGAGGCCGTGCGCGGCCTTCGCGATGAGGTTCGCGGTCGCCGGGGCCACCACGACGAGGTCGGCGTTCTGCCCGAGCTTGACGTGCGGCACCTCGTGCACGTCGTCGAACGGGTCGGCGGACACGACCTGGCCGGACAGCGCCTCGAACGTGGCGGCGCCGACGAACTTGAGGGCGCCCTCGGTGGGCACGACCCGCACGGAGTGGCCGGATTCGGTCAGCCGGCGCAAAACCTCACAGGCCTTGTACGCGGCGATGCCCCCGCCAACACCCAGAACGATCCTGGGCTTGTCGGGGGCATCAGCGTCAGGTGCAGCGGGGTTCAAAGGTTCTCCTGTGAGCAACGACCGCGAGGTCACGCCCACTAGGGAGGAACCCGCTGGGGGTCCGGGGCTCGCCCCGGCGTGGGGTGTGGGGGCTCGGCCCCACAAACACTCGAAGGTGCGATGGCCTGCGCTTTCCGCAGGCACACCTCACCCGGCGACTTCGACGGTCACTCGCCCTCGGTGTGCTCGAGGAGACCCGCGTGGATCTCGCGGAGCGCGATGGAGAGGGGCTTCTCACGCGGGCCCGGCTCGACGAGCGGGCCGACGTACTCGAGCAGGCCCTCGCCGAGCTGCGCGTAGTAGTCGTTGATCTGGCGGGCACGCTTCGCTGCGTAGATCACCAACGCGTACTTCGAGCTCACCTGCTCCAGCAGGTCGTCGATCGGCGGGTTGGTGATGCCCTCCGGAGAACCGGTCAGATGACCGAGCTCGGTGTGGGTGATCACTCTCAAACTCCTGGGATTCGTGGTCCGACCATCAAGGATAGCAAGTCGGCGGCGGCCGACTGCACGTCGGCGTTCACGACGACCTCGTCGAACTCCTTCTCGGCCGCCAGCTCCTCGCGGGCGATCTCGAGGCGGCGTTCGACGACGTCCGGATGTTCGGTTCCTCTGCCGGTCAGCCGGTCCACCAGGTGCTCCCAGGACGGGGGCATCAACATGACCAGCTGGGCTTCCGGCATCGCCACGCGGACCTGCCTGGCACCCTGCAGCTCGATCTCGAGCAGGGCGGGGCGGCCGGTGGCCAGAGCCTCCTCGACGGGCCTGCGAGGCGTTCCGTAGCGGTTTCCGGCGAAGTCGGCGTGTTCGAGGAACTCGCCGGCGTCCACCATCTGCTGGAACTTCTCGTGGTCGACGAAGTGGTAGTGCACCCCGTCGACCTCGCCCGGCCGCGGCTTCCTGGTGGTCGCCGAGACGGAGAAGTAGACGTCGGGCTGCTGCCTGCGCAGCTCCGCCAGGACGCTGGACTTGCCAACGCCGGACGGCCCGGACAAGACGGTGAGGCGGGGGGGGGGAGAGGACATACCCCCCCCTCTTGCCCACACCCCCCCCCCCACCCCCAAAACAAAGAACCGCACCTCACGACCCCCAACAAACACAAACGAAAAA
>NZ_JBHYGW010000006.1:51570-61638 GCF_042738015.1 Lentzea sp. NPDC059081
GAGCTTTGGGATCGTTCCCGGCTCGCTTCTTCGAATATGTTGGCTTGTACACTGCGGGGGGACCGGGAAAGGAGGGGGGGGGGGGGGGGGGAGGATCCTTCCCCCGCCTCGCTGCCAATCACTCTCCGCTGAACTCGGAGAGCAGGGCCTTGCGCTGACGGTCACCGAGACCGCGCAGGCGACGGCTGGGAGCGATCTCGAGGCGCTCCATGATCTGCTGCGCGCGCACCTTGCCGACGCCCGGCAGGGCCTCGAGCAGCGCGGACACCTTCATCTTGCCCAGGACCTCGTCGCTCTCGGCGGCCTTGAGCACGTCCGTCAGGGTCGTGCCGCCGCGCTTGAGGCGCTCCTTGAGCTCAGCCCGAGCGCGACGAGCGGCAGCAGCCTTCTCCAGCGCTGCGGCTCGCTGCTCCTCGGTAAGCTGGGGAAGAGCCACGATTTCCTCCGTGGTGTGGATTCTTTTCGGATCGGTGCCGCGACCGTACCGACCGCAATTGCCTGAGTACAACGTGACCCAGTCAGGTAAATCTTCAGCGGTCATGAGAGGCGGCGGGTGGTAGTAGTACCAACACCCTCCGGCGGCCTGATCACTGCCTCCGGCAACTCGTCGCCCACGTTACGTGTGCTATGAGGCCGGTGACCAGCGGGGCAGCCGGTGGCGTGGACCCTACCAACACATGTTTCCCCAGGTGAGCGCGCCACACCCCAAAAGTTGTGGCGCGCTGTCTCAGTTGAGGCTGTCCTGGACCCTCCGCACGGCGCTGACCAGCGAAGACACGTCCGGACCGTGGCGGAGGACGTCCCGGGAAGAACTTGGAAAAACGTTGCGCATGTCGGGCCCGAAGAGCCGTTTTAGATCGGTCGCCGAGCCTCCCTGAGCACCGAAACCGGGCGCCAGAACCGGCCCGTTGAACCCGGAGAGGTCCACATCCGTTTCCCTGATCGTGGCGCCCACGACGAGACCGACATCGCCGCACGGGGAAATGCCGGAATTCCGGTCCGTCGCGAAATCGATGATCGTCCGCGCGACGGTTCGCCCGTCCGGAGCAACCGCGCGCTGGACCTCCGCCCCCTCGGGGTTGGAGGTGAGCGCGAGCACGAACACGCCCCGGCCGTTCGCCCGCGCCGTGTCGAGCGCCGGCTGCAACGAGCCGAACCCGAGGAACGGCGACGCCGTCACGGCGTCACCGGCCAGCGGCGAGCCCTCGCCCAGGTACGCCTCGGCGTAGGCGGCCATGGTCGAGCCGATGTCGCCGCGCTTGGCGTCCACCAGCACGAGCGTGCCGGAGTCGCGCAGGTCCGCGATCACGCGTTCCAGCACGGCGACGCCACGGGACCCGTAGGCCTCGAAGAACGCCGCCTGCGGCTTCACCATCGACACCTTGCCGCCGAACGCCTCCACGGCCGTCAGGGCGAACCGTTCGAGGCCCTCCGCGGTCCGCGAGAGGCCCCACGCGTCGAGCAGGCTCGGGTGCGGGTCGATCCCGACGCACAGCGGTCCGTGCGCCTCGGCGGCCTTCGTCAGCTTCTCCCCGAACGTCATGCGTCACCCCGCAGCGTGGCCTGGAGCGCCTGCAGCGGCTGCACGCCGATGTCACCGCGGATCAACGCCTCGATGCCGTGCACGGCCGCTGCGGCGCCCTGGATCGTGGTGACACAAGGGATGTCCTTGGCCACCGCGGCGGTGCGGATCTCGTAGCCGTCCACACGGGGACCGCTGTTGCCGTACGGCGTGTTGAAGATCATGTCGATCTCGCCGGCCAGGATCATGTCGACGACGTTGCCCTCGCCCTCGAAGTGCTTGCGCACCTCGGTGCACGGGATCCCGTTGCGCTTCAACACCTCCGCGGTGCCCATCGTCGCGAGGATCTGGAACCCGAGGTCGGCGAGCCGCTTGACCGGGAAGATCATCGCGCGCTTGTCGCGGTTCGCGAAGGACACGAACACCTTGCCGGAGGTCGGAAGCGAGCCGTACGAGGCCGTCTGCGACTTCGCGAACGCCTTGCCGAACGACGAGTCGATGCCCATGACCTCGCCGGTCGACTTCATCTCCGGGCCCAGCAACGAGTCCACGCCGTGGCCCTCGGGGGTGCGGAAGCGGTGGAACTGCATGACCGCCTCCTTGACCGCGACCGGTGCGTGCTCGGGCAGCCGGGCGCCGTCACCGGTGGCGGGCAGCAGACCCTCCACCCGCAGCTCGGCGATCGTGGCGCCCAGCATGACGCGCGACGCCGCCTTGGCCATCGAGACCGCGGTCGCCTTGGACACGAACGGCACCGTGCGCGACGCACGCGGGTTCGCCTCCAGGACGTACAGCACGTCGTCCTTGAGCGCGTACTGGACGTTGAGGAGCCCCTTCACGCCGATGCCGCGGGCGATGGCCTCGGTGGAGCGGCGCACGTTCTCGATGTCCGACGCGCCGAGCGTGATCGGCGGCAGCGCGCACGACGAGTCGCCGGAGTGCACACCGGCTTCCTCGATGTGCTCCATCACGCCGCCGATGAACACCTCCTCGCCGTCGCACAGCGCGTCCACGTCGATCTCGATGGCGTCGTCGAGGAACCGGTCGACCAGGACCGGGTGCTCTGGCGTCACCTCGGTCGCGCGGGCGATGTAGCCCGACAGCGACTCCTCGTCGTACACGATCTCCATGCCGCGCCCGCCGAGCACGTAGGACGGCCGCACGAGGACCGGGTAGCCGATCTCGTCGGCGATCTCCTTCGCCTCGCCGAACGACGTGGCCGTGCCGAACTTCGGCGCGGGCAGCCCGGCCTCGGTCAGCACCTTGCCGAACTGGCCGCGGTCCTCGGCGAGGTGGATCGCCTCGGGCGTCGTGCCCACGACGGGCACACCGGCGTCCGAGAGCCGCTTCGCGAGGCCCAGCGGCGTCTGCCCGCCCAGCTGCACGATCACGCCCGCGACCTCACCGGAGCGCTGCTCGGAGTGCACGACCTCCAGCACGTCCTCGAACGTCAGCGGCTCGAAGTAGAGGCGGTCGGAGGTGTCGTAGTCCGTCGACACCGTCTCCGGGTTGCAGTTGACCATGACGGTCTCGTACCCGGCCGCCCGCAACGCCATCGCCGCGTGCACGCAGGAGTAGTCGAACTCGATGCCCTGGCCGATGCGGTTCGGGCCGGAGCCGAGGATCAGCACCTTCGGCTTCTCCCGCTGCTCCGCGACCTCCGACTCGGCGTCCGGGTCGAGCTCGTAGGCGGAGTAGTGGTACGGCGTCTCCGACTTGAACTCCGCCGCGCACGTGTCGACCGTCTTGTAGACCGGCCGCACACCGAGACGGTGCCGCAGCGCGCGCACGCCGTCCTCACCGGCCAGCTCCGGCCGCAGCACGGAGATCTGCCGGTCGGACAGGCCGGCGCGCTTCGCCTTGCGCAGCAACGCCTCGTCGAGCACGGGAGCCTCCAGCAGCTCCGTGCGGAGCGTGCCGAGCCAGGCGATCTGCTCGATGAACCACGGGTCGATGCCGGAGGCGTTGTGGACGTCCTCGATGGACGCACCGAGCCGCAGCGCCCGTTCGACCGTGTAGAGCCGGCCGTCGTGACCGCGCTCCAGCTGCTTGAGCGTGGACTCCAGCGTCACGCCCTCCGGATCGGGCTGGGTCCAAAACCCGACCGACTTCGTCTCCAGCGACCGCAAAGCCTTGCCGAGCGCCTCGACGAAGTTGCGGC
Source organism: Lentzea sp. NPDC059081 (assembly GCF_042738015.1). Lineage (NCBI taxonomy): Bacteria > Bacillati > Actinomycetota > Actinomycetes > Pseudonocardiales > Pseudonocardiaceae > Lentzea > Lentzea sp. NPDC059081. The sequence goes on from NZ_JBHYGW010000006.1 coordinate 55,254, forward strand.
CGATCGACATGGCCTCGCCGACCGACTTCATCGTCGTCGTCAGCGTCGGGTCCGCGCCGGGGAACTTCTCGAACGCGAACCGCGGCGCCTTCACGACCACGTAGTCGAGCGTCGGCTCGAACGACGCCGGCGTCTCGCCGGTGATGTCGTTGGTGATCTCGTCGAGCGTGTAGCCGATGGCGAGCTTCGCGGCGATCTTGGCGATCGGGAACCCCGTCGCCTTCGACGCGAGAGCCGACGACCGCGACACCCGCGGGTTCATCTCGATGACGACCATGCGGCCGTTCTCGGGGTGGATCGCGAACTGGATGTTGCAGCCACCGGTGTCGACGCCGACCTCGCGGATGACCTGGATGCCGACGTCGCGCATGTGCTGGTACTCGCGGTCGGTCAGCGTCATCGCGGGCGCCACCGTCACCGAGTCACCGGTGTGCACGCCCATCGGGTCGATGTTCTCGATCGAGCAGATGACCACGACGTTGTCGTTGCGGTCGCGCATCAGCTCGAGCTCGTACTCCTTCCACCCGAGCACGCTCTCCTCGATGAGCACCTCGGTGACCGGCGACTCCTCCAGGCCGATGGCCGCGAGCCGCTCCAGCTCCTCCGCGGTGTAGGCCATGCCCGAACCCAGGCCGCCCATGGTGAACGACGGCCGGATGACGACCGGCAGGCCCAGCTCGGCGACGGTCTTGCGGACCTCGTCCATGGTGTTGCACACGGCCGAACGCGGCACCTCGGCGCCAATCTTGCGCACCAGGTCCTTGAAGATCTGCCGGTCCTCGCCGCGCTGGATCGCGTCGACGTTCGCGCCGATCAGCTCGACGTTGTACTTCTCCAGCACCCCGCGCTCGTGCAACGCGATCGCGGTGTTGAGCGCGGTCTGGCCGCCCAGCGTCGCCAGGATCGCGTCCGGGCGTTCCTGCGCGATGACCTTCTCCACGAACTCGGCCGTGATCGGCTCGATGTAGGTGGCGTCGGCGAACTCGGGGTCGGTCATGATCGTCGCCGGGTTGGAGTTCACCAGGCTGACCCTGATGCCCTCCTCCCGCAGCACCCGGCACGCCTGGGTGCCGGAGTAGTCGAACTCGCACGCCTGGCCGATGACGATCGGGCCGGAGCCGATGACCAGGATGTGCTTGAGATCAGTCCTCTTGGGCATGTCAGCGGCCGCCGTTCATCATGGTCACGAACTCGTCGAACAGGGGCGCGGCGTCGTGCGGTCCGGCCGCGGCCTCGGGGTGGTACTGCACGGAGAACGCCGGCGCGTCGAGCAGCCGGACGCCCTCGACGGTGCCGTCGTTCGGGCAGTAGTGCGACAGCACGGCGCGGCCGAACTCGGAGGAGAACTCCTCCCCCGGCGTGCCCTCCAGCGCGAACCCGTGGTTCTGCGAGGTGATGGCGACCTTGCCGGTGGTCACGTCGATGACCGGGATGTTGATGCCGCGGTGGCCGTAGCGCATCTTGTACGTCGCGCGGCCGACCGCGCGGCCCAGGATCTGGTTGCCGAAGCAGATGCCGAACAGCGGCAGCTTGCGGCCCAGGGCCTCCTTGGTCAGCGCGATGGCGTGGTCCTGCGTGGCCGGGTCGCCAGGGCCGTTCGACAGGAACAGACCGTCGGGGCTGACCGCGAGGATGTCGTCGAACGTGCTGGTCAACGGCAGGACGTGCACCTCGATGCCGCGTGCCGCCATCATCCGCGGGGTGTTCGACTTGATGCCCAGGTCGAGCGCCGCGACGGTGAACTTCTTCTCGCCGATCGCCTCGACCACGTACGGCTGGTCCGTGGTGACGTCGACGGCGAGGTTCGCGCCGACCATCTGCGCCGAGGCCTTGACCTGCTCGACCATCGACGCGTCGTCGGTCAGTTCGGCGCCGGAGAACACGCCGGCGCGCATCGCGCCCTGCTCGCGGATGTGGCGGGTCAGGGTGCGGGTGTCGAGGCCCGCGATGCCGACGACGCCCTGGTTCGCGAGCTCCTCGTCGAGGCCGCGCTTCGACCGCCAGTTGGACGGCGTGCGCGCGGGGTCGCGGACCACGTAGCCGGCGACCCAGATCCTCGACGACTCGTCGTCCTCGTCGTTCCAGCCGGTGTTGCCGATCTGCGGCGCCGTCTGCACCACGATCTGGCGGTGGTAGGAGGGGTCGGTCAGGGTTTCCTGGTACCCGGTCATGGCCGTGGAGAACACGACCTCGCCGAGCGAGACGCCGGTCGCTCCGTACGCCTCACCGCGGAAGACACGACCGTCTTCCAGCACCAATGCCGCGTTCGTCACGCCTTGCCCTCCGTGTTGATCGGGTGCTGGCCCAGGGCAGCGACCCATTCCTCGTAAACGTCCTTGTCGTCGCCACGGAAACCCGTGTCGAACAGGTGGCCCTCGTTCTCCCACTGGACCACCAGCAGTCCCTGCTCGCTGAACATGACCTTCCCGGCGAGCCCCCGGTCCGTGCGGGCGTCCCGGACGGACCGCACCGGGATGAAGATCGGCGACGCGCCGACGCGGTCGATCGCGACCCCTTCCGGCACGAGGCTCAGCGTCGCCTCGGCGCGGTGGCCGATGTCACCGACCTGGACGCGGTCCTGCCAGTTGCCCGCGTTCGTCGTTCCGATGTAGACGCCCGTGGTCGTGAGACTGGCCGCGCCGAGCTTCTCCGGTGTCGCGGGGAACGCCGGCAGGTCGGCCTGCTTGCGCTGGCGCCGCTTCCAGCCGTGCCACATGCCGTAGACGCACAGCGCGAAGAAGAGCAAAACCGCCACGGAGAGCAGTACGCGGGTCATTCCGCAATCCTTCCCGCCAGGGCGGTGACGCGACCACGCAAGATGGTGGCCATCACCGCGCCGGGCAGCTCCATGCCCTCGAACGGGGTGTTGCCCGCGATGCTCGCGAGCTCGGCTCCCGTCACGGTCCACGTCGCGTCCGGGTCGACCAGCACGAGGTTCGCGGGCTCGCCGGCCTCGATCGGACGGCCCTGGTCGGTCAGGCCGGCGATCTCGGCGGGCTTCTCGCTCATCACCCGCGCGACACCGCGCCAGTCCAGCAGCCCGGTCCTCACCATCGTCTCGACGACGATGCCCAGCGCGGTCTGCAGCCCGAGCATGCCCGGCCGCGCCGCCGACCACTCGCAGTCCTTGTCCTGCACGGCGTGCGGGGCGTGGTCGGTGGCGACGCAGTCGATGGTGCCGTCCGCGAGCGCCTGGCGCAGCGCGTCGACGTCGGTCTGCGTGCGCAGCGGCGGGTTGACCTTGTTGACCGGGTCGTAGGTGGCCAGCCGGTCGTCGGTCAGGATCAGGTGGTGCGGGGTGACCTCGGCGCTGACCTTGGTGCCGCGCGCCTTGGCCCACTTCAGGACGTCCGCGGTACCGGTGGTGCTGACGTGGCAGACGTGCAGCCTCGCGTCGACCTGCTTGGCCAGCAGGCAGTCGCGGGCGACGATCGACTCCTCGGCGGCGGCCGGCCAGCCCTGCAGGCCGAGCCGGGACGCGTTCTCGCCCTCGTGCGCCTGGGCGCCGATGGTGAGGCGCGGTTCCTCGGCGTGCTGGGCGATGACGGCGCCCAGTGCCTTCGAGTACTCCAGGGCGCGGCGCATGATCAGCGGGTCGTGCACGCAGTGGCCGTCGTCGGAGAACACGCGCACGCCGGCCTTGGACTTGGCCATCGTGCCCAGCTCGGCGAGCTTCTCGCCCTTCAGGCCGACGGTGACGGCGCCGACCGGGTGGACGTCGACGAGGCCGACCTCCTGGCCGCGGCGGGCGACGTGCTCGACGATGACGGCGTTGTCGGCGACCGGGTCGGTGTTGGCCATGGCGAAGAGCGCCGTGTAGCCGCCGAGAGCCGCGGCACGGGAGCCCGTCTCGATGGTCTCGGTGTCCTCGCGGCCGGGTTCACGCAGGTGGGTGTGCAGGTCGACGAAGCCCGGCAGCAGGACCGCGCCGTTGCCCTCGATCACCTCGGCGTCCGGGTCCGTGCCCTCCGCGATCACGCCGTCGCGGATCAGCAGGTCGATCGGTTCCCCCTCGCCGTAGGGCCTCACTCCCTTGAGCAGCAAGGGTTTCACGCGGTCTCCTCCTCGTGGGCAAGCAGGTGGTACAGCACGGCCATGCGCACGTGGACACCGTTGCGGACCTGCTCGGTGATGGCGGCCTGCGGGCTGTCGGCGACGACGGAGGCGATCTCCATGCCGCGCAGCATCGGGCCGGGGTGCAGCACGACGGCGTGCTCGGGCAGCAGCTTCAGACGCCGCTCGTTGAGGCCGTAGGCGATCGAGTACTCGCGGGAGCTGGGGAAGAACCCGCCGGTCATGCGTTCGGCCTGCACGCGCAGCAGCATCACGGCGTCCTGCGACGCCAGCTCGGAGTCGATCTCGTGCGAGACCGTCACCGGCCACTTCTCCACGCCCGTGGGCAGGAGCGTCGGCGGGGCCACCAGGGTGACCTCGGCGCCGAGCGTGGTGAGCAGGTGCACGTTGGACCGGGCGACGCGGCTGTGCAGGACGTCGCCGACGATCGCGACCCGGCGGCCGTCGAGGCTGCCGAGGCGGTCGCGCAACGTGGCGGCGTCAAGCAGCGCCTGCGTGGGGTGCTCGTGCATGCCGTCGCCCGCGTTCACCACGGACGTGCTGGTGTGCTTGAGCCAGCCCGCGAGCCGGTGGGCGGCACCGGACGCCGGGTGGCGCACGATGACGCAGTCCGCGCCCGCCGCCTGCAACGTCAGCGCGGTGTCGCGCAGCGACTCGCCCTTGCTGACGCTGGAACCGGAGCTGCTGACGTTGATCACGTCGGCGGACATCCACTTGCCGGCGATCTCGAAGCTCACGCGGGTGCGGGTGCTGTTCTCGTAGAACATCGTGATCACGGTGCGGCCGCGCAGCGTCGGCAGCTTGCGGACCTCGCGGCCGAGCAGCGCCTGCTTCAGCCGGTCCGCGGTGTCGAGGATCGCGATCGCCTGGTCGCGGTCGAGGCCGTCGGTGGAGAGCAGGTGCTTCACTTCAGCACCACTCCGTCGCGGCCGTCGAACTCCTCGAGGTTCACGACGACGTCCTCGTTCTTGGACGTCGGCAGGTTCTTGCCCACGTAGTCCGCGCGGATCGGCAGCTCCCGGTGCCCGCGGTCGACCAGCACGGCGAGTTGCACCGCGCGGGGACGGCCGTGGTCGCGCAGGGCGTCGAGCGCGGCGCGGATGGTGCGGCCGGAGAACAGCACGTCGTCGACGAGGACGACCAGCTTGTCGTCGATGCCGCCCTCGGGCAGCTTCGTCGCCTCCAGCGGCCTGGTGGGGCCCCTGCGCAGGTCGTCGCGGTAGAGGGTGATGTCGAGCGTGCCCTCGTGCACCGTCCGGCCGGAAAATTCGGCGATCTTAGCGGCCAGGCGCCGTGCGAGGGGGGCTCCCCGGCTGGGAATACCCATCAAGACGACGTCGGGTGCGCTGGGTGCATCGAGAGCGGTCTTCTCGATGATCTGATGGGCCATTCGGGCGACGGTGCGCGCGACGTCACCGGCCGACAGGATCTCGCGATCCCCGGCCGGATCCGTCGCGCCACGTTGACGTGACGCCACGGCTGGACCTCCTTCCCCGCCTCACTGGACGGGTCCTTAAAGGACGTCGGACACCCGGTTACAACCGGGCTGACCTGCACCGTATCACCTGTGGACGGTCAACCATCCGGGTGGTGCGCCAGGCGTGGCGCGCGTCTCTGTTTGAGATCAGCTTGACCTGCCGACCACGGCGAGTAATCATTACTCTGCGTATCGATCTAAGCCTCCCCGCAGCACGCCAGTACTGCTGACGGGGCGAATGAACGGAGAACCGCCACATGGGCGACTACGCCAAGGCGCTGGGGGCCAAGCTCCGCGCTATCCGCCAGCAGCAGGGCCTGTCCCTGCACGGCGTCGAGCAGAAGTCCGGCGGTCGGTGGAAGGCCGTGGTCGTCGGCTCGTACGAGCGCGGTGACCGCGCGGTGACCGTGCAGAAGCTGGCCGAGCTGGCCGACTTCTACGGGGTTCCCGTCGCCGAGCTCCTGCCGGAGGGCCGTGTGCCGTCCGGTGCCGAGCCCGCCACCAAGATCGTGATCAACCTCGAACGGCTGCAGCAGCTGCCGGTCGAGAAGGTCGGCCCGCTCGCCCGCTACGCCGCGACCATCCAGTCGCAGCGCGGCGACTACAACGGCAAGGTCCTCTCCATCCGCACCGAGGACCTGCGTTCGCTCGCGATCATCTACGACATGACGCCGGGCGAGCTCACCGAGCAGCTCATCGACTGGGGCGTGCTGCCGCCCGAGGCGCGGCCCGCCAAGGAAGACTGAGCTTCCACCGCCTGGGAGCAGTGGGGGGCCCCACACCCCTTCCGTCTCCCCCTAGACAACCGGGGGAGCAACTCCCCCCTCCCCCCCC
>NZ_JBHYGW010000006.1:61648-174416 GCF_042738015.1 Lentzea sp. NPDC059081
ATGTGGGTGGAGTATTCTGCCGTGGGGGGGGATACAAAACGGGGGAGTTTTTTTTGCTCAGTTGGAGGCGGTTCTCTCCCCTTTTTTCCTTTGTTCTCCCCGGGGGGCCGCGGGACCCTCCACTGCCGTCTTTCCGCCGCTCAGCTGCTCACAGCGAACCCGACCCGGTCCGGCACGATCCGGCGCACGTGCTCCCGGTCCGTGATCGCGTGGATCGCCGCCACCTTCCTCTCGCGCACCGTGAACGACACGAGCGCGACCGGCTTGTCGTCCACCACCGACATCAGCCCCGCCTCGCCGCCGACCACCGCCGGCACCATGCACGGTGCCCGCAGCAGCGCCGCCTTGGGCGCGACCATCGCCTCGCCGCGCAGCCACAGGTCCTCCGACCGCAGCGTCACCTCGGGGTCCAGCACGTCGTCACCGGCCAGGAACCCGTCCACGACCTCGCGCTGCCCCTCCAGGTCCACATCGGACACCGGTCTGGCCTCCACCCGCTGCCGCGCCCGCGCCTCGACCTGCAGCGCCCCGAGCGGGGTGCGGCCGATCAGCGGCGCCACCTGCTCCAGGCCCTCGTCGAACATGTCTTGCAGCACGTACGCCACGCGTTCGTCCGGCGTCAGGGCGTCGAGCGCGGTCAGCACGCCCAGGCCCACCTCGTCGTTCGGGCCCCGGCTCACCACCGGGTCCGGCATCTCGAAGCCGCGCTGGGCCCGTGTCCGCAGCATGGTGAGGCTCACCCGTGCGACCACGGTGCTCAGCCAGCCCTGCTCCCCCGTCTTGTCGATCTTGCGGCGTGCCTCGCGCACGGCGTCCGCCGCCTCGGTGAAACGACCGAGCATGCGGTAGGCGAGCCTGTCCTCCTGGTCCACGTCGCCGGTCCCCCTTCGTTCGAGCGCCCACTTCCACTAGACACCGGACGAGCGGAGGTTGTGCCCGGCCACCGCGTGGTGATCCTCACGGAATAAGCGCGGCCAGTTGCGCTTTGTCCTGAATCACGTGGATTGCGACGATCTGTCCATCTCGGACGGTGAACGCCATCGCGGAGAACAGCACCCCGCCGACGAGGCTGACGAAGCCCGCTTCCCCGCCGATGAGCGCGAAGCGGACCTCGGCCGACAACGCGAACCTGCTGAACAGGCTGGCCCGGCCGGCGACGGCCCGTCCGCCCAGCACCTCCAGGGCACCGGCGCGCAGCACGACGTCCGGGTGCAGCACCGACACCAGCCCCTCCAGGTCGCCCTCCTGCGACGCCCTGAGGAACGCCCGGACCACCTCGCGTTGCTGGGGCAGGCCGACGTTCGGCACCGGGCGGTCCTGCACGCGCCGGCGTGCGCGCGACGCGAGCTGACGGGCCGTGGCGGGGGTCTTGTCGATCAACGGCGCGATGTCGTCGAACGGCACCGCGAACATGTCGTGCAGCACGAACGCCAGGCGCTCGTCGGGCTTGAGCGTGTCGAGGACGATCAGCATCGCGAGCCCGACCTCGTCGGACGCGACGGCGCGCTGCTCCGGCTCGTCGGCGGTGTCGATCACCGGGTCCGGCATCTCGAACGCGTGCTCACGCCGGTCGCGCAGCATGTTCAGGCACACGCGGGCGACGACCGTGGTCAGCCACGCCGCCGCGTTCTCGACCTCGCTCGTGTCAGCGCGGTCGGCGCGCAGCCAGGCCTCCTGCAGCGCGTCGTCGGCCTCGGCGAACGAGCCCAGCATGCGGTGGGCGACGGCGCGCAGCCGGGCGCGCTCCTGCTCGAACTGCGCGATCAAAGCTTCCCCCTGTGACCTGACGCACACCCTGTCACGTTCCCCCGCGCCGCCGGGTCGACCGGGCAACGACTCATCCAGGAGGGTAACCATGAAGATCCTCGTCACAGGCGGCACCGGGACGCTCGGCAGCCACGTCGTCGCGTTGCTGCGGGAGACAGGCGCCGACGTCACGACGCTGAGCAGGCACGGCGACATCGCGTGCGACCTGCTGGCGGGCGACGTCCCGCCGATCGACGCCGACGTCGTCGTACACCTCGCCGGTGGTCAGAAGGGCGACGACGTCGCGACCAGGAACCTGCTCGCGGCCTGCGCGGACGTCCGGCACCTCGTCTACATCTCGGTGATCGGCGCCGACACCGTTCCGCTGGCGTGGCTGCGGACCAAGCTCGCCTGCGAGGACGCCGTCGCCGCGTCGGGCCTCCCGTTCACGATCCTGCGCGCGGCCCAGTTCCACGACCTGGCGCTGACGATGGTCCGCGGTCTCGCGAAGCTCCCGGTCGTGCCGGTGCCGGGGATGCGGCTGCAGCCGGTCGACGTCCGCGACGTGGCCGAGCGGATCGCCTCGCTCGCACTCGGACAGCCCGCCGGGCGCGTCACCGACCTCGCGGGACCCGCCGACTACGACCTGCGGCAGCTGGTCAGGGACTACCTGACGACCACGGGCAAGCGCCGGCTCACCGTGGGCCTGCGGTTGCCGGGCAAGGCGGGGAAGGCCTACCGCGCCGGTCTCAACCTGACGGCCGACGGCGTCCGCGGCACCCGCACGTGGGAGGAGTTCCTGGCCGCCGGTCGGTAAGCTCCTGGCACCGTGACCACCTCCGACGCGGGACTTCTCGCCGACTCGAACCCGCTGCCGTCCGATCTGGACTCCCGGCTGCGCGACCACCTGACGTTCCTGATCGAGGTCGACAAGCTCAAGACGGTGCTGCGCCAGTCACCTCTCGCGGCGGCGGACCGGCGGGAGAACGACGCGGAGCATTCGTGGCACCTCGCGCTGATGGTGATGACGCTCGCCGAGTACGCCGACGAACCGGTCGACGTCGGCCACACGATCAAGCTCGTCGTCGTCCACGACCTCGTGGAGATCTACGCGGGGGACACGCCGCTCTACGACACCGAGGCGGGCGCGAGCCAGCAGGAACGGGAGGAAGCCGCCGCGGACAGGTTGTTCGGCCTCCTCCCCGAGGACGCGGAGCGCGAGATGCGGGCGCTGTTCGACGAGTTCGAGGCGCGGACGACGCCGGAGGCGCGGTTCGCCAAGGCGATGGACCGGCTCCAGCCGTTGCTGCTCAACTGGATGGCCAAGGGCGGCACCTGGCGCACGCCCGGTGTCACGGCGAACGACGTGCGTGCGCGCAAGGCGGTCATCGGTGAGGCGTCGACGCCGTTGTGGGACGCGGCCCAGAGCCTGATCGACGAGGGCGAACGGCGCGGCTGGGCCCGCTGAGCCGTCAGCGCACCACGCGGTAGGTGACGTGCGTGAACCCGTTGCCCGCCCTCGACTCCGCCTGCTCCAGCTTGAGCCCGGGAACGCCGTCGAACAGCCGCGTGCCGGCGCCGAGGGTGACCGGCACGATGCGCAGCCGCAGCTCGTCGACCAAGCCCGCGGCCAGGTACTGGTTGACGGTCGTCGCGCCGCCGTGGATGGAGATGTTGCCGTCGCCGGGCACCTCGGTCGCCAGGTCGAACGCCGCCTGGACGCCGTCGGTGACGAAGTGGAACGTCGTGCCACCGTCCATCGGCTGCGGGTCGCGCGGGTGGTGGGTGAGCACGAAGACCGGGCCGTGGTAGGGCGGGTTGTCGCCCCACCAGCCGTTCCACGGGCGGTCCCAGTCGCCGCGGACCGGGCCGAACATGTTGCGGCCCATGATGAAGGCCTTGGTCTCCGCGAGCCGGTCGGCCTGGTACTGCTGCTCGGCCGGGTCGTCGTACCAGGCGTGCAGGGTGCTGCCCCAGCCGTCGCCGCCGTCGTCGCCGAACGGACGGTCCTCCGCCTGGTTGTGCCCGGCCGCGCAGCCGTCGAGGGAGATCGACAGGTCGCAGGTCACCTTCGTCATGCGGGTCATTCTGGAGTACGCGAAACGGCCGCCCCACCCCGAACGGGGAAGAACGGCCGTAAGCGAGAAAGTCCTACAGAACGGCGCGCAGCTGGTCCGCGATGACCGCGATCCGACCGAGCACACCGTTCACGAACCGCGGTGAGTCGTCCGTGGACAGGCCCTTGGCGAGCTCCACGGCCTCGTCGATCGCGACCGCGTCCGGCACGTCGGACGCCCACAGCAGCTCGTAGAGGCCGATGCGCAGGACCGCGCGGTCGACCGCCGGCATGCGCTGCAGGGTCCAGCCCTCGGCGTGCTCCGAGATGAGGTCGTCGATGCGCGAGCGGTTCGCGGTGACGCCCTCGACCAGCGAGACGGTGTAGTCGTTCACCGGCGGGACGTCCGGCGACCCGACCCGTTCGGCCAGCAGCGTCACCGGGTCGGTGCCCAGCAGGTCGGCCTCGTAGAGGAAGTCGACCGCGCGCTTGCGGGCCTTGCTCCGAGCACCCATCAGGACTTGTCGCTGATGCGGCCGAGGTAGCGGCCGTCGCGGGTGTCGACCTTGATCTTCTCGCCGGTCGTCACGAACAGCGGGACCTGGATCTCGGCGCCGGTCTCCAGCGTCGCGGGCTTGGTGCCGCCGGTGGAGCGGTCGCCCTGCAGGCCGGGGTCGGTGTGCTGGATGACGAGCTCGACCGAGGTCGGGAGCTCGACGAACAGCGGGACGCCCTCGTGCGTGGCGACCATCGCTTCCTGGTTCTCCAGCATGTAGTTGGCGGCGTCACCGACGGTCTCGGACGGAACCGGGATCTGGTCGTAGGTGTCACCGTCCATGAAGATGAAGTCGGTGCCTTCCTTGTACAGGTAGGTCATGCCGCGCTTGTCCACGGTGGCGGTCTCGACCTTGGTGCCCGCGTTGAAGGTCTTGTCGACGACCTTCCCGGTCAGCACGTGCTTGAGGGTCGTGCGCACGAAGGCGCCACCCTTGCCGGGCTTGACGTGCTGGAACGCGGTGACGGTCCACAGCTGGCCGTCGAGGTTCAGCACCAGGCCGTTCTTCAGGTCGTTCGTGGTGGCCACGGTGGGATTTCTCCTGTGTTGGACGGGGGTGTCAGACGACCACGAGTTCCTTCGTGGTCAGGGTGAGGAGCTCCGGCCCGCTTTCGCGCACCACGAGGGTGTCCTCGATGCGGACCCCGCCCCGCCCCGACAAGTAGACGCCGGGCTCGACGGTGACCGCCATACCGGCCGAAAGTGTACCGTCACCTGCCTTCGACAACGCCGGTGCCTCGTGGATCTCCAGGCCGACCCCGTGGCCGAGGCCGTGCAGGAACTCGTCCCCGTGCCCGGCCTTCTCGATCACCTCGCGCGACGCGTGGTCGACGTGCCCCGTCCTCGCCCCCGGCTTCAGCGCGCCGCGCCCGGCCGCCTGCGAGCGCGCGACCAGGTCGTACAGGTCGCGCTGCCAGTCGGCGGGCTTGCCGAGCACCAGCGTGCGCGTCATGTCCGAGTGGTAGCCGTCGACGAGCGCGCCGAAGTCGAGCTTGACGAAGTCGCCCACGTGCAGCGTCGCGTCCGTCGGCGAGTGGTGCGGCACCGCCGAGTTGGCGCCGAACGCCACGATCGACGAGAACGACGGCCCCTCCGCGCCGTGGTCGAGCATGCGGCTCTCCAGCTCGCGCGCGACCTCGCGCTCGGTGCGGCCGGGCCGGAGCCCGCCGTGCCCGATCAACGCGGCCAGCGCCCGGTCCGCCGCCGCGCACGCCATCCGCAGGGCCTCGATCTCGACCTCGTCCTTGACCAGCCGCAACGTCTCGACCAGACCACCGGCCCTGACGAGCTCGGCCTTCTCGGCGGCCTTCGTGAGGTTGTCCAGGCCGTCGACCGTGACGTGGTGGCTCTCGAACCCGAGCCTGCCCCGCACCTTCCTGGCGAGCGCGATGTCGCACGGCCGGTCGATGAGCCGCTCCAGGTCCGGCACCTGCCTCGCCGACTGCGTGAGGTAGCGGCCGTCCGTGCAGAAGACGTCGTCGTCACCCCGCGCGCCGATCAGCACCGCGCCGTTCGAGCCCGTGAACCCGGTGAGATATCGGACGTTCAGGAGGTTCGTGACGAGCAGCGCGTCGAGGTTCGCTGCCTGGAGCTTTTGGCGCAGTGCGGTCCGGCGTGCGGAGTAGGACGACATGTCTCGCAGCGTACGGCCAGTCCTAAGCTGTCCGCATGCGTCCTTGGTTCGTCCGTGCGTTGTGGATGGGGCTCCTGCACGGGGCCGTGCAGACCGGCGTGTCCGCAGTCGCCGTCCGCAGCCCCGAGGCGGGTTCGGTGCGCCCGATCGCGATCGCCCTGCTCGTCGCCGCGGCCGTGATCTGGGGCGCGGTGGACACGCTGCGCGACCTGGAGGGCCGCGGCATGCAGTGGTTCATCGCGGCGCTGATCGCCGGCCCGTTCGCGGGGGCGCTGGGCGTGATCGGGTCGTCGTTGCTGGTCGACCAGACCGGGCAGGAGGCGCTGTGGGTGGCGCTGACGGGCGGGGCGGCGTTCACGGCGCTGCTCGTGCTGGCGCCGGCGGGGCTCGGGATGCTGCTGGGCGGCTTCCTGGTGCAGAAGGACTCGGCCCGCGAATAGCCGCACGCCACCCCCAAGCGACTGCAGCAACCCGCGATCGCCGAGTGGCGCGGCGCGCTCAGGTTGCGACCAGCTCGACCTCGAAGCCGTCTTCGTTCTCCAGGAACGCCGCGTAGTGGGCCGGCCCGCCGGCGTGGGGGTGCTTGTCGGCGAACATCAGCCGCCAGCCGTGCCCCTGGGCTTCCTCCGTGAGCCGGTCGACGTCCGCGCGGGTACCGGCGTGCAGGGCCAGGTGGTTGAGGCCTGCTTTCATCCGATCGTGTGGACCGGTGAGAGCCGGGGACTGCTCGGTCACGACGTACGTCTCGCCGTGCTTCCAACTGACGCCGGCGCTCCAGCGCTGGTGCTCGGTCCAGCCGAGCTCGGTGAGGAGCCAGCCGAACGTGGCCTCGGCGCGGGCGAGGTCCGGTACCCACAACTCGACGTGGTGCAGCATCCCGGAATCCTATGATCATCCCGGTGGAGATCGTCCCGAACGGCGAGCGCCCCGACCTCCAGGGCAGCGCCCAGGCCCCGTTGCGGGACGGATGGCCCGCCTTCGTGCTGCGCGCCCCGGTCTCCGCCCGGTGCCGCGACGCCGTGGCCGCGTACTTCCCCGACTTCGACGTGCTGTTGTTAGAAGGCGACACGGTGCTGGCGCGGGCGACCGCGGTGGCGCTGCGGTGGGACGGCCGCACGTCGACGTTGCCGGAGGGAGGGTACGACGGCGCGTTGGTCGCTTCGGTCGCCGAGCACGAGCGCGGCGTCGTGCCGGACACCCTGTGCGTCGTGTCCGCAACCGTGCGGTCGGACCGCACAGGCGGCGGGTTGGCGGGAGTGGTGCTGACGGCGTTGCGGGAGCGGGCGGTCGCGGCGGGGCTGGAACGGGTGATCGTGCCGGTGCGGCCTGCGTTGAAGGCTCGCTATCCGCTGGCGTCCATGGACGACTTCGCCGGGTGGACGCGGGAGGACGGGCTGCACCTCGACCCGTGGATCCGGACGCACCAACGGCTCGGGGCGGTGATCCTGGGGCCGGCGCCGCGGTCGATGGTCGTGACCGGGCCGGTGGCGGAGTGGGAGCGGTGGACCGGGATGGCGTTCCCGCAGAGCGGGCGGTACGTGGTCGCGGGTGGGCTGGACCTGGTGGCGATCGACCGGGAGCGCGACCAGGGGGTCTACGAGGAGACGAACCTCTGGATGCGCCACCGGTGAGCACTGCTTCTCGAGCCGCTGCTTCTCGAGCGGCCACGCCTTGAGCGGGCTACTTCTTCAGCGACAGCCAGCGCAGGGCCAGCAGGTAGCCCTCCACTCCCAGCCCCACGATCGCGCCGTTCGCCACCGCCGAGATGACGCTGTGGTGCCGGAACTCCTCGCGCTGGTGGATGTTCGAGATGTGCACCTCGACCAGGGGCGCGGTGAGCTGGGAGCAGGCGTCGCGGACGGCGATCGAGTAGTGGGTCCAGGCGGCGCCGTTCAGGACGACCGGGGTCGAGGTGTCGGCGGCCTCGTGCAGCCACTCGACCATCTCGCCCTCGTGGTTGGTCTGGCGGACCTCGACCTCGAAGCCGAGCTCGCGGCCCTCCCCGGCGCACAGCTCGACCAGGTCGGCGTAGGTGGTGTGGCCGTAGACGTCCGGTTCGCGGGTGCCCAGGCGGTTCAGGTTGGGGCCGTTGAGGACCAGGACCTTCACAGCATGACCTTCCCGGTGCCGGTGGTGGGCTCGGCGGCGACCGCGGAGTAGGCGGCGGCGATCAGCGACGGGTCGGGGCCCTCCAGGCGGCCCGGCTTGGCGAGGCCGTCGAGGACCACGAAGCGGAGCACGCCCGCCTTGTTCTTCTTGTCGACCTTCATGCCCTCCATCAGCTGCGGGAGGGCGTCCGGGTCGTAGGACGTCGGCAGGCCGAGCAGCTGCAGGACGGAGCGGTGGCGGTCGGCGGTCTCGTCGTCCAGCCGGCCGGCCAGGCGGGCCAGTTCGGCGGCGAAGACCAGGCCCACGCTGATGGCGGCGCCGTGGCGCCAGCGGTAGCGCTCGCGGCGCTCGATGGCGTGGCCCAGGGTGTGGCCGTAGTTCAGGATCTCGCGCAGGGACGACTCGCGCAGGTCATTCGTGACGACGTCGGCCTTGATCTGGATCTTGCGGCGGACCAGCTCCGCGAGCACGTCGCCGGTCGGGTCGAGGGCGAGGGCCGGGTCGGCCTCGATCAGGTCGAGGATGACCGGGTCGGCGATGAAGCCGCCCTTCACGATCTCGGCCATGCCGGCGACGAGCTCGTTGCGCGGCAACGTCTCCAGGGTCGCGAGGTCGACGAAGATCGCGTCGGGCTCGTAGAAGGTGCCGACCAGGTTCTTGCCCGCGTCGGTGTTGATGCCGGTCTTGCCGCCGACCGCCGCGTCGACCATGCCGAGCAGCGTCGTCGGGATGTTCACCAGGCGCACGCCGCGCATCCAGGTGGACGCGACGAAGCCCGCCAGGTCGGTCACCGCCCCGCCGCCCAGGCCGACGACGACGTCGGAGCGCGACAGGCCGATCTTGCCGAGCACGTCCCAGCAGAAGCCCGCGACTGCGAGGTCCTTGCCGTCCTCGGCGTCGGGGACCTCGACGCGGTGCGCGTCGGCACCGGCGGCTTTCAGCTCGTCGACCAGCACCTTCGCCGTCTCGGCGAGGGTCGGCTGGTGGATGATGGCGATCTTGGCGGTGCCGCCGAGGAACTCGACGATGTCGCCGAGCAGGCCGCGGCCGACCACCACGTCGTACGGCTTCTCCGCGGCGACCCGGATGCGCACGGGCTCGGTCACTGTTCTGCTCCCTTGATCACCGCGTCGGTCACCTGCTCCGGGTCGAGGGCGTCGGTCAGCACCTCGATCGTCGCGACCTCGCGGTACAGCGGCAGGCGCGCGTCCAGCAGCGCCTTGAAGGTGGCGCGCGGGTTGATGCCGGTCAGCAACGGGCGGTTGGTCGCGAGCCCGGTGCGGCGCACCCCCTCGGCCATGCCCACGTTCAGGAACACGACGGTGTGCCCGCGCAGGCGTTCGCGGGTCGTCGCCGACAGCACCGCTCCCCCGCCGAGTGCGAGGACGCCCTCGTGCTCCACGAGCGCCTTGGCGACCGCTTCCTCTTCCAGGGCGCGGAAAACGGGCTCGCCGTCGTCGGTGAAGATGTCCGAGATCGGCTTGCCGGCGAGCTCGACGACGTCCGCGTCGACGTCGCGGAACGGCAGGCCGAGCCGGGCGGCCAGCAGCTCGCTGACGGTGGTCTTGCCCGCGCCGGGCGGGCCGACCACGACGTAGCGCGGGCTCACATGCCCTCCCAGCGGGCTTCCAGTGCCTTGAGGTACGCGTGGGCGTTGCGGCGCGTCTCGTCGAGCGAGTCGCCGCCGAACTTCTCCAGCGCCGCCTCGGCGAGCACCAGCGCCACGACCGACTCCAGCACCACGCCGGCGCGCGGCACGGCGCACACGTCCGAGCGCTGGTGGATCGCGACGGCGGCCTCACCGGTGCGCACGTCCACGGTGGACAGTGCGCGCGGGACGGTCGAGATCGGCTTCATCGCGACGCGGGCCCGCAGGATCTCGCCGTTGGTGATGCCGCCTTCCAGACCACCGGCGCGGTTCGACCGGCGCGTCACGCCGACGGGGCCGCTGCCGCGGTCGATCTCGTCGTGCGCCTGCGAGCCCCACCGCTGCGCGGAGGTGAACCCGTCGCCGATCTCGACGCCCTTCATCGCCTGCACGCCCATCAGGGCGGCGGCCAGGCGCGCGTCGAGGCGGCGGTCCCAGTGCACGTGCGAGCCGAGGCCCGGCGGCAGCCCGTAGGCGAGGACCTCGATGACGCCGCCGACCGTGTCGCCGGCCTCCTTCACGGCCTCGACCTCGGCGACCATGGCCTCGGTGCCGCGCGGGTCGAAGCAGCGCGTCGGCGACTCGTCGATCGCCGCCAGGTCGTCCGGCGTCGGCAGCGCCGCGTCCTCGGGGGTCGCCGCCTTGCCGATGGACACGACGTGGCTGAGGATCCGCACGCCCAGCAACTGCTGGAGGAACTGGCGCGCGACGGTGCCGAGCGCCGTGCGGGCGGCGGTCTCGCGGGCGCTGGCGCGCTCCAGCACGGGGCGGGCCTCGTCGAAGCCGAACTTCTGCATGCCGGGCAGGTCGGCGTGGCCGGGCCGCGGCCGCGTCAGGGCCTCGTTGCGGCCCGTGGTCTTGAGCAGGCTCGGGTCGACCGGGTCCGGCGACATGACCGTCTGCCACTTGGGCCACTCGGTGTTGCCGATGGTGACGGCGATCGGACCGCCCTGGGTCCTGCCGTGGCGCACACCGCCGAGGATCTCGACCTCGTCCTGCTCGAACCCCATGCGGGGCGAGCGGCCGAACCCGAGCCTGCGGCGCCCGAGCTGGGCGACCAGGTCGTCGGTCGTCACCTCGACACCGGCGGGCATGCCCTCCAGGACGGCGACGAGGGCGGGGCCGTGTGACTCTCCAGCGGTGATCCAGCGCAGCACGTTCACAATCCTTTCACAGCGTCGTCAACGCCCAGGTGGCGGCCAGCAACCCCGGTCCGTGGGGCACGGCGCGAGTACGTCTCAGCGCCGCGACGGCGAGCGTCACCGCGCTCGACAGGATCGCCGCCGGTAAGAGCGCCGGCAGCGCGAGCGGCGCGCCGAGCCCGAACGCGAGCTTCACGTCGCCGCCGCCCATCAGCCGCGGGTTCACCCACCGGACGGCGAGATGAGCGCCACCGAAGACCACCGCTCCGAGCGCCGCGGCTCCCAGCCGATGGGACTGCAGGAGCAGCAGGGCCGCCGCCAGCGGGAGGGTGAGCGCGTCCGGCAGCCGGTGGTACCGCAGGTCCGCGACCGCCAGCACGATGCCGAACCACGCCAGCACGTACGACGAGGGTGGTGCGTCGAGGACATCCGCGACTGTCCACAACGAGCACAGCGCGAACGAGAGCAGGACCGTGGTCATGGGAACCACGGTCCTGCTCGGCACGTCCGGGGCCAAATCCCGGCCTGTCGTGAACGGTCCACTCACGAACCTGGGCACGCACGCCCTGAGCCCGCGAAGCATTTGATCGAGGGCCGCACCAACGCAAGCGCCTGCGCAACGCGCAGCCGCCCGACACGAACAGGCGTGCCATCAACCCGCGTACGGCGCCGGCCCCGGTTTTTGATCAGATTGGCGGGGTCCGGGGCAGCGCCCCGCTCTCTAAACGGGACGCGCCCGCCAAAACGCAACCACAAACCAAGCTCGCGCCCGTCACAAGTCGCGACGATCCAAGCCTCAGCGCGACCAGTCGAACAGCGCGTCGTTCGCCGACACGTCCACGTCCAGCGCCAGGTCGCCCAGCACGTCCGCCGACGCGTCCAGCGCGATCACCGGGCAGATCGGCGCGTACCCGGCCGCCTCGACCTCGGCCGGGTCCCAGGTCACGATCCGCTGACCGGCCCTGACCTCCTCGCCCTTCACCACGTGCAGCTCGAAGCCCTCGCCCTTGCGCTTCACGGTGTCGATGCCCAGGTGGACCAGCACCGCGGCGCCGTCACCCGAGGCGACCACGAAGGCGTGCGGGTGCAGGGTCACGACCTTGCCGTCGAGCGGCGAGACCACGTCGGCCTTCGTCCTGACCGGCTCGACCGCGACGCCGGGGCCGACCATCGCCTGCGAGAAGACCGGGTCCGGCACCTCGGAGAGCGCGACCACGCGGCCGGCCACCGGGCTGCCCACCCGGACGCTCACAGGAGGTCCTCGATGTCCGACGCGATGGTGTCCGCCTCGGGGCCGACGACGACCTGGACGACGTTGCCGGAACGCATGACTCCGTGTGCTCCCAACGCCTTGAGCGCCTTCTCGTCGACGACGGAACCGTCCTCGAGCTCGCACCGCAGGCGGGTGATGCAGGGCTCGATCTCGACGATGTTGTCGGCGCCGCCCAGGGCGGCGATGATCTTCTGCGCCTTCTCGTCAGCCACGTTCGTACCTCTCGTTCCCGTAACAGCGGTTGACACCCGCTCAGTGCGCGGAGCATTCTCCCGCACCAACTGGTCTAGACCGGAAAGTACCACTGCGAGGAGGTGAGCGAGTGCACGAGATCGTGGAGGGGCCCAAGCCGAAGCACGCGCAGCTGCGCGAGATCCTGCGCCGGCTCGCTGAGCAGGACCTCGCACCCGGCTCACCGATCCCGTCCGAGCGAGACCTCGCGGAGCGGTACGGAGTGTCCCGCATCACCGTGCGGGCCGCAGTCGGCCAACTGGTCGCCGAAGGCCTGCTCACCAGGGCCAAGGGGCGTGGGACGTTCACCGCACGGCGGCGCTACGACCTGCAGCACCTGCTCGCCTCGTTCACCTCGGACATGAAGGCCAGGGGCATCGAGCCGAGCACCGAGGTGATCAGCTGCGGGCAGGCGACCCCCGGTTCGAAGGCCTCGCTGGGCCTCGACCCCGACGAGTACGCCTACCGCGTCGTGCGCCTGCGCATGGCCGACGGCGCGCCGTTGGCGCTCGAGACCGGCTGGTACAGCCCCCACCTGCTGCCGGAGCTCGACCGGTGCGACCTGTCCGGGTCGCTCTACGAGCTCTTCGCGGCCAAGTACGGGGTGCAGCTCGACCACGCGCGGCAGACCGTGTGGGCCGAGACCGCCGACGCGGACACCGCGAAGGCGCTCGACGTCCGCAAGGGCAGCCCGCTGCTCGTGTTCCGCAGGGTCGCCAGCTCCGAGGGCAGGCCCTGCGAAGACGTGACTTCCTGGTACCGGGGCGATCTCTACCAGGTGACCATGCAACTGGACCGGACCGTCCCGGGTTCCGGACCCAACTCCGCCAAGGGAGGAACCCGATGAGCACGGACGCCGCAACCGGTGGTCGTGAGATCAAGGGCCTCGCCACGTTGCAGCGCTTCGGTCGCAGCCTCATGCTGCCGATCGCCGTGCTGCCCGCGGCAGGCCTTCTGCTCCGCTTCGGTCAGGACGACCTGCTGGGCAAGGACGGTCTCGGCTGGAACGAGGTCGCCGCGGTCATCGCTGCCGCGGGTGACGCGCTGTTCAGCAACCTCGCCCTGCTGTTCGCGGTCGGCATCGCGGTCGGGTTCGCCCGGCGCGGTGACGGTTCCACGGCACTGGCCGGCGTCGTCGGCTACGTCGTGCTGACGAGCGTGTTCAAGGCGATGTCGCCGCTGGTCCTCGACCAGCCGACCGACCCGGCCGCCAAGCCCGAGGTGATCAACTACGGTGTCCTCGGCGGTATCGTCGTCGGCATCCTGACGGCGCTGCTGTGGCAGAAGTACCACCGCATCAAGCTGCCCCCGTACCTGGCGTTCTTCGGTGGCCGCCGCTTCGTGCCGATCATCGTCGCGGGCGTCATGACGCTCCTCGGCGTCCTGCTCGGCCTGGTCTACCCGTGGTTCGACGCCGGCCTGACCGCCGTCGGTGAGTGGGTGACCGGCAGCACGATCATCGGTGCCTTCATCTACGGTGTCGTGAACCGCCTGCTGATCCCGCTCGGCCTGCACCACATCGTCAACAACGTCGTGTGGTTCCAGTTCGGCGAGTACAACGAGAAGACCGGTGACATCCCGCGCTTCCTCGCGGGCGACCCGTCGGCCGGAACGTTCCAGACCGGCTTCTTCCCGATCATGATGTTCGCCCTGCCGGCGGCCGCTCTCGCGATCGTGCACACCGCGAAGCCCAACCAGCGCAAGATCATCGGCGGCATCATGGGCTCCGCCGCGCTCACCGCGTTCATCACCGGTGTGACGGAGCCGCTCGAGTTCGCGTTCATGTTCGTCGCGTGGCCGCTGTACGTCATCCACGCGCTGCTGACCGGTACGTCGCTGGCGATCTCGAACGCCCTCGGCGCCCACGACGGCTTCTCGTTCTCGGCCGGTGCGATCGACTTCATCCTGAACTGGAACATCGCGCAGAAGCCGTGGCTGCTCATCATCCTCGGCCTGATCTACGCGGTGGTGTACTACTTCCTGTTCCGGTTCGTCATCACCAAGTGGAACCTGAAGACGCCCGGCCGCGAGGACGACGAGTCGCCAGAGGCGGACGAGAGCATCGTCGGCAGCCGGGACGAGGCGGCCACCACGCGGACCGACGTCCGCAGGCCGCAGACCGACAAGTAAGCACCAGCTCTACCGGGAGGAACCATCATGGCCGAGCGACGGGTCACCGTGGCCAGCAAGGTCGGACTGCACGCCCGGCCTGCCGCACTGCTGGCGAAGGCCGCCGCCGACCAGCCGGTCACGGTCACCATCCGAAAGGACGGCGGCGAAGCCGTGGAAGCGGCGAGCGTCCTGGGTCTGATGACCCTCGGCGCCATGCACGGTGACGAGGTGGTGCTCAGCGCCGATGGAGACGGAGCGGATGCCGCTCTGGAGGCCATCGCCGAGCTGATCGCCACCGACCACGACGACTGAGTCGTGCCCCGGTCGTGGGCGGTCCCGCTCTCCCCGACGAGCGAGACCGCTCACGACCACCCCGCAGTGCAGGACGACCCCGGCGGTCACCACGCCCGAGAGCATCGACGGCGTGGCGCCGGGGTTCTCCACCACCAGCCACACCCCGCCCACCGCGAGCGCGGGCGGCACCAGCAGTCCCGCGGTCCACCTGCGCAGCACCAGGAACGCGAGCGTCGAGACCAGCAGCGCCGCGCCGAGCGTGTCGCTGAACCGGTGCCAGCCCAGCGACACCGTCTCCGCCGCCACGGCCCCCGCCCCCAGTGCCCCCGGCACCGCCACGAGCAGCGCGAACCGGCGCGGCACGGCCATCGTCACCGCGACGACCGACGCCACCGCGGCCGTCGTGTGCCCGCTCGGGAAGCTGTTGTGCACGAGCACCGCCTCGTCGTCGAGCGGCGGCCGCACCAGCACGGAGAGCTTCAGCACCTGGGCGAGCAGCACCGACCCGCCGAGCACGAGCAGCGGCGCGAACGACTTCCGGCGGGCGAACAGGACCACGAGGACGGCGGCGAAGAGGATCGCCATGTCCACGTTGGACGCCCACGACCGTTGCAGGGACAGCTCGGGCAATGCGGCGTTCTCCGCCTTCTGCCCGAACGACGTCCACACCAGCGCGAAGTACGTGAAGAGGAATCCCAGCAAGCTCCCTGCCATGCGACCGAGACTCCGCGCGCCGCTCTACGGGAGCGTCCACGCCATGTCATGGTTCCGCTACAGAAAGAGCACAGTCGCTGTGACCGCCCGATAATGGATCTCGTGGCGATGGTCTTGCTGGTCGAGGACGACCCCGCGGTGCGTGAAGGACTGGGGCTGGCGCTGCGCCGTCAGGGCCACGACGTCCGGGCGGCGGGGACGGGGGAGGAAGGCGTCGACCGGCTGCGCGAGTCCCGTCCCGACATCGTCGTCCTCGACATCATGCTGCCGGGCATCGACGGCTTCGAGACGTGCCGCCGGATGCGCGTCCAGGCCGAGGTGCCGATCATCATGCTGACCGCGCGCGGCGACGACTTCGACGTGGTCGCGGGGCTGGAGGCGGGCGCGGACGACTACGTGGTCAAGCCCGTGGAACCGCGTGTGCTGGAGGCCCGCATCCGCGCCGTGCTGCGCCGGACCGTCTCCGAGCCGTCGAACGTCGAACGCCACGGCACCCTCGTGATCGACCGGGCCGGCCTGCAGGTGCTCAAGGACGACGCGAAGGTCGCGCTCACGCCCACCGAGCTCAAGCTGCTGCTCGAGCTGTCCCGCACGCCCGGCCGCGTGCTGACCCGCCAGCAGATCCTCGAGGCCGTCTGGGAGCACGACTACCTCGGCGACTCCCGGCTCGTCGACGCCTGCGTCCAGCGGCTGCGCGCCAAGATCGAGGACGTGCCGTCCGAGCCCCGCTACGTCCACACCGTCCGCGGCTTCGGGTACCGCTTCGGCCCGCGCTGAGGACCCGGCGCTGAGAATCCGGCGCTGAGAATCCGGCACCGAGAACCCGGCACCGAGGACCCCGCGATGAGGACCGCCCGATGAGAACGCTGTTCCGCGGCCTGAGGCCCAGGCTGATGGCCGCGTTCCTGCTCCTGACGCTGCTGGGCGCGGTGGCGGCCGCCGGAGCCTCCTACGCGACCGCCCGCACGTTGCTGCTGGAGGACGCCCAGGACGGCTTCATGAACCCCGTCGTCGACGACGTCCGCGACTACGCGCCCCGGCTCACGGTGCCGCCGCGGCAGCAGGACCTCGACGACTTCGGCGCGTTCCTGCGCGGCAAGGGCGTCGTGCTCTACGGGGACCTGCGGTCGCGCGTCGGCCCCGACCCGTCGTTCATCCCGCAGGAGATGCGCACGGCCCTCAAGGGCAGCTCGACGGTCCTCTGGCAGCGCCGCACCGACATGATCGAGCCGTACGTCGTCGTCGGCATCCCGTTGCTGCACACGGACGGCTCCCCGACCGGTGTCGAGGTGTGGTCGGTGACGGCACTGGGCGAGACGCAGGCCGCCATCAACAGCTTCTCCACGGCGGCCTGGGTCGGCGTCAGCCTGGTCCTGCCGCTCGCGCTCGGCCTCGCCCTCTTCACGGCCCGCGGCGTGCTGCGCCCGGTCCGCCGCCTCGGCGCCGCGGCCCGTGCGCTGGGCTCGGGACGGCTCGACACCCGCGTCGACGAACGCGGCTCCGACGAGCTCGCCGACCTCGCCCGCACGTTCAACAGCGCCGCCGAGCAGCTGGAGAGCTCCCAGGCCGCGTCCCGCCGGTTCGTGGCCGACGTGTCCCACGAGCTGCGCACCCCGCTGACCGCGATGAACGCCGTGACGGCCGTGCTGGACGAGGACGCCGACGCGCTGCCGCCCGACACCGCCGTCGCGGCCAGGCTGGTCTCCGCCGAGACCCGCAAGCTCACCCGCCTGGTCAACGACCTGATGGAGATCTCCCGCTTCGACGAGGGCCGCAACCTGCTGGAGCTCGACGACTGGGACATCGGCACGGCGGTCCGCGACACCCTGGCGGCCCGCGGCTGGACCACGTCGGTCGACGCGGTGCTGCCCGAGGGTGTCGTCGGCAGGGTGGACCGGCGGCGCCTGGACGTGATCGTGGCCAACCTCGTCGGCAACGCCCTGAAGCACGGCGGCGGCCCGGTGCGCGTCGAGGTGCGGCCCGGCGTCATCGAGGTGTCCGACCACGGCCCCGGCATCTCGCCAGAAGCACTCCCCCACCTCTTCGAACGCTTCTACAAGGCAGACACGGCCCGCTCCCGTTCCGAGGGCAGCGGACTGGGATTGGCGATCGCATGGGAGAACGCACGCCTGCACGGCGGCACCATCGAAGCGGCCAACGCGCCGTCCGGCGGCGCGGTCTTCACCGTGCGCCTGCCCTGGTGACGCCCGCCCTGGTCATGCCCGCCCTGGTGACACTGGCCCTGGTGATGCTCGCCGGGTGCGGCATCCGCCCGACCCCGATCCTGACCGGCGGCGCCGCCCCCACGATCTCCTCGCACGAGCTGACCGTCTACCTGGTCTCCGCCGACGGCACCGACCTGGTCCGGCGCACCAGGACCTACTCGGGCGAGGTCGACACGGCCACCGCCATCAACCTGCTCGTCGCCGGGCCGACCGACGAGGAGAAGAAGCTCGGCCTGGTGACCGAGGTGCCTGCCTCGTCGTCACGGGTCTACGCGATCTCCAACGTCATCGTGCTGCCCGAGGACATGTTGAAGCTGTCGAAGATGGGCCAGTTCCAGCTGTACTGCACCGCCGTCGCGAACCGGGCGAAGGTCGAAGGCGTGCCGTCCACCGGCATCGAGTGCCCTTGACGCACAGGCGCGGACACCGGAGCCCGGCGCCTCACAGGTCGTCGGTGAGGTGGCCGTCGTACGGGCCGACTCTGGTCACGCTCTTGCCTTCGCGGAGCACGAGCTGCAGGCCGTGCTCCTCCTCCCACGTGCACTCGCACTCGACGGAGATGTAGACCGGCGTGCCCTCGCCGTTGCGCTGCACCGTCACCTCGTGGCGGTCGAAGGTGACGTGGTCCCAGACGTCTTCCGGTTCCTCGATGAGGGGGAAGTCGTCCAGGCCCTCGCCGAACGCCTCGAAGATCTCGCGGTAGTAGGCGAACGCCTGGGGTGCTGCGGCGGTGAGCGTCGTGCGGTCCAGGCTGAGGAACGTGCGGATGGCGGCGTGGAAGTCTTCTGGCGCGTCGTCGTCCTCGTAGCCGTCGAGGGCGAAGGGCACGGGTGCGTTGCCGAAGAGCGGGACCGGGACCGGTGCGCTGACGAGGGTCTCGTAGTCGCTTTCGGTGACGGGACCCAGTCCGGGAATCTCCACGGGCTAGCCGCGCCGGGCCAGCTCGGCGGCCAGGGCCTCGCGCATCATGTCCTGCGGCGCCGCCATGCCGGTGAACTGCTCCACCTGCCCGAAAGCCTGGTGCAGCAACATGTCCAGGCCCGTCGCGAGCCGTGCGCCCGTTTCCTCCGCCGCGGCCGCGACGGGGGTGGGCCACGGGTGGTAGATCACGTCCAGCACGTACGGCGCCCGTGCCAGGGCCGCAGCGAGCGGTGCCGTCGCCTCGGCGGGCACGGTCGACACCAGCACGTCCGTGGCGCCCGCCAGGACGGCCAGGTCCACGGAGGACATGTCCAGCACCTCGGCCTCGATGCCGACCCGGGCCGCGGTCTCGACGGCCTCGCCGGCGCGTGAGATGTCGCGCACGACAAGGGAAACCGACTTCACGCCCAGCTCGGCGAACGCGGCCAGGGCGGCCAGGGCCGTGCCGCCGGCGCCGAGCACCACGCCGTTCGCGCCGCTGGAGAAACCCTTCTCCCGCAACGCTCCCACCACACCGTCCACATCGGTGCAGTCGGCGTGCCAGCCGGATTCCGTGCGCACCAACGTGTTCGCGGCGCCCACTGCCGTGGCGCGGTCGGTCACCGACGTCGCGAAGGCCAGGGCGGCGTGCTTCGTCGGCATCGTGCACGACAGGCCGGCCCACTCCGGTCCCAGCGAGGAGACCAGGGCGGGTACCTCGGCCTCGGTGCACTCCAGGCGCGTGTATTCCCAGTCGAGGCCCAGCGCGGCGTAGGCGGCGTTGTGGAGCACGGGTGAGAGCGAGTGCTCGATCGGCGAGCCGATCACCGCCGCCCTGCGCACTAGAACACGCCCTCCTGCCTGGCCTTCAGGTCGTTCGCGTTGTGCGCGTCGAGGTTGTTCGCGAAGCACGAGGTGCCGTCCTTCTGGCACTTCACGAAGAACAGGATGTCGCCGCCCTCCGGGTTCAGCGCCGCGGCGATGGCCTGCTGCGACGGCGACCCGATCGGCGTCGGGGGCAGCCCCACGCTCTGATAGGTGTTGTAGGGGCTCTGCGCCTTCCGGTTCGCGTCCGAGGTGCGGATGTGCGGCTGGTTCAGCAGGTAGTTGACCGTCGAGTCGAACTCCAGCTTCTGGCTGATCTTCATGCGGTTGTAGATGACCTGCGAGACCTTGCTGAAGTCCTTCTCGATCGCTTCCTTCTCGACGAGGGACGCGATCACGAGCACCTCGTACGGTCGGAAGCCCGTGTTCATGGTGCCGCCGGGGATGCCGGCACCCTGCAGCTTCTGCACGGAGGAGACGATCACGCTGCGGAGCAGCTCGACGGCGGAGCCACCCGGCTTGACCTGGTACACGCCGCGCATGATCAGGCCTTCGAGGCGGAACTGCGGCTCGGCGCGCTTCACGTCGGCCAGCGCCCAGTCGGGGACGCCGAGGGCGACCGGGTCGGTCTGCTCCGCGGCGGCCTTGATCTCCTCGGTGGACAGGCACTTCTTCTGGCCGTCCTTCTCCGTGCAGCTCGCGGCGGCGAGCTGGGAGTAGACGCCGGGGACCGTCTTGCCGTCGGCCTGGATGTCGGTGAGCTTGAGGCCGCCGACGATCTGGACCGCGGGGACGCGCGTCTTCGGGTCGATCATGCGGGCCACGGCTTCCTGGCCCGACATCTTCGTCTTCATCAGGTAGAAGCCCGGCTGGATCGACGTCACGCGGGCGTCGGTCTTGCTGGCCTCGATGAAGGCGCGCGCCGAGGCGATGACGCCGTTGTCGTACAGGGTCGAGGCGATCTTGCTGACCACGTCGCCGTCGGAGACCTCGACGATGGCGTCCGCCTCACCGCTGCCCGCGAAGTCGTCGTAGGACCCGATGCCGCGCAGCTCCAGGTAGCCGTAGTAGGCGCCGCCGGCACCCGCGGCAAGCACCAGCGCCACGACGAGCCACAGGATCGTCTTCTTGCGCTTCTTCGCCTTGGCGCGGGTCTTCTCGCGCTCGCGGTCACGCTTGAGGGGACGGCGCTCGTCCACTTCGGGGTCGGTGAACAACCCGAGATCGTCGCTCACAACTCGTCCTTTCGGGCGGCCAGGAACCGTGCCCGTGCGTCCAGCCAAGACTGCAGGATCTCGACAGCGGCGGCCTGGTCGACCACGGCACGCTGCTTCTTGCCCTTCACACCGCGCTGCGCCAGCACCCGGCTCACCACCACCGTCGTCAGCCGTTCATCGCTGAACCTGACCGGTACGGGGGCGACCCGCGCTGCCAAGGCGGCAGCGTACGTGGTCGCCGCTTCCGCCGCGGGGCCGTGGCGGTCTGCCAGCGTCTTCGGCAGACCGACCACGACCTCGACGACGTCATGCTCAGCCACGAGACGTACGAGCTCGGTGAGGTCCGAGCCGCGCTTCTCGTCACGCTGCAGGGTAACCAGCGGAGTCGCCAGAAAAGCACCCGGATCGCTGAGGGAGATTCCCACGCGGACCGACCCGACGTCGACGCCGAGTCTCCTGCCGAGGCCGGGGTCGTCGACGCCCGGCCTGGCAGGATGAGCACCATCAGCGCTGCTCAAGCACCTTGTCCAGTTCGTTGGTGAGGGCCGTGATGGCCTCCGGAACGCCACCGGGGTTCGTGCCGCCGCCCTGGGCCAGGTCCGGCTTGCCGCCACCGCGGGCGGCGATGGCCGGGCCGAACACCGGGACGAGCTTGCCGGCGGCCAGGCCCAGGTCGCGGGCGGCGGACGTCGTGGCGACCACGAAGCTCACCTTGTCGCCGTCGACCGAGAACAGGGCCACCACGCCGGGCTTGTTCCCGAGGCGGTTGCGGACCTCGCCACCGAGCGTGCGCAGGTCGTTGCCCGACACGCCCTCCAGGCCGAGGGCCACGAGCGAGAGACCGCGGACGTCGAGGGCCTTGTCGGCCAGCGACCCGGCGTTGCCGAGCAGCTGGGCGGCGCGGACCTTCTCGAGCTCCTTCTCGGCGGCCTTCAGGCGCTCGACCAGGGACTCGATGCGCTCGGGCAGGCCGTCGGAACCGACCTTGAGCAGGTCGGACAGGTTCTGCACGATGGCGCGTTCCTTGGCCAGGAACCGCATGGCCTCGATGCCGACGTAGGCCTCCAGGCGGCGCACGCCGGAGCCGACCGACGACTCGCCGAGCAGCGTGATCGGGCCGATCTGCGACGAGTGCTCCACGTGCGTGCCACCGCAGAGCTCGCGCGACCAGGGGCCGCCGATCTCGACGACGCGCACCGTCTCGTCGTAGGTCTCGCCGAACAGGGCGACGGCGCCCATGTCCTGGGCTCCGGCCATGTCCGTGTAGACGACGGAGACCGGCAGGTCCTTGCGCACGGCGAGGTTGGAGACCTCTTCGATCTCGGACTTGGACTCGGCGGACAGGCCACCGGTCCAGGCGAAGTCGAGGCGCAGGTAGCCGGGCTTGTTGTACGAACCGCTCTGCAGGGCCGACGGGCCGAGCACCTGGCGCAGGGCGGCGTGCACGACGTGCGTGCCCGAGTGGCCTTGGCGGGCGCCGACGCGCCACTCCTGGTCGACGCGGGCCTCGACGTGCTCGCCCTCGGCGACCTCGCCGGAGCGCACGCGCACCTGGTGCACCCACAGCTTGCGGGCGACCTTCTGCACGTCGAGCACCTCGAGCTCGGCGTTGGCGGTGACGATCGTGCCGGCGTCGGACTCCTGGCCACCGGACTCGGCGTAGAGCGGCGTGCGGTCGAGGACGACCTCGACGATGTCGCCCTCGCGAGCCGACTTCACGCGGGCGCCGTTCAGCACGATGCCGCGCAGGGTGGCCTCGGAGGCGAGCTCGGTGTAGCCGGTGAACTCGGTGGGGCCCTGCTCCAGCAGCTCGCGGTAGACCGACTGGTCGCCGTGGCCGGTCTTCTTGCCGGCGGCGTCGGCCTTGGCGCGGGCGCGCTGCTCGGCCATGAGCTTGCGGAAGCCGTCCTCGTCGACCGTCAGCCCGGCCTCGGAGGCCATCTCCAGCGTCAGGTCGATCGGGAAGCCGTACGTGTCGTGCAGCTGGAAGGCCTTGTCGCCGGGCAGCGTGGCGCGGCCGTCGGACTTCACCTCGGCGGCGGCGTTCTCGAAGATCCGCGACCCGGAGTCGAGCGTGCGGAGGAACGTGTCCTCCTCGGCCTTGAGCACCTGCTGGATGCGGGCGAAACCGCTGACCAGCTCGGGGTAGGCCTCGCCCATCGAGTCGCGGACGACCTCGGCGAACGTCTGCAGCACCGGCTCGGTCACGCCGAGCAGGCGGGAGCTGCGGATGATGCGGCGCAGCAGGCGGCGCAGCACGTAGCCGCGGGCCTCGTTGCCGGGCGTGACGCCGTCGCCGACCAGCAGCACACCGCTGCGGGCGTGGTCGGCGATGACGCGGAAGCGGACGTCGTCGGTCTCGTTGGCGCCGTACTTGCGGCCGGAGAGCTCCTCGGCCCTGTTGATCACGGCGCGGACGAGGTCGGTCTCGTAGACGTTGTCGACACCCTGCAGCAGGTAGGCGACGCGCTCGACGCCCATGCCGGTGTCGATGTTCTTCGACGGCAGCTCGCCGAGGATCGGGTAGTCCTTCTTGGCACCACCCTCGCCGCGGACGTTCTGCATGAAGACGAGGTTCCAGATCTCCAGGTACCTGTCCTCGTCGACGACCGGGCCGCCCTCCTTGCCGTAGGCGGGGCCGCGGTCGTAGTAGATCTCCGAGCACGGGCCGCACGGGCCGGGCACGCCCATCGACCAGAAGTTGTCCTCGACGCCGCGGCGCTGGATGCGCTCCAGCGGCATGCCGGCGACCTTCTGCCACAGCTCGATGGCCTCGTCGTCGGTCTCGTAGACCGTCACCCAGATGCGCTCGGGGTCGAAGCCGTAGCCGCCGTCGTCCTGGGACTTGGTGATGAGCTCCCAGGCCAGCCGGATGGCGTCTTCCTTGAAGTAGTCGCCGAGCGAGAAGTTGCCGGCCATCTGGAAGAACGTGAGGTGGCGCGTCGTCTTGCCGACCTCGTCGATGTCGGGCGTGCGCACGCACTTCTGGATGCTCGTCATCCGCGGGGCGGGCGGCGGGGCCTCACCGAGGAAGTACGGCTTGAACGGCACCATGCCGGCGTTGACGAACAGCAGGTTGGGGTCGTCGAGCAGCAGCGAGGCGCTGGGGATGTACTTGTGCCCGGCGTTCTCGAAGTGCTCGCGGAAACGCTTGATGATCTCGTGGGTCTGCACGGGAGTTCCTCGAAGTGTTGCTGGTGCTGGTCAGGGGGCGCCCGGAGAAGGGCATGACGCGGAGGCGAACGGACTAGTGCTTCCCGTTCGCCCCGGGCGCTCGGCGCCCCGGCGTGAATCCCGTCTGACGTTCCACCGTGTCCTGCAACTCCTGTTCCCGTTCGGCCATTCCCTGGCGCACCTCGGCCCCGAAGGAACCGATGGCGCCCGCGAGCTCGCGCAGGCCTTCGCCCACGTTAGCGCCGATGCCGGCGGGAGTCGCCTGCTTTGTGACCTCGGAGGCCTTCTTCGCGACGAAGAGACCGGCCGCGGCGCCCAGCCCGAACCAGAAGAGACGGCTCATCGCGATCCCCGCCTCGGACGGCGCTTGGCGTGCTTGTTGGGCTGCTCGGCGGCCTTGCGGCGCGCCTTGACGGCCTTGCTCACGCCGTAGGACAGCGCGGCGGCCTTGACCAGCGGACCGCCGAGGGTGGCGGTGAACAGGCTGGTGAGCGCGGAGACGTTGCCCGTGACGGCGCGCGCGTTGGCGGTGATGCCGTCGACGCGCTCGAGCTGCGTGTTCACGTGCGTGAGCGTCGTGTTGGCCTCGGTGAACAACGGGTCCGTGTTCTCGTGGGCCTTGCGCATCGCGATCGTCGCTTCGTCGAAGAAGCGCGCGGCCTTGAAGGCCGGGATCGCCAGCAGCAGCACGAGCAGCACGAAGGCACCGGCGGCGAGCCACCCTGGCGACACGGATCCTCCTGGTGAACCGGTGTTCTGGCTTGGATTGGGGATGAGGTTACCGGGTGGGTCCGACACTCGGATGGGGGGCATCATTTGTTGATCTTCAACGGCCCGTGGCGCCGTCGATCTGCTCGCGGAGGACGTCGGCGTGCCCCGCGTGCCGGGCGGTCTCGGTGGTCATGTGCGCGAGGAGCCAGCGCAGCGACTTGCGCGTGCCGTCGACCGGGATCGCCATGAGCGCCTCCGGGTCGCCGGCGGCCTCGATCGCG
The DNA here is from genome assembly GCF_042738015.1 of Lentzea sp. NPDC059081. Classification (NCBI taxonomy): domain Bacteria; kingdom Bacillati; phylum Actinomycetota; class Actinomycetes; order Pseudonocardiales; family Pseudonocardiaceae; genus Lentzea; species Lentzea sp. NPDC059081. Next base: position 86,496 of record NZ_JBHYGW010000006.1, read on the forward strand.
CGGTCGCTCTCGGCGATGGCGGCGCGGTAGTCGTCGAGCACGTCGGCGGCGGCCCTGTCGAGCGGCACGGTCATGCCCAGCTCGGCCTCCTCCGCCCACTCGCCGCCCGCGAGGTGGTGGCGGAACCAGCCGCGCTCGGCCTCGGCGAGGTGCTGGACCAGGCCGAGGATCGACGTGCCGCTGGCGACCAGCTGCCGGCGGAGCTGCTCGTCGGTGAGCCCCTCCGCCTTCTTGAGCACGCAGTGCCGCTGGAACCTGAGGAACGCGTGCGCGACGTCGAGCTCGCCCGTGTCGACGCGGGGCACGGGCTCGCGCTGGGTCTCCGGCATGGCGCCCAACCTACGGGAGTGTGAGGAATGCTCATTGACGCACAGCCGTCACAGGCTGTGAAATACCCGTCACCCAGGGCTTGACACCGCAGCCTCGCGCCCTGGAACTTAGGGTACCCTAATTCATGTCGCAGGAGGCCACGTGAAGCCGGTGTCGCACCTGGACTCCTACCGCAGGCACACCAGGGCGGAGGCGCCCCCGGTCCCGGACCTCGGCGCGCCCTGGGCGGCCCGCCTGGCCCGGTCGGACGGCTACGACCTGCACCTCGTGCACCGCTGGAACCAGGCACCGCACGTGGCGGCGTTCTGGCGGCGCGCCTGGACGCTGCCGCAGTGGGAACGCCGGCTCGCGCAGCACCTCGCGGGCGACGACGTGCGGCCGTTGCTGGTCAGCTGGCACGGCCGCCCCGTGATCTACGCGGAGCTGTACCGGGCGGCCCGCGACGCGCTGGCCCAGTGCTACCGGGCGCGCCCGCACGACCTCGGCCTGAACCTCGCGGTCGGCGAGCTCGCGCTGACCGACCGCGGGCTGGTGCGCTCGCTGCTCCCCCGCCTCACCGACGCGCTGTTCGAGGAGGACCCGCACTGCACGCGGATCGTGGTGGAGCCGGACGTGCAGAACGTGCGCGCCATCGAGTCGTTCGAGGCGGGCGGGTTCATGGCCGTCGAGGAGATCATGCTGTCCGGCAAGCTCGCGCTGCTGATGGTGTGCAAGCGCTAGAACGCGGTGATGTCCTCGGGCGCGCGTTCCTTGCGGCTGAGCGCGCGCACCACGTCGATGGCTGGGCGCTTGTTGAGCGCCATGCGGGTCAGCAGGTCGATGACGGTCTCGTTGACCGGCCGCGGGAACTCGGGCGTGTCCACCCCGACGCTCACCGCGAGGTCGTCGGAGTGCACGACGAGCTCCATCGTCCTGCTCACCAGGTACTCGTCCAGCGACACGGCCCACGGTCCCCAGTGCGGCATCCGCACCGGCCGGTTCTCGCTGTCCGGCAACGACTTCTCCAGATCCGCGAGCGTGCGCCCGACCTCGTCGCACAGCGCGGCGTGACCGTCCGCGGCCAGCTTCTCGCCGCCCGCGCGGATGCGGGTGTGGAAGTCGGAGTCGACGTCGAGGTCGGTCCAGTTCGCCCGCGCGTAGTGCTCCATCAGCGGCACGACCGGCTCGTCGCCGAGGGGCGTGGAGATCATCGACGGCAGCGGCAGGACCTGGTAGCCGAGGTGGCCGGCCAGGCCGCTGACGCCGAACTCGGGCAGTGCGCTCGGCTTGTCCCAGTGCTGGGCCACCTGGTCGTGGCGCAGGAGGTCGAGGGCGATGGCAGCCGCGGTCAGGAAGTCTTCTCTGATCGTCACCTCGCCGAAGCTACGCGGGATCAGAGGTGCTCGGAGTAGAAAGCGGCGAGCCGGTCCACGGCGGCGTCGACGTACTCCGGCACGTCGTACATCTCGTAGTGCCCGGCGTCTTCGACGACCATGAGGTCGACCGGGTTGGGCACCATCTTCCACAGGCGCATGCCGGACTCGTAGCTGCCGGTGGTGCCGCGGCGCCCGGCCAGGACCACCTGCACCGGCTGGGTCAGCAGCTCGTCGGCCAGGTGGAACGGGTCGAAGCCGAGCAGCAGCGCGTCGCCGCGGGCCAGGCGGCGGTTCGTCGAGTGCTCGCTCCTGCCGCGCTCGGTGCGGTAGTAGGTGATCGCCTGGGTGGTGTCGAGGTCGGCCGGGCCCGCCTCCTCCAGGGTGTCGGGCAGCCAGTTCAGGCGGGTCAGCTCGCCGGTGCGGTTCTCCTCGGTGCGCGCGGCGGCCATGGCGTCGAGCGCGGCCGCCGGGCCGTCCGGCTGGAAGCCGCGGAACGCCGCCCCGATGTCGCTGGGGACGACGGTGCCGACGGCCTTGATGCGGTGGTCCGTGCGTGCCGTGTGCACGGCGTAGCTGCCGCCGGCGCAGATGCCGAGGACACCGATGCGGTCCGGGTCGACGCCGGGCACCGTGCTCAGCGCGTCGATCGCGCAGGAGATGTCCTCGCCGCGGCGGTACGGGTCTTCGAGGTCGCGCGGTTCGCCGCCGCTGCGTCCCTGATGAGCGGGGTCGAAGACGAGCGCCGTGATGCCGTGGGCGGCGAGGCGGGAGGCGTAGTTCGCACCGATCTGCTCCTTCACGCTGCTGCCGGGCGTGGAGAGCACCACGGCCCGCGGCGTCGCGTGGTCGCCGGGCAGGTGGAGATCGGCCGCGAGCTCGATCGGCCCGCGCGGGATCGTCAGGTGGCGGAGCACTGGGTCGTCCCTTCGAGTATCGTTCAACAACACCACTAGTACATAAATGAACTAGTTCCGAACGGTACCAGATCGGGAGAAGTCATGCCGGTGGACGCCGCTGAGCTGTGGACGCTGAACCACCGCCTGTTGACCGTCGTCCTGGACGCCTGCACCGCGGAGCTGACCGCGCTCGGCCTGGATCCCAAGGAGTTCTTCGTCCTCGCCGAGGCACCGGCGTCGCCCTACCCGGCCGAGCTGGCGGCAACGCTGGTGATCCCCAAGGCGACCATGACGGTCTACGTGCGCAACCTCGTGGCGAAGGGGTTCATGCGCCGCGAGATCGACGACGCGGACCTGCGGCGGCACCGACTCGTGCTGACCGCGCAGGGCCAGGAGGCGCGGACCCGTGCCCTCGCGGCGCTCGCGGCGGAGTTCGACCGCAGGCTGGCCAAGATCGCCGCGCGCGACCGCACCGAGCTGCAGCGCATCCTGCTGGAGCTGCTGGACTGACGTCCGTGCGGGGATCATGGGGTGTGGACGCAACCAAGGACCCGGTCGTGCGGGACGCAAAGCTCGACGACGTCGCGGAGATCTGCCGGTTCGGCGAGGAGCACGTCCCGGCGCACTACACGCCGTTGATCGGCGACGAGGCCGCCGGCCAGCAGGTCGCGAGGTACTGGAACGACGACCAGATCACCACAGCCGTCACGAACGGGCTCGTGGTCGTGGCCGAGCACGACGGGCGGATCGTGGGCGTCGGGCAGCGCGGGCGACGAGATTCCGACCACGTCATCTACAAGCTCTACGTCGAACCAGGACTGCGTGGCCACGGCATCGGGCCGAGACTCATCGACGCGCTGAGCGCACACATCGACGCCGACGTCCTCTACATCGAGCACTTCGTAGAGAACGAACGAGCGGGCGCGTTCTATGAGCGTGAGGGCTTCACGATCCAGCGGGTCGAGGACGGCATCGTGTGGCGGTCGCGCCCGCTCACTCGCCCCTGATCACGCGCCGCAGCTTCGGCAGCCGCTCGGCCACCGCCCGTTCGGCACCGCGGCCGGTCGGCTCGTAGTAGTCGCGGCCGACCAGGTCGTCCGGCGCGTACTGCTGCGTCAGCACGCCTTCCGGCACGTCGTGCGGGTACCGGTAGCCCTGCGCGTTGCCCAGCTTCGCCGCGCCCGCGTAGTGCCCGTCGCGCAGATGCGCCGGCACCGACCCGATCGCGCCCTTGCGGACGTCCTCGATGGCGCCGTAGATCGCGGTCGTCACGGCGTTGGACTTCGGCGCGGTGGCCAGGTGGATCGTCGCCTGCGCGAGGTTCAACGCGCACTCCGGCAACCCGATGAGCTGCACGGCCTGCGCCGCCGCCACGCACGTCTGCAACGCCGTCGGGTCGGCCATGCCCACGTCCTCGCTGGCGTGGATCACGAGCCGCCGCGCGATGAACCGCGGGTCCTCCCCCGCCTCGATCATGCGCGCGAGGTAGTGCAGCGCCGCGTCCACGTCCGAGCCGCGGATCGACTTGATGAACGCCGACGTCACGTCGTAGTGCTGGTCGCCGTCGCGGTCGTAGCGGACCGCCGCCTTGTCCACGGTGGACTCCAGCAGCGGCAACGTGATCACGCCGCCGTTGGACGCCAGCGCGGAGTCCGCCGCCGCCTCCAACGCCGTCAGCGACCGCCGTGCGTCGCCGCCCGCCAGCCGGATCAGGTGGTCCTCGGCGTCGGGTTCGAGGGTGACCTCGCCCTTCAGCCCGCGCTCGTCGGACACCGCGCGCCGGATCACCGACCGCACGCCGTCGTCGGTCAACGACTTGAGCTGCAACACGAGCGAGCGCGACAGCAGCGGCGAGACCACCGAGAAGAACGGGTTCTCCGTCGTGGCCGCCACCAGCAGCACGATCCGGTCCTCGACGGCACCGAGCAGCGCGTCCTGCTGGGTCTTGGAGAACCGGTGCACCTCGTCGATGAACAGCACCGTCGACTCGCCGGACCGCACCAGGCGCCGCCGGGCCTCGTCGATGACCGCCCGCACCTCCTTGACGCCCGCCGACAACGCCGACAGCGCCACGAACCGCCGGCCGGTCGCCTTGGAGACCAGCGTCGCGAGGGTCGTCTTGCCGGTGCCGGGAGGGCCGTAGAGCATCACGGACGCGGGCGTCGCACCCTCGACCAGGCGGCGCAATGGCGCGCCCGGCCCGAGCAGGTGGTCCTGACCGACGACCTCGTCCAGCGTGGCCGGACGCATCCGCACGGCCAGCGGGGCGTTGGCCGCGATGCGCTCGGCCTTCTCCTCGTCGGTCGCGCCGAAGAGGCCCTCGTCGAACAGACCTTCGCTCATGCGTTCGAGCCTAGTTGACGTGCGCGAGTGCCGAGGCACGGCGTTCGAGCCCAGCCGACGTGCGCGAGCGCCGAAGCACGGCGTTCGAACCCGGCTGCGGACAGGAGCGGCCCAAGTCGTGTGCGAGGATCGCGTTCCGTGCCCATCCCCCGCGCCGTGCTGCTCGCCGGACCGTCCGGCTCCGGCAAGTCGACCCTCGCCGCCCACCTCGGCTGGCCCGTCCTGCGCCTGGACGACTTCTACCGCGACGGCGACGACCCGCTGCTTCCGCGCGACGAGCACGGCCGCGCCGACTGGGACGACATCGGGTCGTGGAACGCCGACAAGGCGTTGCGGGCGGTGATCGAGCTGTCGGAGACCGGCAAGGTCGAGGCACCCGTCTACTCGATCAGCGAGGACCGCGCGGTCGGCACGCAGACGATCGAGCTCGGCGACGCGCCCGCGTTCATCGCCGAGGGCCTGTTCGCGGACCTGCTCGTCGAGGGCGCGCGGGAGGCCGGGGTGCTCAGGGACGCCATCGTGCTGGCGCCGAGCCCACCGGTCACGTTCGTCCGCCGGTTCGCCAGGGACGTCGCCGAGGCCCGCAAGCCGGTTCCGACGCTGCTCAGGCGCGGGTGGCGGCTGATGCGCGAGCAGCCGCAGGTGGTCAGGAGGTGCGTGAACGCCGGCATGCGCGCCACGACTCCGGCCAGGGCGAGGACCGAACTCGTTTCGTGATCAGCTTCGCCGGTGGTGACGGCTCTGATCTGGCAGGATGCCGCTCACACCACGACCGGGAGTAGCCGCTATGTCCGAAACGCCTGGTTGGTCCTCACCAGACCAGCACCCCGACCAGCCCCAGCAGCCGCAGCAGCCTCCCGGCTACTACGCGCCGCCCCCGCCGGGAGCGCAGCCGACGATCAAGCCCGGCGTGATCCCGCTGCGCCCGCTCGCGGTCGGCGAGATCGTGGACGGCGCGATCACCACGATGCGCCGCTACCCGCAGCTGATCCTCGGTGCGGCCGCGGTGGTCGCGGCGGTCACCCAGATCATCGGTCTGCTGGTGCAGCTGCCGTTCCTCTCGAGCATCACCGACCTGGCCACGCTCGACCCGAACACGATGTCGCAGGAACAGCTCGCGCAGCAGCTCCAGGACTCCCTGATCAGCTCCTTCGGCGGCGTGCTGCTGGGCGTCCTGCCGATCCTGTTCGGCACGGTGTTCCTGTCCGGCTTCGTCACCATCGTGGTGGGGCACGCCGTGCTGGGCAAGCCCGTGACGTTCGCGCAGGCGTGGGAGGAGTTCAAGCCGCGCCTGCTGCCGCTGGTCGGCGCGACGCTGCTGGCCGGTCTCGCGATCGCGGTCGGCCTGGTCTTCTGCGCCATCCCCGGCATCTACCTCTACGTGCTGTTCTCGCTGGTCACGCCCGCGCTGGTGCTGGAGCGCTGCAGCGTCGGCGTGGCGTTCAGCCGCTCGCGGGCACTCGTGAAGAACGCGTGGTGGCGCACGTTCGGCGTCCTGCTGCTCACCCTCGTCATCGGCTGGGTGATCAGCTGGATCGTCAGCCTGCCGTTCGGCCTGCTGGGCGCCGCGACCACCGGCTTCAGCGCGGACCCGTTCGCGGCGCTGAGCATCGGCTCGCTGATCCTGTCGACGATCGGCGCGATCATCGCCTCGACGATCACGCTGCCGTTCAGCTCGGCGGTCACCGTGCTGCTCTACGTCGACCGCCGGATGCGCTCGGAGGGCATGGACATCGAACTCCAGCGGGCCGCGGGACATGGCGGTATCTGACGTACCGGTAGATCTCGGCGGGGACGAGGCGCGGGACGCGGCCGCACGCGAGCTGAGCGACCCCGCCTACGTCTCCGACGACCCCAACCCGCTGGAACGCGCGATCGACTGGGTGCTGGACCGCCTCGGCGAGCTGTTCGCCGGGGCGGGCGGCGTCAGCGGCATCACGGCGGTGACCGTGCTGGTCGTGGTCGCGGTGATCATCGTGATCGTCGTCCGGCTGCGCACTGGCCGCACCACGCGGTCGCTGCGCTCGGGCGGCGAGGTGTTCGGCACGGCAGTCCTCACCGCCGCCGAGCACCGCGCCGCCGCCGAACGGGCCGCGGCCGGCGGTGACTTCGCCGAGGCCGTGCGCGAACGGTTCCGCGCGGTCGTGCGGGAGCTCGAACACCGCGGCGTGCTCGACCCGCGCGCCGGGCGCACCGTCGACGAGGTCGCCCTCGAGGCGGGTAGGGCACTCCCGGTGCTCGCCGACGACCTGCGCGGTGCGGCGGTGCAGTTCGACGACGTCTGGTACGGCGGCCGTCCCGCGACCGGCGAGGGGTACCGGCGGCTGGTCTCGGTCGACGACAGGGTGCGCGGATGACGGCGGTCTCCCCGGACGCCCGGCGGATCTGGACCGCGACGCGCGGTCCCCTGCTGATCGGCGTGATCATCCTGTTCGCGGCCGTCGTGCTGACGTTGCTGCGCGGCACCGGCGAGGGCGGTTCGCTCGACCCGCGCTCGTACCAGCCGGGGGGCAGCCACGCGCTCGCGCGGTTGCTGGAGCAGAACGGCGTGCGCGTCGACCTGACCGACACCGCGTCGTCCGTGGAGGGCGCGACGCTGTTCGTGACGCAGCCGAACCTCATCGACCCGGCGCGGCTCGCGGACCTGAGCCGCCGCGCCGCCGCCACCGTGCTCGTGGCGCCCGCGGGCGGGGTGGGCCGGGTGGAGGTCGAGACGCGTCAGCCGGGGTGCCCGCTGGCGATGAAGGCCGGCGCCGCGACCGTCGGCGGGTTCGTCTACGAGGGCGACCAACGGTGCTACGACTCGACGTTGGTGCGCACCGGCACCGTGACGGCGCTCGGCAACGGGGCGATCTTCACCAACCGCGACCTCGACTCCGAGGGCAACGCCGCGCTCGCGTTGTCGTTGCTGGGCCAGCACGAGCGGCTCGTCTGGTACGTGCCGTCGGCGGCGGACCGGTCGCAGCAGAAGTCGCTCACGGACCTGATGCCCGCAGGCTGGAAGTTCGGCGCGCTGCAGCTCGGCATCGCGGCCGTGCTGATCGCGCTGTGGCGGGCGCGGCGGCTGGGCCGGGTGGTGCCGGAGCCGCTGCCGGTCGTGGTGCGCGCCGCCGAGACCGTGGAGGGACGCGCCCGGCTCTACCGCCGCTCGCACGCCGCGGGGCACGCCGCCGCGGTGCTGCGCCAGGCGACGCGTGACCGGGTGACGCCGTTGCTGGGGCTGCCGGCGGGCGAGGACCCGTCCGGCGAGATCGCCCGCAGGACCTCGCGTCCTGCCGCGGAGATCAGGACTTTGCTGTATTCCGAGGAGCCGGTGGACGACCGGGGGCTGGTCGCGCTGGCATCCGCGCTGGACGCACTGGAGAACGAGGTTCGCAAGGGATGACTGTCACCACAGACGAAGCACGCACGGCGCTGGTGGCGTTGCGCACGGAGATCGGCAAGGCCGTGGTGGGCAACGACGCCGCCGTAACGTCGTTGATCCTCGCGTTGCTGTGCAAGGGACACGTGCTCCTGGAGGGCGTGCCGGGCGTTGCGAAGACGTTGCTGGTGCGGGCGCTCGCGCGGGCGCTGGACCTGTCGACGACGCGCGTGCAGTTCACGCCCGACCTGATGCCGGGCGACCTGACCGGGTCGCTGGTCTACGACTCGCACAACGCCGCGTTCTCGTTCCGCGAGGGTCCCGTGTTCACGAACCTGCTGCTCGCCGACGAGATCAACCGCACGCCGCCGAAGACGCAGGCAGCGCTGCTGGAGGCGATGGAGGAACGGCAGGTGTCGGCCGACGGCACGACGCGGCCGCTGCCGTCGCCGTTCATCGTCGTGGCGACCCAGAACCCGGTCGAGTACGAGGGCACCTACCCGTTGCCCGAGGCGCAGCTGGACCGGTTCCTGCTCAAGGTCACCATGCCGATCCCGGCGCGCGAGCACGAGATCGACGTCCTGTCGCGGCACGCGGCCGGGTTCGACCCGCGCGACCTGTCGGCGTTGTCCGCGGTCGCCGGCGCCGAGCACCTGGAGGCCGGGTCCGCGGCGGTGCGGTCGCTGACCGTGGCGCCCGAGGTGATCGCATACGTCGTCGACGTGTGCCGTGCGACCCGTGATTCTCCTGCGGTGCGTCTGGGTGTTTCTCCGCGTGGCGCAACGGCTTTGCTGGCTGTCGCGCGCGCTTGGGCGTGGTTGTCGGGCCGCGACTACGTGACGCCCGATGACGTGAAGTCGCTCGCACGGCCCGCGTTGCGGCACCGGTTGGAGCTGCGTCCGGAAGCCGAGCTGGAGGGCGTGACGGCGGACGGCGTGCTGGACGGCGTGCTCGGCGCGGTCCAGGTGCCGCGCTGACGTGGCGCTCACGGGCCGCGCGGGCCTGCTCGCGCTCATCGGCGTCCTCGTGGTGGGATTGCTCTTGCCGTCGTGGCAAGGAGTCCTGCTCATGTTCGGTGTTCTCGTGGTGTGCGTGGCGGCCGACCTGGTGCTGGCCGCCGGTGTGCGGCGGTTGACGTTCTCGCGTGCCGGGGCGACTTCGGTGCGCACGGGCGAGTTGTGCGAGGTGCGGCTGACCGTGCACAACCCTGGACGCAGGCTGCAGGGTGTTCTTCGTGACGGATGGGCGCCTTCCGCCGGTGTGGTCGCCGACCGCGTTGCGGTGGACGTGCCCGCCGGTGGCTCGCGTGTGTTGTCTTTCGAGCTACGGCCCGTGCGTCGAGGCGATCGCGTGGCCGACCGTGTGACCGTGCGTTCCGTCGGCCCGTTGGGCATCGCGGCGCGGCAGGGTTCGCATCAGGTGCCGTGGACCGTGCGTGCGCTGCCGCCGTTCCACAGCCGTCGCCACCTTCCGCCCCTGCTGGAACGCTTGCGCGAGTTGGACGGCCGTCGTGCCTCACTGATCCGTGGTGCCGGCACGGAGTTCGACTCGTTGCGCTCGTACGTCATCGGCGACGACGTCCGTTCGATCGACTGGCGTGCGTCGGCCCGTTCGTCGGACGTGGTGGTGCGCACGTGGCGGCCGGAACGCGACCGTCAGGTGACGATCGTGCTCGACACCTCGCGCACCTCGGCCGCACGGGTGGACGGCGCGCTGGGTGGCCTGCCGCGGCTGGACACGTCGATGGACGCCGCGTTGTTGTTGTCCGCCTTGGCATCGCACGCGCGCGACCAGGTGGACTTCCTGGCGTTCAGCCACAAGGTCCGCGCGTCGGTGCCGCGCGTCTCGCTGCCCGTGCTGGTGCAGGCGATGGCACCGCTGGAAGCCGAGCTGGTGGAGTTCGACGCCCGTGGCGCGGTCGCCGAGGTGCTGCGCCGGGCCTCGCGCCGGTCGTTGGTGGTCGTGCTGACGTCGTTGGAGCCGTCGATCGAGCACGGTCTGCTGCCGCTGCTGCCTCCTCTGGCGGCACGGCATCGGTTGCTGATCGCGTCCGTGCAGGATCCCGCAGTGCATGCGATGGCGTCGGGCCGTGACGATCTGGAGTCCGTGTACGCCGCCGCTGCCGCGGAACGGACTCTCGCCGAACGCCGCCGCATCACCGCTTTGCTCGCACGGCACGGCGTTGACGTGGTGGACGCACTGCCCGACGAACTGCCGCGCGCTCTCGCGGACCGCTATCTGTCGTTGAAGGCTGCGGGCAAGCTCTAGACCGAGACGGGTGCAACGTCCTCGCGTTCACGCGCGTCGACGTCGCCCGTCTCGCCTTCCTGAGCGGCTCGCCTGCCGACGACGAACACGTAGAGCAGGAACAGCACCTCGGCGACCACGCCGATGCCGACACGGGCCCACGTGGGCAGGCTGGACGGCGTCACGAACCCCTCCAGCACACCGGACACCAGCAGCACCACGACCAGCCCGAGCGCGACGGCGACCACCGAGCGGCCCTCGGCGGCCAGTGCGGCGGCGCGGGTGCGCGGGCCGGGGTCGATCACCTGCCAGCCCAGCCGCATGCCGATGCCGGCCGCGACGAACACCGCCGTCAGCTCCAGCAACCCGTGCGGCGCCAGCAGTCCGAGGAACAGCTCGCCGCGGCCGGCGCCGAACATCAGGCCGATGCCGACGGCGACGTTCAGGGCGTTGGTGAAGAGCAGGTAGATCGGCGGGATAGCGAACAGCACGCCCAACAGCAGGCAGGCGGCGGTGATCCAGGCGTTGTTCGTCCAGACCTGCGCCGCGAACGACCCGGCGGGGCCGCTGGAGTAGTAGGCCTCGTAGGCGCCGCCCGCCTTGGTCATCTCGCGGATCTCGTCGGGCGCGGCGATGGTCGCCTGCACCTCGGGGTTGGACGCGATCCACGCCGCGATGACACCCGTGACCAGGTAGAACGCGAGCCCGGCCGGCACCCACCAGCGCCAGCCGAGGTAGATCGCGGCGGGCAGGCGGTGGGTGAAGAAGCGGGTGACGACGCGCCACGCCGGGGTGTGCGCACCCGTCAGCGCCGCGCGGGCGCCCGCGACCAGGGACGACAGGCGTTCGACGGTGGCGGGGTCCGGCATCCGGCTGCGCACGGTCGACAGGTGCGTCGTGACGCGCTGGTACAGCTCGACCAGCTCGTCGGCCTCGGGCCCGCTGAGCCTGCCGGACCGCTTCACGAGCTGCTCGAGCCGCTGCCACGACGCGCGGTGGCGCTCGATGAACACGTCCAGATCCACGATGGGTCACACTATCCGCGTGGGGGACTTGGTTACCGGCGAAGCCGTGGTTCTGGACCTGCGCGTCGCTCAGCTCGCCAGCAGGGCGGTGGCGTTCGCGTTCGACGTGGCCGTGCAGTTCGGCCTGCTGCTGCTCGTGTTCCTGATCTCGCCCGTCGACCTCGACGGCGCGCTGCGGACGGCGCTCGCGCTGGCGCTGACGGTGGCCGTGATGATCGGCTACCCGACGGCGGTGGAGACGCTGACGCGCGGCCGCTCGCTGGGCAAGCTCGTCATGGGCCTGCGCGTGGTGCGCGACGACGGCGGCGCCATCCGCTTCCGGCAGGCCCTGGTGCGCGCCCTCGGCGGGTTCGTCGTGGACTTCTGGGTCCTCGGGCTCGGCGGCGCGATCGCGCTGTTCGTGTCGCTGTTCTCCCCGCAGGGCAAGCGGGTCGGCGACTACCTGGCGGGTACCGTCGTGATCCACACCCGCGCGCCGAAGCAGGAGGTGGCGCTCACCGAGATGCCGCCGGAGATGGCTCAGTGGGCGTCGGGTCTCGACCTGTCGCAACTGCCGGAGGAACTGGTGCTGGCGGCGCGGCAGTACCTCACGCGGTACCCGGAGCTGAGCGAGACGGCGAAGTGGGACCTCGGGGCACGGCTGGCGGACGACGTGGGGGCCGCGATCCGATCGCCCCGGGTCGAGTACGCGCACCCGCGGGCCTATCTGGCGGCGGTGCTGGCGGAACGGCGGCGGCGCGCGAGTTAGGCGCCTGCGAGCCGCAGACGTTCCGGCCCCTGCTCGCGGACGGCCTCCAGCGACACCGGCGCGTCCCCGTGCAGCGCCTCCCACCGGGCGTTGTGCACGGCGGTCCACAGGCTCGCGGCCCAGGCGATCTCCAGTTCCTCTCCGGAGAACCACCGTCCGCGGCACGACTGGTAGGCCTCCAGGAACGCCGCCGAGCTCGCGACCGGCACCAGACTCGGCGGGGACGCGTTCGCGAACGCCCCGGCCGCCGCGCCGACGAGTGCCGCCTCCGGTTGCCAGCCGAGGCTGTCCCAGTCGTGCACGGCCAGCACGTCGCCGTCCTGCCAGCGGAGGTTCTGCGCCTCGAAGTCCGCATGGCCCAGCACGCACGGCCGGTCCGCGGCGAGCAACCGCTTGCGGACCCGCTCCGCGATCTCGACCACGAACGCCGGCACCACGCTCTGGTCCCGCGCGTCGAGGAAGCCGATCACCGGCCACACCCCGGAATCGCTGTGGTCCCAGCGGGACCAGCGCGGGTTCGGCAGCGGAGGCGCGACGACGACCTCCTCCAACGCGGCCGTCAGCCTAGCGAACACGGCCGCGTATCGCCGGGCCACGTCCGGTGACGAGCCGAGCAGCATCTCGCCGCCGGGCAACGACTCCTCCGCGTGCACGGCCAGCCCGTCGACCACGACGACCGGCGTGATCGGGCGAGGGCACGGCAGTCCGCGAGACGCCAAAGAAGCCTGTGCGGTCAGGCAGGACACAGCGCGGCCGTCGTCCTCGCGCGCCTTCACGTAGACCGAGCGCCCGTCGGCCAGCCGTACGCCGTGCACCGACGAGATCGACACGCGCGAGTAGAACACCTCGACCGGTGCGCTCCCCAACCAGGAAGCGCACCAGGATGCGAGGTCGAACGTCATACGCCGAGAAGCTCCTGCAGCAGCAGAGGGTTCATGTAGTCGTCGTAGCGGACGATCTCACCGTCGCGCAAGCGGATGATCGCGATGGCGGTGAACGTGTAGTAGTCCTGCTTCACCTTCGACCAGCCGCGGTGGGTGATCTCCGAGACGACCACGGACGGGTCGTTGGTGAGCCAGCACTGCGCCTCGACCTTCTGGATCTCGATGCGCTCCCGCACCGAGGCGCCGCGGACCTTGCCGAAGTACGCGCGGATCTCCTCGCGGCCCTTGATCTCCTCCGGCTGGAAGGACGTCGGGAAGCGGTAGGCCATCACCCCGTCCTCGGCGAAGAGGTCGGCGAACTGGCCGTGCGTCTCCTCCCCCGCCACCATCCGGCGAACGTGCTCGACGATCTGCTCTGGCGTGCGCGTCATCTTTCGTGCCCCCACTTCAGTAGAATCGGAACGGTGACCCCGGTTAGAACGATACGGAACGCACGCCCCGGTTGGCAACGGTGAGGGCCGATGCGGCGCGGAACCGCGAGAAGGTGCTGGACGCGGCACGGGCGCTGTTCGCGGAACAGGGCTACGACGTGCCGTTGGACGAGATAGCGACGAAGGCCGGCGTCGGGCCCGGCACGGTCTACCGCCACTTCCCGACGAAGCAGGCCTTGTTCCAGGCCGTCACGGAGACGCGCGTGACGGCCATGATCGCGTCGGCCTCCGAACCGGCGGAGAGCGCGAAGGACGCGTTGTTCGCGTTCCTCGGGCGGATGGCGGACGAGGCTGCGGCGAAGCGGGACATGACCGATGCGTTCACGCTGTCAGCGGACCTGCGCAAGAACCTGCACGCGGCGTTGGGCGGCCTGCTGGAACGCGCCCAGGAGGCCGGCGAGGTCCGTGCGGACGTCACGGCCACGGACCTGGTGGTGCTGATGAAGGGGATGCTGCAGAGCCTGCAGGAGGGCGGCGCGAACCCCGCCGTGCTGCTGGAGATCGTGCTCAGCGGCCTTCAGAGCCGGAAGCCGTAGGGCAGCTCCAGGCGGTGGCGCGCCAGGAGCTCGGCGTCCGCGAGGATCTCGCGCGTCGGGCCGTCCGCGACGACCACGCCGTCGTCGATCAGCACGCTGCGGGGGCAGATCTGCAGCGCGAACGGCAGGTCGTGCGTGACCATCAGCATCGTGCGGTCCAACGCCAGCAGGAGCTCGGCGAGCTCGCGCCGCGCGACGGGTTCGAGGTTCGCGGACGGCTCGTCGAGCACCAGGACCTCGGGGTCGCAGGCGAGCACGGACGCGAGCGCGACGCGGCGCCGCTGGCCGCCGGAGAGGTGCAGCGGCGAGCGGTCGGCGACGGACTCCATGCCGACCGCGCGCAACGCCCTCAGCACCCGTCCGTCCACATCGGACATGCCGAAGTTGCGCGGCCCGAACGCCACGTCCTCGGCGACGGTCGGGCTGAACAGCTGGTCGTCCGGGTCCTGGAAGACGAGCCCGACGCGGCGGCGGATCTCGCGCAGGTTCTTCTTGGTGACCTCCAGCCCGGCGATCGACACCGTGCCGGAGCCACCGGAGTGGACGCCGTTGAGGTGCAGGGCGAACGTGGTCTTGCCGGCACCGTTCGGGCCGAGCACCGCGACCCGTTCGCCGCGCTCCACCCGCAGGTCGACGCCGAACAGCGCCTGGTGCCCGTCCGGGTAGGCGAAGGCGAGCTTCGAGACCTCCAGCGCCGGTGCCGCGGGGGTTTCCGGGACGAACGCCACCGAGCCTCCAGGACTGCCCGCCCAGCCGCGCGACACCATCGCGAGGTGCACCCTCTCTCCGCGTTCGTAGGACCGGATGAACAACGTGCCGACCGCACGGGCCGTGGCGCCTGCCTGCCACAGGAAACGCGGGTCGTCGCCGCGTGAGATGCGGGCGACGCGCATGCGCTTCGCCTCCCCCACCACGACCTCGCCGTAGCGGAGCATCAGCGTGGCGATCATGATCAACGGCGCGGGCACGCGGAGCGTCTGCAGCCCCTTCAGCAGCTCCCCCGGCGCGGTCGTGGCGGCCAGCGTCAGACTGACCAGCATACCCAGGGTGCCCTTGACCAGGATGTTCCACCCCGCCAGCGAGCCCTCGACCGAGACGGAGAAGCCCAGGAAGTCGGTGCGCGGGTCCGTGCCGAAGATCGGCAGCAGGAACGCGAGCACCACGAACGGCACCTCGATCACCGCGCGCTTGAGGAACCACAGCACCGGCACCCGCGCGACCCACCACACGGCCACGACGAGCAGCAGGTACAGGCCGAACAACGGGAACATCGTGCGCGGCGTCGCCACGACACCCAGCACCGCCGCGAACGCCACGAGGATCTTCACGTGGGGCGCGAGGCGGTGCACCGGCGAGTCGCCGGCGTGGTGCAGGACGTCGTGGGCGCCGGCCATCAGGCGTCGGTCTTCTTGCGCAGGAACCAGAACAGGCCGAACGACAGCGCCAGCACGACGACGACGCCGAGGACGCCCGCGAGGCCGGTGAACCGGTCGTCGCCGCCGAACGCGTAGTCGGCGAACGTGCTGCCGGAGAGCGGGTGGTCCTGGGCGTGCTCGGCGATGCCGGTCTCCTCGACCGTCTTGTCCAGGCCGTCCGGGTCGCCCGACGCGAAGTACGACAGCACGCCCGCGATCAGCAGGGACACCACCGCGAACCCGAGGAAGAACTTCTTCACGACCGCACCTCCAGCGGCTTGCGGCTGTTCTTGAGCAGGAACACGAGATCAGGCCGGATCGCCGCGACCGACGTGACCGTGACGGCGGTGATCAGGCCCTCACCGACGCCGATCAGCGCGTGCAGGCCCCACATCAGCAGCGCGACCTTGCCGATCTCGACCCCGCCGACGCCGCCGACCGCGTACTCGACGACGAAGCCGGTCGAGGCGAGCAGCGTGTTGACGAAGGCCGAGACGAACGCGACGACAGCCAGCCCGCCCTTGCCGCGCTCGGCGAGCTTGCGCAGGGCGACGGCGACGAGGAACCCGGTCGCGGTGCCGATCAGCGCCATGTTCGTGACGTTGGCGCCGAGCGCGGTGAGCCCGCCGTCGGCGAACAGCAGCGCCTGCACGACCAGCACGATCGTCACGCAGAGCGCGCCGACGTACGGGCCGACGAGGATCGCCGCGAGCGCGCCGCCCAGCAGGTGGCCGGAGGCGCCGGGCAGGATCGGGAAGTTGATCATTTGGACGGCGAAGATGAACGTGGCCACCAGGCCCGCCATCGGCGCCGTGCGGTCGTCGAGGTCAGCGCGTGCCCTGACCAGCGCGTACCCGACCCCCACGGCCGCGATGACGAGGAACACGACCGAGACCGGCGCGTTCAGCAGACCGTCGCTCATGTGCATGGCAACAGGTGACATGTCTGATCACGCTAATTGCCGGTACTCGGCTATGGCTAGAACTGTGCAACAACGATTTGCAGGCAAGAAGGCGGCGGTGGTCACACCCCGGTGTTCGTGGCGGCCTGTCGAACGGGTTCGACGGCCGGGCCGAGCGTGCGCCGCGACGGCTCGTCACCGCGCGGGGTCTGCCGTAACGTCCAAATTCGAACATCCGGATTTCACGACGAGCGGGGTGTGCGGTGGATCTTCAGCACTGGCTCAACGAGGCGCTGGCCAACCACGAGAAGTGGACCGCAGAGCACGGCTCCTTCACACCCCACTCGTCGCTCCAGGTCGACCCGACGGTCTTCGGCTCCGCCCTGGCCGAGCTGCAGGACCGGCTGCACGACAACTACCCGTTCTTCCACCCGCGCTACGCAGGCCAGATGCTCAAGCCTCCGCACCCGGCCGCGGTCGTGGGCTACCTGTCGGCGATGCTGATCAACCCGAACAACCACGCGCTCGACGGCGGCCCCGCGACCGCCGCCATGGAACGCGAGGTCATCTCGCAGCTCGCGACGATGTTCGGCTACGGCGAGCACCACCTGGGGCACCTGACGTCCAGCGGCACGATCGCGAACCTGGAGGCGCTCTTCGTCGCCCGTTCGCTGCATCCGGGCCGCGGCATCGCCTACTCCTCCGAGGCGCACTACACGCACTCACGCATGTGCGGGGTTCTCGGAGTCAAGGGTTTCCCTGTGGCCGTGGATGGCCGTGGACGCATGGACGTAGGCGCTCTCGAGGAGCTCCTGAAGACCGGCAAGGTCGGAACGGTCGTGGTTACGCCGGGAACTACCGCTTTGGGTGCCGTCGAACCGGTGCATCTCGTGCTGGACGTCGCACGTCGCTACGACGCACGGGTGCACGTCGACGCAGCGTACGGCGGCTTCTTCACCCTGCTGGCGGGCACGGATCTGGAGCCAGAACCGTGGGAGGCCATCGGCTCGTGCGACTCCGTGGTGGTGGACCCGCACAAGCACGGTTTGCAGCCCTACGGCTGCGGCGCGGTCCTGTTCCGCGACACCTCGGTCGGGCGCTTCTACCTGCACGATTCGCCCTATACGTACTTCACGTCCGACGAGATGCACCTGGGTGAGATCAGCCTGGAGTGCTCACGGGCGGGCGCGGCCGCCGCTGGTCTCTGGCTGACGCTGCGACTGCTGCCGCTGACCCGCGACGGACTGGGTGAGGTCTTGGCGGCGGGACGGCGGGCGGCCGTGCGGTGGGCGTCGCTGATCCGCGGGTCGGAGCACCTGGAGCTCTACCAGGAGCCCGAGCTGGACATCGTGACGTACTTCCCCCGCACCAGCCCGCTGAGCCTGTCGGCCGTGGACGCGGCGTCGCACCGGGTGATGGAGACCGGCATGAACGCCGCCGTCGACCCGGTGTTCCTGAGCGTGGCACGGGCGTCGAGGGCGGCGTTCGCGGCCAGGCACCCGGAGGTGGCGGCCGACGCGGACGGGGCGAGGGTGCTGCGCAGCGTGCTGATGAAGCCGGAGTCGGAGGAGTACCTCGACACGCTGCACGCGCGGGTGTCGAGCCTGGTCTGAGGCCCGCGCTCTGGTCCGTCAGACCCGCGGCAACGCCGAAATGGGCGGCTCACCCCCGGTGAGCCGCCCGTCGGCGTGCGCGGTCAGCCGTGCTTGGCCCTGCGGCCGGAGCGGCGCGGCGGCAACGGCGTGTCGCCGCGCAGGTCGAGCCGGCGCTGCTCGCCGTTGGCCTCGAGGTGCGTGACCATCCGGCGCAGCATCTCGGCCAGCGACTGGGCCTCCGAGGACTCCAGCGGGTCGGAGACGAAGACCTCCTCCTCGTTGAACTTCGGGAAGAGGTCGGCCATCAGCTCCTCACCCTCGGGGGTGAGGCGCAGGACCGCGAGGCGCCCGTCCGTGGGGTGGCCCATGCGCTCCAGCAGGCCCCTGGACTGCAGCGTCTTGGCGACGCCGGTCAGGGTGCCCTTGGAGATGCCGGCCTCCTCGGCGACGTACCGCGTCTCCATCTCGCCCCAGATCCACACGACCCAGAGCACGACGAAGCCGGTCCAGGTCAGATCGCTGGTGCGCAGCACCGAGTTCTCGAGGTGCTGGCGGATGGCGGTCGCGGCGCGGTGGATGTTCGACACCGCCGCCATCTGCTCGCGGTGCAGCGGCACCGCGCCGAGCTTCGCCTGGACGGCTTTCTCGGTCTCGGCAATCGTGTGGTGACCAGACAACTCAAAGTCTCCCGTGCTCGAGCTCAGGTGTTCCCGGCACAATACTTGCGGTTCCGAACTATGTCTGTGATGTGGTGCGAGTCTGTCCGCACCCACTTTGATCACGATCCCACATCGTGCAAGATCTCGTGACGGTCGTCACCCGTCCAGTTACGGACTGTTGCCCCGTGGTGGACGATGAGTGTGGAGCACCACCGAGACCGAACGTGGTCTTTACCCCGCGGACGGGTTCATAACGTTTGCCCCTCGACGTTATCCCCTCCGTGCCAGCGACACACTGTGCCGGAAAGGTAGTCCGACGTGGTCGGTGAACAGGTGACACGGGAGCTCGCGACGAGACTGGGCGAGGGTGGGATCGACGTGGTGCGCGTCGTCTTCCCCGACCTGCTCGGCACCGACCGCGGCCGTGACGTCCTCGTGGAGCATCTACCAGCGGTGATACAGCGCGGGCTGTCATTTTGCCGCGCCGTCTACAGCACCACGCCCGGAGGCAAGACCACCGAGAACGGGGGTGTGCTCGACGCCGGGCTGCCCGACGTGATCGTGGTCCCGGACCTCGACACGCTGCTGCCGATCCCGTGGGAGCCGGGCGTCGCGTGGTGCATCGGCGACGCCGTGAGCCCCGCCGACGAAAGACCCGTGGACGAATCCCCGCGGCAAGTCCTGCGCAGGACGCTGGAAATATTCGAGACCACCGGACTGCAGCCGGTGGTCGGCCCCGAGTTGGAATATTTTCTCTGCGAACCGGACGAAGACCGCCCGAACGGGTGGCGGCCCTACTGCGACGAGCCGGGCAACGTGTACGCGACCGGGCGCCGCGGCGATTCCGACGGGCATCTGCTGAGAACTCTCCGGACGCTCAGCTCGGCGGGTCTGCAGACGACCGGCGGCAACCACGAGTACGCGGGCGGACAGTTCGAGATCAACCTCGTCCACTCCCCCGCAATGGACGCCGCCGACCGCGCGTTCCGCTTCAAGACGAGCGTCAAGGAGCTGGCCAGGCGGGAGGGCCGGCTCGCGACGTTCATGGCCAAACCGTTCAACGACGGCGGCGGGTCCGGCTTCCACCTGCACCTCTCGTGCCACGAGAAGGACGGCCGCAACGCGTTCCAGGCCGCGGGCACATCGCACGGCCTGTCGGACGAGGCGCGCTGGGCGATCGGCGGCATCCTCAAGCACGCCCCGGCGCTGGCCGCGCTGCTCAACCCGACGGTCAACTCGTACAAGCGGTTCGGCCCCGACTCGCTCGCGCCGTGGCTGATCGACTGGGGCCTCGACAACCGCAGCGCCATGCTCCGCGTGCCGGCCGAGCGCGGCGAGACCACCCGCCTGGAGCTGCGCCTCGGCGACGCGAGCGCGAACCCCTACCTCGGCATCGCGGGCCTCATCGGGGCCACCTACCTGGGCATTCGCGACCGGATCGAGCCGCCCCGGCCGTCAGCGGGCTACGGCTACGACCCGTCGAAGGCCCCGACGCTGCCCGCCACCCTCCCCGACGCGCTGGCGTACCTGGAGGAGGACACGGCGATGGTCGAGGTGCTGGGCAAGGACTTCGTGCGGTCCTATGTGGACTTCAAGTGGGAGGAGGTGGCCCGGTTCCAGCGGTTCGTGACCGACTGGGAGTTCACCGAGTACGCGTACCACCTATAGTTCACCTGCGATGACTGCACTCACGGACCGGCTCACCTCGATCGCCGACGAAGACGAACTGTTCGACACCTTCTCCCACTGGGCCGCCGAACGCGGCCTCGCGCTGTACCCGGCGCAGGAGGAGGCGGTCATCGAACTCGTCTCCGGGGCCAACGTCATCCTCAGCACGCCGACCGGTTCCGGCAAGAGCCTGGTGGCCATCGGAGCCCACCTCGTCGCCATGGCCGGCAACCAGCGCAGCTTCTACACGGCGCCGATCAAGGCGCTGGTCTCGGAGAAGTTCTTCGCGCTGTGCGACGTGTTCGGTCCGGAGAACGTCGGCATGATGACCGGCGACGCCTCGGTCAACGACCAGGCGCCCATCATCTGCTGCACGGCCGAGATCCTCGCGAACATCGCGCTGCGCGACGGGGCCGACGCCGACGTCGGCCAGGTCGTGATGGACGAGTTCCACTTCTACAGCGAGCCCGACCGCGGCTGGGCGTGGCAGGTGCCGCTGGTCGAGCTGACCCAGGCGCAGTTCCTGCTGATGTCGGCGACGCTGGGCGACGTCTCGTTCTTCGAGAAGGACCTCACCCGGCGCACCGGCCGCCCGACCGCGGTGGTCCGCTCGGCGCAGCGCCCGGTGCCGTTGAACTTCCAGTACGTCTCCACGCCGTTGCACGAGACGATCGAGGACCTGCTGCACGGCCGTGAGGCGCCGATCTACGTCGTGCACTTCACCCAGGCCGCCGCGCTGGAGCGCGCGCAGTCGCTGATGAGCGTGAACGTCGCCTCGAAGCCGGAGAAGGAGGAGATCGCGGCCGCCATCGGCAACTTCCGGTTCTCCTCCGGATTCGGCAAGACGCTGTCGCGGCTCGTGCGGCACGGCATCGGCGTGCACCACGCGGGCATGCTGCCCAAGTACCGCCGCCTGGTCGAGCAGCTGGCGCAAGCGGGCCTGATGAAGGTCATCTGCGGCACGGACACCCTCGGCGTCGGCATCAACGTGCCGATCCGCACGGTCGTCTTCACCGCGTTGTCGAAGTACGACGGCACGAGGACCCGGATCCTGAAGGCCCGCGAGTTCCACCAGATCGCCGGCCGCGCGGGCCGGGCGGGCTACGACACCGTGGGCACGGTCGTCGTGCAGGCGCCCGAGCACGAGGTCGAGAACATCAAGGCGCTGGCGAAGGCCGGCGACGACCCGAAGAAGCGCCGCAAGGTCGTGCGCAAGAAGGCACCGGACGGGTTCGTGTCGTGGAGCGAGTCGACGTTCGACCGCCTCGTCGGCGCCGAGCCCGAGCCGCTGACGTCGTCGTTCCAGGTCTCGCACGCGATGCTGCTGAACGTGATCGGCCGCCCCGGCGGTGGCGCGTTCGCCGCGATGCGCCACCTGCTCGAGGACAACCACGAGGACCGCCCGAAGCAGCTCAAGCACATCAAGCGCGCGCTGGCGATGTACCGGGCGCTCGTCGCCGCGGGCGTCGTGGAACGCGACGGCGACGACTTCCGCCTGACCGTCGACCTGCAGTTCAACTTCGCGCTGAACCAGCCGCTGTCCCCGTTCGCGCTGGCCGCCATCGAGCTGCTCGACCGCGAGGCACCGGGCTACGCCCTCGACGTGCTGTCGGTGATCGAGTCCACCCTGGACGACCCGAGGCAGATCCTGGGCGCGCAGGAGCACAAGGCGCGCGGCGAGGCGATCGGCGCGATGAAGGCCGACGGCATCGAGTACGACCAGCGCATGGAGCTGCTCGACGAGGTCACCTACCCCAAGCCGCTGGCCGACCTGCTCGACGCCGCGTTCCTGACCTACCGCCGCGGCCACCCGTGGGTCGGCGACTACGCGCTGTCCCCGAAGGCCGTCGTGCGCGACATGTACGAGCGCGCGATGACGTTCTCGGAGTACGTCTCCTTCTACGGCCTCGCCCGCTCAGAGGGCCTGGTCCTGCGCTACCTGGCCGACGCCTACAAGGCCCTGTCGCAGACAGTGCCGGAAGAGGCCAAGACCGAGGAGCTGCAGGACCTGATCTCGTGGCTGGGCGAGCTGGTCCGCCAGGTCGACTCGTCGCTGATCGACGAGTGGGAGAAGCTCACGAACCCGGACGGCGAGGCTGCCCCCGAGGTCCGCGTCGACCTGCCGCCCGCCGTCACCCGCAACGTCCGCGCGTTCCGCGTGCTGGTCCGCAACGCCCTGTTCCGCCGCGTGGAACTGGCCGCGAAGCGCGACTGGTACTCCCTCGGTGAGCTCGACCACGAGTCGGGCTGGACGGCCAAGGAGTGGATGGACGCGCTCGAGCCGTACTTCGAGGAGCACGCGACCATCGGCGCGGGCCCGAACGCGCGCGGCCCGGCGTTCCTCATCATCAACGTCGAGCCCGAGCGCTGGGTGTGCCGGCAGATCTTCGAGGACCCGGCGGGGGACAAGGACTGGGGCTTCAACGCCGAGGTGGACCTGGCGGCGTCGGACGAGCTGGGCGAGGCGGTCGTGACGATCACGGACGTCGGCCAGCTCTGACCCGTTCAGAGCTCGCGCAGGAAGGCACGCGCCTCCTCCAGACAGAGGTCGCTCCACCGCGCGAGGTCACACGCCGCACGGCGACGCACATGTCGCGGCGCCGTCTCGTCGTGCATGACGCTCCTCGCGGTGATGGCGGCCCGTTCGCGGTAGTCACGCCGTAGCTGGAGCATGGCCTCGGCGGCCCTGATCCGAACCACGGGTGACTGATCGGTGGTCATGCCATGTAACGCCCGCGCACCTTCTTCGGATTCGAACTCGCCCAAAGTCTGCTGAAGCCTTATTCGCCACATCGGCTCGCCAACGTTCATGGCGCGAAGGAACCGCACAATCTCGGAGCGCAGGTCTGGCCTGATTCTGCCGACCACCCCTGCGGCCTCCACCCGCGCCAGCGCCGGCAGGCTCTCGTCGACGATGAGGTCGCGCAGCACCGGAACGCCACGTTCCCGACCTTTCGCCCCGAACCTGGCCAGCTCCTCGGCGGCCCGCCACCGCAGCGCGGGGCTGGTGCTCGGATCTCGGCCGATTGCCTCCAACACCTGTGCTGCGGCGATCCGGTCTGCGAAGTCGTACTCGCGCAGCCGTTTCGCAGCACGCCATCGGGTCGCCGGCCGGTCGCTCGTCAGCATCGCGCGCAACACGTTGATCTCCTTGCACGCCTCGGCCAGTTCCATCCGCTGTTCATCGGAACGCGGTTCCACACCCGGTTCAGCTGGCCACAGCAGACGAGACGCCAGCCACCGGTCCCGCCACGGCTTCGTACGGTCGGCGACGACGGCATGTGCGTTCGTCTGCACCTGGCTGCTCCAGCGAGGGCCGAACTTCGCGAGCTCTTCCTGACCTCGCCACCCCAGTCCGTTCAACACCTCGACTGCCT
This sequence comes from Lentzea sp. NPDC059081, assembly GCF_042738015.1. Classification (NCBI taxonomy): domain Bacteria; kingdom Bacillati; phylum Actinomycetota; class Actinomycetes; order Pseudonocardiales; family Pseudonocardiaceae; genus Lentzea; species Lentzea sp. NPDC059081. The sequence continues at coordinate 110,327 of NZ_JBHYGW010000006.1, forward strand.
CACCAACGAACCTCGTCGACAGCCGCGCCAGTTCAACGGCCGCAGTCACGCGATCGCGCACGGTGCTTTCCGGCGCGGCGAGCACGTCGCGAACAGCAGCTTCGATCTCCCGCGGCAAAGGTTGATAACTCCAGTAGTCCCAATGCGGGACACGATCTTCCAGCGGGATCCATCGATCGGAGAGCAGCATCCGCTGACCGGCCAGCCGCTCCCTCCGCATCTGGTAGTGAAGTGCGGTCTTCCGGTCCGCCGCTCTGCAGGCCGGATCCCGCGCGATGGCGCCTGCCAGGAAGTTCGTGGCGACGGTCGTCTCGTGGGTCATGTCATCAAGAGGACGGAGCGCCCGCACCTTCTCTGCCGCAGTCAGATCCGGGTGCGCCGCCACATCGCGCAACTGATCGACTACAGCGGACGTTGCCGTTACGTCGAGCTTATGTGTGTGTCTGGCGGATTCGCACCGGTTAACGGCCGTCTCCGTCAGGTCGTTCTGCACGCGTTGGTGGAAATCGAGCACCTCGGTTACAGCGCTGCGGGAGTGTTCGGCGAGTGCTTTCAAGGCGTGCACGCGGACCTCGTGACACAAGTACTCGTCGTCCGCGAAACGCCGGAGAAAATCGCTCGTCCCGCATCGCCGCAGTTGGACGAGTGCGCTCACCGCTCTCACCCGGTGCCCCACGGGAGTATCCGCATCTTCCACGAGCTCGATCAGTTGTGGCGCCGGATCGGCGCCGAGCAGAGTCAGCACGCACAGCTCGTCGTCCCAGTCGGATGATCGATCGCGGTGGTCACCCACCACTGCCTCGGCCACTTGGCCCGCGAGCTCCGGTTGCGCGGAGGCGACGAGCAGCGCTGCTCTGACGCGGTGCTCAGGATCCGCCTTTGCATCTACCACTATCGGCCAGAGGACGGCGACGAATTCCGGTTCGTGCGGACGTCCGGTCGTCTCCATCGCTTCGGCGAAGTTCACGACTTTCCCGGTCGTGCTGTCACTGCACGTTGTCATCGCCCACAGCGCGTCCGCGATCTGCCTCTGGAACACCGCAGCGACATCCGTGAACTGCTTCAGCCACTGCCGCAGGTAACACCTGGGAATCGCTTCTGCTCGGATGAGGTCGACCAGCCCGCGTACAGCGTCGCGATGGAACTGCTGTCCCAGCGTGACCAGATTGCAGGCAGCGCTGCCCCGCCAGCCCTCGTCGCGACCTTGGTCGTCGAGCACATGAAGCAGCACCTCCGCCGCGGCGGGCACGTCATCGAAAGTGCTTTTCGTGAACCACTGCGCGATCGGCGCGGCGTCTTCACTCTCACCGGGAACAGCCATCAACGAGATCAAGGTAGTCGCCAGCTCCGGACGAACGCGGCTGTCGAGCGCGACGAGGCACCGCAAAGCCGAAACCTTGAGTTCGGGGGCGTACCGCTGCACAGTCAGCCCTCGAAGAGGGCCGACGACCTCGGCGTGGAACTCAGGCCCGAGTTCCACGAGCTCCAAGGCCGCTTGGTTGCGACGCCCTGGATCGATGACCTCGTCGGCCAGGACCGCCCGCAGCGCTGCAACAGCACCCGGCCGCTCGGACTTGTCGGTGGTGGCGAGTGCCCTGAGCGCAGTTTCACGCTCCCAGTGCACCGCGTGCCGGTGATCGGTTGCTTCGATGAGATGCTTCAGGTGGCCAACGGCCTCCGCCTGATGCCGGGGACCGAGCTCGCCGAACGCCATCGCCGCCCAGAGGAGCATGTTCGCGTCGGCCGAGACGTCGTGGAGCGCGCGCCGCAGGACCGATACCGCGTGCTCGCGGTGTTCCCACCCACACTTGCTGAGCATCTCGCCGCATTGCCACAGGTTGTGGCGTGGCACACCTGGCTCGTCCGCCATCATCAGAAGGTGTCTGGCCGCCAGATCTCTCTGCGGTGGGCCGAGTCTGGCCATAGTCGCCGCTGCGACAACACGATCCCACCGCGCGAGGTGCACGCTGGTGATCCGTTCGGTAAGTGCACGAACCCCGAGTGCAACCTCACGAGGGCCCATCGCGCTGAGAGCTTCGGCAGCCAAGTTCAATGTGCTCGTCCCGCCCGACGCCGACCTGGTCCTCAGGACCTCCGCGAGGACTTCGGCGCAGATGCCGGAGTGCTCAGCGGCGATCTCGACCAGTCCACGTGCTGCCTCGACCAGGCTGGTCTGGGAGGCCTCAGAATGATTCAACGCGGCCACCAGCTCATCAACGGCATGGAGGCGGGCGGCACCACCCAGTGACGCCATCACCAGGGCCGCGTCGCGGTGGTCTCGCGAAGTCGCGAACGGATCGGCGAGAATCGCGCGCAAGGCGTGCTCTGCCATGTTTCGTTGGCTCTCGCCGAGTTCTGACAGCGCTTCGGCTGCGATCAGACGATGACCAGCTTGAGTATCCGGGTTGCTGACAGTCGTGTGCAGGCATGCGAGAGCCGATTGCTCGTGATGGTCCCGCAGGCGGGTAGCGAGAGCTGCCGCTGCCTCGACGCGGCTGCTCCATGGCGCACGTTCGTCGTTCATAAGGCCAACCAGCCAGTCGGACAAGCCTGGGTGGTGGGTTGCCCTGCTCGCGCCCGCAAGGATCTCGTAGGCGTTGAAGTGGGTGGTCATCGCCCAGCCACGCGCGGTGGCCAGGAAGTTGCTGACCGCCTCCGGACGGGCAGGGAGGTGACCTGCCAGGAGACGGGCAGCCAGCAAGTGCTGCTCGGAGTCACCGCCGTTCAATGCATCCAGCAACGCGTCGGCCTGGGGCGGGTGCAGGCGGCCGTAGTGCAACAAAACTCGTCGGGCATGGCGGCCGTGTTCCCGCGGGCGGGCGGCATGCAGGAGGTGCGCGAAGTCGGTGTGCTCAGCGGAGAACCGGTCCGGCAGGCCACGCGCTCTTCCTGTAGCGGCGAGGTGGTCGGCGAAGCTGTGGTGCAGGAACTGAACGTCGTCGGCTCGCAGCATGAACGGGCCGACCGCGGTGAGGAAGCGGGCGAGGTCGTCCTGCCACTCCCCTTTGGCGTTTTCGGCGGCCCAGGCACGGGCCGCGCCGAGCAAGGAGGTGTCGGCGTCCACACGGACCAGGCCGAGATGTTCCAACAGGGCCTCACGGTGTGGGTCCAGCGCACTCGGGCGGTGGGGGTGGCCGGTACGCAGGTACTTGAGATACGCCTCATACAGCTCGTACTGGTTGTCCGGCAACGGGTGCGCGCGGCGTTGTTCGAAGACGATCGCCGCGATCGTCGCTAGCAGCGGCACTCGTACCAGCTCGTCGAGGTAAGCCTTGCGGATCTGGCGCAGAAAGCTGGTGGCCGAGTCGTTGTCCTCCTCGAACCAGCTCACGGCAAACAGCCTCAGTGCCTCCTCGTCGAACGGCTGCAGTTCGTAGCGCACGGCGCCGATGCGTTGAAGTGGTGTCAGAACGCCACCTTCGATCGGCCTGGTCGTCAGCACGATCCGGTAGACGTCGCCTGAGGACGCCCAGCCGGCAAGCGCGTGCACGAGGTCGTCGCGGTCGGTGGACGAGGTGACCTCGTCGAGGCCGTCGACGAGCAGCAGCCAACGGCGGCCATCGACGCGCTCCTCGAAGTGCGACGGATCGATCGCGCACTTCAGACGCACGTTGTATTCGGCGCGTGCGCTCGCAGCCAACGCCTCGGCGAACGGCATGTTGAGGCGCGCGGCAAGCTCCCTGGCGGGCAGGCGCAGCGGCACGACGTCCTCGGTCAACGGGGCGGCTCCGTCGCCGGACCAGCTCAGCGCCAGGTCGGCAGCCAAGCGCAGTGCGAGGGTGGACTTGCCCTGGCCGGGGCCGCCCGTAATCACCAAGTGGTCATCGGCGTCCAGCACCTCACGCACAGTGTGCGACGGAGGCCGCACTGGCGCCCGCACGCGCGAAGGTGTGGACACATCGACGAGCTGCCCATGCCCGTCCACCATGGGTCGCGGCCGTGACTCGTCGACCGAGAGCTCGTCACCGCCGCTGCCCAAGTCCTGACGTACGTAAACCGTGGACAACGACGGTGTACGGGCGCCTCGCAGCCTGTAAGGCAGCTGCTCAGCCATGAGGACGTGGGCGCGCATCAGTGACGCTATTTCCACCGGGGCGTCGCGGCGAGAGCCGATGGAGACGTTGAGGTCGCCGTGAACAGTACCTACCTGGACTACGTTGGCTGCGTCGCTCGCCCGCTCCGAGGCCATGCCCGACCCCCTGCCGTGTTCGTTCGGCTTCGAAGGCTCGGGCTACGGTACCTCGCACCGGAGACGTGGTCTCGGGCATTGCGCCATCCGTGTCGCCCATCGATCAACTGAAGCGGCAGTTGCGCGAAGATCAGCAGCGACGGCCCGCGCGCGAGATCGTAGAACCGTCCACCATTCCTGCCGAACACCCGCAAAAGAGTTAATTGGTCTACCCGCAAACCGCGGTCCGCTAACGCAATGCGGTGAATCGCGCACGCCCCGACACACCGGTTCGGCCCAACACCCCGGCGCCACCTGGCCCATCTGACCGGCAGAACCGGCAACGCGCCGGGAAGAACGCTAAACGGCGCCTGTTGAGACGCAATGGTGGCCGATTGACCTCGTTAGTCGCAGTGCGGCAACATCATTGCGCGGGACCACCGTTGCCGAGATATGGTGTCGCCCAGTGGGGGAAATGTTCGCACTCGTCCTCACCCGCTGTCGCGACACGACGGGAGGATTGAAGTGGACCCGGCCCTGGACGCTCTGCGCGCCCGGCTGGCGGAGATCGTCGCGTCACCGCCGGACAACGCCGACGACCTCGTCGACACGCTGAGCGGTCTCGCCAAGCTCTCGAACCAGTGGTCCGAGGCGATCCAAGCGTTGCGCGCGCCCACCCGCAGACTGGTCGGGCCCGCGGCCGCCGCGTCCGTCAGCGTGGCCGCCCGGCGTGCGGAGGAGTCGTTCATCGAGCTGGAGATCACGCTCGGTGACGCGCTCGCGGCCGCGCCCCGCGCCGTCCGGCAGCCCTGACGCCGGTTCTTCCACTCCACGGAACCCACCCGATCGAGGGTGGTCAGACGGTTTACGTCTGGCATCCGAGACACCTCCGTTCGGAGGGTTTCCGCACGTCCTCACCCTGGCGGATGATTCGGCCGTCCGGGTTCGAGGGGTGGGAGGGGGTGTTCGGCTGTGCGCACGTGCGGCACACGGACCCCCGCGGCGGGTCACCCTCCGTGAGGGGGCATGATCGCGTATCCGACGCCCTCGGCTCACCGGGCGCGTGAGGACCGGACGTGGTCTGATCGCCGCCACGTGAGGATCGGCCGTACACAGTTTGGACTCGATCTCGAATGACCTCTGGTCTGCCCTGCCCCGTCTGCGAGGGGCCGGATCGACGTGGCAGCCTCGAGCGCTCCCTGCGGGTGCTCGCCGTCGACGACGAGGCGCCCGCGCTGGAAGATCTCGTGTACCTGCTGCGTTCCGACCCGCGCATCGCCCACGTGGAAGCGGTCACCGACGCGACGAAGGCGTTGCGGGTGCTGCACCGCGCCATGGACGCCGGTCAGCCGCTGGACGCCGTGTTCCTCGACATCCGGATGCCCGGGCTCGACGGTCTCGACCTCGCCCGCGTGCTCTCCCGGTTCGCGCAGCCGCCGCCCATCGTGTTCGTGACGGCGCACCAGCAGCCCGCGGTGGAGGCGTTCGAGCTCAAGGCGCTCGACTACCTGCTCAAGCCGGTGCGCCAGGAGCGCCTCGCCGAGTCCGTGCACCGCATCGTGCACGAGGTCTGGGACTCGAAGACGGCCGCCGAGCCCACCACTCCCCCGTCCGGCCAGCCCACCGCCGGCACGCCGCCCGAGGTCGGCGACGAGGTCATCCCCGTCGAGCTCGGGGGCGTCACGCGGTTCATCCGCCTCGCCGACATCCGGTACGTGGAGGCGCACGGCGACTACGCCCGCCTGCACACCGCGACGGGCAGTGGTCTGGTCCGCGCGGCGTTGAACGGGCTGGAGGAACGCTGGCGCAGCGCCGGGTTCGTCCGCATCCACCGCAGCCACCTGGTGTCGCTCGGGCACATCGACGAGATGCGCCTGGAGGACGGTCACCTCAGCGTCACGATCGGCGGCGCCGTGCTGCCGGTCAGCCGCCGGCACGCGAGACAGCTGCGGCAGCTGCTCGTCCGCCGCACCCGGCCCGCGCCGGTGCCCGGTGCCGTGCAACCGAGGAACGGGCTCGGATCGTGACCACGCCGCCACCACCCCACCGGCCGGTGCCGAAGCCGGCCCAGCGCGTGGTGGTGACGAGCCCGCGCACGCGGGCGCCCCGTGCGCGGCGGCCGTACTCGGGCACCCGCGAGATCAACGAGCAGAGCGAGCTCGGCGCCGTCTACATGCGCTCGCTGATCCGGGCGCAACGGCGGCTGGGCCTGTCGGTGTGCCTGGTGACGTGCGGGGCGCTCGCGCTGCTGCCGCTGCTGTTCGCGATCGAGCCGGAGCTGGGCAGGTTCCGGGTGCTCGGGCTCGGGTTGCCGTGGTTCCTGCTCTGCGTGGCGACCTGCCCGATGCTGCTGCTGGCCGGCTGGTTCTACGTGCGGCAGGCCGAACGCAGTGAGCGCGAGTTCGCGGAGCTGGTCGAACGTCCATGACGAGTGGGTACGCCGTCGTGGCGGTGGTGGTCGTCGTCTTGGGCACGATCCTGGTCGGCACCTACGGCCTGCGCGTCTCCCGGACCACGTCCGACTTCTACGTCGCCTCCCGCACCGTGTCGCCGTGGTGGAACGCGTCGGCGATCGGCGGCGAGTACCTGTCGGCGGCGTCGTTCGTCGGCATCGCGGGCCTGATCTTCGCCTACGGGCCGGACATGCTGTGGTTCCCCGTCGGCTACACGGCCGGGTACCTCGTGCTGCTCACGATGGTCGCGGCGCCGTTGCGGCGGTCCGGCGCCTACACGCTGCCCGACTTCGCCGAGGCGCGCTTCCGGTCGCGGATGGTGCGCGCGGTCGCGTCGATCCTGGCGCTGGCGATCGGCTGGCTGTACCTGTTGCCGCAGCTGGAGGGCGCGGGCCTGACGCTGAACACGGTCACGGGCGCGCCGGACTGGGTGGGCGCGCTGATCGTCACGGTCGTCGTGACGGTGAACGTGATGTCCGGCGGCATGCGGTCGATCACGTTCGTGCAGGCGTTCCAGTACTGGCTCAAGCTCACGGCGATCACCGTGCCGATCGTGTTCCTGGTCGTGGCGTGGCAGGTGAACGGCGCCCAGTCGCTGACCGAGCCGGAGTTCCCGGCCTTCCGGCAGGACACCGAGGTCGCGTTCCAGCGCCAGACCACGATCCACGCCGAGAAGCCGCTCGTGGTCAAAGGCACCGGCGAAGTCGACGGCGTGCGTTTCCAGAACCAGGACATCACGCTGAGCGAGGGCTACCACCGCATCGGCCAGGGCTCGGAGTTCGTCTTCCCCAAGGACGCGCCGGTCCCCCATCTGTCCACAATGGCCCACAACACCAATGCGCTGTGGTCGCTGCCGATGTCGAGCGGCGCGGACTTCCCGTTGTACGGCGCGTACTCGCTCATCATCGCGACTTTCCTGGGCACGATGGGCCTGCCGCACGTGATCGTGCGCTTCTACACCAACCCGAACGGCACGGCCGCGCGCCGCACGACGTTGATCGTCCTCGGCCTGCTGTCGGTCTTCTACTTCATGCCGCCGATCTACGGCGCGCTCGGCCGCATCTACACGCCGGAACTGCTGATGACCGGCCAGACCGACGCCGTGGTGCTGGTGCTGCCGGCCAGGGTGATCGACGGCATCGGCGGCCAACTGCTCGGCGCGCTGGTGGCGGGCGGCGCCTTCGCGGCGTTCCTCTCGACGTCCTCGGGCCTCGTCGTGTCGCTGGCGGGCGTCCTGTCGCAGGACGTGCTGCGGCTCGCGGGCGTGCGCGGGTTCCGGATCTCGGCGGTGCTGGCCGGGATCGTGCCGCTGGCGATGACGTTCGTGTCGACGGGCATGCCGGTGGCGGACATGGTGGGCCTGGCGTTCGCGGTGGCGGCGTCGTCGCTGTGCCCGTTGCTGCTGCTGGGAATCTGGTCGCCGAGGATCACGACCGTGGGCGCGGTGGCGGGCATGCTCGCCGGCGGCGTCCCGGCCCTGACCGCCGGTCTCGTGACGATGTTCGCCGACACCGGCGACGCCTGGTTCGAGGTGCTGCTCTCGCGTCCTGCCGCGTGGACGGTGCCGCTCGGCTTCGCGGTGATGTACGTGGTCTCGCTGCTCACCCAGCGCCACGTGCCACCGGGAGTGCAACGCACGATGGTCAAGCTCCACGCTCCCGAGAACCTCGGGCTGGACGGCTCGGGCTCCTCGTCCTCGGGCCACGAGCGAAGCTAGAAGGTGGCGTGACATGCAGGACTTCCTCACCGCCGCGGCGATCCTGGTCGTGGGCGGAGCCGCCGTGCTCGTCCTGTGGCGGGGCACGCGCACCAAGCACTCGCTCTCCACCGAGGCGCAACGCGTCACCTACGAGACCCTGCACACAGCCTGGTCCGCCGCCCCTCCCCTGCGTGCGGGCCTGGTCCCCGACGCCGCGAAGAAGTCGGCCAGACACCTCCGCACCCTCCTGGACACCCCGGCCCTCGCCCTGACCGACGAGACGGAGGTGGTGGCGTGGGAGGGAGTCTCCGACCACCACGCCGCCGACGCCATGTCCCAGGCCGAGGACGTCTTCCTGACGGGCCGCACCCAGGCCTTCGACATAGGCTGCGCCGAACCGAACTGCCCGATCAACTGCGCCGTGGTGGCCCCCCTGACCGTCGAGGGACGCGTGGTCGGCACCTTGGCCGCCTACTCCCGTGAAGCCTCAGCAGGCCTGGTGCGCGCCACCAACCAGGTGGCCCGCTGGGCGGCGGGCCAACTGGAACTGGCCGAGCTGGACCGCTCCCGGACCCGCCTGGTCGAGGCCGAGGTGCGCGCCCTGCGAGCCCAGATCTCCCCGCACTTCATCTACAACTCGCTCTCCGCCATCGCCTCCTACGTCCGCACCAACCCGGAACGCGCCCGCACCCTCCTGCTCGACTTCGCGGACTTCACCCGCTACTCCTTCCGCCGCCACGGCGACTTCACCACCCTGGCCGAGGAGCTCCGCTCGATCGACCAGTACCTGGCCCTGGAACGAGCCCGCTTCGGCGAACGCCTGAAGGTCACCCTCCAGGTAGCACCCGAGGTCCTCCCGGTGACCGTCCCGTTCCTCTGCCTGCAGCCCCTGGTCGAGAACGCCGTCCGGCACGGCATGGAGGGCAAGGTAGAGCCCGGCCACATCCAGATCTACGCCAACGACGGCGGCGCCGAGGCCCACATCACCATCGAGGACGACGGCATCGGCATGGACCCCGAGAAACTCCGCCGCACCCTGGCCGGCCAAGTCGACGAGTCAGCGGGCATCGGCCTGGGCAACATCGACGAACGCCTCCGCCGCGTCTACGGCGACGAGTACGGCCTGGTGGTGGAAACGGCCACCGGGCTGGGCACGAAGATCACCGTGCGGGTCCCGAAGTACCAGGCGGGCATCAACGGCATGTAACCGCACACGGAAACGGCGAAGCCGAGGCCCCAAGCGATGCCGAAGGCGAGCAGTAACAACCCCCCACGCACTCGCGACCGCGATGCCGAAGGCGAGCCGTACAGACCTTGCACAGATGGGTAGCGGTGAACCCACTCGTGGTTAGGCGATTGGGGCTTGACTTTGGGTGCGAGGTGCTACCACTAGTGGATCGGCCGGGTGCGAAGCATCCGGCCTTTTCCGGCCGAACCAGCGCCTCGCAAGGGCCCCGAAGTCAAGCCCCAATCGCAATCGTCGCGGAGCGGCGATGAACCCAGTCTTTCGTCCGAGGTGCACGCCCACGCTGGATCAGCCACAAAACCGCAATGGCGACCACGCAGGAACAAAAGCACCGGGGGCGCTCCCCCCAAAAGGGAAACGCCCCCGGCACCCGAGACCGACAACCTCACCCGGCAGCCTTCGCCGCCCGCCGATCAGCCGCATCCAGCACGGCCCGGATCCAGTCGAGCTCGTCGGTCCCGCAGGCCCCCTCGGCCGCGGCCCTGCGCAACCGCACCCACAGCCCGAGGTCGGTCCACTCCTGGAACCGCCGGTGCACCGTGGGAACGGTCACGCCGAAAGAAGCGGGCAGGTGCCGCCAGGCACAGCCCGAAGACAACACGAACACGATCGCGGTGAACACCGACCGGTTGCACACGCGACCACGGCCACCACCCTGCCGGCGCACCTTGGCCGGCGGGATCAGCGGCTCGACGACCGCCCACAGGTTCGGGGACACCAGACGGGCGGAGAGCTGGTCGATCACGTCGCCGCGACCACCCTCGGTGCGCTCCGGCCAGACCGGGGTGCGGGTCCAGGAGTCCTGGCGCTGCGCGTCGGCGGGCCGGGGGTCCTGGCGGAGGGACTCGGCGCGCTGGCGGGAGCGCAGCAGGGTGGCCAGGGCCGTCTCCTCGGCCGTCGAGCGGCGCTGGGGGACGGCGTAGCCCTGCGGCTGGGCCCCGCGGACGATCTCGGCGCCGACGGTGCGGCGGAAGGACGGGTTCGCCGCCAGCCTCGGGTCGACCGGCTGGCCGTAGCGGACCGGGACCTGGCCCTGGCGCGGCGGTACGGGGCGCTGGGGCACCTGGCGGGACGGGACCTGCCGCGCGAGCCGCGGGTCAGGGGTGCGTGCGTACTGCGAGTCGGCCATGGTGTGGTCCTCCGCCAGGACTTTTCCGTCTGATGACAGCGCTCACAGTAAGAAGGCGGTTACAGAGCAGGTAAGTGGTCGGGTCGAACGGGGCGATGAACGGGCGTGCGGTCACGATGCACGGCCGTCCCAGTTGAGACGAGTGGCGCACTGTCTGCGACGAACGGATAACCGGTCGTGGTACCGCTCCCACGATCGGGTGGCGCGGCGCCCAGCCGGTGGACACCTCCGGGTTCGACCGCAAGATCGTTGACGCTCGGGTTACCGTTCGAAGGTGAAGCTTTGGGCGACCAGCGACCTGCACGTCTCCTACCAGGACAACCGCGACGTGGTGAAGGCGATCACGGCACCGGGCCCCGAGGACTGGCTGATCGTCGCCGGCGACATCGGCGAGAAGTTCGCCGACGTCGAGTGGACGCTCGCGCAGCTCCGCCCGAAGTTCGCGAAGGTCGTGTGGTCGCCGGGCAACCACGAGCTCTGGACCACCAAGGACGACCCCAACCAGTCCCGCGGCGAGATGCGCTACAAGCAGCTCGTGGAGCTGTGCCGGGGGCTCGACGTGCTCACTCCCGAGGACCCGTACGCCGTCTTCGAGGGCGACGGGGGGCCGGTCACCGTCTGTCCACTGTTCCTCGGGTACGACTACTCCTTTCGGCCACCGGGTGCCACGGACGTGGAGTCGGCGCTCGCCATCGCGCGCGAGGCGGGCGTCGTGTGCACCGACGAGTACTTCCTGCACCCCGACCCGTACCCGTCCCGCGAGGCGTGGTGCCGGGCGCGGGTGGCGGAGACCGAGGAGCGCCTCGCCGCGGTGAGCGGTCGAACGGTCCTGATCAACCACTACCCGCTCGTCCGCGACCCCACGTTCGTGCTGCGCTACCCCGAGTTCGCGCTCTGGTGCGGCACCGCGCTGACGGCGGACTGGCACAAGCGGTTCGACGTCGCCGAGATGGTCTACGGCCACCTGCACATCCCCCGCACGACGCACTACGACGGCGTGCGCTTCGACGAGGTCTCGCTCGGCTACCCGCGCGAGTGGAAACCACGCGGCACCACCAGGGTGAAGCTGCACGACGTGCTGCGGGAGTCGTAGAGGTGCTGGAACAGCTTCTTCCCCCGCCCATCGCGGCGGCGGAGCGGTACGACGACGGGCAACCGGCCGACCTCTTCCCCGAGGAGGAGGCGCTGGTCGCCAACGCGGTGCCCAAGCGCCGGTCCGAGTTCGGCTCGGCTCGCGCGTGCGCCCGCGACGCGATGCGGCAGCTCGGCGTCGACCCCGTCCCCATCCTGTCCGGCCCGAAGCGCGAGCCGCAGTGGCCGGCGGGGCTCGTCGGCAGCCTGACTCACTGCGCCGGTTACCGCGCCGCGGCCCTCGCACGGGACACGGACTTCGCGACGATCGGCATCGACGCCGAGCCGCACGCGCCCGCGCCCGAAGGCGTGCTCGGGGCGATCGCGATCCAGGCGGAGCTGGACCGGATGCCGGGCCTGCGGGCGGAGGACCCGAAGATCTGCTGGGACCGGCTGCTGTTCAGCGCGAAGGAGTCGACCTACAAGGCCTGGTTCCCGGTGACGCGGCGGTGGCTGGGTTTCGAGGACGCCGACATCACGCTGTCCGCCGACGGCACGTTCCACTCGCGGATCCTGCTGCCGGACGCCCCGGTCGCCGGGTTCGCCGGGCGCTGGCTCGTGCAGGGCGACGTGCTGGTCACGGCCATCGCGGTGCCCGCCTGACGTCCTGGCCGAAAGACCAGGGTGTCAGGCTTGATCAACCGGGGTATGGAGTGGTGGGCTTAACCCTCGACCGCCGGGAGGCCACCATGGGCGAGGACGTCGCGAGGCACGAGTTCACGCGCGAGGACCGCACTCGGTACCGCACCAAGGTGCGCCGGTGCCTCGACGTGTTCGCGCGGATGCTGCGCGAGGCGCGCTTCGACTTCGAGAGGCCGATGACCGGCCTCGAGATCGAGATCAACCTCATCGACGAGCACGGCGATCCGGCGATGAAGAACCACGAGGCGCTGGAGGTCATCGACGACCCCGACTTCGTGACCGAGCTGGGCCAGTGGAACATCGAGATCAACGTCGCCCCGCGCCGGCTGGCGGGCGGCGGCATCACGTCGTTCGAGGAGACCGTCCGCCGCAGCCTGAACTCCGCGGAGGAGAAGGCGCGCGGGGTCGGCGCCCACATGGTGATCAACGGCATCCTGCCCACGTTGCGCCCCGGCGACATCTCCCCCGACCTGCTGTCGGGCAACCCGCGCTACGCCCTGCTCAACGAACAGGTGCTGGCCGCGCGGGGCGAGGACCTGCAGATCTCCATCGACGGCGTCGAGCGCCTGCACCTCACGTCGAGCTCGATCGTCCCCGAGGCGGCCTGCACCAGCACGCAGCTGCACCTGCAGGTCTCGCCGGAGCAGTTCCCCGCCTACTGGAACGCCGCCCAGGCGATCGCGGGCGTGCAGGTGGCCGTCGGCGCGAACTCGCCGTTCTTCCTCGGCAAGGAGCTGTGGCGGGAGACCCGCATCGCGCTGTTCCAGCAGGCCACCGACACCCGCGGCGACGAGCTGAAGGCCCAGGGCGTGCGCCCGCGCGTGTGGTTCGGCGAGCGGTGGATCAACTCGATCTTCGACCTGTTCGAGGAGAACGTCCGCTACTTCCCCGCGCTTCTGCCGATCACCGACGACGAGGACCCGCTCGCCGTGCTCGACAAGGGCGACACCCCGTCGTTGAGCGAGCTGAAGCTGCACAACGGCACCATCTACCGGTGGAACCGGCCCGTGTACGACGTGGTGCGGGACAAGCCGCACCTGCGAGTGGAGAACCGGGTGCTGCCGGCCGGTCCCACGATCGTCGACACGCTGGCCAATGCTGCTCTGTACTTCGGGCTCGTGCGGGCGTTGGCCGAGGATGAGCGTCCACTGTGGTCTCAGATGAGTTTTCAGGCTGCTGAGGAGAACTTCAACGCGGCTTCTCGGAACGGGATGGACGCGCAGATGTACTGGCCCGGGGTGGGGACTGTTCCCGTGGTGGAGCTGGTGTTGCGGCGGTTGTTGCCGTTGGCGCACGAGGGGTTGATCCGGTGGGGGGTCGACTCCGCTGAGCGGGATCGGTTGCTCGGGGTGATCGAGCAGCGGTGTTTGAGTGGGGTGAATGGCGCGACCTGGCAGGCTCGGGAGTTCCACCGGCACTACGACCACTCGCACATGGATCGGGCTGATGCTTTGCGGACCATGTTGCGGACTTATGTGGATTTGATGCATGCGAATGAGCCGGTGCACTCTTGGCCGGTTACCGGGTGAGTTCGTTGGCCTGAGTTCCAGCGTGGTCACCGTGCGTTGGACCGTGTCTGTTCCAGCGTGGTCATGCACCTCGGACGAAGACCTGGGTTCATCGCCGCTGCGCGACGATTGCGATTGGGGCTTGACTTCGGGGCCCTTGCGAGGCGCTGGTTCGGCCGGAAAAGGCCGGATGCTTCGCACCCGGCCGATCCACAAGTGGTAGCACCTCGCACCCAAAGTCAAGCCCCAATCGCCACACCACGAGTGGGCCCACCGCTACCCATCGGCGCAAGGTCTGCACGGCTCGCCTTCGGCATCGCGGTTAGAAGTGCGGGGGTTATTTCTGCTCGCCTTCGGCATCGCTTGGGGCCTCGGCTTCGCCGTTGGCAGTCCAGCGGAAAGGGCGGCGCGGCCGAGATCTCGCCGCACCGCCCACTGCCCTGCGTCAGCTCGTCGGGAAGTTGTCCGGGGTACGGATGCGTTCCCGCACCCACACCCCGGCCTCCTTCAGCACACCGGTCCCGGCGAACGTGTTGCCGGAGCAGGCGCCGGTCTTGAACACCGCGCCGGACAGGCCGTCGTCGGAGTAGTTCCAGTTGGCCCAGGAGATCTTCTTCGAGGCCATCAGGTCCAGGTACTTCTGCGACGTCGTGAAGTCGTTCGAGCCGCCGCCGGACGCGGTCTGCGTGCCGAACTCGGTGACGAAGACGGGGACCTCGGACGAGACGCGGTTCAGGACGTCGATGTAGGCCTGCTTGTGCGAGTTGGCGTAGAAGTGGAAGGAGTACATGAAGTTGGTGGCGTTGACCTTGTTGCCGAGGACCACCGACGGGTCCTCGCCGTCGGAGTGGCCGAAGGTCGACCAGCCGTTGGTGCCCGAGACGATCAGGCTGTCCGGGTCGATGTTCCGGATCACCGGGATCATCTGCTCGGCGTAGGACTTCACGCGGGCCCACGAGGTGCCGTTGGGCTCGTTGGCGATGTCGTAGATGATGTTGGTCTTGTCCTTGTGGCGCTGGGCGATCTCGGTGAAGAACGTCTTGGCGCGGGCCAGGTTGTAGTTCGGGTCGCCTGGAGAGAGCTGGTGCCAGTCGACCAGGACGTAGATGCCCCGGCGGGTGGCTTCCTCGATGTAGCCGTGCATCAGGTCGGTGAACTTGCGCGGGTCGGTCTCGTAGCCGTCTTCCTGGATGTACATGGCCACGCGGATGAAGTCGGCGTTCCAGTCGTTCACGAGTGCGTCCCACCAGGCCGACTTGGCGCACTGGTGGTACCACTGGATGCCGTGCGTGCTCATGCCGCGCAGCTGGATCGGCTTGCCGTACTGGTTGCAGAGCTGCACGCCGCAGACGCGCAGCAGGCCGTTGACGTCGTGCGGCCTGGAGCCGCCTGAGCCTGCCAGGGTGCGGACCGTGATGGCGTTCGAGGCGCCGGAGAGGTTGCCGGCCGCGTCACGGGCCTGGACGGTGAAGGTGTAGCTCGTGTCCGGGGTCAGACCGGTCACGGTGTGGGTGGTGCCGGTGGCGGTCTGGCCGTTGGACAGCACGTAGCCCGTCACGCCCACGTTGTCGGTGGACGCGTCCCAGGCCAGGGAGACCGAGGACGACGTGGTGCCGGTCGAGCGCAGGGTGCCGGGGATCGACGGGGCGACGGTGTCCGGGGTGCCGGAGGCGGCGTCCACGTCGATGCGGTCGAGGTTCGGGCCGCCGTTGGACGTGGTGGCGACCGTCTTGATCTTGTTGGTGCCCGCCGTGAGGGTGACGGCGATGCTGCGCGTGGTCCACGAGGTCCACGCGCCGGTGCTCGGGAACGCGAGGGCGGGCGCCGTCACGGAGCCGTTCACCGAGATGTCCATCGGGCGGTTGGCCGTCTGGCCGTTGGCGAAGCGGAACGTGAGCGTCGCCGGGCCCGCGCTCGCCGCGGTCACGGTGAACTCGACGGAGCTGCCGGCCTCGTTGTCGTAGTTGACGAAGCCCGAGCCGGTGAAGCCGGCGTGGTTCGACTCGACGACGCCGTGGGCGATCGTCGCGTTCTCCGCCTGGTACTGGACAGGGGCGGCGACCGCGACGGCGGGCAGGGAGAGCGCCAACGCCGCGGGCAGGAGCAACAGCAGGGGTCTGGCCACAGGTGCCTCCAAGGATGAGGTGAACAGTGGCGGCGATTTAGTTAGGAAGGTTTCCTATCAGTGGTGGGACAGATCACAGCACCAGACCTCTGCCCGTGTCAACAAATTCGGGCGACCGGAACAACTCGGGTGGGGCATCCTCGACTCCTGATGCGATCCACAGTCACCGTGACACCAGCACAGCTTCCGGAGGTGCTGCTGCACGTCGCCGTCGTCGGGCCGGTCTTCCTCTGGGGAGCACCGGGTATCGGCAAGTCCTCGCTCGTCCGGAAGTTCGCCGCCGAGCTGGGCCTGGAGTGCGTGACGCTGCTGGGCACGCAGCTCGCGCCGGAGGACCTGATCGGCGTGCCGGAACTGGTCGGCGGCCGGTCCCGGTTCGCGCCGCCCGAGACCATCGCGCGCCACGACCCCTACTGCCTGTTCCTCGACGAGCTCAACGCGAGCAGCCCCGAGGTCCAGAAGGCCTTCTACTCGCTGATCCTCGACCGGCGCATCGGCTCCTACGAGCTGCCGAAGGGCTCGATCGTCATCGGGGCCGGCAACCGGGCCGTCGACAACGCGCTGGCGCGGCCGATGGCGTCCGCGCTGGTGAACCGCATGGTGCACGTGCACCTCACGGCGTCGGCGAAGGACTGGCTCGCGTGGGCGCGGGAGAACGGCATCCACCCGTGGGTGCTGGAGTACCTGACGCAGCGGCCCGACCACCTGTGGAGCGCCGCGCCCAAGGTCGAGGAGACGTTCTCCACGCCGCGCGGCTGGCACATGCTGTCCGACGCGCTGCACTCGTTCGGCGAGGGCATCTCCGAGGACGTGCTCGGAGTGCTGGCGTTCGGCACGGTCACGGCGAACCACGCGTCGATGTTCAAGGCGTACGTGAAGACCGTGCGGCACGCCTACGGGCTGGAGGCCGTGCTGCGCGGGGACGCCCGCTGGCCGTCCGCGCCCCAGGACCGCGACCTGCTCTACTTCCTCGCCGAGGCGTTCCGGGCGCGGCTGGTGAAGGAGCTGCCGCACGACAAGGCGCACGCGCCGGCGGCGGGCAAGCAGCTCGCGCACCGCGGCAAGGCGCTGCTGCTCGACCTGGCCGAGCTGTCGCTGGAGATCGCGCAGATGGTGATCGCGGCCGACGACGACGGCAACCCGGTGCTGCCCGCGTGGTTCCTCGTCGAGGTGACGCGCGACCTGCCGCGGCTGGTGGCCGCACGGACATGACGGATCTCCGGCGATGACGCGGCGTCCGAAGGTCGACCAGGCGGCGCTGGCGTTCGCGGCGGCGGACCGGCGGATCAACTCGCATCCGCTGTTCGCCGCCCTCAGCACGTACGTGCGCAGGCAGTCCGACCACCCGTGGGCGGACATCACGCTCGACGGCATGCTGCTCGCCCACCCGGCCCGCAAGGCCGGGGAGGAAGAGTGGACGTGGGTCTTCGCGCACTGCCTGCTGCACCTGGGTTTCGGCACCTTCGACTGCGACGAGGTGCTGGACTTCCAGCCGGCGCTCAAGTTCGGCACGCGCCCGTTCTCCTGGGAACCGGGGCGGTGCGTGCGCGGCGAGGAGTCGAAGAACCCCGAGAAGTGGGCGAACCGGTTCGCCGCCGGGCTCTCCAACGCCGCCGTCGCCGCGATCGACGTGGCGGGTGGCGCGCGTTCGTCGCTGACTGACGCGCGGCCGGTCAAGACCGAGTGGGACCTCGCGCTCGGCTGGTTCGTGTCGAACTACCCGCTGCTGGGCGCGCTGGCGTCGACGATGACCGTGGTGGCCGACGCCGAACTGGCGCGCGGCTGGGACATCTCGATCGCGGCGGTGTCGGCGGCGTCGGCCGAGATCTACGTGAACCCGTTGGCGGGCCTGACCAAGCCGGAGTGGCGGTTCGTCCTCGCGCACGAGATGCTGCACGCCGCGCTGCGGCACGGCGACCGGGCGGGCGGGCGCGACCCGCACCTGTGGAACATCGCCGCCGACTTCGTGGTCAACGGCTGGCTGGTCGAGATGGGCGTCGGGTCGCCTCCCCGGGGCGTGCTGCACGACCCGGAGCTGCGCGGGCTGTCCGCGGAGTCCGTCTACGACCGGATCGCGGTGGACCTGCGCCGGTACCGCAAGCTGCTCACGTTGCGGGGCAGGCAGGGCGACCTGCTCGGAGAGCCACTTCGCGGCCCCTCCGACGTCACGGACCTCGACGAGTTCTACCGGCGCGCGCTGCTGACCGGTCTGAGCTACCACACGTCCTCGCGCGGTCTGCTGCCCGCGGGACTGGTCGAGGAGATCCGCGCGCTGGAGCACCCGCCGCTGTCGTGGGACGCCCAGCTGGCGCGGTGGTTCGAGGAGTTCGTTCCCGCCGCGGAGAAGCGCCGTTCGTACGCGCGGGCGTCCCGCCGGCAGGCGTCCACTCCGGACATTCCGCGGCCGGGGTGGGTGCGGCCGGAGTCGCTGGAGGCGCGGCCGACGTTCGGCGTCGTGCTGGACACGTCCGGGTCGATGGACCCGAAGCTGCTGGGCAAGGCTCTCGGCGCGATCGCCTCCTACGCCGCGGCACGTGACGTGCCCGCCGCACGCGTGGTTTTCTGTGACGCGATGGCATACGACGCGGGGTACGTGCCCGTCGAGGACATCGCGGGCAGGGTGACGGTGCGCGGGCGCGGCGGCACGGTGCTGCAGCCCGGAGTCGACCTGCTCGAACGCGCCGACGACTTCCCCTCCGCAGGCCCGGTTCTGGTCATCACCGACGGCGGTTGCGACGTGCTGCGGATCCGCCGCGAGCACGCGTTCCTGATCCCGGCGGGCGCACACCTGCCGTTCCGCGCGCGTGGCCCGGTCTTCCGGATGTCCTGATGGAGATCGCCTGTGACGAGTCGGGGTCCGAGGGCGAGAAGCTCGTCGGCGGGGTCACGGCGGTCTTCGCGCACGCCGGGGTCCGGTTCACGCACGAGGAGGCGCGGGCGTGCGTCGAGTCGCTGCGGGAGATGATCAAGTCGCCGGCGGTGGAGTACAAGGCGAACCACCTGCTGCGCCAGAAGAACCGCTGGGTGCTGCTGTGGTTCCTCGGGCCCGACGGTCCGCTCGCGGGCAAGGCGCGCGTGCAGCTCGTGGACAAGCGGCGGTTCCTCGCCTCACGGGTGCGCGCGGAGTTCGGTGCGGTGAGCGGGCCTCTGGAGCTCTACAACGACCTGCTGCGCGCCCGCGGACCGAGGGGCGCGCTCGACCCGTTGTTCCCGGCGATCCTGCGCGCGGTCGCGCAGTGGCAGGGGGCGGTGTCGATCGTCCACGACCAGCAGCTGTCGCTCACCGACGGGCGCATCCGGCAGCTCAAGAAGCTCGCCCCACGACTGCGCAGCCTGACTCTGGTTGACTCTCAGCACGACGCACGCGTGCAGGTGGCCGATTTCCTGGCCGGCATAGCGCGGCGGGTCGCGGAAGAAGAACTCAACGGACGACCTGACCGCGAGGTGATCGAGTTGTTGATGCCGTTCGTCGCAGGACCGGGGATGTGGCATGCCTGACGCCATTTTCGCCGACCCCCGGCTCGCGAAGCTGTACGACGCGTTCGACGGACCGCGCGAGGACCTGAAGCTGTACCTGGGCATCGCCGACGAGGTCAGGGCCACGACCGTGCTCGACGTCGGCTGCGGCACGGGGTGCCTGGCCGTCGAGCTGGCGGCGTCCGGCCGCACCGTGATCGGGGTGGACCCGGCGCTGGCCTCGCTGGAGGTCGCGCGGGCCAAGGACGCGCGGGTCACCTGGATCCACGGCGACGCGACGACGTTGCCCCCGATGTCGGTCGACCTGGCGACGATGACGGGCAACGTGGCCCAGGTGTTCCTCGGCGACGACTGGGAGGACGCCCTGCGAGCCGTGCACCGCGCGCTGCGGCCGGGCGGCCACCTCGTGTTCGAGACGCGCCGGCCGGAACGCCGGGCCTGGGAGGACTGGTCGCGCGCGGAGCCGCGGGTGCGTGCCGGGGTGCGGGAGCAGCTCGAACTGGTCGGTGTGGGCCTGCCGTTCGTCTCGTTCCGCCACACCTACACGTTCCCGGACGGCTCGGTGGTCACCTCGGACTCGACGCTGCGGTTCCGCTCGCGGCCCGAGGTCGAGAAGAGCCTGGCGGGGTGCGGGTTCGAGGTCGTGGACGTGCGGGACGCGCCGGACCGGCCGGGGCGCGAGCACGTGTTCGTGGCGCGGAAGGTCAGCGCGGGACCGGTTTCCGGGCGACGCCCCTGAGCCGGGCGACGCCGCGGCTCAGCTGACCAGCGCGGGTTGCTTCCACGCCTGCGCCAGCCACGGCAGGATCCGCGGCAGCCGGTCCGCCACGACGTCGTGCAGCACCAGCACGATCCGCCCCGACCGCGCGGGTCCGGCGTCGAGCCACACGACGTGCATCAGCACGCCTGTCTGGAGGTCGAGCCCCGCCTCCGCCTCCGCGAGGGCGGCGGGGGTGGCGGCGGCGGGGTCGGCCACCTCGTGGTGGGCGAAGCCGGATCGGCGGAGCTCGGGATGCAGTTCCACCAGGGACTCCATCGCCGCGGCCAGGCGACCCACGCCCAGCCCTGCCCGCACCTGCACCGTCATCGCTCTCACGTTAGGAGAGCCTAACCTAGGCTCCACTTCGGGTCGCGGCCACTGAGGCCCAGGACACGGTCGAGCACGGGCGCGGTCGAGTCGACCTCCACCGCGGCTCCGAAGAGCGAGCCGTCGCGGTCGTCGGGGCCGATCGACGACACGAAGCCGTGGACGACCTGGAGCAGGTCCTCCTCGACCTCGAAGTCCTGGCCGGTGGCGCGGGCGAGGTCCCAGCCGTGCAGGACGATCTCGTCCAGCGCCACGGCCGCCGCCACCTCGCCGGGCAGGTCGACGCCGCCCGCCGCGGTCATGCCCTCCCAGGCTTCCGGTGCCCGCCACGCCTGCGCGAGCTCGGTCAGCCGCGCCGGGATCGACTCGCGGAAGTCGAGCGGCAACCGGGCCGCGTCGCCCGTCCCGCTGCCGGTCACCGGCGTCTTGCGCGCGGCCATCGTGAACGCGAGCGCAAGGCCGTGCACGTGGTCGAGCAGGTCGGCGACCGCGTACTCGGGACAGGGCGTCGGCGCCTTGAGGTCGCGGTCCGTCACGCCGCGCACCACTCCTGCCAGCCGGTCGGCCGCGGGGGTCAGGTCGAACATCAGTAGCCGTCTCCTCCCCAGAACTGCTCCTCGAGCGTGTCCGCCGTGCCGGCGAGCAGCTGGAGCGGATCGGTGAACTCGTG
Source organism: Lentzea sp. NPDC059081 (assembly GCF_042738015.1). Classification (NCBI taxonomy): domain Bacteria; kingdom Bacillati; phylum Actinomycetota; class Actinomycetes; order Pseudonocardiales; family Pseudonocardiaceae; genus Lentzea; species Lentzea sp. NPDC059081. Next base: position 131,662 of record NZ_JBHYGW010000006.1, read on the forward strand.
GATGTCGAGGTCGGCCAGCGGCAGCGAGTGCCGCACGACCACGTGCTCGCCGATGATCGCGAGGCCGCACGCGACGGTGGAGGCTCCGACCTCCTCGAGCACGGCGCGGAGGTCCACCTGCGACGCGAGGCCGCACGGAGAGGCGATCTGCACCCACTCGTGCATCTTGTCGAGCACTTCCCTGACGATGATCACGACCTGCGTGCGCTCGTCCTCGTCCTCGTCCTCCCCGAAGGTGAAGAGGATCCTCAGCTCTTCGCCCTCGTCGTGGATGACGTCGTACTCGGCGCGGACGTAATCCGCGAGGTCTCCCCAACTCGCCATGGCGCAACCCTACTGGCCGCGATGGCCCACAGCCCGACGACGAGCACGGCGCCGACCTCGGCCACGAGCAAGATCCTCTCGATGTAGCCCAACGGGAACACGCGCCACCACCGAACGCCGGACGTCATCCCCATCGCAATGGCGTACAAGATCGGCATGAATGCGACAACGCTCACCAATCCGGACGCCATCGTCCACCTGGCGTGTCGCCCCCACACGTCGTGCCGCGTCCAGGGCCGCGCGAGCAGGATGATCGCGATCGGCAGGCTCACGAACGCGACCATGCTGCCGAACCGGTGGATGCTGCCGCTGAGCTCGTTGGTGCCCATCGCCCAGTTCGTCTTCGGGAACGCGACGACGAGCAGCAGGCCGACCGACCACAGGACCAGCGCGACCGAGCCGGCCGACCGCCACCTGGCCAGTCCCTTGTGCACGAGGGCCAGCAGGATCGCGAGCGACCCGAACGCGAGCAGCAGCACGGCGACGTCGAACACCGTGCGGTAGTCGCCCAGCGCGTACTCGCTGATCGTGCGGCGCATCGGACCGATGGTCAGGTCGAGCAGGCCGACCATCGCGACCGTGGCGACGACGGCGAGGGAACCGCCGGCGGCGGCTAGTCGAGGAATCAGCACATAACGGTCAACGCCCCGGTGAACGCGCGGGGTTCCTGCATTCAGGAACCTGACAGGAACCGCTCAGGTCAGCACGCTGCCGCAGGTGATGTTGACCTGAGCGCCCGTGATCGTGCGACCCCAGTCCGACGCCGCGAACAGCGCCGCCCTGCCCACGTCCTCCAGCGTCGCGACCCTGGTCAGCGGCGACCGCCGGAGCATGTCGGGTTCGACCTGACCGCGGAAGTCCTCCGGCACCGACTCGGGCACGCCCGCCGTCTGCAACGTCACCACGCGGACGCCGTGCGGCCCGAGCTCCACCGCGAGCTGGCGGCGCATCGACTCGACCGCGTCGAACGCCGCGAGCAACCCGCCGAGCTGCCAGTCCCGGTGCGCGCTCGCGTCGCCGGTGCCACCGAAGAACAGGATGACGCCCGACTTCTGCCTGGTCATGTGCCGTGCGGCCGCCCTGGCGGTGAGGAACTTCGACCGGACCGCCGAGACGACGGGGCTCAGGTAGTCCTCGACGCTCATCTCGACCATCGGCGTGCCCTGGACGTCGTTGTCGGTCGTCACGTTGACGGAGATGTCGAGGCGGTCGAACGTGGCGGCGTGCTCGTCCACCGCCCGCTCGTCGAGAGCGTCCACCACGGCGTACCGCGCGCCGAGCTGCTCGGCCCTGGCGCGCAGCGTCGCCTCGGTCCGGCCCGCGAGGTGGACCTCGGCACCCGCCTGGACGAACGCCGCGGCGATGGCACCGCCGATGCTGCCCGCGCCGCCGTAGATGACGGCGACCTTCCCGTTGAGATCCAGCTCCCGTCCGGTCATGGCAGGAGACGATAACTCCTATTTGAGCGCTTCCGCCGCCTCTGCTGACACGGCTTGCGCCACCGCGGTGAGCGCCGGCGAGTCGAGCTTCCACTGCTGCCAGTACAGCGGCACGGACACCACGCGGCCCGGCGCGAGGTCGACCAGGCCGTCCTGCAACTGCTGCGGCGGCACCATCCCCCAGCCCAGGCCCGCGACGATCGCCCGCACGTACACCTCGGACGACGGCACGTAGTGGCGGTGCTCGGACGCGCCACGGCCGCGGGTGAGCGTGCGCACGAACCTGTCCTGCAGGTCGTCGTTGCGGTCGAACACGACGACCGGCGCCTGAGGCAGCCACGACTTCAGCGGGCCGCTCTCGTACCGTTCCACGAAGGACGGCGAAGCCATTGCGGCATAACGGATGTGGCCGAGCTTGCGCACCTCGCAGCCCGCGACCGGTTCCTTCGACGACGTCACCGCCGCCATCACCAGTCCCTGGCGCAGCAACGCCGTCGTGTGGTCCTGGTCCTCGCGGTGCAGGTCGAACGAGATCCTGAGCTCCGGCAGAACCCGTTGCAGGGCGGGCAGGAACCACGTGGCGAGCGAGTCGGCGTTCACGGCGACCGGCACGCGCACGACGGCGTCCTCGCCCAGCGCCGCGTCCAGGTCCTGGTCGAGCGCGAGCAGTTGGCGACCGTAGCGGACCAGCACCTCGCCCGACGGGGTCAGCCGCACCGGGCGGGCGCGCACCAGCAGCACCCGGCCGGTGCGGTGTTCGAGGGCCTTGATCCGTTGCGAGACAGCGGAGGGCGTGACGTGCAACGCCGCGGCCGCCGCGTCGAACGTGCCCGCGTCGACGACGGCCAGCAGCGTGCGCACCAGGTCGAGATCCATCACGAGCGCTAATGCTACGTAAGAATCTTTAGCTGTTCTCATCTAAAACGCGTCAATACCGTTCTGCGGTGTGACTGACCTCCTCCTCGGCTTCGGCACCATGATGACCCTGATCGTCGCGATCGGCGCGCAGAACGCTTTCGTGCTGCGCCAAGGACTTCGACGGCACGCCGTGGCGAAGGTGGTCGCCGTCTGCGCCGTCTCGGACGCGATCCTGGTCGCGGTGGGCGTCGCCGGGTTCGGTGCGGTCGTGCGGAAGTGGCCGTCGCTGGTCACCGCCGCCGCGGTCGTGGGCGGGATCTTCCTGCTGGGGTACGGGTTCCTGGCGGCCCGGCGGGCACTGCGGCCGTCCTCGATGGATGTCTCCGGCGAACCGTCCGGACGACCCGTGCTCACGGCGCTCGCGCTGACGTGGCTCAACCCGCACGTGTACCTCGACACGCTGTTCCTGCTCGGGTCGATCGCGGCCGGCCGGTGGCTCTTCGGGGTCGGCGCGGTGACGGCGAGCGTCCTGTGGTTCGTCGCACTGGGGTTCGGCGCCCGCCTGCTCAGCCCGCTGTTCGCGAGGCCGCGCGCGTGGCGGGTACTCGACGGCGTGGTCGCCGCCGTGATGACGGTCCTCGGAGTCGCCTTGATCGCCGGCGCGTGACACGCGCATCTTGGGTGGTGATCAAGCGGCCACCACCACATGTAGTATCTGCCGCGCTGGTGGTTCACCGGCCCGGAGCAACGGGCGGGTGAGGCAAGAGGGAACCCGGTGGAAGTCCGGGACTGCCCCGCAGCGGTGAGTGGGAACGAAAGCCGTCAACGAAGCACTGGGCCCAGGCCTGGGAAGCGACGGCCGGTAGGAGCGTGCCCGGCGCCCACGAGTCCGAAGACCTGCCACTGGTGTGCGCGCAAGCCTGCGCGCACTACACGGTGCCCCGAGGGAGGGCGGCTGTGTGCACCGGTGGCGTGTCCACCGGCGCGCGCACGCGTTCTCTCGGGCTTGCTCGCGAGGAGAGAGCGTGCCCGACCAGCCGACACCGCTGGACCGACTATCAGGGGTCGTCCACGAAGCGTGTGCCGACCTGCCCAACGCCTCGGCCGAGGCGGTCCTCGCCGAGACGAAGCGGAACCTCTACGACGGCATCACCGACGCCGAGCTGGCCCTGGCACCGATCATGGCCGCCCGCGCGATGGTCGAGCTCGACCCGGACTACTCCTACGTCAGCGCCCGGCTGCTGCTGGACAAGCTGCGCACCGAGGCGTGCGGAGTGCCGCTGACGCACGCCGAGATGACCGAGCGCTACCCGTCGTACTTCGCCTCGTTCGTCCACCACGGCATCGAGCTGGGCCAGCTCGACCCCCGGCTCGCGGACTTCGACCTCGCCCGGCTCGGCGCGGCACTGGACGCGTCCCGTGACCTGAACTTCCAGTTCCTGGGCATGCAGACGCTGTACGACCGCTACTTCCTGCACCACGACGACCGCCGCTACGAGCTGCCGCAGGCGTTCTTCATGCGCGTGGCCATGGGTCTCGCGCTGCAGGAGGACGACCGCGACGCCCGCGCGATCGAGTTCTACGAGCTGCTCTCGTCGTTCGACTTCATGTGCTCGACGCCGACGCTGTTCAACTCGGGCACCACGCGGCCGCAGCTGTCGTCGTGCTTCCTGACGACCGTGGACGACGACCTCGCCTCGATCTTCCACGGCATCAGCAACAACGCGCTGCTGTCGAAGTTCGCCGGTGGGCTGGGGAACGACTGGACGCCGGTGCGCGGGATCGGTGCGCACATCAAGGGGACCAACGGCAAGTCACAGGGCGTGGTGCCGTTCCTGAAGATCGCGAACGACACGGCGGTGGCGGTCAACCAGGGAGGAAAACGCAAGGGCGCGGTCTGCGCCTACCTCGAGACCTGGCACATCGACGTCGAGGAGTTCCTCGACCTGCGCAAGAACACCGGCGACGAGCGCCGCCGCACCCACGACATGAACACCGCGAACTGGGTGCCGGACGAGTTCCTGCGCCGGGTGCGCGCCGGTGGTCAGTGGACGCTCTTCTCCCCCGACGAGGTGCCCGACCTGCACGACGCGTTCGGCGCGGAGTTCGCCGAGAAGTACCGGGCCTACGAGGAGAAGGCCGACAACGGCGAGATCAAGGTCTTCCGCCGGCTGCCCGCCGTCGACCTGTGGCGGCGGATGCTGACCATGCTGTTCGAGACCGGCCACCCGTGGATCACGTTCAAGGACCCGTGCAACCTGCGGTCGCCGCAGCAGCACAGCGGGGTCGTGCACTCGTCGAACCTGTGCACGGAGATCACCCTCAACACCGCGGTCGACGAGGTCGCGGTGTGCAACCTGGGCAGCGTCAACCTCGCCCGGCACGTGACCGGCGGCGGCATCGACCACGCGCGGCTCGAGAAGACCGTGCGGACGGCCGTGCGGATGCTCGACAACGTCGTCGACGTGAACTACTACACGATCCCGGAAGCGAAGAACTCCAACCTGCGGCACCGGCCGGTGGGCCTGGGGCTGATGGGCTTCCAGGACGCGTTGTTCACGCTCGGCACGCCGATGGCGTCGCAGGAGGCCGTCGAGTTCGCCGACCGCAGCATGGAGGAGATCAGCTACTACGCCATCGAGGCGTCCGCCGATCTCGCGCGGGAACGCGGCGCGTACGAGTCGTTCGACGGATCGTTGTGGAGCAGGGGGATCCTGCCGATCGACTCGCTGGAGATCCTCGCCGCGAGCCGCGCCGACGGCGAGCTCCAGGTGAACCGCGAGTCCACATTGGCTTGGGATGCCGTGCGGACCAAGGCCCGGAGCGGCATGCGGAACTCGAACGTCATGGCCATCGCGCCGACCGCGACGATCGCCAACATCACCGGCGTGAACCAGTCGATCGAACCGCTCTACCGCAACCTGTACGTGAAGTCGAACATGTCCGGCGACTTCACCGTCGTCAACCCCGACCTGGTGCGGGCGCTCAAGCAGCGCAAGCTGTGGGACGAGCGGATGATCTCCGACCTCAAGCTGCACGACGGCAGCCTCGGCGCGATCGACCGCGTGCCGCCGTATCTGAAGGCCTTGTACGCCACGGCGTTCGAGGTCGACAGCTCCTGGCTGGTCGAGGCGGGGTCGCGCCGGCAGAAGTGGATCGACCAGGCGCAGTCGCTGAACCTCTACCTGGCCCAGCCGAGCGGCCGCAAGCTCGACGAGCTGTACCAGCTGGCGTGGCTGCGCGGGCTGAAGACGACCTACTACCTGCGCACGCAGAGCGCGACCCACGTGGAGAAGTCCACGTTGCAGGGCACCGACGGCAAGCTCAACGCCGTCTCCCCCGTCGCCGTGACCGACCCGAACTGCTCCATCACCGACCCCGACTGCGAGGCCTGCCAGTAATGAGCGACATCGAAGCCGGCGCCGCACGGGTGAGCGTCGACGACAAGGCGATGATCAACTGTCGCGCCGACGTCAACCAGCTGCTGCCGCTCAAGTACCACTGGGCGTGGGAGAAGTACCTCAACGGCTGCAACAACCACTGGATGCCGACCGAGGTCTCGATGCAGGCCGACATCGGCCTGTGGAAGTCGAAGGACGGGCTGACCGACGAGGAACGCCGCATGATCAAGCGGAACCTCGGCTTCTTCGCCACGTCGGAGTCGTTGGTGGCCAACAACATCGTGCTCGCGGTGTACCGGCACCTGACCAACCCCGAGTGCCGCCAGTACCTGCTGCGGCAGGCCTTCGAGGAGGCCGTGCACACTCACACGTTCCAGTACATCTGCGAGTCGCTCGGCCTCGACGAGGGCGAGCTGTTCAACATGTACCGGGAGATCCCGTCCATCACGGACAAGGCCGCGTGGGCGTTGCAGTTCACGCAGCACCTGGAGGACCCGGAGTTCAAGACCGGCACGCCCGACAAGGACCAGGCGTTCCTCAAGGACCTCGTCGCGTTCTACGTGGTCTTCGAGGGCATGTGGTTCTACACGGGGTTCGCGCAGATCCTGTCGCTCGGCCGGCGCAACAAGATGGTCGGCATCGCCGAGCAGTACCAGTACATCCTGCGCGACGAGTCGATCCACCTGAACTTCGGCATCGACGCGATCAACCAGATCAAGATCGAGAACCCGCACCTGTGGAACGACGTGTTCCAGAAGGAGGTGCGCACGATGCTCGCCGAGGGGTGCGAGCTGGAGATCGCCTACGGCCGCGACACGATGCCGGGCGGGATCCTGGGGCTCAACGCCGACCTGTGCGAGCAGTACATGCGGTTCATCACGAACCGCCGCTGCGCGCAGCTCGGCCTGGAGCCGGTGTGGGCGCAGACGGAGAACCCGTTCCCGTGGATGTCGGAGATGATGGACCTGAAGAAGGAGAAGAACTTCTTCGAGACCCGTGTCATCGAGTACCAGAACGGTGGCTCGCTGGAGTGGTGAGCCGAGGCGGGTGGTCGCACGTCCGCGCGACCACCCGCCGTTCGACAGAAGCGCCTACCGCAGTGGTGACGCCGCCTCGGGAAGCCCTGCCCGGTCCGCGACCGGCCAGTCCAGCGGATCGGGCCCGAGCTTCACCAGCTCGGCGACCTGCAGACGCGACCACGGCGAGATCTCGCGCGTGCCGTCGAGGACGTCGGAGGCGAACTTCGTCCACGCCACCCGTTCGGTGGAGTCGACCTCGTCCGGGTTGGGCGTGGGGTCGTCGTCGGTGAGGACCCGGAACACCGGGCACATCTCGTTCTCGACCACGCCGTCCATCTCGGCGCGGTAGCGGAAGGCCGGCAGCAGCAGCTCGGGCTCGGAGACCGCCATGCCGAGCTCGTCCCGCAGGCGGCGCACCACGGCCTGGGCGATGTCCTCGCCGGGCGCCGGGTGGCCGCAGCAGGTGTTCGTCCACAGGCCGGGGAAGGTCTTCTTGTGCAACGCGCGGCGTGTCAGCACCGTGTTGCCGTCCGAGTCGAAGACATAGCTGGAAAACGCCAAGTGCAGCGGGGTGTCCGCGTGGTGCACCACGGCCTTGTCCTCGACGCCGATGGCCGAACCGTCCTCGGCCAGGAGGACCACCTGTTCCACAGTCACGCCCCCACGTAATCACACGTGGCCGAAGATCGGGAACCAGGCTTCCGGGTGAGAGCTCGAGCGCGGGGATAGCCGCCCCCTAGGTGGCGCACGTCACCCTGGGGGCATGACTTCCCCGTTCGCTCAGGCTCACACCATGTTCCTGGTGCTGGTCAGCCCAACGGGCCAGTACTCGATCTGGCCCGCGGTGCTGCAGGTGCCCGCCGGCTGGCAGGTCGTCCACGGAGTCGCCTGCAAGCAGTCCTGCTCGGACTACGTCAACGCGCTCCGGGCCGACCTGCCGGCCGCGGCCTGACACTCACAGCAGCGTGATGTACCCGTGGGCCGACGCGCCGCCGTGCTCGTTGTTGCCCGCGTACGACGCCGTGAAGCCCTGAAGCAGCGTCGACAGACCGACCAGCAGCGGCACCTGCGAGTCGCAGACGGCCTTGCCGGACGCGTTGGTCGTCGCGGTGCACAACGGCGTGCCCTTCACGGTCTGGAACACGACCTTCTGACCGGCGACCGGTGCCCCGGTGTGCTTCTCGGTCAGCGTGGCGTTGAGGCCCTTGACCGTGAAGCCGAGGAGCCGCAGCTGCAACAGCGCGGTGCCGGCGACGAGCTTCGACGGGGCCGGCGGCACGAAGTTCACCGCGATGCCCACCGGGCGCTGGCCGACGGCGATGGTGCCGGTGACCGTGTTCGACGCCGTGTCGATGACCGACACCGTGTTGCTGTTGAAGTTCGTGACGTAGGCGCTGGCGCCGTCGGGCGTGAGGGCCACGCCGATCGGGCGGTCGCCGACCGCGATCTTCTGCAGCTCGGTCATGGTGGTCAGGTCGACCACGGACACCGAGTCGAACTCGCTGTTCGTCACGTACGCGCGGGTTCCGCTCGGCGCCAGCGCGATGCCGTGCGGGGTGAAGCCGACGGCGGCGGTGCCGACGACGGTGCGCGTGGCGGTGTCGATCGCGGAGACGGTGTCGGAGCCCTTGTTCACCACGTACATCCGGGCGCCGTCGGCGGACGCGGCGATCGCGGTGGAGGTGCTGCCCACCGGGATCGTGGCGGCGACCGCGTTGGCCGTGGTGTCGATGACCGAGACGCTGCTCGGGCCGACGACGTCGTGCGTGACGTAGACGGCCTTGCCGTCGCGGGTGACGACCACGCCGTCCGGGTTCTGGCCGACCGTGATGGTCGCGGTGACCGTCAGCGTGGCCGTGTCGACCACGGACACCGTGCCGTCGCCGTAGTTGGTGACGTAGACGAAGCCACCGCCGGGAGCGACGGCGACGCCCGCCGGGTGACTGCCGACGGGGACGGACCTGTCGACCGTGTTGGTCGGCGTGTCGATGACCGTGAGGGTGTTCTGCACGGAGTTCGTCACGTAACCGCGGGTGCCGTCGAAGGCGACCGCCGCCATGTACGGCGAGTTGCCGCCGCTGTCGGAGATCGTCGTGGACACCGCGTTCGTGGCCGTGTCGATGACCGACACCCCGCCGCCGTTGTTGGCGACGTAGCCGAGCACCCGTCCGGCGGGAGCCGCCGAGGCGGGGCTCACCACCAGTGCCGTGGTGACGGCGACAGCCATCACCAGTGGACGTAACCGCATTTTGAGAGCCTCCTGGCGCGATCCATCCCGACCTGTTCAGGACATCGCGACCGGACCAGCGGGCGTTAGCCTCAACAGCCGCTTCTCGAACCAGTGGTCGGCGTACTCGGCGTCGTTGTAGCGGCCGATCTCGGCGAACCCGTGCTTGGCGTAGAGGGCGCGCGCCTCGACGAGGTCGGCTCGCGTGTCGAGGCGCAGCACCGTGACGCCGCGGGCCAGGGCCTCGGCCTCCATCGCGACCAGCAACGCCGATGCCGCGCCCTGACCGCGGAACGGCACCCGCACGAACATCCGCGTCAGCTCCCCCACGCCGTCGCCGAGGAACCTCATGCCGAGGCACCCCGCGTCCTCGCCGTCGCGCGACACGACGAGGAACACCGGGACGTCGTGGTTCTGCTCGCCCTGCTCGTACGCGTCGATCTCGGCATCGTCCGTCGGCCGGCCCCAGTAGCGGCTGATCATCTCCGCGTTGTACTCGCGGTTGAGCGGCGAACGCGCGGCATCGGCGACCCTGACGGTCCACTTCGTCATGTCATCATCATCGAAAGCCCGTCCACTGTGATTCAGATCACTGCAACACCGGGTCTGCGGAGGGCCAAGTGGGGACGTGATGTTCGCGGAACTGTTCGACGAGCACGCCCACCCGCTGCACCGATATCTGGCGCGGCGGGTGGGCGCCGACGTCGCCGACGACCTCGTCAGCGAGACCTTCCTGGCCGCCATGCGCGGCGAGGACACCTACGACCCGGTGAAGGGCAGCGTCGTCGGCTGGCTCTACGGCATCGCGACGAACCTGTTGCGCGGCCACGCCAAGCGCGAGACCCGCCTGCTGCGCACCGCCGAGCGCTACGGCGTCGACCTCGGTGTCGCGGAGTCGCTGGAGCACTCGGTCGTCGCCCGCATCGACGCGCGGTCCCACCTGCGCCGCATCGCCGGCGCGCTGGCCAAGATGTCCGAGGCGGACCGCGACCTGCTGCTGCTCGTCTCGCTCGCGGGGCTGAGCGTGCAGGAGGCGGCCGAGGCGCTCGACCTGAACCCCGGCACCGCGCGGTCCCGCCTGCACCGCCTGCGCGCCAAGCTGAAGGAAGTGGAACATGCGTGACGTGCTGGACGACGACCTCGCCGAGCTCTACGCGGTGCGGGGCAGCGACGACGCGCGCCTGGCCCGGCTGCGCGAGCAGCTCTTCAAGGAGGAGCCGAAGCCCCGGTCGACCCGCTGGCTCGGCATCGCGGCGGCGGCCGTGGCGGTGGTGATGATCACCGGGCTGGTGGTGCTGCTGCGGCCGGTCCACCGGGACGCGCCCGCCACCCTGCCGACCACGCCCGCCACGTCGTTGCAGGAGGCAGCGACCCTGGTGGAGCTGGCGCCGAAGCCGACGCGGAAGTACCGGCACGTGAAGTACGTGGTGTGGCAGGCGCTCACGTCCCCCGACGGCAGGAGGGCGACGGCGTTCGAGTTCGAGATCGAGGTGTGGCTGCCCACCGCGGCGGACGAGATCGTCGTGACCTACCGCAGGTACACCGGCAGGCATCGCGCCGTGCAGGGCATGCAGTCGGCAGAGCACGACGTCAAACCGGACGAGTACAGCGGCCCGGCCCTGTGGAACTCGTTCTGCTCCTCCACCCCGTGCGAGGAGGGCGTCGCCTGGTTGCAGCTGCGCGCGGAACCGCGGCAGAAGCTCGATGACGCCTTCTCGGCGATGTTGTCCCCGTTCACCACGAACGAGGAGAGGGCGGAGCTGTACCGCAGGCTCGTGCTGTCCCCCGAGATCCGCTGGGACAACGGCACGGTGCTGACCGACGGCGGCCGCGTCCGGTACACGGTCGACCCGGCGACGGGACTGGTGAGCGGGTTCGAGGACCGCCGGCCCACGGTGACGAACCGGCTGCCCGACGGCGAGGTGGCGGTGTCCGGCACCATCACCTACGAGTGGACCGATCAGCGCCCGTCGTAGGACCTCGGCAGGTACCAGGCCAGGGCGGCGCGCAGCTCGGCCACGTCGCGCTCGCGCCGCCGCCTGGACCGCTCGTGGGCGACCGGGAACACCCGCACACCGCCGTGGTTCGCGCCGAAGAACCGGCGCGGTGCCGGGTCCTTGAGCCAGACGACGACCCACGGCCGCTTCTTGTGCGGCACGACCCGCACCCGTGCCAGCTCGTACCACCAGTACTGGTGGAACTTGCCGTTGCGCGTGGTGGCGATGCCCTCGCGGCTGATCTCGATGACGACCTTGCTGCGGGCCGCCGCGGCGAAGAACCGGGCCCCGCGCACGACCAGCACGCAGAACGCGGCCAGCGCGAGCAGCTGCGTGGCACCGTTCGCCTTCGCGGCGGGGTCGGCGATCGCGGCGGCCAGCAGGGCGGCGGCGAGGTTCAGCAGGCCCCACGCCATCGGCACGAACCGCGACGTCGAGAACGTCGCCGCGGCGGGCGTCATCGGCGCCGGCACCTTGGTGGCCGGCGGCTTGGTCGTGACGACCTGCGAGAGCAGGCGCGTCACCTCCGTCGGCTCCGGGCGCTTGGCCGGGTCGCGGTGCATGCACTTCTGCACGAGCGGGCGCAGCGACTTGGGCACGCCCTCGATGTCCGGCTCGCCGTGGGCGGCCTTGTAGAGCAGTGTGGCGGTCGGGCCCTCGCCGAACGGGCCCTTGCCGGTCGCCGCGTAGACGAGCACAGCGCCGAGCGCGAAGACGTCGGACGGGGACGCGACCTCCTGGCCGGTGATCTGCTCGGGCGAGAGGAAGCCGGGCGTGCCGAAGACCATGCCGGTCTCGGTGAGCGCGGTGTGCTCCATCGCGCGGGAGATGCCGAAGTCGATGACGCGCGGGCCGTCGGCGCCCAGCAGCACGTTGGACGGCTTCAGGTCGCGGTGGACGAGGCCCGCCCGGTGGATCGCGGTGAGCGCCTCGGCCAGCCCCTCGGCGAGTCGCCGCACGTGGTGCTCCGGCAGGGGGCCGTGGCGTTCGATGGCTTCCTGCAGCGTCGGGCCGGGCACGTACTCCGTGGCCATCCACGGGCGTGCGGCGCGCGTGTCGGCGTCGACGACCGCCGCCGTGCCGGCGCTGCCGACCGCGCGGGCCATCTGCACCTCGCGGCGGAACCGCTCCCGGAAGCGCGGGTCGTCGGCCAGCTCGGCACGGGCCACCTTGACCGCGACCTGCCGCCCGTCACTGCCTTGTCCCAGGTAGACCGTTCCCATGGCACCACGACCAAGCCTGCCCAGGAGCAGGTAGTCGCCTATGCGTTGTGGTTGGTCCACCTTCACCGGATCGAGGGTAGCGGGAACTCGGGCTCAAACCTCACATCTGAGTAGATCTACGTAGGCTTTCACCCATGGGTCGGACACGGTTGTACCGCAACGGCGAACTCGTCGGCTCGGACTTCCCGGTCGCCGACGTCGCGCAGCACCTCCAAGATCAGTCCGCGGTGGTCTGGTTCGACCTGTGCGCGCCCTCGGAGGCCGAGATCGGACTGCTGCGCGACGACCTGGGCCTGCACGAGCTGGCGATCGAGGACGCGTTCTCCGAGCGCCAGCGGCCCAAGGTCGACCGCTACCCCACCCACCTGTTCCTCTCGGTCTACGCGGTGCGGTACGAGTCGCACGAGGTCAAGACGTGCGAGGTCGACGTGTTCGTGACCCGCAACGCGCTCGTGACGGTGCGCGAGAGCGAGGACTACGACCTCACGGGCGTGCTGCGGCGGTGGGACAGCGCGCCGACGCTGGCGTCGAGCGGGGTCGGGTTCCTGCTGCACGGCCTGCTCGACGACGTGGTGGACGGCCACTACACCGCCGCCCAACGGCTCGACGACGAGATCGAGGCCCTAGAGGACCGCATCTACGACGAGAAGCCGCACGTGGGCCGCAAGGCGCTCCAGCTGCGACGCGCCCTGGTGCAGCTGCGGCGGGTCGCGTTGCCGATGCGGGAGCTGCTCGGGTCGTTGCTGCACCGCGAGCACGACCTGGTGGACGACGTGATGACGCCCTACTACCTCGACGTCAAGGACCACGCGCTGTTCACCGCCGAGCTGACCGAGTCGATGCGCGAGCTGGTCACGAACCTGCGCGAGGCCGAGGTCGCCGTCCAGGGCAACCGGCTGAACTCGATCATGAAGAAGGTCACCAGCTGGGCCGCGATCATCGCCGTGCCGACCGCCATCTCCGGTTACTACGGCATGAACGTGCCGTATCCGGGCTTCCAGCAGCCCTGGGGCTTCTGGGTGTCGACGGCGGGCATCCTCGGCCTCTCCTACTTCCTGTACCTCATGTTCAAGCGCCGCGATTGGTTGTGAGCCAGCTTTGAAGATCCACCTCACCCGCCGGGCCGAGCTCGCGATCATCACGATCGACGCGCCGCCGCTCAACCTCTACTCGCTCGACCTCGACGCCGAGTTCCACGACGCCCTGGACGAGCTGGGCAACGCGCGGGCGCTGCTGGTCAACGCCTCCGGCCGGGTCGTGTCCGGCGGCGTGGACGTGTCGCTGTTCGCGGCGCAGGAGTACCGCGAGGACGCACAGGCGCTGTTCGACCGCATGCTGCTGCTCCCCCAGCGCCTCGCCGCGCTGCCGATCCCGACCGTCTTCGCCGCCCACGCCCTGTGCCTGACCTGGGCGTTCGAGCTGGCGGTGGCGTGCGACCTGATCGTGGCGGCCGAGAGCGCCCGCTTCGGGCTCGTCGAGAAGGTCGTGGGCCTGACGCCGACCATGGGCGGCACGCAGCGCCTGGCCGCCCGAGCGGGCGTCGGCCGCGCGAAGGAGTTCGTGATGACCGGCGACCTCTACGACGCCGCCACCCTCGAACGGTGGAACGTCGTCAACCGCGTGTTCCCGGACGAGGGCTTCGCGGCCGCGGCGGAACGGTTCGCGGCATCTCTCGCGACCGGTCCGACGCAGGCGCATTTTGCGACCAAACAGGTCCTCGCCCATTTCGAGAACGGCGGCGTGCCCGAAGCCGACGCCCACGTCACGACGATCGCCTCCGCATTGTTCGAGACCGAAGATCTGCCACGCGCTGTGCACAGCTTCCTCACGGACGGTCCCGGCCAGGCGACATTCACGGGTCGCTGATCTCACACATCAAAAAATCGGATGGCTCGGTGATAAAACCGTGATCTACCTGCTCACACGGATGGAGCATTCCTACCGGGCGGGAAGATGATGTTGCGACACAACAGGATCAGCTTGACTCCACACGTCGTCACGTGCAGTGTGCTCACCGTTCAACGGCCCCTGGTACAAACTCGGTCGCACGAGTTCTGTACACATTCCGCAACGGCCGACGACACAATCAGCGAGTTCACGGTCCCCCGTCGTGAACGCGCGTGGAGGTAGAACCAGCCGTGAGACTGAGATTGGCCGTACTGCTGACCGGTGGTGTCATCGCGTTGGCCGCCTGCACCCCGACCAAGGCGGCCCAACCGACACCAGTAGCGGAGAGCACCAGCGCCACCTCGACCAGCACCACCGAAAGCTCAGCAACCCCGAGCAGCAGCTCGGCGGCCCCCACCAGCACCACCACGCAGTCCGCCACCAACGGCCCCGTGAAGCCGCCGGCCAACACGGGCTCCCCCGCCCCGTCCGGCTCCCCCGGCTGGAAGCTGACCCAGGCCAACACCGGGCTGGCCGCCCAGGGCCTGAGCTGCGACGCCCTGCCCGCCTACACCGGCCCCGCCTCCCCCGCCGCGGGCACGGTCATCTCGGGCAAGCGCATCGAGCAGCCCCTGGTCCTCTTCGCCGGCAACATCACCGTCGAGAAGTCCTGCATCCGCCCCACCAGGCTCGACGAGGCCGCCCCGCTGGTCACCACCAACGGCCCGTGCGGCAGCAACTCGTGCCAGGTCACCGGCGCGCCGATCACCATCCGCGACTCGAACATCGACGGCTCCAAGCTCTCCGCCTCGACGATCGCGAAGTCGTGCGCCTTCCTCGGCGTAGGAACCCTGCAGCGCAACTACATCACCGGCATGGGTTCCGGCATCTGCTTCTACAACACCGGCAACTCCCTGAACGGCCTGGCCGAGGGCAACTACGTCCGAGGCCTGCGCACAGCCGGCGACGCCCACAACGACGGCGCGACCGTCCGCGACTTCCCGCTGGACCGCAACCCGAACCGCACCCTGACCTTCCGCAACAACCGCATCGACTGCTCCACCGGCCAGGACACGGGCGCGCTGTTCATCCAGACCTACGGCGCCGACATCGACAACGTCACCGTGGAGGGCAACCTCCTGGAGGGCGGCGGCTACCAGCTGGGCCTCGAGTCCAGCCACGGCAACCAGTACGGCCGCAACATGAGGTCCATCAACAACCGCTTCACCGGCTCGGGCTGGGGCGCGGCCTACGTGACCGCCAACGGCGTGGGCTACAAGTGGGCGGTCTGGCAGGACAACTTCCTGCTCGACCCGAACGCGCCGGACGCCAAGGGCAAGCCGGCAGGCACTCCATAACCGCAGCTCACGCTGTCACCACAGCTCACCCCTGATGCAGCGCCGGGCCGCACATGGTCCGGCGCTGCGTCGCGCCGGGAACGGAAGGTGCACGCACGCCAACGGCGAAGCCGAGGCCCCAAGCGATGCCGAAGGCGAGCAGTAACAACCCCCCACGCACTCGCGACCGCGATGCCGAAGGCGAGCCGTGCAGACCTTGCGTCGATGGGTAGCGGTGTACCCACTCGTGGTTTGGCGATTGGGGCTTGACTTTGGGTGCGAGGTGCTACCACTTGTGGATCGGCCGGTTGCGGAGCATCCGGCCTTTTCCGGCCGAACCAGCGCCTCGCAAGGGCCCCGAAGTCAAGCCCCAATCGCGATCGTCGCGGAGCGGCGATGAACACCCTCGCTTCGTCCGAGGTGCACGACCACGCTGGAACAGACACGGACCACACAGGCAGAACCACGCTGGAACCCGCCCGACCCCAACGCGACCACGCTGGACCTCACCCGGCATCCCGAAACTTCAACCACCGCGAACTCAACGAGTCCCAGATCTCCTGGTACTCGACGAACATCGCCCGAACCCGCTCCGGATCCACCTGATCCACCGGAGTGGACGCCACGTAGTAGGACAGATCATCCTCCAACCGGTGGAACCGGTAGGACGCGTCCTCCATCAACACCCACAACGACCGCCAGGCGAAGAACGGCTCCAAAGCGGACACCACCGTCACCACCGCGACCAGCGAGAACGCCGTCCCCGTCCACGGGTCCAGGTTCTGCAGTCCGAGGATGATCGTGGACACCGCCGAAAGCACCAATGTGGTCAGTCGGACAGCAACGGACTTCCAGCGGAACCGGTGCTTTCGTGACCGCGCATACGCGTGTCCACGCTGGATCTGCGACTGCAGGTGATGGGCGAGCTCCAGGGGCTTCAGCCCGGCGGGCAGCGAGTTCTCCACCGGCTTGGAGCCGGACGGCAAGTCGGTCACCCACCGAACATTAGTTTCCGGGTACGTTCGCCGCGTGCAGTTCGCAGGACCGAGAACCTTGCTCGCGATTCACGCCCATCCCGGCGACGAGTCGACGTCGACCGGGGGCTTGCTCGCCCACTACGCCCGGCAGGGCGCCAGAACCGTCGTGGTGACGTGCACCAACGGCGAGTTCGACGACGCTCCCAACGGGGCCACGCCCGGT
Source organism: Lentzea sp. NPDC059081 (assembly GCF_042738015.1). Lineage (NCBI taxonomy): Bacteria > Bacillati > Actinomycetota > Actinomycetes > Pseudonocardiales > Pseudonocardiaceae > Lentzea > Lentzea sp. NPDC059081. The sequence goes on from NZ_JBHYGW010000006.1 coordinate 148,574, forward strand.
GAGGTCGGGCACCACCCCAAGGCGGTGGCGGCGCACCGGCGGGCCGAGCTGTACGCGGCGTGCGACGCCCTGGGGATCACCGACCTCGAACTGCTCGGCTACCACGACTCCGGGCACACCGGCGAGGTGCCGGAGGGCGGGTTCTGCACGATCCCCGTCGAGACGGCGGCGGGCAGGCTGGCCGCGTTGATCGAGCACTTCCAGCCGCAGGTGGTGGTCACGCACTACAGCTCGCACCGCGACCACGTGCACGCGAACCGGGTCGCGACGATCGCCATCGAGCGCACCGGCATCCCGGCCAAGCTCTACCTCACGGCCAAGGACGGGTCGACGACCATCGACATCAGCGAGGTCGCGGACGTCAAGCGCAAGGCGTTGCAGTGCCACGCGAGCCAGCAGGTGCACGGGGCTTTCTCGTTGCAGGAGCACTACTTCCGGGCGATCGACATCACGGACGCGCCGCTGCCCGAGACCGACGTCTTCGCCGGCATCACCACGAGCGGGCCGGACCTGCCGCGGTGGTGACGGCCGCCAGGGCCGCGACATGACGGAGCCGTCCCACCCCTCGCGGGGCGGGACGGCTCGACTGTCCTGACAGGACTCAGCGACGCCCGAGCGACGTGCAGGTGAAGCCCGCACGGCGGATCACGTCGGGGTCCAGGATGTTGCGCATGTCGACGACGACCGGCTGCCGCACGGTGTCGGCGAGTCGTGCCCAGTCCAGGGAGCGGAAGTCCGGCCACTCGGTCAGCACGACGAGCGCGTCGACGTCCTTCGCCATCTGGTACGGATCGTCCACAACGGACACCGAGCCGAGGTCGCGGCCACCGGGCAGCGCCGGGTCGTAGCCGACGAGCTCGGCGCCGGCCTGCTTCAGCATCGCCGCCACGGCCAGGGCCGGCGAGTCGCGCAGGTCGTCCGTGCCCGCCTTGAACGTGAGCCCCAGCAGGCCGAGGCGCACGTGCGAGAGCGAGCCGCCGCGCTTGCCGGTGACCGCGAGGCGCACCTTCTCGACCATCCGCTGGCGCTGGCGCTCGTTGGTGTCGATCGTGGCGCGCAGCAGGCGGAACTCGAAGTCGGCGGCGTCGGCGACCTGGAGCATCGCGTGCGTGTCCTTCGGCAGGCACGAACCGCCCCAGCCGGGACCGGGGTTGAGGAACGCCTGGCCGATGCGCTTGTCGTAGCCCATGCCCTCGGTGACGTCGGTGATGTTCGCGCCGAGCCGCTCGCACAGCTCCGCCACCGCGTTGACGTACGAGAGCTTCATGGCGAGGAAGCAGTTCGCCGCGTACTTGACCATCTCGGCCGAGGCCGCGTCGGTCAGCACCGTCGGCGCGCCGAGGCGGGCGTACAGCGCGGCGACGCGTTCGGCGGCGTCCTGCTGGTCGCAGCCGACGACGATGCGGTCGGGGTTCAGGAAGTCGTGCACGGCCGAGCCCTCGCGGAGGAACTCGGGGTTCGACACGACGGCCACGTCGTCGCGGCGCAGCAGCTCCGCGGTGCGCACGGCGGTGCCGACGGGGACGGTGGACTTGTTCACGATCACGCAGCCGGACGGCAGCAGCTCGCGGGTCTCGTCCACAACGGACTCGACGGCGGCGAGGTCGGCGATGCCGCCGACGCCCATCGGCGTGGGCACGCAGAGGAACACGACCTCGGCGTCGGCCACCGCGGCCGAGGCGCCGAGCACGAACGACAGGCGGCCGGACGCGAGGCCTTCGGCGACCAGCTCGGCGAGGCGGGGTTCGAGGATGTCGACCTCGCCGCGCGACAGCCGCTCGACCTTCGCGGCGTCGACGTCCGCGCAGACCACGCTGTGGCCGAGCGAGGCGAGGCAGGCACCGGTGGTCAGGCCGACGTAGCCGGTGCCGACGACGGCGATCCTTCTGACGAACATCATTCTCCCGTTCGGGTCACGGCGAACGCGCGGAGCACGGCGTCGTCGCTCACGTCGATCATCTTGTTGCCCCACTGGTCGGTGCCCGCGCCGAGCTCGGGCCTGCCGTCGGGGAACGGGCCGCGCGAGACGAAGCCGGTGAGCCCGTCGAACACCGCCACGTAGTTCTCGGCCTGCGGGCGCCAGTCGAGCTCCGCCTCACAGCGGCGCCGGCCCTCGAAGCCGAGGCGTGCGCGGCGCTCCGCGTCGTCCAGCAGGTCGAGCAACGACGTGGTGAACGCCTCGACGTCACCCGGCTCGACGTAGACGGCGCAGTCGCCGGCGGACACCACGGTCTCCGTCAACCGGTACGAGACGACCGGCAGCGCGTAGGCCATGTACTCCATGGTCTTGTTCATAGTGGACACGTCGTTCAAAGGCGACAACGGATCCGGGCCCAAACCAACGGAGGAGGTCGACAGGTAGCGCGTGATCTGTTCGGGCCCGACCCGCCCGGTGAACTCGACGTACGGACCGAGGCCCCACGCCTTGGCCTGCAGCTTCAGGTCCTCGAGGCAGTCGCCGAAGCCCAGCAGCGCGAACCGGACGTCGGTGCGGCCGCGGTCGAAGATGACCCTGCGGGCCACCTCGAGCACGCCGTCGACGCCGTCCTGCGGGCCCATGATTCCCAGATAGGCCACCAGATGTTTGCCACCGCGTCGCAGTTCGTCCACGCCTTCGACAGGCCGCATCACGGTCGTGTCGGGGCCCGACCGCACGACCGAGGTGTGCTCGGGAGGCACGGAACCGCGCGTCCACGCGATCTTCTGGTACGAGGTGTTGGTCGACGTCACCCGGTCGGCCGTGCGGAACGTCCTGCGCTCCAGCCACTTCAGGATCTTGTACTGCAGCTTGCCCGCGACGCCCCGGGGCTCGCCGAAGCGCGACAGGAACACCTCGGGGTTGAGGTCGTGGTGGTCGAAGACGAACTTCACGCCGCCGAGACGCCACAGCAACGCGAGTGCCCAGTAGGTGTCCGGCGGGTTGCACGCCTGCATCACGTCGAACCGCCTGCGGGCGCGGACCTTCACGCTCAGCAACGCCGTGCGCACCCAGCAGTACAAGAACTCCCACGCGTAGCCCAACGCGCCCTCGGCCTGCGGCGGCGGAGCGTACTTGTACAGGTGCACTCCGTCGAGCAGTTGGTACGCGGGATCACCCGGACCCTTGGGGCAGATCACCGAAACCTCGTACCCGGCGGCGGTGAGGGCACGGCATTCCAGCCACACCCGGCGGTCCAGCGGCACGGGGAGGTTCTGCACGATGATCAACACGTGCGGCGATGACGTCACGCCCTTGTTCTCGTTCCGGAGAGCCAAACGGTTACAGGCGCACCGGATCTCGTAACGGGAGTTCCAGATTGCTCGATGTAGCGGACGTCGGCCCGAAAAGCGAGGAGCGGTTGTGGAGCGGTCACCTGTCGCGGTGGTCATCGTCACGTACCAGAGCGAACAGGTCATCGCCGGATGCCTGGACTCGCTGCCCGATGACGTCAGGGTCGTCGTCGTCGACAACGCTTCCACCGACGGCACTGTGGCCGCCGCCACTCGCCCCGGTGTGGAAATCCTGCGCAGTCCCGTCAACGGTGGATTCGCGGCGGGCGTGAATCTCGGCATCAAAGCCACCGAGGGGCACGACATCCTCGTGCTGAACGCGGACATCCGGTTGCACCCCGGAGCCGTCGCGACACTCCGCGCGGCGAACAAGCCGATCACCGTTCCCCGCCTGGTCGACGAGAGCGGTGCCCTGTCGCACTCGCTGCGCCGCAAGCCCCGCGTCGCCGGTGCGTTCGCCGAGGCGCTCGTCGGCGGCGGCAGGGCCGGCCGGATCGGTCTGGGTGAGACGGTCACCGCCCCGGTCGCCTACCAGGGCGCGCACGCCGCCGACTGGGCCACCGGCTGTGCCTGGCTCATCACCAGGGAGACCATCGAGAAGCACGGCCTTCTGGACGAACGGTACTTCCTCTATTCGGAGGAGACCGAGTACATGGTGCGGGCCGGTGGCGTGTGGTTCGAGCCGCGCGCGACGGTCACGCACATCGGCGGCGAGGTCTCCACGAACGCCCGCCTGTGGTCGATGCTCACGTCGAACAAGGTCCGCCTGCACCGGGAGCTGCACGGGCGGTTCGCCGGTTTCCTCATGTGGCTCGCCATGGTCGCGAACGAAGGGCTTCGCGCGCGGTCGCCGAAGCACCGCACGGCGTTGAAGGGACTGTTCGGGATGCGGCGCTGGCCGGAGGAAGTGGCCTCCGAGGGGCCCAGCTACCTGTGCTTCAGCGCACAGGACTGGTGGTACCACAACCGGGCGCACTCGGACTTCCAGCTCCTGCGCCGGGTCGCGAAGCACCGCAAGGTGCTGCTGGTCAACAGCATCGGCCTGCGCATGCCGTCACCGGGCAGGAGCACGCAGTTCCTGCGGAGGATCCTGCGCAAGGCCAAGAGCGTCGCGATGCTCGTGCGGCAGCCGATCCCCGAGACGCCCAACTTCTACGTCATGACGCCCGCTCCCCTGCCGTTCTACGGCAAGCCGTGGCTGCGCAAGCTGAACTCGGTCCTCGTCAGGACGCAGGTCCGCGCGGTGTGCTTCTTCCTGCGCATGGGCACGCCGGTCGTCGTCGCGACGATCCCCACCGCGTGGGACGTCGTGAAGCCGATGAGGACCAAGGGACTGATCTTCAACCGCTCCGACCGGCACTCGGCGTTCCCCGAGGCCGACCAGGGCACCATCGCCGGGCTGGAGAACCAGCTGCTGTCCAATTCGGACACCGTGCTGTACGTCTCACGGGCGTTGCAGGACGAGGAGTCCGCGCTCACCGGTGACCGTGCGCACTTCCTCGACCACGGAGTGGACGTCGACCACTTCACCCGCCGCACCGAGCTGCCGGCGGACATCGCGTCGATCCCCGGGCCGCGCATCGGGTTCTTCGGCAGCCTCGACGACTACCTGGTGGACTTCGACCTCATCGAGAAGGTCGCGCAGGAGTTCCCCGAGGCGTCGGTCGTGCTGATCGGCGACGCCACCTGCTCGATGGAGCGCTACGCCAAGTACCCGAACGTGCACTGGCTGGACTTCCGGTCCTACGAGGACATTCCCGGCTACGGCTCCGGCTTCGACGTGGCGCTGATGCCGTGGCTCGACAACGACTGGATCAAGCACGCCAACCCGATCAAGATGAAGGAGTACCTGGCCCTCGGCCTGGCCGTCGTGTCCACGGACTTCCCCGAGGTCGAGCGCTACGGCGACGTGATCCGGATCGCGTCCGGCGAGGCCGACTTCATCGACCAGATCCGCCGCACGCTCAAGGACGGCGGCCTGAAGACGCCCGCCGAACGCCGTGCGGCCGTCCTGACCGCGTCCTGGGACTCCCGCGCCCGTGAACTGATGCAGCTCGCTGAGGAACGGTAGCCATGTGCGGAATCGCAGGCGTCAGACGGTTCGACGGCGCGCCCGTCTCCCGTGAGCTGCTCGCCGAGATGGCGAAGCGGCTGCACCACCGCGGCCCGGACGACAGCGGGTTCTGGTCGGAGGGCTCGATCGGCTTCGCCCACACCCGGCTCTCGATCATCGACCTGGCGGGCTCGCCGCAGCCGATGGCGGGCGCGTCGGGCACGACGACGATCGCGTTCAACGGCGAGATCCTGAACTACCAGCAGCTGCGCACGGAGCTCGCGTACCCGTTCCGCACGAACGGTGACACCGAGGTCCTGCTGGCGCTGTACGAGCAGCACGGCCCGTCCGCGGTGGCGAAGCTGCGCGGCCAGTTCGCCTACGCGATCCACGACGAGGCGACGCGCGAGACGCACCTGTTCCGCGACCGGCTGGGCATCCTGCCGCTGTACTACTACGCGGACTCGGCGATGTTCGCGTTCGCGTCCGAGATCAAGGCGCTGCTGCCCGCGATCGGCGCGGCGGAGGTCGACCAGGAGTCACTGCACGACTACCTGGCGCACCGGTCCGTTCCCGCGCCGTACACGCTCGTGCGCGGCGTCCGGAAGGTGCCGCAGGGCCACCACCTGGTCGTCACGGCGTCCGGCGAGGTGCGCACCGAGCCGTACTGGGAGCTGCCGCGCGAGTCGGAGATCCGGTCGGTGACGCCTGAGGAGGCCGTGCGGCTCGTCGACGAGGCGCTCACGGCCTCCGTGCGCGACGCCCTGGTCGCGGACGTGCCGGTCGGGGCCTACCTGTCCGGCGGCGTCGACTCGTCGTTGATCACGGCCCTGGTGGCGCGGGAACGGGGTGACGCGGAGCTGCACACGTTCTCCGCGGGCTTCGGCGACCCGCGCGTGGACGAGATCCACTGGGCCGAGAAGGTCGCCGGCATCGTCGGCAGCCGGCACCACAACGTGATCGTGACGGCCGACGACTTCCGCGACAGCTGGGCGAAGCTGTCCTGGCACCGCGACGCGCCGCTGTCCGAGCCCGCCGACGTGGCCGTGTTCCGGCTGGCCGAACTGGCGCGCAGGGACGTGAAGGTCGTGCTGTCCGGCGAGGGCAGCGACGAGCTGTTCGGCGGCTACCCGAAGTACCGGTTCGCGCAGGCCACCCGGCTGGCAGGCGTCGCGCCGTCGTTCGCGCTGAAACGGCTGGAGAAGGCGCTGCCGGCGTCCAAGGCCCGACTGGGCATCGCGCTGCGCGCCATCGCCGAGCCGTCCTACGCCGAACGCATGCGCGGCTGGTTCGCGCCCTTCACCGTGGCCGAGCGGGCCGCGCTGCTGGGCGGGCCCGCCACGCGGTCGGTGCTGGCGCCGTACGAGAACGGGCGCGGGGACGCGTTGCGGCGCATGCTCTACGCCGACTCGCACACGTGGCTCGCCGACAACCTCCTGGAGCGCGGCGACCGCATGTCGATGGCCGCCTCGCTGGAGCTGCGGCCGCCGTTCCTCGACCACCGGGTGGCCGAGCTGGCGTTCTCCCTGCCGAGCAGCGTGAAGGTGCGCGGCGGCACGACCAAGTGGGTCGTCAAGGAGGTCGCGCGCAAGCACCTGCCGGCCGACGTCGTCGACCGGCCGAAGTCGGGCTTCAAGGTGCCGTTGGACGCCTGGTTCCGCGACGGGTTGCGGGACATGGCGTACGACCTGCTGACCGGGCCCACGTCGTTCGTGGGCAAGACCTTCGACCGGGCCGCGGTGAGGTCGCTGCTCGACGACCACGACTCGGGTGACCGCAACGAGCAGCCGCGCATCTGGACGCTGCTGTCGCTCGAGGTGTGGCACCAAACGCTCAGCTGGTAGGTCAACTCATGTACGTCGCCTCGTCCCGCCCCTCGAAGACCGACTTCCGCAAGCGGTTGCCGGGCACCGTCTTCGCGCTCGGCACGGTCAGCCTGCTGACCGACATCTCCGCCGAGATGATCACGGCGTTCCTGCCCGTGTACCTGCTGTTCACGCTGCAGCTGGGGTACGCGCAGTTCGGTCTGCTCGACGGCATCTATACGGGCGCCACGGCCGTGCTGCGGCTGGTCGGTGGCGGCATCTCGGACAAGTTCCGCAAGCCCAAGGCCGTCGCGGCCGCGGGCTACGGGCTGTCCGCGGCCACCAAGCTGTTCTTCCCGCTGGTGGGCGCCTCACCGTTCGGCATCGGCACGCTGATGGCCGCCGACCGGGCGGGCAAGGGCATCCGGACCGCCCCGCGCGACGCGATGATCTCCCTGGCGACGCCGGAGGACCGGCTCGGGGCGGCGTTCGGCGTGCACCGGAGCATGGACACGTTCGGCGCGTTGCTGGGGCCGCTCATCACGTTCCTGCTGCTCGCCCAGATCGGCATGGTGCCGGGGCCGATCTTCGCGGTGTCGGCGGCGTTCGCGGTCATCGGGCTGATCGTGCTGGTGTCGTTCGTGCGCGAGCCCAAGACCGAGAAGCCGAAGGGCCCGCGGCCGTCGTTCCGCGCGGGGCTCGGGCTCCTCACCGACCGGCAGTTCCGCCGCACGACCATCTCGGCCGGGCTGCTGGGGCTCGCGACGGTGTCGGACGCGTTCGTCTACGTGCTGGTGCAGAAGGCCACGAACATCTCGCTGGGCTTCCTGCCCCTGCTCCCGCTCGGCACGGCGGTCGTCTTCCTCGCGGCCGCCGCGCCGCTCGGGAAGCTCTCCGACAAGATCGGCCGCTGGCGGATGTTCCTGATCGGCCACGGGTTGTTGCTGGGCGTGTACGCGCTGCTGTTCATCCCCGAGGGCGGGAAGAGCATCGCGGTCGCGGCTCTGCTGCTGCACGGGTTGTTCTACGCGGCGACGGACGGCGTGCTGTCGGCGAAGGTGAGCGAGTCGGCGCCGGAGTCGCTGCGGGCGTCCGGGCTGTCGGTCGTGCAGACGGGTCAGGCTCTGGGACGGCTCGTCTCGTCTGTCGCCTTTGGACTGCTCCTGCAGTACTCCAGCATCTCGACCGGCGTCACGGTGGCGCTGGTGGCACTCACCGTGACGCTCGTCATCAGTTACGGAATCAACCGCGAGCAGCCAGCTTCTGCTTGATCTTCTCGAAGCCGCCCTTGCCGAGCACCTTCATGGCCGCGTTCTTCGCGGCCACCCGGCCGGAGTCGCGCACGAACCGGACCGGCTGGTCGACCAGCCGGTCCTGGGCCTTCGCGAGCGAGCCCGGCGCGGACACGTCGTCCAGCGAGTCGCCGAACGCCGCCTGGTACGGCGCCGGCGACACGAGACGGCCGCGCGTGCGGTTGGAGACGTTGCCGCCGTGCACGACCTGCAGCCACGCCGGCGCGCCGCCCAGCTCCACGACGGGGAAGTGCAGGTGCATGTGGTTGTGCCAGTGCGCCCAGCACGTCACCGGCTCGTCCCACGACTCGCGCAGCGACACGAACGCGTTGTGCCGGTCGACGCGGTGGTACAGGCCGCCAGGCGACTTGATCAGGCCGTTGACCAGGTAGTACGCCGCCGTCGTGGTCGGGCGCGGCGCGGCGCAGAGGCGTTCGACGAAGTCGACGGCGAGACCGTCGTCGTTGTCGAGGTTGGTGGTGATCAGTTCCGAACCGGTGCGCGGGAACAGCGATCGGATGTCCGATCTCAGCTCCTGCCGCGACACTTCCGCGCGGTAAACGGGCGTGTACGCGTCACCGTGGGAGGCGATTTTGTCCTTGAGCCATTGCGGTGATTCGGGGTCGAAGTAGATGAGCCACCGCGTCCGTTTGTCCGTCTGCGCGAGAACCGATGGCAGGCAGTAGCGCTCGAACAGCGCGACGCGCTCGGTCAGCCATCCTTCCTTTGCCCGGACGTAACTTTCGGCGCCCTTCGAAGGCAGGTTGAAGCGCGTCAGGATGACGTGGTCGGCCATGACTCCCCTTACTCCGGTCATCGCGTACATCGCCTGATGGACCCAAAACGTTCCGCTAACGAATGTGCGCGCAGACCGATACCCAGGTTGTGCCAACGCTTCCCACAGTGGACGTCGTGATCCCCTGCTACAACTACGCGCACTTCCTGCCGGCATGCGTCCGCAGCGTGCTGGACCAGCCCGGCGTGGACGTGCGCGTGCTTGTGATCGACGACACCTCGTCGGACAACACCCCCGAGGTGATGGCCGAGCTGATGGCCGCCGACAAGCGCGTCGAGGGCTACCGGCACGAGGTGAACAAGGGGCACATCGCGACCTACAACGAGGGCCTGCTCGACTGGGCGAGCGCCGACTACACGGTGCTGCTGTCCGCCGACGACCTGCTGGCGCCCGGAGCGTTGCAGCGCGCGGCCGCCGTCTTCGAGCAGAACCCCGAAGTGGGCATGGTCTACGGACGCGTTGTGTACTACAGCGACCACAACGCGTTGCCGAAGGTCACGCAGCTCCCGACCACGTCGAAGGTCTGGCGCGGCGAGGAGTGGATCGAGAACCGCTTCCGCAGCAGCCGCAACGTGATCTCCTCACCGGAGGTCGTGGTGCGCACGAAGGTCCAGCAGAAGGTCGGCGGCTACCGCTCGGACCTCCCCCACGCGGGTGATCTGGAGATGTGGCTGCGGATCGCCGCCGTGTCGGACATCGGGTACGTCAGCGGCAAGCCGGGCGCGTACTACCGGGTGCACGAGAACTCCATGATGCGCACGACGTTCAAGTCGGTGTTCGCCGACCTCGAACAGCGCCGGGACGTGTTCGACCTCGTGCTGGAGCAGAACCCCGGCCTGCCCGCGCGGCTGAGGACGTTGGCGCGCAAGGCCATCGCGGGCGACGCGCTGTGGCGTGCCGTCCGGTTGCACGACCGCGACCAGCTCGACGGCACCGAGAAGGAGCTGCTCGACTTCGCGCGCGAGACGTACGAGCACCTCGAAGAGCTACCGGAGCATCGCGCTCTGGTGCGACGCCAGAAGTTCAGCCCCTCTTTCCTCAACCGGACGCAACTCTTCCTCGCCCCGCACGCCTACAAGAGGGCGAAGTTGTGGGCCGGGACGCAGCGGTGGAAGTGGCGGGGCGAGTGGTGAGCACGGTCGAGCAGGACAAGGGGCAGCTCGAAGGCCGGGTGTCCTCGGCGATCCGCTGGAGCGCGATCAACTCGTTGCTCCAACGCCTCGCCGCCGTCGGCATCAGCATCCTGCTGGCCCGCCTGATCGCCCCCGAGCAGTTCGGCGTCTTCGCGGTCGCCCTGGTCGTCCTCAACATCGTCCTGAGCGTCTCCGAGCTCGGCGTCAGCGCGGCGCTGGTCCGCACGAACGGCCCGGTCGAGGAGATGGCGCCGACCGTCACGACGCTGTCCCTCGCGTCCGGCGGCCTGCTCGCGTTGATCTGCGTCGTGGGCGCGCCCTGGTTCTCGAACGCCATGGACGCGCCCGAGGCCACCGGCGTCATCCAGCTCATGTCCGTCGCCCTGGTCATCGCGGGCGGGACCGCCGTGCCTGGCGCGATGATGCAGCGCAACTTCCGGCAGGACCACAAGTTCTACGCCGACACGGCCGCGTTCCTGGCAGGCACCGCCGTCGCCGTCGTGCTCGCGTTGATGGGCTTCGGCGCGTGGAGCCTCGCGTGGCAGCGGATCGCGCAGAACCTGTCCGCCGCGATCATCATGTTCTGGCTCACCAAGGACCGGTTCCGGCCGGGCTGGAACCCCGCGCAGGCGAAGGAGCTGCTCGCGTTCGGCCTGCCGCTCGCCGGGTCGAGCCTGCTGATCTTCGGCGTGATGAACGTCGACTACATCGTCGTCGGCGCGGTGCTCGGCACCGTGCCGCTGGGCTTCTACCTGCTGGCGTTCAACCTCGCGAGCTGGCCGGTGGCGGCGTTCTCCGCGCCGGTCCGCAGCGTGTCGCTGGCCGCGTTCTCGAAGGTCCGCGAGGACCCGGAGCTGTTCCAGAAGGCGTTCGGACGCGCGTTGGGGCTCCTGGCGCTCGTCACGGTGCCCGCGTGCGTCCTGCTGGCCGCGCTGGCCGACCCGCTCATCCGGGTCGTCTACGGCGAGCGCTGGGCCCCCGCGGCGGCCGCGCTGGCGTTGCTGGTGCTGCTCGGCGCGGTCCGGGTGGCGCTGGAGCTCGGGTACGACTTCCTGGCGTCCGCCGGCCGGTCCAAGGCGATCCTGTGGATCCACCTGGTGTGGCTGGGCGCGCTGGTGCCGTTGCTGGCGCTCGGCGCGCACCTCGACGGCATCCGCGGGGTCGCGGCGGCGCACGTGATCGTCGCGGTCCTGGTGATCACGCCCGCCTACCTCGTCACGTTCCGGCCCTACGGCATCCGGGCCGGTGCTCTCGGCGCGCGGTTGCTGCGGCCGTTCCTCGGCGGCGTGCTGATGGTCGCCGTGGTGCTGGGGGTGCGGTACGTGATCGACAGCGAGGTGCTGCAGATCCTCGTGGGCGGCGCGCTGTCGTGCCTCGCCTACGCGCTCGTGGTGTTCCCGATGAGACACGAAGTCCTTGCCGTGCTGAAGAAGAGGGCCAACGCGTGAGACGCCTGAGGCAGGTCACGAAGATCGTCCGGGAGCAGGGCCCGAAGCGGCTCGGCGCCCGGCTGCTCGCCGCCGCGACCCGCCGGCTCGGCGTCGAGGGCGAGGACCTGCCCGTGCGCATGGAGGACGTGCGCCGCGCCGACGTCGACGAGCGCAAGCCCGTGCGGATCCCGCCGATCCCGCCCGGCGGCCGGCTGACGATCAACTGGGTGACCACTCCCCCGTCCAAGGGGTCCGGCGGCCACACGACGATGTTCCGGCTCATCCGGCACCTGGAGTCGGTCGGCCACACGTGCAAGCTCTACCTGTACGACACGTTCGGCAACTCGGTCGCCGACCTCGAACCCGGCATCCGCGCCGCGTTCCCGTTCTTCCAGGGCTCGATCCACGACGTGACGGACGGGATGGCGGACGCGCACGCGGTGTTCGCGACGGCGTGGATCACCGCCTATCCGGCGTTCAACGACCCGTGCCAGGGCAAGAGGTTCTACCTCGTGCAGGACTACGAGCCGTGGTTCTACCCGCAGGGCGGCCTGTACACGCTCGCCGAGAACACCTACCGGATGGGCATGCACGGCTTCACGGCCGGCCGGTTCCTCGCGGACAAGGTCCTCGACGAGCACGGCATGCCCGCCGACCACTTCGACTTCGGCTGCGACGCCGACCGGTACTCGCTGCGCGGCGAGCAGCGCGACGGCATCGTCTTCTACGCCCGGCGCAAGGCCCCGCGGCGCGCGTTCGAGCTCGGCCTGCTCGCGCTGGAGCTGTTCGCCGAGCGGCACCCGGACCTCAAGATCCACGTCTACGGCGAGAAGATCGGGCAGCTCGGTCCGCAGTTCGTCGACCACGGCCTGGTGACGCCGGACGAGCTGAACGCGATCTACAACCGCTGCTTCGCCGGGTTGTCGCTCTCGATGACGAACGTTTCTCTGGTGCCGCACGAGATGCTCGCCGCCGGATGCATCCCGGTGGTGAACGACGCGCACTTCAACCGCGTAGTCCTGGACAACGACCACGTCCGGTACGCGGCACCCACCCCGCACTCGCTGGCGCGTGCTTTGTCCGAAGTGGTCACATCGCCGGACTTCGACGCGACCGCCCGCGCGGCCGCGTCCAGTGTGGAGGGACGTTCCTGGGATGCGGCAGGACTCGAGCTGGAGAAGGTGCTCGGCCGCGAGCTGGCCCCGTGATCCGCTACATCACCGGCGAGGGCGAGGTGGCGTCGGGGATCAGGACCTCCGCGGGCTTCGAACCGTCGGCGGGGGCGATGTGAACGGCGGGCAGCCGCGCGTCCTTGGGCACCGCGGCGAACGCGACCTCGGTGTTGCTCAGCCACGTGGTCTGGTCGTCGATGCCCGCCGTGCCCGGCAGCCGCTTCTCCTCGTTGGTCGCGAGGTCGAGCACCGCGAGGTCCCACGGCCCGAGCCGGCCGATGCGCTTCTTGTAGGCGACCTTGGTGCCGTCCGGCGAAAGCGAGGGACACTCGGCATCGCGGCGCAGCGACGTGACGGACTTGCTGACGAGATCGCCCTTCACCAACCAGGTGAATCCTCCGCTGGCGAGCGTGGCGTAGAACGTCAGGTCGTCGGAACCGACTGTGAGGCCCCAGTAGTTGATGTCACTGGCGGTGAGCGGAGCACCCTCCACAGTGGCCGCGAAGTGTTCGATCGACTCGACCGTTTCACCCGTGCGGACGTCGAAGTAACCCGTCCGGGTGGAAAATCCGCCGGGCACGGAGTACGAGTCGCCCGTGACGAAACTCGTCCAGCTGACGACGTTGCCGGACTTCGAGACCTTCGCGCGGCTCGGGATGCCGGGCAGCGGAACGGTCTTGACCGGCTTGCCGTCGCGGCTGATCTCGGCGGCGTAGGACGGGCCGGGACCGGAGAGCTTGAGGCAGACGCTCGTGCCGGCGGAGACGTAAAACCGCTGGCAGGCGAGGTCCGTGGGGGTGCGTGCGCCCCCTTCGGCGAGCTTCTCGACGCGGTTCTGCCCACCGGCGAGGTCGACGAACAGCAGGTCGCCGGTCTTGGCCTGCGACACCTTCTCGGCGCCCGCGGGCGGGGTGGCGTCGGTCGCGGCCGTGACAACGTAAGCCGCCGTTCCGCCGATCACAACGAGGATGGCCGCAACCGACACGGCCAGTCGTCGCACACGCATTCTGCCTCCTGGATTCCCCTCCTTCATCGCCGCCGCGCTACCGGCTGTAACAGTTGGCAGCTCACCCCGATTTTCCAGGTGGGCGATACCCTGCGGACAGTGCGTTCGCAAGACCGAGCCGCGGATCGGGGTTTTTGATGGACTTCTGGGGAACCGTACGAGTGCTGCGGCGGCGGTGGTACATCGCCCTGCCCGCAGTGCTGCTCACCGGTGTCCTCGCCCTGTACGTCTACGTCACCGTTCCCACCCGGTACGAGTCGAGCGGTGTGCTGGTCCTCACCTCCCCCGCGGCCGGCGGCCGGTACTCGGAGAAGACCAAGCCCGAGGACGTGGTGAAGGTCAACCCGCTGCTGCAGTTCGACGGCAGCCTCACGACCACCGCGCAGATCCTGACGCAGATCCTGGGCGACCCGAAGACCGCGGAAGAGCTGGCGGGCAAGGGATCGACGGCCACCTACACCGCGAACACCGGCCCCGTCGGCGGACCGCTGCTCTTCATCTCGACGGAGGCCGACTCGGCCGAGTCGGCGGAGGGACTCGTCGGCAAGGTGCTCGAGAAGACGGTGAACGAGCTCGCGGCGCAGCAGAAGGCGTTGAACGCGCCGGAGCAGACGTTCATCACGGCGCAGATCCTGGTGAAGCCGACCACGGCGTCGGCGAAGATCGGTGGCAAGGTCCGGTACGTCGGCGCGGCCACGGTCGTGTTGCTGCTGCTGACCATCGCCTCGACGTTCGCCGCCGACTCGATCATGAACCGGGCGAAGAAGCGCAAGGACAAGGAGTCCGGCGAGGAGCCTGAGTCCGAGAAGGACACTCCCCCGCCGACGCCGGTGCCCTCGCACGCACCCGCGTCGCGACCGCAGCCGAACGGCAACGGCCAGCCCGCGCGTCCCCAGGGCGTGCCGAACGCCCACCAGAAGACGGTCATCATCCCCGCGCCCAAGCCCACGAACCCGGCATGGCCGACGAAAGACGACTGACCCAGCAACGCGCGGACGGCGCCACGCTCGTGATCTTCTACGTGCTGGCGCTGCTCGTCGTTCCCGCCCGGTTCACGATCGCGTTCGTCCCCATCACGCTGCCGCCGGCGCTGTTCGTGGCGCTGTGCCTGTCGGTGCTGTGGTTCGCCGCGCACCTCGTCGACCACCTCGGCCTGGCCAAGGGCCGCAACACCGTCCGCACGCTGCTCGGCGTGTTCGTGATGCTGCACCTGATGACGTACGCGCTCGCCACCCGCCGCTACCTGCCCGCGGACGAGCTGTCGGTGTCCGACTCGTCACTCATCCGGATCGTGGCGATGTCGGCGCTCGCGGTGTTCGTGATCGACGCGATCCGCAGCGGCGAACGCCTGAGCCGCATGCTCAGGGTCATGGTCGGCTGCCTGACCGTCGGCGCGTTCGTGGGCCTCATCCAGTTCGGCATCGGCCTCGACCTGGCGTCGTACATCACGCTGCCGGGCCTGCGCGTGCAGGACAACGGCTACTCGGCCCTGGAGTCGCGGTCGATCTTCTTCCGCCCGGCCGGCACCACGAACCACCCGATCGAGTTCGGCCTGGTCTGCGTGCTCGGCGTCCCGTTCGCCGCGCACTTCCTGTTCCAGGCGAAGGACCGCGGCGAGCCGAGCGGCCGCTGGCTGGCCGCGCTGTCGCTGCTGGCCCTGATGGCGATCCTGTCACTGTCCCGCACAGCGATCATCGGCCTGGTGGTGACGGGCATCGTGCTGGGCATCCTGCTGCCACGGAAGCGCGGCCTGCCGCTGCTGGGCGTGGGCGCGGTGTTCCTGGGCGGCGCCTCGGCGGTCGTGCCGGGCCTGTTCGGCACGGTGACGTCGATGTTCTCCAACATCGAGGACGACCCGTCGTTCCAGGGCCGTACGAAGGACTACGACGGGGCGTGGCTGGAGATCGCCAAGCACCCGTGGCTGGGCCGCGGCTTCGGCACGTTCCTGCCGTCGAAGTACACGATCCTCGACAACCAGTACCTGCTCACGATGATCGAGAACGGGTATCTGGGGCTGCTCGCGTACGTGCTGCTGTTCTTGGGCGGGATCTTCGCCGCGTTGCGAGCCCGGTCGTTGTCCCAGGACGAGAACGTGCGCGGGCTCGCCGTGTGCCTCGTCGGGGCGATGCTGACTTCGGCACTGGGGGCGGCGACGTTCGACTCGTTGAGCTTCAGCGTGGCCACCGGGATGACGTTCCTGCTGCTGGGGGTGTCCGGGGCGTTGTTGCGGATCGCCCGGCAGGAGGCGGACCGGACGCGGAAGCTGGTCAGCTCAGCCAGCTGAGCAGGTGCTGCCAGGCCGGGGTGGAGAAGGTGAGGACCTCGGCGGCCGGGTTCTTGGAGTCGCGGACCAGCGCGTCATGGGCGAGTGACACCTCGACGCAGTCGCTGTCGAGGGTGCCACCGCTGTAGGAGCTCTTACGCCAGATCCGTTCGCGGGTCATGTCGGTCCTCTCGAAGTGCGCTGACGTACTCGGCCAGCTTGTCCTTCGATTGTTCCGCATCCAACGCGACCGCATCCAGCCGTTTGAACAGCGCCCTGCACCGCAGGATGGCTGCGGCATCCTGGGCGAAGACCTTCGCCAGGTCAGAGTCCGTGTAAGCCACAGGTGGCGCCTTGTCGAACTCGAACAGTGTGCACTTCGTCTGGAACGCAGCACCCTTGACATGGGTCGGCACGATCCGCAGGACGTGCGTGTTGAAGAGCAGACGGAGGTACTGGTTCTCCATGATCTTGGCGTTGCCGATGTCCATCCGCAGCGCAAGTT
Source organism: Lentzea sp. NPDC059081 (assembly GCF_042738015.1). NCBI lineage: Bacteria > Bacillati > Actinomycetota > Actinomycetes > Pseudonocardiales > Pseudonocardiaceae > Lentzea > Lentzea sp. NPDC059081. Next base: position 165,299 of record NZ_JBHYGW010000006.1, read on the forward strand.
CATGCAGGTAGAACACGCAGTCAGGGCGGAAAGGCCGCCGCCAGATGGTCTGGCGCTCCATGCGGAGCTCAACGCCCTTCTCCATGACCTCGGGCGACTCGAACCCGGTCTCTTCGAACATCGCGCGTGCGTACGCCTCTGTCTGAAGAAGGCCTGGTACAGACAAGATCTCGTACGCTGTGATGCTCGTAGCCATCGATTCGGTCATGGCGAGAGTGCGAAGGTTTTCGGGTACCTGCACGATGTACGGCTCGAAGGCGTGGCGGTAGCGGCTGCGGAACTCCTCGAGGAAGTCCAGGTCCTTGCCGCACGTCGCCACGTACTGCGCGAGGTCGATGTCCGACGCGCGCGCCTTGCCGTTCTCGATGTTCGACACCTTGGACGGGTCCCACCCGAGCTGGGCGGCCATCGCGCGGCCGCCCAGCCTCGTGCAGGTCTCCCGGAGCCTCCGGAGCTCGTCGCCCAGGTCCCTGCTGTAGGCAGTGGAGATGATCGCGGTCATCTGCGCGACGCTAGGTGTTGAAGCGGCTCCAACCGACTGCTCGTACGGGTGAAAACGTCCCTCAGACCGCTTTCAACCCGTCCGGGGTCTCCTCGTGCCGGATGCCGCATTCCGGGCACGAGAGGTCGTCTGAGAGCCGCGCACCGCAGGCACAGACCCAGCCCTTGACCACGGCCGGGTTGCCGGCGACGAACGCATGCGCCGGCACCGACCGCGTGACCACCGAACCGGCAGCGGCAAAGGCGTGCTCACCGATCACGGTCCCGCACACCACCACAGCACCAGCGCCGAGAGTGGCACCCCGGCGAACCAGGGTGGTCTCCAGGGCGTCGCCGGTCTTCTTCACGTGAGCCCGCGGCCGCAGGTCGTTGGTGAAGAGCACGTTCGGGCCGAGGAAGACGTCGTCCTCGCACGTGACGCCGTCAAAAACGAGGGTCCCGTTCTTGACCGTCACGTTGTTCCCGAGCACCGCACGCGACTCGACGAACGCGCCGTCGCAGATGTTGCAGTCCCGGCCGATCCGGGCACCGGGCAGCACGTGCGCGAAGGCCCACACCCGCGTGCCGTCGCCCACGTCGGTGGACTCGCACAACCCGTGCGGGTGCACGCGGACGCCGGTCACCTCAGCGCCGCCGTCAGCGCCTCGACCACTCGGGTCTGCTGCGACTCGGTGATCTCCGGGAACAGCGGCAGCGACAGGATCTCGGACGCCGACTGCTCGGCGACGGGGAACGAGCCGTCCAAGGAGGCGAACGCGCCCGTCTTGTGCAGCGGCGTCGGGTAGTGAATGCCGGCGCCGATACCCGCGGCGTGCAGAGCGGAGAGCACGCGGTCGCGGTCCGGCACGCGGACGACGTAGAGGTGCCAGACGGGCAGGTTGCCGTCCAGGACGACCGGGGTCCGGACGCCTTCGACGGAAGCCAGCATGTCGGTGTAGCGGGACGCGGCGGCGCGGCGGGCCTGGTTCCAGCCCTCCAGGCGGCGCAGCTTCGCGGACAGCACGACGGCCTGGAGCGTGTCGAGGCGGCTGTTGAAGCCCAGCACCGGGTGCTCGTACTTGCGCGGCGAGCCGTGCTCCCTCAACAACTTGACCGACTCGGCGATGGCGTCGGACGTCGTCAGGACCGCGCCGCCGTCGCCGTACGCGCCGAGGTTCTTGCCGGGGTAGAACGACGTGGCGGCGGCGACGCCGAGGCCGCCGATGGCGACGCCGTTGCGGCGGGCGCCCTGGGCCTGGGCGGCGTCCTCGACGACCGGTAGGCCGTGGGGCAGCAGCTCGACCGGGGCGGCCTGGCCGTAGAGGTGCACGGGCACGACGGCCTTCGTGCGCGAAGTGACCACAGAGGACACTGCGGAAGCGTCGATCAGCAGCGTGTCGTCGACGCAGTCCACGAGCACGGGCGTCGCGCCGCAGCGGGCGACGGCCTCGGCCGTGGCGATGAAGGTGTTGGCGGGCAGGACGACCTCGTCGCCGTGCCCGACCCCCAGTGCACGCAGCGCCAGCTCGATGGCGTCGGTGCCGTTGCCGACACCGATGGCGTGCGGGACTTCCTGGTAGGCAGCGAACTCCGACTCGAACCGGGCGACCTGCGGGCCGTTGATGAAGGCCGTCGTCTTGAGCACCTCTGCCCAGCCGTCGGCCACCTCGTCGGCCACCTGCTCGTGCTGGGCACGCAGGTCCACCAGCGGAATCTCGATCACGCGCTCTCCCCACGCAACGGGCGGGCCGGAACGCCGGCCCACGTCTCTCCTGCCGGAACGTCCTGCAGGACAACGGCTCCCATGCCGACCACGGCACCGGCGCCGATCTTCACTCCCTCGCGCACCATGGCTCCCTGTCCCAGGTACGCGGACTCCCCCACGAACACTCCCCCGCCGAGCGAGGCGCGGCCGGCGAACGTGACGCCGTCCGACACCTCGTCGTCGTGGGTGATCAGCACGTGCGGCATCGCCACGACGTGCCTGCCGACCGACAGCGGGGTCGTGATCACGACCCCGGCCAGCAGAACCGTTCCGGCGCCAAGGGAAGCGCCGGACGTCACGGCCGCCGGATGAACGATGGTCGCCCACCGCTCGTCCGGCAACCCGAGACGGGAAACAAGACCCGACCGGGACAACGGCCGCCGTGCGTTGGCGATGCACGCCACGACGGCCGCGTCCTGGTGGTCGCCGAGGCTGTCGAGCCCGCCCAGCACGGGCACCCCGTCGAGCAGGGTGCCGTGCAGGGCGGCGGAGTCGTCCAGAGCCCCGACGGGGTTCCAGACCTCCGGGAGGAGGCGGACCGCCGCGAGCACCTCGCGGGCGAGTCCCCCTGCTCCGATCAGCAGCAACGGCGTCGCGGTCACTGGAACACCACGTCGACCCAGTAGTTGCCACCGTTGTAGGACGACGTCGGGAACCCGGAGCCGGAGGTGAAGACACCGGCCGAGGCAGTGGCTGCCAGCGGCGGCGAGGTCACCGACCCGAAGTAGCCCGAGTTCACGGCGTAGTGACCCGTGGTGGTCGTGTACGAGGCCACGTACGTGGTCCCGGCCGTGATCGACACCGGTGTGCTGAACGTCAGCGTCTGCCAGCCCGACTCGGTCTCGTTGGAGAACGTGCCGGTCGCGAGGCGCTGGCCGTCCGCGGACCAGAGCGATCCGGTGTGGGTGCCGGTGTTGCCGGCGCCCTTGTAGAACTTCACCGCGGTGACCTGGCCGTTGGTGCTGGAGGTGAACTTCACGCCCAGCTCGTACGGACTGGTGTCGTCGGCCGAGGTGGTCGTCGGCACCGTCGCCGCGCTGAACAGCGAGCACGGGCAGGTCTGCGTCGTCGCCGTCGTGAACGACCACGTGACCGGGCTCGCCATCATGTTGCCGAACGTGTCCGCGGCCTTGACGCTCACCGAGTACACGGTGGACGCCGCGAACCTGGCCGCCGGTGTGAACGTGATCATCCGGCTGTCCGCCGAGAGCGACCTCGTGCCGGCGATCTTCGCGCCACCGGGGTCGGTGACGTCGAACTGCGCCGAGTTGAGGTCGACGGCCTCGTCGAACGACACCGTGACGGTGGAGTTCAGCGCCACGTCCGTCGCGCCGGTCAGCGGCGTGTGCGACTGCGCCACCGGTGCCACGTTGTCGGCGTTGGGCTGGTAGACGACGTCGACCCAGTAGTTGCCGGAGCCGTAGGTCATCGTCGGGAACCCGGAGCCGGGCACGAACACGCCGTTCTGCTCCTGCGGTGCCGTCAGCGGACCGGAGTTGACCGGACCCGTGCCGAAGTACCCGCCGTTCACCGCGTAGTGGCCGGTGGTGGTCGTGTACGACGCGGTGTAGGTCTGGCCGGAGCTGACGACCACGGGCTGCGCGAACGTCAGCGTCTGCCAGCCCGTCGCGGTCTCACCGGAGAACGTGCCGGTCGCGAGCCGCTGACCGGAGGCGCTCCACAGCGAGCCCGTGTGCGTGCCGGTGTTGCCGGATCCCTTGTAGAAGCGGACACCGGTGATCTGACCGGACTGCGTCGGGCTGAACCGCACGCCGAGCTCGTACGCCCCCGAGTCGTCCGCGGACGTCTCATCGGGCACGGTCGCCGTGCTGAACAACGAACACGGACAGGTCGGCGTGGTCGTGGTCGTGAAGGTCCACTCCGCGGGCGCCGGCATCGCGATGCCGTTGACGTCCGCGATGCCCACGTGCGCCTTGTACTGCGTGCCGGGCACGAGCTTGCCGGTCGGCGTCCACGTGACCGTCTTCTGGTCACCGGACAGCGACACCGAGCCGGTGAGCTTGGCGCCCTTCGGGTCCGTCAGCCAGATCTGCGCCGACGCGGGGTCGACCGGTTCGTTGAACGTCGCCGTGAGCGGGCTCTGGAGACCCACGTTCGTCGCGTTCACGGCCGGCGTGCGGCTCGTGATCGACGGCGGCGTGGTGTCACCGTTGAGGCCGTTGCGGTAGATGACGTCGACCCAGTAGTTCGTGGCGTTGTACGAGCCGGTCGGGAAGCCCGTGCCGTACTTGTACACGCCGTTGCCGCCGTCAGCGCCGTTCTGCAGCGCGTGCAGCGACTGGTAGCTCGCCTCCTGGCCGTTGAAGTAGCCGGAGGTGACCGAGTACCGGCCGTTGGGCGCGTTGTACGACACGACGTAGGTCGTGTTCGCCTGCACCTGGACCGGCGAGTTGAACATCAGCTTCTGCCAGCCGGACGTGGTCTCACCGGAGAACGTGCCGGTCGCGAGGAGCAGGCCGTTGGCCGTCCACAGCGAACCGGTGTGCGTGCCGGTGTTGCCGGTGCCCTTGTAGAAGCGGACGCCGAGCACCTCGCCCTTGCCGTCGAAGCGGACCTTCGTGCCGAGCTCCACCTGGCCGGTGTCACCCGAGTCGATCACCGCGGGTCCCGCGAAGTCGTCCCAGACCGTGCACGGGCAGGTGGCCGGTCTCGGCGACCCCGTCGTGAACGTCCAGCTCGCCTGCGCGGACAGGTTCCCCGCCGCGTCGGCCGCCCTCATCGTGACGGTGTAGGCCGTGGCGGCCGCCAGCGGTGCGGACGGCGTGAACGTGATCGTGCGGGCGTCGTTCGAGATCGTCTTCGTGCCGGTGACCGCGCCGCTCGGGCCGGTCACGGTGACCTGTGCCGAGCTGAGCGTGACGTTCTCGTCGAACGTGCCGGACACCGCGGTGTTCAGCGCGACGGAACCGGCGTTGGACACCGGGGACATCGCGGTCTGGATCGGTGCGCGGGTGTCGGGACCGGGGTCCGTCGCCCAGACCACGTCGACCCAGTAGTTGGTGTTGTCGAACGTGTTGTTCGGGAAGCCGGCGCCGAAGCGGAACACGCCGTTCGGTCCGTCCACACCGGACTTCAGGCCGGTGATGGGCTCCATGTACGCCTGCTGCTGGTAGAACCCGCCGCTGTCGTAGGCGAAGTGCCCCGTCGGGGTGTAGTACGACACGATGTAGGTCGTATTCGCGTTCACCGCGATCGGCGACGGGAACAGCAGCGTCTGCCAGCCGGTCGCGCTCTCGTTGACGAACGTGCCGGTGGCGAGCAGGTCGCCGGCCGCGGACCAGAGCGAACCGGTGTGCGTGCCGGTGTTGCCCGTGCCCTTGTAGAACTTCACGCCGCGGACGTAGCCGTTGCTCGCGGCCTTCCACTTCACGCCGAGCTCGAGCTGCGAGCTGTCGTCGGCGGAGGTGACCTTCGGGACCTCCTGGCCGGAGAACATGCCGCACGGGCAGGTGCGGGCACCGACGCCGGGCGTCGCGCTCACCGGGGTGGAGAGGTTCAGCGAGTCGTCGACCGCGCGGACCCGCAGCTGCGCGGTGCCGGACTGCGACGGCGTGTAGGTGTAGCTCCACGTCGTCTGGCCCGCTTGCCAGTTCGCGTAGTGCCAGCGCGTGCCCCCGTCGGTGGAGACCTCGACGCCCGCGACCTTGCCGGCGGCGTCGATCACGGTGCCGCTGAAGGTGTAGGGCTGGCCGACCGTCGACTGCGCCGGGAGGTTCGTGATCTGCACGCCGGGCGCGGCGTTGTCGTTGATGGCGCCGGAGATCGTCAGCTGGTCGGCTCCCCAGAGCTGGTAGGGCTGCACGCCCATGTCAGCGAGGAAGTTGACGGTCGCCTGCTTGATCCGCTTGTCCGACGTCGGGGTGTTGGTGAGGAACGCGTGCTCGTCGTCGACGCCCCACGCCCACTGGACCGTGCCCGCGCCGAACACCAGCGCGCCCGAGGGTGCGCGGTAGTACGTGATCGCGTGGGTCTCGGGACCGCCGCCGTACTCGTCGCCGAAGTTCTTCAGCGCGTAGTAGCCGTCGAGGTTGACCGTGGTGCGCGACATCTGGGCGACGCCGGCGGGCTGGAAGCCGTTGTCGTACACGGTGTTCCACTCGTAGCCCAGCGTGCCGGGCTGGAACGTGTACGTGGTGCCCGAGGCGAGGTTCTGCAGGTCGGTGTTGCGCCAGAGCCGCATCTTGCCGTACGCGGCCGGCACCTGCAGCGAGTCGTCACGCCGGCCGTTGACGGTGAACATGTTGCCGAGCAACGCGTTCTCCGGCCTGCCGCCGTCCTGGGGCGGACTGTAGCGCGGGTCGCGCCACGTGCCGGTCCAGGTGTTCTCGCCGTCGTTCTGGGTGCCCTTCGTCTCCTTGAAGCAGACGATGGTGCGCCAGTCGGTCTGGGAGGAGTCCATGCTCTTCTCCCACTTGGTCTTCCAGAAGATCTCGTTGCCGGTCAGGAACGCCATGTGCACGCCCGCGTCGCGAGCGGCCATCACGTTGTTCCACTGCTCGTTCGACCAGTACTCGTCGTGGCCGACGGCCATGAAGACCTTGTGGTTCTTGATCAGGTTGCCGCGGCGCGCCGAGTCCACATCGGTCGTGTAGCTCATGTCGTACCCGTTGCGCTCCAGGAACCTGAGCATCGGGTACTCGGCGTTGAAGATGAAGTTCTCGTCGCCGTCGCCACCGGTGTACGGGCGGTTGTAGCTGACCTTGTACGCGCTGCCGCCCTGGCCGGGGCCGTCACCGAAGTAGAGGCTGTTGCCGCCGTAGCGGTTGTAGGCGACCCAGGTGGCGTCGGAGGTCTGGAAGAACACCTTGGAGGTCGAGCTGTCGTCGCGGACGACGAACGCCATCTCGTTCTCGGCACCGGTGTCGTTGCGCGTCATGCGCACGTAGTAGATGCCGGAGACCGCGTTGGACGGGATGTTCCACGTGAGCGACACGGCCCAGTTGCCGCAGTCGATCAACGCGGTCGGCCCGTCTCTCAGACAGGGTGGCTGGTTCTGCGGGGTGTTGCGCTGCACGGTGCCCATGTAGCGGGCACCCTTGCCGTTGTACCAGCCCATTCGGTAGATATCGAGCTTGTACGACGACGCCGAGGTCAGCATCTTGAAGCTGACGGTCTGACCGACGTTGTAGCTGATGTCCGTCGTGTACCCGAGGATCGAGTCGTCCCGGTACTGCGCCTGCCAGTCGTCCGCGCCGGTCTGCGTGTTCTCGCACGCGACCTTGTTCGTGACGGGGAAGTCACACGGGGCGGCATTGGCGTTGGGGGCGTTGAACACGCCGAGCACGAACATCGTGGATGCTATTAACGCCGTGATCACTAGCACCCGCACGAGACGCGACTGCTGAGCCACCATTGGGTTTCACCTCTCGGACGGAGTTACCGTGTGTGATCCGCGCACTACGCTGGACAGCACAGGGCTGCTACTCCGAACGTCGGCGATCTGGTTGAAGCTGTTACGTGTCAACACAAAAAAGTTCTGGCAATCTCGAAATCTTTATGTTTCAACCACGCACGGTCAGTCGGGATGTGTGGAGAGTGTCCGACAACGCTGACACGACCTGGTCCTGTTCGGACTCGGTCATCTCGTGGAACAGCGGCAGGATCAGGGTTTTGGCCGTGAAGGCCTCCGTCACGGGCAGCGGCGCGCTGTCGTGGCCGTAGTAGGCGGGTTCGAGGTGTGACGCCATGATTCCGCGCCGTGCGCTGACACCGCGTTCGGCGAGTCCGGAGAGGACTTCCTGGCGGTCCGGACCACCTTCCGGCAACCAGACCCAAAAGGATTGGTAATTGGTCGTCCCGTACTCCGGGTCCTGCACCGCTTCGACGCCGGTGTCCTTCAGCAACTCGTGGTAACGCGCGGCCAACTCACGGCGACGAGCGATGATCAGGTCCAGTTTGGACAGCTGCACCAGGCCGACCGCGGCCTGGATGTCGGTCATCCGGTAGTTGAACGCGGTCTCGAGGTACTGCTCGATGACGGCGCTGCCGCCGTTGTGGCGGTCCGCGGCGCTGACGCTCATCCCGTGCTCGCGCAGGCGCTTGAGCCGGACGGCCCAGTCGGGGTCGTCGGTGGTGACCATGCCGCCCTCACCGGTGGTGAGGAGCTTGCGCGGGTGGAACGACCAGGCGGCCATCAACGCGTTCGCGCCGACTGGCTTGCCCTTGTAGGTGGAGCCCGACGCGCAGGCCGCGTCCTCGATGACGGCGATGCCGCGCGGCTCGCACAGCGCCTTGATCGAGTCGACGTCCGCGGGCACGCCGGCCTGGTGCACGACCATGACCGCGCGGGTCTTGTCCGTGAGCACCGGTTCCACAGTGGACGCGGTGAGGTTGCCGGTGCTCGCCTCGATGTCGGCGAAGACCGGCGTCGCGCCGGTGTAGCGGACCGAGTTGGCGGTGGCGATGAACGACAACGACGGCACGACGACCTCGTCGCCGGGGCCGATGCCGAGCACGTGCACGGCGAGGTGCAGGCCGGTGGTGCAGGACGACACGGCCACACCGTGGTTCGCGCCGACCGCCGCCGAGAAGGCCTCCTCGAACTCGCGGACCCGCGGACCCTGCGCCACCCAGCCGGACCGCACGGCCTCGGCGGCGGCCAGGGCTTCTTCTTCGCCGAGCAACGGCCGCATAACCGGAATCACAGGTCTACCTCTTCGCTTCGCGGACGAACGTTCGTACTTGCCTTGGTGTCACGCGCTTGGTGTCACGTGCCTGGTGCGCGTGCAGGTGCGGCCGCGACACCCGCGACCCGGGGGTGTCGACAGCGGCGCGAGCACGGCTTCTGGGTGCGGGAACCATCTTGCCTCCCCGGGTTTCCCTCCGGAGGAGAACCCGCCCCCCAAAGGAAAA
>NZ_JBHYGW010000006.1:174426-295383 GCF_042738015.1 Lentzea sp. NPDC059081
CCTGCGCCCGTTCTCCTCCTCCCCCCCCTCCCGTCCGCTGTGGGTCTCCCCCCCCCCCTCCCCCCCGCGGCTTCGGGGTGCGGAACCGGTCTGGCTCCGCGGGTTCGCTCGCGGGAGCGGACCCGGCTCCCGGAGGGAGCAGTTCTGGTGCGGCCTCGGCATTGCCCGGCCCGTGAGGCCTCGGCGGCGCGGCCGCGGCTTCGGGGGGTACGACCCCGGCGCCGCTCAGCCTTGTGAGCCGGCGGCGCCAGGGCCGCGGGTCACGCGTCGGCGCCGGCCTCGGCGGCGTCCTTCTCGGCACGCCACCACGCGACCAGGTCGCGCAGGCCGCCGTCCATCTCGATCTCCGGCTTCCACCCGAGCTCGGCGGCCGCGAGACTGATGTCGGCGAGCCGGCGCGTCACGCCGTTCACCTTGCGCTCGGGGCCGTGCTCCAGCGGCAGGTCGGAGTCCATCGCGGTGAGCAGCGCGAGGGCGAGCTCCTTCAGCGAGGTCTCCTGGGAGGACGCGATGTTGTACACCGTGTCGGTGACGGGGGCCTTGGCGGCGAGGATGTTCGCGCGGGCGATGTCGTGCACGTGGACGAAGTCCATCGTCTGGGCACCGTCGCCGAAGATGAGCGGCGACTTGCCGTCGACGATGCGTTCCATCCAGCGGATGAGCACCTCGGTGTAGAGGCCGTGGACGTCCATGCGCGGGCCGTACACGTTGAAGTAGCGCAGCGCCACGTAGTCGAGGTCGTACATGGCCTTGAAGCTGCGCAACATGCTCTCGTTGAACGCCTTCGCGGCGCCGTAGAACGTGTCGTTGTTGTACGGGTGGTGCCGTTCGTCGGTGGGGAACGACTCCGCCAGTCCGTAGATCGACGCCGACGACGACGCGATCACCTTCTTCACGCCGGCGGCCGCGGCGGCCTCGATGACGTTGAAGGTGCCGTCGACCAGACACTCCAGCGCCAGGCGCGGTTCCTCGGCGCACTGGGTGATGCGGATGGCGGCGAGGTGGAAGACGAGGTCCTTGCCCTGGGTCAGCTCGCGGACGAGCTCCTTGTCGTTGATGTCGCCCTCGACGACGTGGACGACACCGGACTCCAGGGCGGAGGCCAGGTTCTCGCGGCGGCCGCGCACGAAGTTGTCCAGCACGACGATCTTGGCGGCGCCAGCCTCGACGAGCTGGTCCACCACCGCGGAACCGATCGTGCCGGCACCACCGGTGACGAGAGCGCGCTGCCCCGTGATCGGCTGCGCGAGCTCCTTCTGGGCCGTCATCAGGAAACCCTGCTTTCCACTTGTTGAACGGGGACGAACAGTCCGCCGGACCGCAGCGACTCCGACGCGGCCTCGAGCACCGCCAGCACGCGCAGACCCGCGCGGCCGTCGGTCAGCGGCGGGCGCTTCTCGGTGATCGACGCGGCGAACTCCGCCATCATCGTGCGCAGCGCCTCGCGCTCCACCAGTGCCGGCGCGACCATGTCGCCGGTGCGGTAGGAGATCTTCTGCTGCTCCACGGAACGGTCGACGCCGCGGTCGTAGATGGACAGTCGCTGCGCCGGGTTGTTGTCGTCCCAGACGACCGTGCGCTGCGAGCCGCCGATGACCATCGTGCGGATCTTCGTGGGCGACAGCCAGTTCACGTGCACGTGCGTGATCGCGCCGTTGGACAGGCGGACCGTCAGGTGGCCGACGCACGCGACGCCGGCGCCGATCGGGTCGGAGCCGTGGGCCGCGACCTCCACCGGGCGAACGTCGTCGGGCAGGATCGCCTCGAAGATCGACAGGTCGTGCGGCGCGAGGTCCCACAGCACGTCCACGTCGGGCTGCACCAGACCGAGGTTGATGCGCACCGAGTCGATGTACTGGATGTCGCCGAGCTCGCCGCCGCGGATGATCTCGCGCAGGTGCTGCACGGACGACGTGTAGGCGAAGGTGTGGTCCAGCATCAGCGTGAGGCCGCGCTGTTCCGCGGTCTCCACGAGCTTGCGGCCGTCCTCGAAGTTCGCCGCGAGCGGCTTCTCCACCAGGACGTGCTTGCCGGCCTCCAGCGCCGCCAGTGCGACGGGCAGGTGGGTGGCGGCGGGGGTGGCGATGGCGACCGCGTGCACCTCGGGGTCGGCGAGGACCTCGTCGAGCGACGCCGTGGCGCGCACGGTCGAGTACTCCCCCAGCACCCGCCTGGCCTTCTCGACGTCGAGGTCGCACAGGTACTTCAGGCGCAGCGCGGGGGTCGCCTGCGCGTTGCGGACGAGGTTCGGGCCCCAGTACCCGGCGCCGATGACAGCGATTCCAACCACAGGAGAGGTCTCCATCAGTAAGCCCCCTGGCCGCCGAAGACGGCGCGGAAGGTCTTCCACATGATCACGAGGTCGAGTGCGAGCGACCAGTCCTCGACGTAGCGCAGGTCCAGGCGGATCGACTCCTCCCACGAGAGGTCGCTCCGTCCGCTCACCTGCCACAGACCGGTCAGGCCGGGCTTCACCAGCAGGCGGCGGCGCACGTCCGAGGAGTACTTCGCGGTCTCCTCCGGCAGCGGCGGGCGGGGACCGACGAGCGACATGCTGCCCGCGAGGACGTTGAACAGCTGGGGCAGCTCGTCGATCGAGTAGCGGCGCAGGAACGTGCCGACCTTGGTGATGCGCGGGTCCTTCTTCATCTTGAACAGCAGGCCGTGGCCCTCGTTGGCCGTGGCGAGCTTGGCGCGCAACGCGTCGGCGTTGGTCACCATGGTGCGGAACTTGACGATCGTGAACGGCACACCGCTCTTGCCGACCCGCTTCTGGCGGTAGAACACGGGACCGCGGCTGTCGATCATCACGAAGGCGGCGACCGCGAACATCAGCGGTGCCAGTGCGAGCAGGAGGAGGAACGCGCCGACGCGGTCGACGACGTCCTTGACCAGACGGCGGAACCCGCTCAGCGCCGGTTCGCTCACGCGCAGCAACGGCATGCCGAGCACGGCGCTCATGTGCAGGCGCGGGCCGGCGACCTCCATGAGACCGGGCGAGACGACCATCTCGGCACCGGACCCCTCCAACGCCCACGCGAGCTGCTGGAGACGGCGAGGTGTCCAGTAGGCGTCGGGCGTGACGGCGACGATGCGGTAACCGCCGCGGCGGACGTGCTCGGCGAGCTCGCGCAGCTGGCCGACGACGGGCACGCCGTCGACCTCCGTGCCGGCGCGGCCACGGCCGTCGATGGTGCAGATCGCGTCCACGCGCCAGCCCAGGTGGGCGACGCGGCGCGTGCGGTGGATGAGGTCCTCGACCGTGTCGACGTTGCCGGCGGCGAGAACGGAGAGCAGGAAGCGCCCTTCACTGCGGCCGCGGTGCAGCGGGCGGCGCAGGAGGTAGCGCATCGGGAACGCGACCAGGGCGATCGCGGGCACTACGACGAAAACCCACAGGCGGGCGCCGGGGATGTCGACGGCGAGCGCTCCGAGACCGAGCGCCACAACGGCACCGAACAAACCCCGGCCGAGTCTTCGGAACTCTTCAGCTCCCTGACCCAGCACCGTCGGTGTCCAGACGCGGTTGATCGCCAGCGATGCCACGACGACAACCACTGTGAGTATGTCCAGCAGGGCAAGGGAAAGCGGGCCGAAGGCCGTGTGCCGCATGCTCATCACGGCACCGGTGGCGATGACCACCAGGGCGACGGTCAGCACGTCGGCGGTGATGACGGCGTAGCGGTACCGACTTTCCCATCGGGCGACGGGAGGGTGCGTCTGTCTGTGTTCGGACAGCGGATTGAGCGTGGAGCGCAGCCCGTCGACATCACGGGCAGCGCGGACCTGCTCACTCATCGTTTCTGACTCCCCGGCTCAGCGGCGATTCCGGACATGCACGTGCGCAGGTCACCCCGAGGACCTTTGAGAAACGAATCTCCGGCAGGGCCGAGATGGATCGGCCGCCGAAGCTCGCAACCGTGGATTCGCCCGGTCCGGCATCGGCGTTACAGACCCTGGAAAAAAGTTTCCCCAGACCACTAATACCGGGCGTGACCCACGTCTCACCGCCTGAAAACCATGGCTGTACAAGACGATTACTCATGTCCAAAAGGGACATGAAGGGTGTCTGTGCCACGAGGAAAACCGACCAGGACAGGTCTTCAGACCCTAGACCGATCGACTGCGATTGTGCATGTTCTTACCGCTGAACGGAGTAATGCGCTACGGCCGAACGGAAATGCGAACTTCATCACCGTTGACAACTACCACGTCGCCCGCGCGCAACTGTGCGCCACGACGCAACTCCACAGAGCCGTTGACGTGGACTTCCCCGTCCTCGATGAGCTCTTTCGCGTGCCCGCCGTCCTCGGCCAGAGCCGCCAGCTTGAGGAACTGTCCTAGCCTGATCGGCTCTTCGGAGATCTCCACCGTCCGCATGAGTCCCATCATCCCAGTAGGGCGCACCCCAGCGCGCGCTCGGGGGCACACACCAGCGCGATCGAGTGAAGTCGTCGACACGCTGGGGGACATGAAGATTTCGTGGGGGTACACCGCCTGGTTGGCGGTGTCGGGACTCGTCTGCGCGGCGATGACGATCTTCGCGGCGAGCGCGTACGTGACGCTGGACGTGGACCAGGCGCGGGCGCCGGTGCACGGACCCGTGCACTACGGGCTCCTGGTGGCGCACATCTTCACCGGAACGGTCGCGGTCCTGGCGGGTGTATCGCAGTTCTGGCCGGGCCTGCGCGCGAGACATCCGCGCGTGCACCGGGTGATGGGCCGCGTCTACTTCGCCGCCGTGCTGCCGTCGTCGGTCCTCGGGGTGGTGTGCGCACAGCTGTCACTGGCCGGGCTGGCGTCACAGGCGCCGCTGACGGTGCTGTCGGTGCTCTGGTTCGTGAGCGCCGTGGTGGGGCTGCGGACGGCCCGGCGGCGCCAGTTCGGCGCGCACCGCATCTGGATGATCCGCGGGTTCGCGCTGACGGGCGCCGCCGTGACCGGCCGGCTGTGGGGACTGCTGCTCGGCGGGCTGCTGCCGGAAGCGGACGGGCTGCTGGTCCTCGCGTCCGCGAACTGGCTCGCGTTGGTGCTGAACCTGCTGGTCGCCGAGTGGTGGATCCAGTCGCGGGGTTACACCCGCGCCTTGCCCTCCTCGGCACTGAGGCCCAGCATCTCGAGCAGGTCAGCGCAGTCGAGCGCGTCCGTGGCGTGACAGGCCACGGTGCGTGCCGCCTTGCTGTTCTGGATCGTGCTGTGTTCCTTCTCCAGTGCCTTGGCCTCGGCGAACGTGCCGGTTTCGGGCTCGGCGATCGCGGGACGCGCCCAAGTCATGTCGTGCCTGCTTCCGCATCGGGGGATGCAGCCATCATGACAACGGGATCACCGAAACACCAGAACCTGTGCTTACCGTAATCGGTCACCCACGCAGCGTGCCAGGCGGAAAATCGTTTTCCCGGCGCCGAACTCGATCATTCGGTGCCGGGAGAACGCGTCACCGGCCGTAGCGCAGCACGGACTCCACTTCGGTCACGAATGCAACCAGCCGCTCGTCGTCCACGTCCTCCGGAGTGGGTCCGTCGACCGCGAGCCGTTGCAGCGCAACGGAAGTGGTGGCGCTCTCCCGCGCCAGGCGGCGGAAGCCGAACGTGGCCTCGTAGAGCGACACCGCGGTGCCCAGTGCGGCCAGAGTCGTTGCGGCGAAACCCCACAGCGCCCTGCGCGGGCCGTCCGCCATGCCGACCGCGGCGGCCGCCGCGGCGCCGATGAAGAGCGCGGCGGCGATCGCGACGGTCCAGGTGCGCGCGGCGGAGTACCGCTTGCGGCCGCGTTCGAAGTGGTCGAGCCGGTCGGAGAAGCGGTGCCGCAGATAGGCTTCGACGAACTGGGCCTGGCGCTGCTTGTCGCTCATGTCCTGACCACCTCGTGCTTGCGGTCGCTGACCGCGGCTTCCAGGTCCGCCACCTTGTCCTGGCGTTCTTCCTCCGTGCCCGGCGACGGCGCCGCGAGGTGCGCGAAGTACAGCGCCCGCAGGCGTTCCGCGCGGTAGCGGGCCGTCAGGTACTTGTCGAGCGACTCCCGCTTGCGCGCCACGATCGTGATGGCCGCGGCGAACGCACCGCCCGCCACGACGAGGACGCCGGGCCACGGCGTGTCCTTGAGCCACGTCTGCAATGCGGCGAACACGGTCGTCGTGAGTCCGCCGGCGATCGCCAGCACGGCCGTCATCCGGTAGCGGTTCTGCTCCACGTCCGCCTGGGCGTCGAGCTCCTGGAACGCCGGTGCGACAACCTGGTTGGCGTCGTGGATGGCGTCGGCGAGCAACGGGTAGGCGACGACGAAACCGGGGTCGACGAGCGGGCGCGCGTCCGGCGCCCTGTACCGGACCTTGGGCCAGACCCGCGGCGGCCGGACGGGCTTCTCCTTGCCCAGCAACCGTTCCAGCGCGGTGACGGTCTTGCCGGCGCCCTCGTCGACGTGGACGATGAAGATCTTGCCGCTGCGCACCAGCACCGCGAGGTCGCCGGTGAGGTCACCGGTCGCGATGCGGTCGGCGAGGCCGCCGGTGCCGGCGAGCACCAGCAACGGGTTGTCGCCGCTGAGGTGGTCGACGACCTCCTTCTCGCTCTCGCCTCCGACGACGAGCGCGACGACCGGCTTCTTGTGCCGGACGGCGTCGATCGTGCGGAACAGCACCGGGGTCGCGTCCGTCCACTCCGAACCGGGGACGATGACGGCGACGCTGTGGTTGGGTTCCAGCGCGATCTGACCGTTGGTGGAGGTCTCGGTGAGGTCGTGCACCTTGCTGCTGGGGGCGACACCGACGACGACGGGCCAGCGCTGTTCGCACGCCTGCAAAGCCATGCCCAGCAAGTGGACCACGCCTCGGTCGGTGCCTTCGGTGACGAACACGGCGCTGTTGCGCGCCGCGGTCACGACCACGGATCTCAACACCGGCAACAACTTCGCGGCGAGATCCGTCTCGATGTCTTGGGTGGAGCCGAAGACCGAGATCACCGTCCGGCCCCTGGGGAGACCGAGGGCCTTGGGTTTGATGTCGGCGTCCGGCTCGGACAGCCTCTTGACTGTCGGGCCGCCTGCTGTGGGCATGCCGCGCACCATAACGCCGTGATCGATCGAGGACCAGAGCCGTTCAGACCCGGCTCAGACCGCCCACACGCTCCTGGTCAGCTCTTTCAGGTCGCTCAGGTCGTCGATCACGATCTGGGCGCCCGCTCGGTGAAGATCCTGTCTCGAACTCCGCCCGGTGGCGACCGCGACCAGCCGCACGCCCGCCGTCAGGGCCGCGTGGACGTCGTGCGGGGTGTCGCCGATGAGCACGACCTCGTCGGGGGCGAACGACCGGAGGTGCCGGGCGCGGTCGCGGGCGAAGGTCACGAGCTCGGCGCGGTCGAGGTGCTCGTCGCCGAACGCGCTCACGTCCCAGTCGACGAGGTGCGCGAGCCCGAACGCCTCCAGCTTGAGCAGCGCGACGCTCCGGAGGTTCGCCGTCAGCACCCCCTGGTGCACCCGCGGGTCGTTCGCGAAGTGTTCGAGCGCCTGCAGGGCACCGGGCAGCACCTCGGCGTGGACCGGGTAGTCCTCGCGACGGGCGTGGAACGCGTTCGCCAGGGCGGTGGCGAGCAGCTGGGAGGCCTCCTCGGTGTGCTCGACGCCCTGCTGGCGCAGGACCTCGGCGATGATGTCCAGCTCGGTGCGCCCGCCGAGGTCGACGTGTCCTTCGAGCTCCCTGCCGAACGCCTCCAGGAACGCCTCGCGGTACATCTGCTTGCCGAAGCCGCGCGCCGTGATCAGCGTGTTGTCGACGTCCCACAGCACCAGCAGTTCCGGCCCGGTCATCCCCGCCACCCCTCGCACCCGTAAAATCCCTGCTCATGACCTCGATCGACCCCGCAGAGCTGGAAGTCTGCCTGCGCGTGCTTGCCCAGGTCGAGGACCTGCCCGCGGAGCACGAGGACGCGGTGCGCGTCCGCCGGGCCACCGCGAAGATCTTCAAGGCCGCGAAGAAGTTCCGGAAGTCCGAGCGCAAGGCCGCCGTCGTGGCCAACGACCGGGCGGTGACGGCGCTCACCGCCACCGGGTCGCCGGACCGCATCGACGACGAGACGCAGGGCCTGCCCCTGGTGTCGACCGCGACCGGCGCGACCGCCGGCACGCTGTTGCGCGCGCGGTCCTGCTACACGTGCCGCAAGCGGTTCGTCGAGGTGGACGCCTTCTACCACAACCTCTGCCCCGACTGCGCCGCGTTCAACCACGGCAAGCGCGACGCGCGCACGGACCTGACCGGCCGCAACGCGCTGCTGACCGGTGGCCGCGCGAAGATCGGCATGTACATCGCGCTGCGGCTGCTGCGCGACGGCGCGCACACCACGATCACCACCCGCTTCCCCAAGGACGCCGCGCGCCGGTTCGCCTCGATGCCCGACGCCGCCGACTGGATCGACCGGCTCAAGATCGTGGGCATCGACCTGCGCGACCCGGCCCAGGTGCTGGCGCTGGCGGACGAGGTGGCGTCGCGCGGCCCGCTGGACGTCCTGATCAACAACGCCGCGCAGACCGTCCGCCGCTCCCCCGGTGCCTACGCGCCGCTCGCCCACGCCGAGCACGAGGCGCTGACCGGGGACGCCCGGCGGCCGGAGCTGATCTCGTTCGGCGGCCACGGCCAGCTCGCGCTGCCCGGCACGGCGGTGCCCGAGGCGCATTCCGTCACGACGCTCGCGCTGATGGCGGGGTCTTCCGAGATCGACGCGGGCGGCCTCGTGCCCGACACCGCGGCGACGAACTCGTGGATCCAGAACGTCGACGAGGTCGACCCGGTGGAGCTGCTGGAGGTGCAGCTCTGCAACTCGACCGCGCCGTTCCTGCTGATCTCGCGGCTGCGCGCGTCGATGGCGAAGTCGGCGTCCCGGCGCAAGTACGTGGTGAACGTGTCCGCGATGGAGGGTCAGTTCTCCCGCGCCTACAAGGGTTCCGGGCACCCGCACACGAACATGGCGAAGGCCGCTCTGAACATGTTGACGCGCACGAGCGCCGAGGAGATGCTGCAGGCCGACGGCATCCTGATGACCGCGGTCGACACCGGCTGGATCACCGACGAGCGCCCGCACCCGTTGAAGATGCGGCTGGCCGACGAGGGCTTCCACGCCCCGCTCGACCTGGTCGACGGGGCGGCGCGGGTGTACGACCCGATCGTGCGCGGTGAGGCCGGCGAGGACCTGTACGGCTGCTTCCTGAAGGACTACGCGCCTTCGCCCTGGTAGATGCCGCACGCGTCCGAGGTATCTGTCGGACGCGCCCGAACGAGCCCTTTCGTCAGGTCACAGGCGTATTTGAACAGGTGTTCGAGTACTCCTTTGTCATGAGAACTGTGTGGCGGGGAGCACTTCGGTTCGGGATGACGACGATGACGGTGCGGCTGGTCTCGGCCGCCACCGAACATCGCAGCAGGGTGCACCTGGTGCACCGCGAGGACAGCGGCCGCGTGCGGCACCAGCAGGTGTGCGGCGAGTGCTCGCTGCGCCTGACACCCGACGACATAGGGCGCGGCTACGAGCTCGACGACGGCCGCATCGTGCAGATCGACCCCGGCGACCTGCCCGCGCCGGAGGACGGCGTGATCGACGTGCAGCAGTTCGCGCCGCAGGTCGACCTGGACCCCGTCGCGCTGCACCGGCCGTACTACGTCGAGCCGGACGACCTGGCGGTGCGGTCGTACGTGCTGCTGCGGGAGACGTTGGAACGGACCAAGGCCGCGGCGATCGTGAAGTTCGCCCTGCGCGGTCGCGAGACCCTCGCGGCCATCCGTCCCCAGCACGGAGTCCTGGTGCTGCACACGCTCCTGTGGCCCGACGAGGTCCGGGAGCCGCACTTCGCGTTCCTGCACCGGGACACCGAGGTGCGGACCGGGGAGCTCGCGGCGGCCGCGGCCCTCGTGCGCGCGCAGACGCGTCCGTTCCGGCCGCACGACTACCCGAACACGCACCACGAGGCGTTGCTGCACCTCGTGGAGGCGAACGTCTAGTGGTGCCTGGTGGTGCGGGCGGACGACCCCCGTTTCGGGGATGAACGAGGGTCGTCCGCCCGTGCCGCCAGGAGCGGGGCGCGCGGACTGATTAGCATCACGGACCATGCTCGCCAGCCCGTCGGACCTAGTCGACCTGCTCGAATGCGAGCACCGCAGCTACCTGGCGCGGGACGAACGGCGGGGCGACCCGGCTGAGCTGCACCGACGAGCGGCTGAGACGGCCGCGGGCATGCGCGCGGGCGGGGAGATCGTCGAGAACGCCGTGTTCTTCGACGGCGTGTTCCACTGCGAGGCGCAGACGCTGGTCCGCACGCCCGGCGGCTACGAGCCGTGCGACGAGGTCCAGGAAGCCACGCCACACGCCGTGCTGTCGCTGGTCGCGGTGGCGCAGGCAGTGGGGGCCGAGCGCGCGCACCTGATCGTCGACGGGCGCAGGACGTCGTTCCGGATCGCCGACTTCACGCCGTTGCTCGGCCGGTTGCGGACGCGGCTCGCGAAGCCCGGTCCTGCGCCGACGCGGTCCTGGGGCGATGTCAGGGCCGCGTGCAACGGGTGCCGGTTCGCTCGTCACTGCGCGTCCGGGCGCGAGGAGGCGCGGGACCTGTCGCTGGTGGCGGGGTTGCGGACCGACCAGCGGCGGAAGCTGGTTTCAGCCGGCATCGACACGATCGACGCGCTCGCGGCGACCGAGGAACGGCCCGCCACCCTCTCCCCCGCGAGCTTCACGGCGTTGACCGCGCAGGCCCGGTTGCAGGTGCGGCAGGAGCAGACCGGCGTCACCAGCTACGAGGTCGTGGCGCCGGAGGCGTTGGCGCACCTGCCCGAACCGGCGAAGGACGACGTGTTCCTGGAGGTCGACGGCGACACGTTCCGCACGCCGGGCTGGGAGGGCACGTTCGCGGAGTTCGTCGAACGCACGCCGGCAGGCACGGTCTACCACTTCACGCCGCACGACCTGCCGGGCCGGGCCGCGCGGACGGCGACGATGGAGTCCGAAGTGGACGAGCTGGTCCGGCGATGCGTGGACCTGGGAGCGCTCACACGCCGGGCCATCAGGGTGTCGACGCGGGAGTACACGTTGCCGGCGCTGAGGCCGTTGCTGAGCGACGAGAACCCCACGAGGGGTGTCCGGGACCTGCTGGTGCGGGTCAAGCGCGAGCACGAGGTCGAGACGGCGCCGCCGCAGGAGCGGGACGAGGCCGCGCTGGAGAAGGCGGCCGAACGAGCGCGGCGGATGGCGGCGTTGACCGAGCCGTTGCTGGCGGAGGGGCATTCCCTGTTCGCGGCGACGGTCGGGTACCACCGGCGGGAGGCAAGTCCCGCGTGGGGTGACTTCTTCCGGCAGGCCAGCGCGCCGATCTCGGACCTGGAAACCGACTCGAACTGCGCAGTGCCGATCACGCTCAGGGCCGACGACTGGGTGCCGCCGAGCGGGCGGATCAGGACGCACAAGCGGCAGGTCAAGGCGCGGATCGACCCGGAGCGGCCGCACCCGTTCGGCAAGGACGAGCAGGTCCGGCTGCTCTACCCCGGCAACGTCACGCGCACCGCCGTGGTGGCCGACGACAACCCGTACGAGCTGGTGCTGACCGAGAGCGGCGCGCAGGAGCACGCGGAGCTGCCGATCGCCGTGCTGCCGGGCAGTCCGGTGCCGGCCTCGCCGAAGGACGAGGCCGTCGCGGACCTGGCCGAGCAGGCCGTGCACCTGTTGCCGCTGCTCCCCCGCAACCCCGGCATCGACCTGCTGCTGCGCACGCCGCCCGCGCAACCGCTGCCGCAGCACGACGACGTGGTGCAGGCCGTGATCAAGGCCGTCGACCAGCTCGACGGCGGCACGCTCGCCGTGCAGGGACCGCCCGGCGCCGGCAAGACCTACCTCGCCACCAAGCTCGTGAAGCACCTGATCGACCAGGGCCTGACGGTCGCGGTGACGTCGACGTCGCACAAGGCCGTGGAGAACGTGCTGTCGTCCGTCGACCCGGGCATCCCGATGGCCAAGCGGCACAAGGGGAAGAAGCCGGAGGAGGGCGTGCCGTGGGACCAGCCCAAGGACAACGGCGCGCTGGCCAGGTGGCGTGAGGAGCACCCGCAGGGGCACCTCGTCGGCGGCACGGCGTGGACCTTCTCCAACGCCGTGATCAAGGCGCAACCGTTCGACGTGATGATCATCGACGAGGCCGGCCAGTTCGCGCTGGCGGACGCGGTGGCGGTGGCGACGGCGGCCAGGAACCTCGTGCTGCTGGGAGATCCGCAGCAGCTGCCCCAGGTCGTGCAGGGCGTGCACCCGCCCGGTTCCGACGCGTCCGCGCTCGGCCACCTGCTCGGCGACGCGGACGTGATCCCTGCGCATCTGGGCTACTTCCTCGCCGAGACGCGGCGGATGCACCCGGCCGTCTGCAAGCCGGTGTCGGAGCTCTCCTACGCGGGACTGCTCCATTCGCACGAGTCGGCGGCCAACCGGGCGATCTCCGGCATCGAGCCGGGCATCTACCTGCGGGAAGTCGATCACCGGCACAACATCACGTCGTCGGCCGAGGAGGCGGACGCCGTCGTCGACACGGTGCGGCAGCTCGTCGGTCGCACTTGGACGGACAACGGCAAAACGTGTGAACTGACCGATGCGGACATCCTGGTGGTCGCGCCGTACAACCTGCAGGTGCGGGTCATCCGCAGAAAGCTCGCCGATGCGGGGTTCGACGAAACGCGGGTGGGCACTGTGGACCGGTTCCAGGGGCAGGAAGCACCCGCGGTCATCATGTCCATGACGTCGTCGTCCACCGTGGACCTGCCGCGTGGCCTGGACTTTCTTTTGTCACGTAACAGATTGAACGTGGCACTCTCCCGTGCCCAGGCGCTCGCCGTGATGATCTGCTCGCCACGCTTGCTGGACGCCGATGTGCGCGGCGTGGAGCAGATGAGGTTGGTGGCCGGCGTCATCGGCCTAACAGAAAACATGTCGATCTATCCGTGGTGACACCACTCCGTTGCCATACGGTGACCTTCCGAGCGCTGTGTGTTGCTAGCGTGGCCCGGTTCACCCGGTCGGGTGATTCAGATGTTCAATCTGTTTAGACCGCCAACGCACCAATGCAGAGCAGGAGTTTTCATGGCAAGCAGAGTTCTGGGCGCGTTCGCGGTGGCGGCGACCGCGACCATCGCTTCGCTGGCTCTGGCCACCCCGGCCAGCGCACACACCCCGGTGTCGTCAGCGGAGTGCGTCAAGGACAAGGCTGTGCTGAAGGTCAAGCTGACCCAGTACGCGGGCGGCAACAAGAACACCGTGCTGATCAAGGACAACGACAAGGTTCTCGTCGACGAGACGTTCAGCGAGAACTGGGGCGTCCAGGTCGGCAACAAGCTGGAGCCGAAGACGTTCGAGGTGGCGGACAGCACCGTCAAGCACGTCTTCTACGTCAAGGTGACGGCATCGGACGGTTCGAGGTACAACTACGAGAAGACGCACGACCCCTTGACCTGCGCCAAGCCGGTCGAGACCACCAAGCCGTCGGAGACGAAGCCCGCCGTGCCGAGCAGCTCGGTTCCGGAGGCGCCCTCGTCCTCCGTCGCTCCGTCGTCCACCCCGGCGGCTCCGGCCCCCGGTGGCAGCACCCCGGAACCGCCGCTCGCGGCGACCGGTGCTTCCCCGATGTGGCTGCTGCTCTCGGGTCTGGGTCTGGTGGGCGCCGGTGCCGGCACCCTGCTGTTCCTGCGCCGTCGCCGTACGGCGTGAAGTAGCTGAGTGAGAAGCGGGGGCGGCCGGCGGCCGCCCCCGCTTTTGCTTGCTCCCCTGTCCGCTACAGCGCCAAAGCGTCAGCCGGGCCCTCGCCGCGGTGGATGAACGACTCGGTGCCGAACGCCAGCGCGAACGTCTCCTCGTCCAGGGACAGGAAGAACGAGTCCTCGGTGATCTGGGACGGGTGCGCGCGCATCGCCGCGCGCTTCACCTCGAGGTACTTCCGGACGTCGACCTCGACGTTGATCTCCGACTCCGGCACCGCGCCGTCCATCGGCTCCGGCACGTCCATGCCGGCCCGGCGGAACGCCTCCAGGAAGTCCGACTCGCGCACCATCGCCTCGTAGACCTGCGGCGTGCCGGCGATCTCCGCCGCGCGCTTGCCGACGCGGTGCACCTGGATGTGGTCGGGGTGGCCGTAGCCGCCGAAGCTGTCGTACGTGGTGAGCACCTCGGCGTTCTCCTCGACGAGGATCGCCGCGAGGCGCTGGGCCGCCTCCTCGACGTCCGCGGTCCAGAACGACCCCGGCTTCGAGTTGAGCTCGTCGCCCATCATCCCGGAGTCGCGGTAGCCCAGGAACTCCACGCGCGCGACGCCCAGCAGGTCGGCCGCCGCGTGGGTCTCGACGACGCGGCGCTGCCAGAGCTCCTCGTTCTCCTCCAGGAAGTCCGGGATCTCACCGGCCTCGCCGCGGGTCGCGACGACGAGCACGACCCGGTGGCCCTCCTCGAACGCCTTGCGCATCACGCCACCCGTCACGATGCACTCGTCGTCGGGATGCGCGTGGAACGTCACCAGTGTCGCCATACCTGCGACGTTACCTGGGACGGAAGCCTTCAAACGTGAAAGGGCGGCGCCTCCCCTGGACTGGGAGGAAGGCGCCGCCACTCGGCGAACTCGTGGAGCTATCGCAGGGTCAGGTTCCAGGAGTTGATGTACCCGGTGTCACCGGAGTACACGTCCTGGACCCGCAGCTTCCACGTGCCCGCCGCGACCTCGGACGAGGCGTTGACCGTGTAGGTCGCCACCACGTTGGCCGCACTGTCCGAAGAGGACGAGTTCTTCAGCCGATAGGCGGTGCCGTCCGGCGCGACCAGGTCGATCACCAGGTCGCCGCGGTAGGTGTGGACGATGTCCACGCCGACCTTGGTGGTGGAGGAGGCGTTGCCCGACAGCGTCGAGGTGATCGAGGACGTCACGGCGGTGCCGCGGTCCGGGATCGCCACGTCGGTGGTGTTCTCCAGGCCACCGCTGGGAGGAGTGCTGTCCAGCGCCGCCACGGTCTTGGCGGCGTCGGCCAGGCCGGTGCCGCAGCCGCCGGAGCAGGTGCCGGGCAGCGGGCGGGCGTTGTTCTTGATCAGGTCCTTGACCTGGGCCGGGGTCAGCGACGGCTTCTTCGCCACCAGCAGTGCCGCGAGGCCCGCGATGTGCGGGGCGGCCATCGACGTTCCCTGGTAGGGCTTGTAGTTCTCGGCACCGGGGGTGGTGGCGCCGGCGTTCAGCGTCGACCAGATGCCGTTCTCCGGCGTGGTGACGGTGCCGGGGGTGTCGGTGCCGCGACGGGTCTCGCCGCCGGGCGCCGCGACGTCGATGCGGGTGCCGTAGTTGGAGTAGAACGCCTTGTTGCCCTCACGGCCGGTGGCGGCGACGGTCAGGACGCCGCTGCAGTTGGCCGGGGTGAAGTTCGCGACGTTGGCGTTCGAGTTCCCGGCCGCGACGACGACCGTGGTGCCGCGGTTGATCGCGCCGTTGATGGCGTTCTGGTAGGTCGTCGAGCAGGACGACTGGCCGCCCAGCGACATGTTGATGACCTTGGCGGGCGTGGCGTTCGCGGGCACGCCGCTCACCGTGCCGCCGGACGCCCAGGTGATCGCGTCGGCGATGTCGGAGGTCGCGCCGCCGCACTTCGCCAGCACGCGCAACGGCTGGATCTTGGCGTCGTAGGCGATGCCCGCGATGCCCTTGCCGTTGTTGGTGGCGGCGGCGATGGTGCCGGCCACGTGCGTGCCGTGCCAGGACGAGCTCTGGTCGGACGGCGGGACGGGCTGGCCGTTCGCGTCCGTGCCGCACTCACCGCGGGCGGTCCAGTCGCCCTCGTCGGCCGGGTTGGAGTCGCGGCCGTTGTTGTCCCTGGCGCGCGCCGAGTCGGAGACGAAGTCGTAGCCGGCGACGATCTTGCCGGACAGGTCGGAGTGCGTGACGTAGCCGGTGTCGATGACCGCGACGGTCACGCCGGCGCCGGTGGTGCTGCTCCACGCCCCTGGCACGTTCATGCCGGCGGTGGCCTCGAACAGGTCCCACTGCCGGGAGTACTCGGTGTCGTTCGGGTCGGCGAACGGCTGCATCAGCAGGTCCGGCTCGACGTAGGCGACCTTCGGGTCGTTCTTGAACGCCTGGATGGTGCTGTCGGCGTTCGCGGTCTTCACGCCCAGGTCGACGACGACGGCGCCGCTCGACATCCGGCGGTGCACGGACTTGCCCTTGCCGCGCACGTCGTCCGAGGCAGCGGAGTCGGACGTCGCTTCGGCGGTGCCGGGCTTGTAGCCGACGATCAGCCGTTCGAACGGGCGGGTCACCTGGGTCGAGTCCGGCTGGGACTGGATCTGGGCGGGGGCGGCGGTCGCCGGTGGGGCGACAACGCTGAGCACGGCGGCGGAGACTGCCGCGGCGCACACGCCGGTGCGTCGCATCTTGTTCACGTGAGGTCCTTCCACGCAGGGCCTCCGCGTGCCGTTGAGGGCGTCAGGGTTCTGAACCGGCTGCGGGGGTGCAGGGACCGTAAGTCGCGTCACACCTGCGGAAACAGGTCTGGCGGAGGCCGATTGGCGACACTGTCGTGTTCACGACACGGTTCTTGGGCCGAATGGCGCACAATGTGGCCGTGTTCGGACATCTGGGCGTCGCGCCGGAGCTAACGGCCGTTTACGAGCTGCTGGTAACGGGCGGAAGCCGCACCACGGACGAAATCGGCCTTTCCGGTGAGCTGCTGGAGGAGATGCGCGAGCTCGGCCTCGTCCGGCACCTGCCGGGCGACGTGTGGCAGGCCGTCGCGCCCGACCTGGCCGTGGAGGCGCTCATCGCGGCCCGCGAGGAGTCGCACCGCCGGGCGCGCGCGGACGTCGGCCCGTTGATGGAGCTCTACCTGCGCAACCGCGACGAGGAGCTGGCCGACAACGCGTTCGTCGAGGTGGTGTCCGGTGTGGACGGCGTCCGCGAGCTGTGGCACGCCCTGCTGCGCGGCGCCCGCGAGGAGGTCTGCGTGCTGGACCAGCCGCCGTACGTCACGCCGCTGGGCCAGCACGTGGCGCTGGAGGACGAGACCCGGCTGCGCGACGTCCAGTGGCGGGTCGTCTACGACCGCTCGGCCGTCGACATCCCCGGCCGCGTCACGGAGATCATCGACCTGGTGGCGGCCGGCGAACGCGCCCGCGTCACCCCGACCCTGCCGTTCAAGCTGGCCGTGATCGACACGCACGCGGCGGTGCTGCCAGTCGTGAACGGCGACGTGGTCGACAAGGTGCTGCTGATCCGCCCGTCGGCGCTGCTGGACGTGCTGCGCTCGACGTTCGAGCTGTACTGGGACAAGGGAATCCCGTTCAGCCCCGGCGGCATCTACGCGGCGGCGGCCGACGTGGACCCGTCGCTGCTCGGGCTGCTCGCGGCGGGGCTGACCGACGAGTCGATCGCGCGGCAGCTCGGGCTGGCGCCGCGGACGGTGCAGCGGCGGGTGCGGCAGCTGATGGACCGGTGCGGGGCGCAGACGCGGTTCCAGGCGGGGGTGCAGGCGATGCGGCGCGGCTGGCTGTGACGCGGGAGCGCCACCGAGCGACCTCGACGCCGGGCACCGAGACGCGGCCTGCGGTCCCCACCTCCACGAAGCCCGTGGCGGAGCGGGCGCTTCCGGTCGTGGTGCCACCGAAAGCGCCCGCTCTCCATTCAGCTGGCGACCTTGCGCGCGGCCACCAGCCGTCCGTCCGCGAAGCCCTCGACGCGCACCTCGGTGCCGGTGGTGGTCAACGTCGCGGTGTGCGCGCCGTCGGTCACGTCCAGCGAGGTGACGGGGCGGCCGTCGACGTAGACGTCCACCCGGTCGAGGTTCACGGTGTCCAGCGAGACGGTCGTGCCCGCGACCGCCACTCCCAGCCTGCGCACGGGCAGCTCCGCCAGCAGCGCGCCGGCGCGGGCGAGCAGGTCCACGTTGCCCTGCAACAGGTCCGCGCGCGTCACCTTGTGCTGGTGCGTCGGCCGCACGCCCAGATCCTCCACGGGGGTTCCGGCCAGCTTGCCCACGCGCAGGGTGCGGCGGATCGACACGCGCATGTTCGCCTTGCCGGGCAACGGCTTGTACGGCGACTCGGGGTCGCCCGGCGCCGGGATCTTCAGCAGCGTCGAGAGCAGGCCGTGCGTCCACACGTTCGCACCGCCGGCGCCGGTGTTGTCGTCCACGCCCAGGATCGGGCCCAGCTCGTGGTCGGCCCAGCCCGCGGCGAAGATGTCGGTCGCCGAGTAGCAGCGCGCGTCGGTGATCAGCAGCACCGGGCCGTGGTAGGTCTGGCCCACGGCGTTGGCGCCGTCGACCGGGGTGATGGTGTGCGAGCACGAGAACGCCTGGCCCGTCTCGGTCGACGAGTCGAGCGACGGGAACCACGGGCCGAGGTCGATCTGGCCGGTCGGGTCGTCCGCGTGACGACGGCAGATCCGCAGGTTCAGCGGCGTGCTGAGGAACTGCACGGGTTCCGGCTCGACGCGGCGCGGCGTCATGGTCTGCAGTAGGAACTCCGAGGCGAAGATGTGGCCGCCGCCGTTGTCGCGCACGTCGACGATGAGCCCGTTCTGCGGCAACAGGGTCGCGAGGCGCACGAACTCCGCGAGGAACGTCTCGGGATCGTCGACGCTGAACGTGAAGATGCGCAGGTGCCCGAACGTGCCGGACGGCGTGGTGACCGGACGCGCGCGGAACACGCCGGGCATCGTCGTCGGGACGTCCTGCGCCGCCATCGCCACGGCACCGCCGGACGCCTCGGCCCGCACGACACCGGGAGCGTGCAACAGCTTCTTGGCGCGGGCCTTCTCGTCGGAGTCGAGGTCGACGCCCTGCGCGGCCGCGGCGGGTGAGAGCGAGTCGACGTCCGTCATCGGCGGCAGGTTCTCGGTGACCTGCCAGTCGACCCGGATCTCGCCGGCGGCGCCGGTCTCGTCCCGGTAGCTCACGACCACCCAGTCCTCGTCGGGCGGGAGCTGGATCACCAAGGGGCGCAACGTGAGCGACTCCAGGCCGCGGGCGAGGTTGGCGGCGGTGTTGCTGCCCGCGAAGATCGCGCCGTTCAACGCGACGGCGCGGGCGATCGGCGTGCCGTTCCAGTGCGTCACCTCGGTGCCGGCGGCCAGGCCGTCGAAGCCGGCGACCGTGCGGGCGACGAGGTGCTGCTCGGTGCCGTCCTCCGCGAAGCAGCGCTCCAGCTGGAACGGCAGGTAGGCGATCTTGCCCGCGAACGGCGCGGGCAGCAGGTAGTTGGTGTGCAGGTCGCGCACCGAGTGGAAGGTGCTCGACAGCTCGCGGTGGAACTGCCACTCGGGCTCGGCCGTGGCGTCGGTCTGTCTCTCGAGTCTCGCTCTCAGCACTCTGAGTCTTTGCACGGGGTTCACCGCGTGCATGGCGACCTTGAGCGGCAGGTGCGCGTAGTTCTGTTCCAGCAGGACCAGCGCCTGGTCGACGAGGAGCTTGCGCTGCGCCAGGGTGAGCGTGCCCGCGGTGGCGAGGAACTCGGCGAGTCCGACGGAGTTCGCGACGTTCGGGTGAGCGGTTGCGGTCATGATGGGGCCTCCTTGCCAAGTAGAGGCTTCCGAACGCGCTGGGATACACCCTTTTCACCCGTTCGGCCGCTGATCAGAGCAGTTTCCCGGACGACAACTGGAGTAGAGGGAGGTCGCGATGAGCCCACGCGTCCTGGAACTGCGCATCCACGGTGTCAACAACACGCCACCGACCGCGATGCTGGCGCTGCCCGACCACGCCGTGGAGCAGTTCCGCGGCGACCGGTTCGGCAGCTTCTGGCGGCCGAGGCGGGACAAGCTCGCCGACCTGCCACCGGACCACCCCGGCCGGGTGCCCGAGGACGTGCGGCGCGAGGCGTACTCGTGGGGTGGCATGGCGCGCAGCAGTCCCGGAGTTCCCGGCAGCGGGGTGCCGTCGGTGCTCGCGAACGTGCTGGGGCGCGTCGGCTGGGCCCTTCTGCTGCCGTTCGGCCTGGCGAACGTCGCCTACTGGTCGCGCAGGCTTCCGGACGACTCCGTCCCGACGACGAAGCACCGGGTGTGGTGGAACGCGGGCAGCGGCGCCGCCTCGACGCGGTTGTTCGGGCTGGGACTGACGGTCCTGCTGGTGCTCGCGGTCTGCGAGGTCGCCGTCGACGTCTACGCGATCCAGTGCTCGCTGCCGGGCACGGCCTGCAAGCGGCTGCCGGAGTTCCTCGACCTGCTCGGCGATCCCCCGCAGCACGTCCGGGTGCTCGCCGCGTCCGCGGTGCCGGTGCTGCTGTTGCTCGGGTTGATGACGCTGACCTCGTTGGCGCGCAGCAGGTACGAGAGCACGACGATGCGGCGCACCCCCGTGCGACGGGCCGGGGTGATGCTCAGCCGCGCGTCGATGTGGGAGGGCAGCCCGCGGATCCGGCGGCTCACCCGCCTGCACATCGCGGCCGGGTCGTGCGTCGTGGTGCTGGCGACGAGCACGCAGTTGTGGCAGCACGTGTTCTTCCTGGTGCTCACCGTGCTCGCCGGCGGGGTGCTGGCGGTCGTGGTGGCACGGGTCGTCGTGACGGCGACGGACTGCCCGGACGTGCCGTCGACCGAGAAGGGCGGCCTGTGGTCGTGGCTGCTGATGATCTCGGCGGTGGTCGTGCTGGTGGCGCACGGGTTCGCGCTCTACGCGATCGCGCCGGTCTTCACCGGTCCGCTGTGGCTCACGTCGTGGGGACCGCCGGTGGTGACCGTGGCGCTGCTCGGGTCGGTGCTCGCCGCGTGGTCGTGGCGGCGCAACGACGCCAAGGGGCCGCTCGCACTGCTGGTGTTGTTCGCGGCGTTCATGGTCGCCACGTGCTGGTTCTCGCTCGCGTGGGTCGGCGCGGCGGTGTTCGGCGGGGTGCTGGCGTGGCGGGCCCGGCCGCGGGTGGGCGACCGGTGGCAGGCCTGGCGCGGCGCGGGACCCGGTGTGCTGCTGGGGTTGTCGTTGGTCGCGTCGGTGATGTCGTCGACCGTGCTGGTGCTGACGTTCCGGGGCTGGGTGGGCACCGGGCTGGTGGCGCCGTCGTTCTACTCGTGGTTCAGCGCGGCCTTCGCGGTCGCACTGGTTCCGTTGGTGCTGCTGCTCCTCGCGGAGGCCGTCGTGTTGTTGTCGCGGCTGGCGGCGCCCGCCGTGCTCGACGACGAGGCCGCGGTGCTCGTGGTGCGGGCGCGGCACGTCGTGGCCGTGACGCACCGGTCCGAGACCGTCGTCGGCGTGCTGTCCACGTCCGGCGTGCTGGGGCTGGTGCTGACGTGCTACCTCACGTTCGCCACGCCGTCGTGGTCGCAGTGGCAGGGCGTCACGTGGGTGGTGGGCAAGGGCGACTGGGTCACGGGACTCGCCGGGGTCGCGGTGATCGGGTCGTTCGTCGGCGCCGGGATGCTGACCAACCGCCGGCCGCTGGGGCTGCTGTGGGACCTGATGTGCTTCCTGCCGCGCACCGCCCACCCGTTCGCGCCGCCGTGCTACGCGGAGCGCGCGGTGCCCGAGATCGCCGACCGCACGCGGGAGTTCCTCGACGAGGCCGAGGAGAACCGCGTGGTGCTGTCGGCGCACAGCCTCGGCGCCGTGCTGGCCGTGGCGGCCCTGTACGCGCTGCCCGCCGGATACCTGGAACGGGTGCAGCTGCTGACGTACGGCGTGCAGCTGCGGCCGTACTTCGGGCGGATCTTCCCCGAACTGCTCGGGCCGTCCGTGCTCGGCACGCCGGAGGTGCGGGCGGGCGCGCTGTTCTCGTGCGACCCGTGGCGGCGCGATCCCGGTGCGGACCAGGAGCGCGGGCTGTCGGTGTTGCTGGACGGGCACTGGATCAACCTGTGGCGCCGCACGGACTACCTCGGTTTCCCGGTCCACGGCTGGGGCCCGAACCCGTCGACCGGCGCGCGGGCGAGACGGACGCGTCACCGGACAAAGTGGAGACCCACAGCGACTACCACCTGTGCGCCGCCTATCGCGAGGCGTTCGCGGACCTCGTCTCACTCGATCTGAACCGGTCACCCGATCGTGGACGTGGAGGGGATGGGAACCTGGAACGCAGTTGACTCAAGGAGAACCATGCGCACCACCGCAGCGGCCCTCGCGGGTGCCGCTCTGCTCACGCTGTCCGCCTGCTCTGGCGGGGCACCGGCACCCGGCCCCGCCTCGACCGCTCCCGAGGTGAAGCCGGTGGCGGAGACCTCCGTGGTCGCCCCGGCCACGTCCGGCGACCAGCCGAAGGGCATCACCTACGACGAGAAGCGGATCCCGTTGGGTGCCAAGCTCTCCACCGGCTCGTCCGTCGAGAATGGACGGACGACTGTCGAGCTGAAGGTCGCCGGCCTGCTGCCGAACACGAAGTACGGCTCGCACGTGCACACCAAGGCGTGCGGCGCCAAGCCCGCCGACTCGGGCCCGCACTACCAGAACGAGAAGGACCCGGTCACGCCGAGCGTCGACCCGAAGTACGCCAACGCGCAGAACGAGATCTGGCTCGACCTCACCACCGACGCCGCCGGTGCGGCCTCCGCTTCGGCGACCGTGCCGTGGGAGTTCCGCAAGGGCGAGGCGAACGCGGTCGTGATCCACGCCGCGCACACCAGCACCGAGCACGGCAAGGCAGGCACGGCGGGCGACCGCCTCGCGTGCCTGACCGCGTTGTTCTAGAAGGATTTCAGCTCGGCGGGTGCGGGTGCGGGTGCGACCAGAACCGTTCAGGCCACCGGTCACCACCACGCTCGGCCTAACAGGGCCAGCTCAGGGCCACTCCCCCGACGAAGTGCGGTCCGGGCACCGGTTCCAGCGCCGCCGCCCGCACCAGGTTGAGCACCTCGTAGCGCCCGCCGGTGCTGCGCACCAGCCCGCGGACGCTCAGGTCGCGGAGGTCCTCGTGGCTCCCGTGGTCGATGGCGTCCGCGAGCCTGCGCCGCTCATTCTCGTCCAATGTGGACAGTGAGCGGCGCAGCGCGTCGCGCAGGTGCGCCGAGGTCGGGTCCATCGGGTTGGAGCGCAGGCGTTCCAGCAGGTGCTGCGGCGAGTAGACCATGAACCAGCCGGCGGCGAACTCGAGCGCGGACGGCAGCCCGTCGAGCTCCTCGACGAGCCCGGTCAGCGCGGCCTGGTTCGCAGGCTCCGGCCGGAAGGCAGGCCGCACCCGGTGCACGTGCGTGAGCAGCAACCGCATCGCGGCCTCGGTGGGCAAGGCGGCCAGCGGGAAGACGTGCTCGCCGGGCAGGCCCGTCGGCGCGAGCGCGGTGACCAGGACCCGCAGCCGCGGGTGGGCGGCGAGCAGGCGCGGGTCGGGGCGGTGGTCGGTGACGAGGACGGTGTCCTGGTCGTCGTCGATCGACGGCAGGGAGGCCAGGTGCCACAGCACGGACCAGCCGTGCCGGAAGTGCAGCTCGCCCGCGGCCTCCAGGGCGAGGCGGGTCTTGCCGACGCCGCTGACGCCGGTGATCGTGACCAGGCGGGGGCCGTCGGGGGCGAGCGGCACCGGGCACCCGCCCACCAGCAGCGCCACCAGCGCGGCCGTCTCCGCCTCCCGCCCGATGATCGACGCGGTCGGCGCCGGCGGTGCCACCCCCACCTTGCCCGTCGCCCGGCCGCCCGCCTGCGCGAGCTCCGCGCGGCTGCTGTCGTCCAGCCGGAGACCGTCCGCGAGCAGGCGGATCGTCTCGGACCGCGGCGTGCGGGTCCGGCCGCACTCCAGGTCGCGGATGGCCCGCACGCTCACCATCGCGAAGTCGGCCAGCTGTTGCTGGGTGAGACCCGCGTGGATGCGGTGCGTGCGCAGTAGTTCGCCGAACTCCCTCATGCCCGTCCCCTCCTCGGGTCTGAGTCTCAGGGCGAACCGGTGTCGAAACATGGGTGGCGGTCCCCCATATTCACCTCCAGGCGCAAATCTGGGGGGCAGGTCCCCATGCGCGGGTGCGCGGGCGCGTGCCAGGTTCTCCGGCGTGACCTCAGCGGCCGACACCAGCACCGGCGAGAGCTGGCGAGCGGCCTTCGCACACGCGTTGCGGCCGCTCGTCGACGCCGCGCGCACGGAGATCGCGCCGCCGTTCGACGCGGCGTTCGCCGAGCAGCTCGGGCGGCGGCTGGTGGCCATCGCGGCGCGGACCCTGGTGCTGGAGCTGCACCGGGCGCGCCGGACGCTGGTGAGCCCCACGAGCGCCGAGCGGTTCGTCGAGTTCACCCGCACCGTCGACCTGTCCGAGGTGTTCCGCCGCTACCCGGTGCTCGCCCGGCTGCTCGCGCAGGCCTGCGACCAGGCCGTGTCCACCCACCGCGAGCTGACGGACCGGTTCGGCCGGGACCGGGACGAGATCGTGGCGACCGTGTTCGAGGGACGGGACCCCGGCGATCTCCAGTCGATCAGGACCGGCCTGGGCGACCCGCACCACCAGGGGCGGACCGTCGCCGTCCTCGCCTTCGACTCGGGTGCCGAGCTGGTCTACCGGCCGCGACCGGTCGAGCTGCACGCGCGGTTCACGGCCCAGCTGGACTGGTTTTCCACCCGATCTGGAATCGACTTCCGGATGCCGCGCCTGCTCGCCCGCGACGGGTACGGCTGGCTGGAGCACGTCGGGCACGAGCCGTGCGCGGACGTGGCCGGGGTCGCCGAGTTCTACCGGCGGCTGGGCGCGCTGCTCGCCCTGCTCTACGCGCTCGACGGCACGGACATGCACTACGAGAACCTGATCGCGTGCGGCGACCAGCCGGTGCTCGTGGACGTCGAGACGCTGTTCCACCCGACGCTCACGCAGGACTCCGATCCCGCGGTCCTCGCGCTGGTCAGGTCGGTGCACCGGACGGCCCTGCTCCCCCACGTGCTGGTGGGCGACAACGGGGTCGCGGACGTGTCCGGTGTCGGTGGCGACCACGGCGTGCCGTCCCCGCTGGACGTCGTCGACTGGGCCGACGCGGGAACGGACCGGATGCGTCTGGTCAGGCGTCCCAAGGAGGCGCAGGGCGCGCAGAACCGGCCGGTGCTAGGCGGGCGGCCGGCCGAGCCCGCCGACTACCAGGACTCGCTGCTCACGGGGTTCCGCGCCGGGTACGACGCGATCGTGGCGCACCGGGACGAGCTGCTGCGGCTCGTCCGCGCGGCCGCCGG
The DNA here is from genome assembly GCF_042738015.1 of Lentzea sp. NPDC059081. NCBI lineage: Bacteria > Bacillati > Actinomycetota > Actinomycetes > Pseudonocardiales > Pseudonocardiaceae > Lentzea > Lentzea sp. NPDC059081. Next base: position 199,521 of record NZ_JBHYGW010000006.1, read on the forward strand.
CGACGAGGTGCGGTTCATCCCGCGCTCGACCCGGCAGTACGCGCGGCTGCTCGACGAGTCGACGCACCCGTCCGTCCTGGTCGACGCGCTGGACCGCGACCTGGCGTTCGGCGTGCTCGTGGTGGACGACCCGCTGCTCGACCGGCTGGTGCCGTTCGAGGTGTCCGACCTGTGGCACGGGGACGTGCCGCTGTTCACCTGCCGGCCGGGGTCGGCCGACCTGTGGACCGCGTCCGGGCTCCGGCTGCCGGGGATGCTGCCGGAGCCCGGACTGCACGCCGTCGAACGCAAGATCGCGGCGATGGACGAGGTCGACCGGCACGACCAGCAGTGGGTGATCGCGGCGCTGCTGGCCTCGCGGCCGCGGCCCGTCTCGCACCGCTCCGGCGCGTCGCTGCCGGGGCACGTCGCCGCGGTCGACCCCGATCCCGCCCGGTTGCTGGTCGCCGCGTGCGGGATCGCCGACCAGGTCCTCGCCCACGCCGTCACGGGCCGCGACCGGGTGAACTGGATCGGGCTGGAGCTCGTCGACGACCGGCACTGGACGGTGCAGCCGCTCGGCGCCGGGCTGTCCAACGGCTACACGGGGGTGGCGCTGTTCCTGGCCGAGCTGGGGGCGCTGACCGGTGCCGCGCGGTACGACGACTTCGCCCGCGACGCGCTGCGGCCGCTGCCCGCGCTGCTGGAGGCGTTCGCGGCCGAGCCGGGACTGGCGGCGGTGGCGGGCGGCGGCCTGCACGGGCTGGGCGGGATCTGCCACGGGCTGGCGCGGCTCACCACGTTGCTGGACCTCGACCCGTCCCTGCTCGCGACGGCCGTCTCGGCCATGCCGCGCGAGGACACGGCGATGGGCGTCGTGGACGGGGTGGCCGGGTCGCTGGCCGCGATGCTGTCCGTCGGCACGCCCGAGTCGCTCGCGCTGGCCGCCCACTACGCGTCCGTTCTGCGGGGCGCGGTCACCTCGGCGAACGGGTTCGCGCGGGGACACGCCGGAATCGGATGGGCCCTGCGGCGTTACGCGGCAACGGTTCGCGACGAGTTATCAGATGTGGCGGCGACGGCCTTCCTCGAGAGCGACGCGATCGACCCGACGGACATCGGGTGGTGCACCGGACTGGCCGGTGCCGCCGCGGCGCGCGACGACGAACGGCTGACCGGCCTGCTCGCGTCCCGGGAACCGTTGCGGGACATGAGCCTCTGCCACGGTGAGCTGGGCGTCGTCGAGGCGCTGTCCGCTCACCACCCCGGCGCCGCCGCCCGTCGCACGGCGGGGGTGCTGGGGGCGCTGGACGAGCACGGCGCGCGGTGCGCGACACCGGGCGGCGTCGCGTCACCCGGTCTGCTCACCGGGTTGTCCGGCATCGGCCTCGGTCTCCTGCGACAGGGGTTCGCGGTGCCGTCCGTCCTGCTGCTCGAACCATCACACCAACACTAGGAGTGCACCAGATGAACGAGTCCCTGCGCCGCTCGGACGCCCAGCCGGAGCCGGACGAGCACGTGATCGGGGAGATGGAGCTCGCCCCGACGGTCTTCGCGGGAGCGAGGGCGCGCGCGTTGCTGGGCCTGACCCTGGCGGCGACCGCGTTCGCGTCGATCACACCGGCGCTGTCGGACACGACCGTCAGCGACAAGTAGTAACTTTCGCATCGAATACGTCTGTGCAGCCGACACGGACACCCGACGAGGACCGTTAGGGTCCAGACATGCAGACCCGAGCGCCTCACGTGGTCGGCCGCGATCGAGAGGTCGCGGCCATCACGGGGGCACTCGAACGGACCCGCGAATGCCGTGGTGGAGCCGTCTTCCTGACCGGTGAGGCGGGGATCGGCAAGTCCCGGCTGGCGCGGTACGCGGCCGGCCGCGCCTACGACGAGGGCATGCGGGTGCTCAAGGGCCGCGGCACGACCATCGGCCCGATGGTGCCGTTCCGCCCGCTCGCGGAGGCCCTCCTGGGACTGTTCCGCGGCGACCCTCCCGACGACTCCGCCCTCGGGCCCTACAAACCCGTGCTGGGCACGCTGATCCCCGACTGGCACGACCACCGGTCCACGACGGAGTCCGTCGTGGTGCTCGCGGAGGCGGTGCTGCGGCTCCTCGCGTCCGTCGCGCGCAAGACGCCGGTGCTGCTGGTCCTGGAGGACCTGCACGACGCGGACGCGGAGACGTTGGCCGTCATCGAGTACCTGGCGGACAACCTGGAGGACCAGCCGGTCCTGCTGCTCGCCACGATCCGCACCGAACCGGGGCACGCGCTGGAGCTCGTCCACCGGATGGTGCAGCGGGGTTCCGGCGGCCTGCTGGAGCTGCACCGGCTGTCGCGCGACGAGGTCGTGCGGATGACGGCCGCGTGCCTGGAGAGCGACGAGGTGCCCGCGGAGCTCTCCGATCGGCTGTGGACGGACAGCGCCGGAAACCCGTTCGTCGTCGAGGAACTGCTGCACGGCATGGTGAGCGGCGGCCTGCTCGTGTCCGGGACGCACGGCTGGCAGGTGCTCGGCGAGCTCAAGCTCCCGGTGCCGGCGGCGTTCGTGCGCAGCGTCGCGCACCGCACGGACCGGCTGGGGCCGCAGGGCCGCGAGGTGCTGTCCATCGCGGCGGTGCTGGGGCACCGGTTCCCGCTCTCGGTGGTGCAGCGGGTGACCGGCACGGACGACCGCGGGTTGCTCAGCCACCTGCACGCCGGGGTCGCCGCGCAGCTCGTGACGCCGGACGAGCCCGCTCCCGACTGGTACGCGTTCCGGCACCCGCTGACCGCGGACGCGTTGCTGGCCCAGCTCACCCCCGCCGAACGTGCGGACCTGTCGTCGCGCACGGCCGACGCGATCGAGGACCTGCACCCCGGCCTGCCGGGCGACTGGTGCCCGCTCGTGGCGAAGCTGAGGTTCGACGGCGGGGCACCGGCGCTGGCGGGCCGGTTGTTCGCGGAGGCGGGCCGGCGGGCGCTCGCCAGCGGTGCGGCTGGTTCGGCCGTCACGTTGCTCGACCGCGCGCAGGGCCTGCTGGCGGACGAGGTCGTCGAACGCGCCGACGTGCTGGACACGTTGCTGCCCGCGCTGGCCGAGACGGGTGACTTCGAACGCGCCTTCACCTTCGACCTCACGGAGCTGCACGGCCTGGACAACTCCCGGCGCGCGAGGCTCCACACGCGACTGTCGCGAGTGGCCCACATCGCGGGCAGGTTCACCGAGGGTGTCGAGCAGGTCCGCCTCGCCCGTTCGCTGCTCGGCGCGGACGCGCCGGACGAGCTGGCCGCGCAGCTGGACGTGAACTCGGCCTACCTGGCGCTGAACATCCCGAGCGCGAACCGGATCGACTCGGCGGCGGGGCTCGCCCGGCAGGCCGCGCTGGCCGCGGACAGGGCCGGGCTGCCGGCGGTGGCGTGCGAGGCGTGGCAGCTGCTCGGGATCATCGCGCGCGAGCGGGACCTCGACGAGGCCAGCTCGTGCTTCGGCAAGGCGCTCGCGCTCGCGGACACCCACCACATGCCGATCCAGCACGTGTACGCCCTGGTCCGGCTGGCGGGCAACGTGTGGCTGGCCGACGGGACGACCGCCGCGCTGGACCGCTCCCACGCCGAGGCGTGCCGGGCGGGCGCGATCACGGTGGCGTACAACGTGGACGCCATCCTCTCGCTGCAGTCGGTGCTCACCGGCCGGTACACGCAGGCGGCGGAGCAGGTCGAGCGGTGCCTGGAGGCGACCGGGCGGCTGCGGTTCCACGCGCTGACCCGGTACCTGCTGATGGTGCGGGCGACCCTGGCCGCGCACCGCGGCGACCGGGCGGGAACCGAGGACGCCGTCGCGCGGTTCGAGGCGGTGGCGAAGAGCGGCGCGCAGGAGCACCCGCTCTGCTTCGGCCTCGCGCTGGCGTTCTGCGCGCTGCTGGAGGAGAACCACGACCAGGCCGTGCGGGAGATCGACCACGCCCTGGCGCTGGAGTCGCAGAACCCGACCACGTTCCACCTGTCCGGCACGCACGGCACGCGCCTGCTGCTCGGTGTGCTGGACGGCCGCTTCGGCTGGGCCGACCACCGCGCGCTGATCGCCACCTCCCCCGCGCGCATGCGGTGGAACAGGCAGTTCATCGAGCTCGCGCACGCCGTCCTGCTCGGCAGGGACGGCCGGTGCGCCGAGGCGGCCGAGGCGTTCCGGCGCGCTCAGGAGGCCGCGGAGCCGTACCCGATGGCGCGGCACCTCGGGCTGCGGCTCGTCGCGCCGGAGGCGGCCGGGTGGGGCGACCAGGTGGGGTGGCTGCGCACGGCAGAGGAGTACTTCCACCAAGCGGGCGTTCCCGCGGTGGCGTCGGCGTGCCGGGGGCTGCTGCGGCAGGCCGGGGTGCCGGTGCAGCAACGCCGCACGGGCACGGACCAGGTGCCGCGCCAGTTGCGCGGACACGGCGTCACGGTCCGCGAGTTCGAGGTGTTCGTGCTGCTGGCCGACCGGATGGGCAACAAGGCCATCGGGACGCGGCTGCACATCTCCCCGCGCACGGTGGAGAAGCACGTCGCCTCGCTGATCGCCAAGACGGGTCAGCCGGACCGCGAGTCCCTGTCCGCGTACGCCGCCGCGCTGAGCCGCTGACGTTCGCGCTTGAGCCGCGCCTCGTGCTCGTGGCGCTTGCCGTTGCCCAGCTTGGCGCGGGCGTCGCGCGTCACCTCGCGGAACACGTCGTAGTACGTGTCGTCGTACTGCTCCACGACCTCGAACGTCCACCTGCCCGGCAGCACGTTGCGGCCCAGCAGCTCCCGTTGCACGCGGTCGGCGTGCTCGTGGTGGCCGGCCTCGCGCAGTGCCGAGATCGCGTCGTCCAGCAGGAAGTCGGCGGTCCCGGTGAGCTGGTGGAAGGTGTAGAGGTGACCGCGCGCCTGCTCCACGGTCTCCAGCGCCTTGCCGAGCTTGCCGAGCGCCTCGATCGTCTTGTCGTCCATGCCGTGCCGAATACCCACGGGGCGTTTGTCCCTACCTCCGCCGGGTAGCCGCAGTTCGACGTTCACCTGTGCTCGGCATGATCGGGATTGGGAGTCGCGCTTGGCAGGCGTGCCGCAGTGCGCTGACACCATTGGCGTGGAGGAAGAGTTCCTGCTCGTCGACACGGCGTCCGGACGCACCGCGGTGCGGGCCGACGCCGTGCTGGCGCGCGTGCAGGACACGGAGCTGACCAAGTTCCACGCGGAGCTCGCCGGTACCCAGGTGGAGGCGGCGACCGGTCCGTGCACGTCCGTCGTCGAGCTCGGCGAGGCGCTGCGGGAGGCGCGGGCGGTGCTCGCCGCGGCGGCCGCGGAGGTCGGGGTCGGGATGATCTCGCGCGGCACGGCGCCGAAGCCCGCGAAGCAGCCGATCGTGAGCCGCTCGAACCCGCGGTTCCGGCGGGTCCTCGACACCTACGCCGGTGTGGTCGAGCACTACGAGGCCAGCGGGTGCCACGTGCACGTCGGGGTGCCGGACCGCGAGACCGGTGTCCGCGTTCTGAACCAGTTGCGGCCGTGGCTGCCCACGCTGCTCGCGCTGTCCGCGAACTCACCGGACAACGGCTACGCGAGCTGGCGGATGGTCGAGCAGTCGCGCTTCCCCGGATCCGGTGTGCCACCGGAGTTCTCCGGTGCGGCCGACTACGACGCGCGCGTAGCCAGGATGGTCGCGTGCGGGACGCTCGTGGACGCCGCCCAGTCGTTCTGGCTGGCGCGGCTGTCGTCGAAGTGGCCGACGGTCGAGTTCCGCTGCGCCGACGCCGTCCCCACCGTCGAGGACGCGGTGCTGCAGGCCGCCCTGAGCCGCGCGCTGGTGCACGTGGCGTGCCGGGGCGACGGGTTGCCGCCGGTGCGGGACGACGTGTGCGCAGCGGCCGTCTGGGCGGCCTCCCGGTACGGCCTGGACGGCGCCGGTGTCGACCCGTGGCGGGAGTGCCGGGTGCCCGCGACGGCTCTGCTCGACCGCCTGCTGGAGCACGTGGCGCCGGCACTGGCGGAACGCGGCGAGCTCGCGCTGGTGCATGACCTCGTCGAACGGCGGGTATGACCCCGTGGTGAAGCTTCCCACGCCCCGCGGTCCGTTGTCCGAGGCCGTCGTCGACGCGCTGGGCCGGGACCGCACCGGCCGCACGATCCCGTTCGCCACCGCCGACCCGTTCGGCGAGGACCTGACGATCGCGCTGCACACGATGTACGAGCTGCACTACGGCGGGTTCGACGACGTCGACCCGGCGTGGGAGTGGGACCCGGAGCTGCTGCGCCTGCGCGGCCAGGCCGAGCAGGCGTTCCTGGGCGCGCTGCGGTCCCACGTGGACGGTGGCGACGACCTGGAGTCCGAGCTGGACGCGTTGCTGGTCGAGCACGTGCCCGGCTCCGGCGTCTCGCACCACCTGCGCGAGAACGGGACGTGGGACGAGATGCGCGAGTACTTCGCGCACCGCTCGGTGTACCACCACAAGGAAGCCGACCCGCACGCGTGGGTGATCCCGCGGCTGCGCGGCACGGCGAAGGCGTCGCTGGTCGCGGTGGAGTTCGACGAGTACGGCGGCGGCAAGGCCGACCGGATGCACTCGCGCCTGTTCGCGGACCTGCTCGACGGCGCCGGGATGTCGTCGGACTACCTGGCGTACCTGGACGACGTGCCCGCGCCGGCCATCGCGCTGGTGAACATGATGTCGATGTTCGGCCTGCACCGGTCGTTGCGCGGCGCGCTGGTCGGGCACTTCGCCGCCGCCGAGATCACCACGGCCCCCAGCGCGCACCGCATGGCGCAGGCGCTGGGCCGGCTGGAGGCCGACCCGCGCTGCGCCGAGTTCTTCACCGAGCACATCGAGGCCGATGCGGTGCACGAGCAGATCATGCGGCGGGACGTCATCGGGTCGTTGCTGGACCAGGAACCCGCACTGCGGCCGGACGTGGTGTTCGGCATCCAGGCCACCGGGTTGCTGGAGGACCGGCTGGCGGATCACCTGCTGTCGTCGTGGCGGTCCGGTTCATCGTCCTTGCGGACGCGTTTGCGGTGGCTGGTGTCGCAGAACGGGTAGCGCTTGCTCTTGCGGCAGGCGCACACCGCGACCACGAACCGGTCGCTGGTGTGCGTCTGGCCGTCCTCGGTGACCAGTTCGACCGGCCCCTCGACGAGCACCGGCCCGTTAGGCACCACCGTCACCTTGCGGGCGTTCTGGCCGGTCACCTCGGATCACCACCAGTTCCTCGTGTCGCTGGCCCTGGCTGATCAGGCCGTTCCGCTCCAGGTAGTCGATCCTGCCGCGCATCACCGGGCCGAAGGGGATCCATCGGCGTTGCACCACCGATGCTTTGAGGCCGCTGTCCCTCAGCTGTTCCAGGGTGGTGTCCACTCCGCACAGTGCCGAATGGACCATCAGCAGGACTCCTCCCGGGGTCAGGAGGTCTTTCATCCTGGCGCACAGGGGGTCGAGCAGTTGGCGGCCGTTTCGTCCTGCGTCCCACGCTCTCGCTGGGCCTGTTGCGGCGCAAGCGCTTGCGGCCGGGACGTAGGGTGGATTGGCGAGGACCAGGTCGAAGTGTTCGTCGGCGATCACGTTCAGGGCGTTGCCCAGCTTCACCTTGAGGGGCATTCGGTGGATGGCGGCGTTGATCCTCGCTGTCCAGACTGCTCGTCTTGAGACGTCCACGCCGGTCACCTTTGCCGCGCCTTGGTCGATGGCGGCCAGGGCCAGTGCGCCGGTTCCCGTGCCTATGTCCAGGACGTTGGCGTTCTTGGGGATTGCGGCAGCGTGCATCGCCTCCACCAGGAGAGCTGTGTCTTCTTGTGGCGTGTACACGCCTGGTGCTCTGAGCAGCCTCACCTCGGTGGAGTCCCCCGGTTTTTTGGCTTGAAACTGCGGGGTTCCACTTTGGCGGGTTGGGTTGGTGCTGTTCCGGCGTGGTCCAGTTGAGCGAGTTCCAGCGTGGTCGCCTTGGGACCGTGCGAGTTCCAGCGCGGTCGCCGTTGCGGTCGGGTGCCTGTTCCAGCGTGGTCGTGCACCTCGGACGAAAGACTGGGTACATCGCCGCTCCGCGACGATCCGCGATTGGGGCTTGACTTCGGGGCCCTTGCGAGGCGCTTGGTCGGCCGGAAAAGGCCGGATGCTTCGCAACCGGCCGATCCACAAGGGGTAGCACCTCGCACCCAAAGTCAAGCCCCAATCGCCAAACCACGAGTGGGTGCACCGCTACCCATCGGCGCAAGGTCTGACTGCTCGCCTTCGGCATCGCTTGGGCGCCTCGGCTTCGCCGTTGGCCGTGCGGGGGTTGTTCCTGCTCGCCTTCGGCATCGCTTGGGGCCTCGGCTTCGCCGTTGGCAGTGGGCGTCAGCGCTCTGCTGAGCCTGGTTCTGTCATCGAGCGCATGAGTTTCGCCTTGACGGGGTCGGGGGCTACCTTGCCCGCTATCGCCTGGACCTTGTTCTTCAGGGAGCCCGCCACGACGTGGTCGTCGCCCTTCATCAGTGCTTCGAAGCCCTGTTGGGCGACTTCGGCCGGGTCGTCCTTGTCGCCGGTGGCGACCTTGGTGTCCTGCATGCCCGCTCGGTCGAAGAACTCCGTGTCGGTCGGGCCCGGCATCAAGGTGGTGACGGAGACGCCTGTGTCGCGCAGTTCCTCGCGCAGGCCCTGGGCGAACGACGCGAGGAAGGCCTTGGAGGCCGCGTAGACCGAGTGGAACGGGCCCGGTGCGGTGGCGGCGATCGAGGAGGTGAAGAGGACCCTGCCCTGCTTGCGGTCGACCATGTCGCCCAGCAGGCGGTGGGTCAGGTGCACCGAGGAGCGGACGTTCAGGTCCACGATTTCCAGGTTGTCGTCCAGGGAGGTGTCCCGGACGAAGTCGCCGCCCACGCCCACGCCCGCGTTCACCGCCAGGACGTCGACCGGCCGGCCCTGGGCGCGCAGGCCCCTGACCACGGACTCCACGCCCTCGTAGGTGGTCAGGTCGGCGCGCAGCGGTTCGACCCGCACTCCCCCGCAGCGCAAGGCGATCTGGGCGGCGGTGTCCTCGATCCGCTCGTCCTCCGCCACCACCACCAGGTCGAAGCCGTTGTCGCCGAGCACTTTCGCGAGTTCGCAACCTATTCCGCTGGACGCGCCGGTTACGACGGCAAGCGCATTCACAGGTGTTCTCCTTCCGGTCGGCGACCGGATACCCGTGGCCACGCGGTCGATGCGACATCGGCCGAAAGTCCGATGCAACCTCGGCGGTCGATCAGGTGTCCTTATCGGTAGGTTGGTCGAAACGACATGGGGGACATTTCGTGCGCAAAATTCTTCTCGCGCCGCTGTGTGCGCTGGTCACGGTGGGCGTGGCTGCGTGCAGTCCGTCAGGTCCGGACCAGACCAATCCGGAGCTGGCGCCGCGCGGTACGACGATGACCAAGGTCAAGCCCACCAAGCAGGACCTGACGACCAAGCTCAGCATCGCCGGCAAGGTCGAGATGAACCCGACGTTCGGGCTCGTCGCGCCGGTCGCGGGGCAGGTGCGGTACTTCGACGTGCCGACGCCGAACGGCACGCCCACCAAGCCCATCAGGGTCGCGACGGTCTGGAAGGACGGCGCTCCCAACTACGTGGAGGCGCCCGCCGGTTCGACGTTCGGCGGACGGCTGGTCGACGACAAGGCGACCGTGACGGCCGGGATGCCGATCGCGTCGGCCAAGCACGTGGGATATGCGCTGGTCGGCGACATCGACGGCACGCAGGCGTACAAGATCAGTGGCGCGCTCACCGACGTGACGGCGCAGATCAAGAACGGGCCGGGGCCGTTCCCGTGCACCGTGCTCGGCACGATCGCCGCGCTGCCGCAGGGCACCGTCCCGGAGAAGCCGCCGGTCACGCAGGACACCAAGAGCCCCGGTACCGGCGCCCCGCAGCCGCCGAAGAACGACGAGCAGCAGCAACAGCAGACGCCCAGTGCGTCCACGGGGCTGCGCATCGTCTGCACCGCGCCCGGTGACGTGCAGATGATCAACGGCGCCACGGCGTCGATCGAGGTCACGACGGGCAAGTCGGCGCAGGCGCTGGTGGTGCCGGTGGAGGCCGTCGCCGGTCAGCAGGGCAAGGGCAAGGTCGACGTCATGCAGCCCGACGGGTCCCGGCGCACGGTCGACGTGGTGCTGGGCCTCACCGACGGCAAGGTCGTCGAGGTCAAGTCCGGTCTCACCGGTGACGAGGAGCTCGCGGTCCCCGGCCCGAACCTGCCGGAACCGCAGCAGGGCGGCGGCGACCAGCCGAAGCCGGCAGGGTCGTGATGACGCACCCCGAGGTCACCGTGGCGACACCGCTGCTGCAGCTCAACGGCATCACGAAAGTGCTGAAGGGACAGGAGGAACCCCGCACCATCCTGTCCGGCGTGGACCTCACCGTCCACTCGGGACAGAGCGTGGCGATCCTCGGCCGGTCCGGCTCCGGCAAGTCGACGCTGCTGTCGCTGATCGGGCTCTTCGACCGCGCGGACGAGGGCCAGTACTTCCTGCACGGCAACGACATCACGAAGCTCCCCGAACGCAAGGCGGCCGCGTTGCGCAGCGCCGAGTTCGGGTTCGTGTTCCAGCGCTTCTTCCTGCTCAAGCACCTGACCGCGGCGCAGAACGTGGCGATGGCCCTGGTCAACGGCCAGGGCTGGTCCGCGCGCCGCAAGCGCAGGCAGCAGGTGATGGACGCGCTGGAACAGGTCGGCATCGCGCACCTCGCGAAGTCCAAGCCCTCCCGGCTCTCCGGCGGTGAGCAGCAGCGCGTCGCGATCGCCCGCGCCCTGGTCCGCCAGCCGCGCGTGATCCTCGCCGACGAGCCGACCGGCGCGCTCGACACCGAGACGGGCAACCTCGTCGTCGAGGTGCTGCTCAACACGACCAGGCAGGGCTGCGGCCTCGTGCTGGTCACGCACGACCACGACCACGCGCGCAAGATGGGCCGCGTGCTGGAGCTGCGCGACGGGCGGTTCAACTGATGTTCTCCGGCAAGCTGCGGTCCGCCCTGGTCATCGGCGGACAGGGCATCCGCGCCCGAAAGCTGCGCACGTTCCTGTCGATGGTGTCGCTGTTCCTCGGCGTGCTCGCGATCGTGACCGTGCAGGCGGGCTCCGAGATCGCCGAACGCGCGATGCTCACCGACGTCGAGCTGCAGTCCGGCAAGGACGGCACGCTGATGGGCTACATCTCCGGCGAGAAGGGCGCGTCGGGCATCGTCGAGAGCACGCTGAAGGGCCGTTCCGACGCGGTCGCCGCGGTGAGCTCGCAGGCGATCATCGGCGAACCGGGCGTGCGGCCGATCAACGAGGGCGGCATGCCCTTCAAGTACGCGAACCGCGGCAGCGACTACTACGGCGGCGGCCCGACGGTGTACTGCGACGCCAGCGGCCGGTGCCAGGAGCAGAAGCCGCAGGAGAAGAAGCCCGACGGCCAGGCCATCGAGGTCGGCATGGTCGCCCTGACCGGCGACATCCGGCCGTTCAAGCCCTACCGCCCGGTCTCCGGCAGCTGGCTCGACTTCACGACCGCCCCGTCGCTCGCCCCGCGGATCGTGCTGAACCAGGAAGCCGCCACGGGCCTCACCCAGTACCAGATCCCCGGCGAGATGATGATCGAGGGCGCGACGCACCACGTGTCGCCGCAGATCATCGGCGTGGTGGACGACGGCTCGTCCCAGCCCAGGGTCTACCTGCGCCTCGACGAGCTGCGCACGTGGATGCCGGCGGCCACCGAGTCCTCGTCCGACGTGATGAGCCGGTTCCGCGGTGGCCCCACCAGCCTCGAGGTCTACCTGCAGCCCGGCTCGCAGGACCTGCAGCGGCTGTTGCAGGCCAAGCTGATGGGCGTCGGCCTGACGCAGGACCAGGTGCACTTCAACACGGTGAACTCCAAGGAGCGCATGGAGTCCGAGCTGAGGATCATGCGCCTGATCTTCCTCGGCATGGCGTTCCTGGTGCTGCTGATCGGCGTCGCGGGCATCCTGAACGTCGGCCTCGCCACCGTCGGCGAACGGGTCGAGGAGTTCGCGCTCCGCCGGGCCGTCGGCATGTCCCGCATGCTGCTCGCGGGCATCGTGCTGGCCGAGACGTTGCTGACGGGCCTGCTCACCGCCGCACTGGCGATCGGCGCGGGCGCGGCGGGCCTGCACGTGGCCCTGATGCTGTTCGGCAACCGCTTCCCGTCGTTGCAGGGCACCGCCTTCCCGTGGGAGGCGGGCGTCGCCGGGGTGATCGCGGGCCTGCTCGCGGGCGTGCTGGGTGGCCTCATCCCGGCCGTGCGGGCGGCGAAGATCCCGATCGCCACGGTGATGCGGGCGTGACAGACATGCGAACCTGAGTCCTTCGGGTTCGTCGCCGGCGAAGCCCCGGGCCGCGGGAGAGGCGGACCGGGGCTTCGTGCGTTCGTGGAACTAGTTGAGCTGGTCCGGGTTCGGCCCGATGCGGCCACCCCGGTCCAGAGTGGACAGAGCGGCGACCTCCTCGTCCGACAGCTCGAAGTCGAACACCGCGATGTTCTCCCGGATGCGCGACGGCGTCACGGACTTCGGGATCACCACGTTGCCGATCTGCAGGTGCCAGCGCAGTACCACCTGGGCGGCGGACCGGCCGTGCCGCGCGGCGATCTCCGCCACCACCGGGTCGGACAGCAGCTCGCCGCCCTGGCCCAGCGGCGACCACGCCTCGGTCTGGATGCCGTGCTCGGCGTGGAACGCGCGCAGCTCGGTCTGCTGGAGGTACGGGTGCAGCTCGATCTGGTTGACGGCGGGGGCGACGCCGGTCTCGTCGATCAGCCGGCTCAGGTGCGCGGGCTGGAAGTTGGAGACGCCGATCGCGCGGACGCGGCCCTCCTTCTGCAGCTCCACGAACGCCTTCCAGGTGTCGACGTAGAGGTCGCGGGCCGGGGTCGGCCAGTGGATCAGGTACAGGTCGAGCACGTCGAGCCCGAGCTTGCGCAGCGACGAGTCGAACGCGCGCAGCGTCTTGTCGTGGCCGTGGTCGGCGTTCCAGAGCTTCGTGGTGACGAAGACGTCGTCGCGGTCCACATCGGACTGCGCGATCGCCTGGCCGACACCGCTCTCGTTGCCGTACGCGGCGGCGGTGTCGATGCTGCGGTAGCCGGCCTTCAGCGCCTCCGCGACGGCGGGGGTGGCCTCCGCGTCGGGCACCTGCCAGACGCCGAAACCGAGCTGGGGCATGGTGGCGCCGGTGCTGAGCTTCACGTTGTTCACAGCGAGAATCCTTGTCAGATCAGGGGATCAGCGTCGGAGCGGTGCCGCCGTCGACGCGCAACGCGGCTCCGGTCGTCGCGGACGACAGGTCCGACGCGACGTAGGTGATGAGGTTCGCGACCTCGTGGGGGCGGATCAGGCGGCCGAGCAGCAGGGTCGGGCGTTCGGTGCGGACGAACTCGGCCTCGCCGCCCTCGCCCACGCGGTCGCGGATGAACTCCTCGACGCCCGGCGTGAGGGTCGGGCCGGGCAGCACCGAGTTCACCGTGACGCCGGTGCCCTTGACCTCCTGGGCCATGCCGCGGGAGATCGCGAGCTGCGCGGTCTTCGTCATGCCGTAATGGACCATCTCGGTCGGCGTGAAGACGGACGACTCGCTGCTCACGAAGATCACCCGGCCCCAGCCGCGCTCGACCATGCGGGGCGTGTAGTGGCGGGCCAGGCGGACGCCGGACATGACGTTGGTGTCGAAGAACCGCTGCCACTCGGCGTCGTCGATCTCGAACACCGGCTTCGCGCCGTAGATGCCGAGGTTGTTGACCAGCACGTCCACGTCGGGCACCTGCGCGACCAGGTCGGCCGCGCCCTCGGCGGTCGCGAGGTCGGTCGCGACACCGCGCACGTCGCCGTGGGCGCTGAGCTTGCCGACCGCCTCGGCCACGCGCTCCTCGGCGCGGCCGGTGACGACCACGGCGGCACCCGCCTTGAGCAGGCCTTCCGCGGTGGCGAAGCCGATGCCGGCGGTGGAGCCCGTCACGAGGGCCGTGCGTCCCGACAGATCCATGTCTCTCCCCGGTAGACTTGTTGAAGACGATTACAAGCGTACGCAATAGTTGCAGACGCTGTCTATTCGAGAAGGGTTGACCTATGTCACTGGACGACGACGCCGTCCAGGCGCGCGCGCAGGGCTGGCGCACGCTCGCGGCGTTGCACGCGCGCATCGAGGACCGGCTGGAGCGCGCGCTGCAGAAGGCCCACGAGCTGTCGGTCAGCGAGTACACCGTTCTGGACGTGCTCAACCGCCAGGACGGGTTCCACCTTCGGATGAACCAGCTCTCCAACGCCGTGGTGCTCAGCCAGTCCGCCACCACGCGCCTGGTCACCCGGCTGGAGGACCGCGGCCTGCTCTCGCGCTACCTCTGCCCCACGGACAGGCGCGGCATCTACACCGAGGTCACCGAGAAGGGGCACGCGCTGCTCGCCGACGCCCGTCCGACCCACGACGAGGTGCTGTCCGCGTCGCTCTCCGAAGCCGGGGACGTCCCCGAGCTCAAGCCACTCGTTGAGGCGCTCGCCAAGCTCTAGCCGGTGAAGAATGATCGCGCGCATGGATCTCCACGCCCTGATCCGCGCCGAGGCGCCGCTGGCCGAGCAGCACCGCGCCCTCACCGAACCGGTGCTGACGGCGCTGGTCGACACCGGTGTGCACCGCATGATCGCCCCGAAGCGCTACGGCGGCGCCGAGGTGGGCCTGCCCGAGTGGAGCCGTGAGGTCCAGGAGCTCTCGCGGTCCGACGCTTCCACCGGCTGGACCGCGATGACGACCACCAGCTGCTCGTCGCTGGCCTGGTACCTGCCGACGGACGCGGCCGACGAGGTGTTCGGCGACCGGCGCGCGTTGATCGCCGGCACCGCGGCGCCGTTGGGCAAGGCCGTGGCGACCGACGGCGGCTATCGCGTGACCGGCCGTTGGGGCTGGGGCAGCGCCGTGGCGTACTCCTCGTGGATCATCGGCGGCACCATCACGCCCGAGGGGCCGCGTCTGGCCGTGTACCCGCGTGAGGACGTGACGATCCACGACACCTGGCACGCCGCCGGCCTGCGTGCCACCAGTTCGCACGAGTTCTCTCTCGCGGACGCCTTCCTGCCGTTCAGGCGGGCTATCTGGCCCATCGGCATCACGCCCGGCATCGAGGGCCCGATCACGGTCTTCCCGTACTTCAGCTTCCTGGCCGTCGGCGTCGCGTCCGTGTGCCTCGGTGTGGCCCGCCGCGCGATCGACGAGATCGAGGCGCTGGCCGTCGAGAAGACCCCGCAGTACGCGACCACCCGCCTCGCCGAGCAGACCGGCGCGCAGATCGAGATCGCGACGATGGAGGCGCGGCTGTCGGCGGCGACGGCGTTCCTGCACGAGGCGTTGAGCACGGCCTGGGACCACGCGGTCCACGCCGAGCAGGCACCGGACGCCGTGAAGGCACGACTGCGGCTGGCCTGTTCGTTCGCGGCCGGCGAGGCCACCGACGTGGTGCAGAAGGCGTTCGCGGCGGGTGGCGGCAGCTCGGTGTTCGAGTCGTCGGCGTTGCAGCGCTGCCTGCGGGACGTGCACGTCGCGGCGCAGCACACGGTGGTGTCACGGCGCCTGCTGGAGACGTACTCGATGCTCAAGCTGGGGCTCTGCCCGGACATGTCGAGGTTCTGATGGACGCACTCGAAGCGATCATGACCACCCGCGCGATCCGCCGCTTCACCGGCGAGCCCGTGTCCGACGACGACCTGTGGACGTGCCTGCGCGCCGCCCAGCAGGCGCCGTCGGGCGGCAACGTCCAGCCGACCCGCTACCTCGTGGTCACCGACCAGGACGTCCGCTCGAAGCTGGGCGAGCTCTACCTCAGCGCGTTCGGCCGGTACGCGGCGGCGATGCCCGGACGTCCCACCGACGCCGTGAGCAGGCGGACCGGCAGGTCGGCGCTGCACCTCGCCCGCACGCTGGCGTCCGTGCCGGTGATCGTGTTCTTCCTCATGCCGCGCACGCCGTCGCTGGTGGAGGGCATCGACATCGGCCCGGTCGCCGCGTCGGTCTACCCGGCCGTGCAGAACTTCTGCCTCGCGGCGCGCGCGTTGGGTCTCGGCACGACGCTGACCACGGTGATCCGGATCCACCAGGCCGAGACGCTGGAGCTGCTCGGCGTGCCGGACGGGTGGGAGATCGCCGCGATGGTGCCGCTCGGGCACCCGGCGGAGAAGTTCTCCGTGGCCGTGCGACGCGACGTGGCGGACCTGACTTCCTTCAACCGCTGGAGCTAATGTGCGTCCATGCCCGATACGCAGTACGAAGACCTGCTCCGCCACGTCCTGAAGGAGGGCGTGCGCAAGGAGGACCGCACCGGCACCGGCACGCGGTCGATCTTCGGCCACCAGCTGCGCTACCCGCTCGCCGCGGGCTTCCCGCTGATCACGACGAAGAAGGTGCACTTCAAGTCGATCGCGTACGAGCTGCTGTGGTTCCTGCGCGGCGACTCCAACGTCCAGTGGCTGCAGGACCACGGGGTGTCCATCTGGGACGAGTGGGCGTCCCCCGAGGGTGAGCTCGGCCCGGTCTACGGCGTGCAGTGGCGCTCGTGGCCGACCCCGGACGGCGGGCACGTCGACCAGATCGCCGAGGTCCTCAAGACTTTGAAGACCAACCCGGACTCGCGCCGGATCATCGTGTCGGCCTGGAACGTCGGCGAGATCGCGAACATGGCGCTGCCGCCGTGCCACGCCTTCTTCCAGTTCTACGTCGCCGACGGCAAGCTGTCGTGCCAGCTCTACCAGCGCAGCGCGGACCTGTTCCTCGGCGTGCCGTTCAACATCGCGTCCTACGCCCTGCTCACGCACATGATCGCCGCGCAGACCGGGCTCGGCGTGGGCGACTTCATCTGGACCGGCGGCGACTGCCACGTCTACGACAACCACGTCGAGCAGGTCGAGCTGCAGCTCAGCCGCGAAGCACGCGATTTCCCGTCGCTGAAGATGGCGGCCGTTCCGAGCCTGTTCGACTACGCCTACGAGGACTTCGAGATCGTCGGCTACGACCCGCACCCCGGCATCAAGGCGCCGGTGGCGGTGTGATCGGGCTGATCTGGGCCCAGGCGGCGAACGGGGTGATCGGCCGCGACAACGCGATCCCGTGGCACGTCCCCGAGGACATGAGGCACTTCCGGGAGATCACCGCGGGCTCGGCCGTCCTGATGGGCCGCCGCACGTGGGAGTCGCTGCCACCGCGCTTCCGCCCGTTGCCCGGCCGGCGCAACCTGGTGCTCTCGCGGACGCCGCAGGAGGGCGCGGAGACGTTCGGCTCGCTGGAGAAGGCGCTCGCGGACGTCACCGGTGACCTGTGGGTGATGGGCGGGTCGGCGGTCTACGCGGCGACGCTGCCGTTCGCCGACCGAGTCGAGGTGACGGAGATCCGCGAGGCATTCGAGGGCGATACCTACGCGCCCGCGGTGGACCGCGAGCCGGTCGACGTCGGCGAGTGGCAGGAGTCGAGCTCGGGGCTGCACTACCGGTTCGTCCGGTACTGAGATCGACAGCCCAGACTGTTCAGTCTAGACTGTCTATTGTGACCGATCCCGCCGCGCTCAACCAGCGCCTGCGCGTCTTCGTGCAACGACTCCGGCGCAAGCTGCAGGACGAGTCGTCGGTGCACGACCTGAGCGCACCCCAGGCGTCCGCGCTGGCCCGGCTGTTGCTGCTGGACGAGCCGTCGACCGCCAGCCGGCTGGCCGGTGCGGAGCGCGTGAAGCCGCAGTCGATGGCCAAGACGCTCGTCACCCTCCACGACCAGGGCCTCATCGAGCGCGCGCCCGACCCCGCCGACGGGCGGCGCACGCTGATCTCGCTCACCGAGGCCGGCCGCGCGGCCGCCCAGGGCGCGCGGGCGCAGCGGATCGAGTGGCTCACCGAGGCGCTCGCCCAGCGGTTCACCGAGGCCGAGCGGCAGGTGATCGACGAGGCCGTCGCGCTGCTGGAGCGCGTGGTGGACGAATGAGCGGGTTCGACCGCCGCCTGATCACCCCGCTGGTCGCGGGAGCCGTCCTCAACCCGATCAACTCGACGATCCTCTCGGTCGCGCTGGTGCCGATCGGCCTCGCCCTCGGTGAGCCGCCGTCCGCGATCGCGTGGCTGGTCACGTCCCTCTACGTCGCCACCGCGATCGGGCAGCCGGTGGCCGGTCGCCTGATCGACACCTACGGCCCGCGACGGCTGTTCCTGCCCGCGACGGCACTGGTCGGGATCGCGGGCGTGCTCGGCACCCTCGCGCCGAACCTGGCCGTGCTCGTGGTCGCCCGCGTGCTGCTCGGACTGGGCACGTGCGCCGGCTACCCCGCCGCGATGCGGCTGCTGCGCGACGAGGCCGACCGCACCGGTGAGGACAGCCCCGGTGGCGTGCTCACGGTCCTCGCGATCGCGACCCAGACCGTGGCGGTGATCGGCCCGCCGCTCGGCGGTCTGCTGATCGACCTCGGCGGCTGGCGCACCACTCTCGCCGTGAACGTCCCGTTGGCACTGGTCGCGTTCGCGCTGGGGTGGCGCTACTTCCCGCGCGACGAGCCGCGGCGCACGGAGCGCGCGCCGTTGTTCGACCTCCGCGGCCTGAACGCGCCGTTGCTGATCACCTACGCGCGGGCGTTGCTCACGAACATCGTGTCCTACGGCTTCATCTACGGGTTCACGCAGTGGCTGCAGGCCAGCCGCGGCTTGTCCGCGAGCCAGGCGGGCCTCCTGCTGTTGCCGTTGTTCGCCACCTCGATCGGCGTCGCGGCGCTGACCGGACGCCGCTACACGTTGCGCGGCAAGCTGATCGTCTCGGCCGTCGCGCAGGTCGTCGTGTGCGCGCTGATCCTGGTGCTCACCCCGTCCAGTCCTCTGTGGATACTCCTGGTGATCGTGCTGGTCAGCGGCATTCCCCAGGGCCTCAACGGCCTCACGCTGCAGCACGCCGTGTACCGGCAGGCCGATCCCGCCAGGGTCGGCGCCTCGGCCGGGCTGCTGCGCACGTTCGTCTACCTCGGCGCGATCGTCACGGGTGCCGTGCAGGGGCTCGTCTTCGGCGACACCGTGGACACCGCCGGACTGCGCGGGCTCACGGTGTTCCTCGTCGCCGTGAGCGTGGTGTTCCTGCTCATCAACGTGGTCGACAAGTCTTTGAAAGGTGTGAAGTCATGACGTTCGAGAACACCGCGCTGCTGGTGATGGACTACCAGGTCGGCATCGTGGACCGCATCCCCGGCGCCGAGGCGCTGCTGGACCACGTGGCGGGCCTGGTGACCGGTTTCCGCGAACGCGGCGGCCACGTCGGCTGGGTGCGCGTCGCGTTCACCGACGACGACATGGCCGCGATCCCGCCGACCAGCGTGATGGCCCGGCTCGTGACGCCCGAGAGCCAGGCCGCGATGCACGCCGACTCGCCGTACACGCGGATCCACCCCAAGCTCGAACCGCAGCCGCAGGACATCACCGTCCGCAAGACGCGCGTCGGCGCGTTCACCACCACCGATCTCGACGCCCAACTGACGAACCGGGGCGTCACGTCGTTGGTGCTGGCCGGGATCAGCACGAGCGGTGTCGTGCTGAGCACCGTGCGTGAGGCGATGGACCGCGACTACGCGATCACGGTGCTCGCGGACGCGTGCGCCGACCCGGACCCGGCGACGCACGAGTTCCTGACCGGCACGTTGTTCCCGCGGAGCGGCAGGGTGACCACGGTCGGCGAGCTCTAACGGCGGCCGCCGAACTCCCACTCGTGGACCTCGACCGCGTCATACCTCTCCCGCGTCAGCACTGACGCGGGAGCGTCCGACCTCACTAGCGCGGCCGTGCCCAGCCAAGCCGTGCCGTCGTCGGAGAGCAACGGCCCGTACGCGATCAGCTCGTCGGTGCGCCGCGGCACGAGGTCTACCGCCTCGCCTGAACCGAACCCGAGGACGAGGTGCCCACCGCCCTCGCGTCCGCCGGGGAAGTCCCACATCGTGCGCCCGAGCACGTTGCGCCACCGGCGCAGCGGAAGCGAGCCGGGCCGGTCCCGGTGCAGGACGAAGAACTCCACGGCCCCTACCGGCGCCGGGCCCGTGCGTGCCAGGCCTCCACGATCAGCTCCTCCAGCTCCCCCACCTCGATGTGCTCCAGCCGCACGAGGATCGCCGGATACCCGTGGAAGTGCGGCGTCGTGAAGTACACGGACCCGTCCGCGGCCAGCAACGCCTCCTTGGCCCCGAGGTCCGGCACCCGCGCCGCCAGGATGGGCCCGGACGGCGCGGCAGGTCCGAGGGCGGCCAGGTCGGTGCCCCGCAGCGGCCGCTCCCAGACGAACAGCTTCTCCTTGACCCGCCAGTCGACGACGCCCTCACGCACCCGCTCCGTGACGTCGGGCATGGAGGTGGCGATCCTGTGCACGTCGTCCCAGGTGGCCATCGGGGAGCTCCTACAGGTGGTCCGGCGGACGCTGCTGCTCGGCCAGGAACCGTTCGAACTCGGCGCCCAGTTCGTCCGCGCTGGGGATGTCGGTGGTCCCGACAGTCTGGATGAACGCGTCGTACTGCCGCTCGAGCGCTTCCACGACCTGGGCCACCTCCTCCGACTCCGCGACCTGGCGGTGGATCTCCGCGTCGGCGGCCTGCGACGCCTCGACCAGGCCGCCGATGGGCAGGGCGAGGCCGGTGGCGCGGGCGACGGCGTCCAGCAGCGTCACGGCGGCGGTCGGGTACTGCGACTGCGCGAGGTAGTGCGGCACCTGGGCGGCGAAGCCCATCGCGTCGTGACCCGCCTGGCCGAGGCGGAACTCCAGCAGGCCCGACACGTTGCCCGGCACCTGCACGCGGTTGAAGAACGGCTGGTACTCCGACACGAGCTCGGGACGCGTGGCGTGGCCGATGACGTTCAACGGGCGGGTGTGCGGCACGCCCATCGGGATGCCGTGGAAGCCCAGCGTCAGACGCACGCCCCACCGGTCGACGAGTGACCGCACGGCCTCGATGAACGCCTCCCAGCCGCGGTCCGGCTCCGGGCCCTTGAGCAGCAGGAACGGATGTCCGGCGCTGTCCCACAGCAGGTGCACGACCAGTTCCGGGGCGGCGTAGTCCTCCCAGTGGTCGGTCGCGTAGGTCATCAGCGGGCGGCGCGAGCGGTAGTCGATCAGGCCGTCGATGTCGAAGCGGGCGACGACTCGGCTCTCCAGGGTCTCCAGCAGGTGCTCGGCGAGCAGCCGGCCCGCGGCGCCCGCGTCCATGAAACCCTCGAAGTGGTGCAGCAACACCGCGCCTGTCAGGTCCGGCACCTCCGAGTCCACCTCGTACAGGTTCTCCGGGTCCACCGCACGCCTCCTGAAGCACTCGTTCCAGTCTCGTCCAAGCCAACCACGTGGCCACGGAACTGATTCCGCACGGGTCGATTAGCCCATACGGACCGTGTGCGCGCATCACCTCACGGGTACTCCTGCGAGGTGTACAGGCGCTGGATGACGCGTGGAGCTTTGGTCGCAGCCGTTCTCATCATCCTCGGCTCGGCGGTGTTCGTCTTCGGGCAGTTCAAGCCCTTCGGCCAGGTCGGCGAGGAGGAGACGATCGACCGCAGCCAGCCGGCGGTGCTGAAGTCGGTCCGCGACCTCAGCCAGTTCCACGCCGCGGCAGGCGAGTTCCAGGTCGTGCTCGACATCGAGAACGACGTGAAGTGGGTACCCGCGGCGCTGGCCGGTGAACGCACGTTGTTCGTCGCGGCCGGCTCCGTCAACGCCTACGTCGACTTCTCGGCGTTGAAGGACGACGGCCTGGTCGTCTCGCCGGACGGCAAGACCGTCGAGCTGCGGCTGCCCAAGCCGCAGCTGGACAAGCCGAACATGCACCACGACAGGTCGTACATCTTCAGCCAGGAACGCGGGCTCATCAACGACCTCCAGGCGCTCGCCGGACCTCCCGACCAGCAGAAGTTCTACGTCGCCGCCGAGGCCAAGCTCGCCGAGGCGGCCAAGCAGTCGGAACTGCTCGAGCGCGCGGAGGACAACACCCGCGTGATGCTCACCGGGATGCTGCAAACGTTGGGGTTCCAGGTGAAGGTGGTCGGCGACTGAGCCGAACCGGTGCCCCTTTCCCGGCGAACGTCCAGCGGTGAGGTGACCGCTCCGGGATAGGATCCGCCGGTGGAAGACGATCTGATGGCCTGGGCGCCCGCGCAGGGCGCCGCGCAGGCGCCGGAGATCGCGCTGCCCGGCTACAGCGGTTTCCGCGTGATCGCGCAGGGTGGCGAGGGCACGATCTACCGGGCCCGCCAGGACGGGCTGGGCCGCGACGTCGCCGTCAAGGTGCTGCAGGTGAGCGACCCGGCGACGGTGGCCCGGTTCCGCCGCGAGCTGGCGATCACCGTCGAGCTCGGCCGCCAGCACCCGCACATCGTCACGGTGCTGGACACGGGCACGTTGCCCGACGGCCGCATGTGCATCGTCATGGAGTTCTACGAGCGCGGCTCGCTGCACGACCGCATGCGCGCCATGGGCCCGTTGCCCGTCGCCGACGTGGTGTCGGCGGGGATCGCGGTGGCCGACGCGCTGGCGTTCGCGCACGGCCAGGGCATCCTGCACCGCGACGTGAAGCCGCAGAACGTCCTGGTGCTCCCGACTTCGTACGTGCTGGCCGACTTCGGCATCGCCCGTGGCGCGGACGCCGGCCACTCCGCGTCGTTGCAGATGGTCAGCTACCGGCACGCGGCCCCGCAGATGATCGAAGGCGCCACGCCGTCGTTCGCCGACGACATCTGGTCGCTGGGCTCGACGCTGTTCACGTTGCTGGAGGGCAAGCCGCCGTTCGCCTCGGACAACCCGGACGAGGACACGCTGCTGTCCTACGTCGGCCGCGTGAGCACCGCCGAACCCCGCGCGCTGACCCGGTTCGACGTGCCCGCGGCGCTCGTCGCGGTGATCAACCGCTGCCTGCGCAAGGACCGGGCGGAGCGCTACGGCTCGGCGTTGGAGCTGCGCGACGCGCTGACGGCGGTGACCTCGGCCAGTGCGGTGTCCACTGTGGACCCGGACTCGACGGCGATGCTGGGCGAGCGCGCGGAGTTCTACCCGGAGGGCCCGACCGAGGCACCCGGTTTCGGCCCGCGCGGGTACGTTCCCGAGCCCGAGCCGGCCCCCGAACCCGTGCAGGAGCCCGACGACTCCTGGCGCGGGCAGCTGGAGGACCTGACCTACCGGCGGCACGACTACGTCGCCACGCCACCGCCTCCCCCGCCGCCGATGGCGGTGCTGCCGATCGTCGACCTTCCTCCGCCCGAGCCCATGACGGCCCCGGTGCGCAAGGCCAAGCGCGGCGGGGTGCTCGCGCTGCTGGCCGTGATCGCGGTGGTCGGCGGCGTGGTGGCCGGGATGGTCCTCAACCGCCCCGACGACCGGCAGTCCCAGGCACCCGTCACGACCACGACGATCCCGGTGCCGACGACGGAGTCGACCGACGCAGGTCCGCCGCCGAACGCCGACCCCAAGTTCGTCCCGGTGCTCAAGCGCGCGGAGTACGCGGGCAAGGCGATCGAGCTCGAGTGGAGCGACCCGAGCGACGGGCAGGCCGAGTTCGTGGTGATCGACGTGACCGGCACGAAACCGTTCGCGGTGACCAGGGTGACGGGCGGCGGCACGACGTACGTGGTGGAGGACGGCGGCGGTTCGCGGCGTTGCTTCCAGATCGCGGCATTCGGCTACAACGGCGAACGCGGCAGCTCCGCGAAAGTCTGCGCCACCAAGAATTGACGTTTCGAGGCCGCGTTGTTGCGCGTGCACGGACTGGCGTACGGTCCCCCGCGTGCAAAGCGCTCGTTACGCCGGCCCACCGTTGTTCGCCCGTGGACACAACCGCCGAACATTCGTGGCGTTGGCAGCCATCCCGCTCGTGATCGGGATCGGCATCGGCGTGCTCATCGGCGGCCGGCTGGAGCCGTCGTCTCCCGTCACCACAGGCACTTCGACCACGCCGCGCGACGAGCCCGTGCAGCTCGAGTACAGCGACATGCCCTGCGACCCCGGCTCGTCCGTGCTCGTCCTGCACTCCCTCGAGGGCGCGATGCGGGCGGAGGACGTCAAGGTGCTGCTCGACTACGAGACGCTGTGGGTGCAGTACCGGGAAAACGCGAACCCGGCGCTCAAGGGCCAGACCGCGTTCCTGAGCAGACGCGACGACGTGTGCTCCGCGATCGTGCCGGAGGACCCCCGGTTCACGCAGTTCATCTGGATCGGGCCGTTCCCGTCGGTGGTGGCGCCGGGGTTGTGCGACGCGTTGCTGAAGGTGCCGGGGCGCAACTGCATCGCGGCCCAGGTGGTGCGGTAGCCGCCCGCACGCGTGGAGTCGTCGCGTCCGAGTTGCCGGAGTTCCGGCGCCGATGGTTCGTCAGCGCCGGAACAACGGCCGCGGGTCCACCGCCCACACCACCTTGCGCCACCAGGAAGCCTTGCGCCGCACCGCCTTGCGCACCTGTCTGGCCAGCCGCCAGCTCTGCTCGGTCTTCGCCGGCTGCGGGGCGAAAGCGGCCTGGTCGACCAGCACGGCGAGCCGTTGCCCCGGCTCGCCCCAGTCTCGTCCGACGTCCGGGACCGTGCGGCTGGGTCTCGGTTTCAGGCCGGCCAGCTGCAGCGAGTCGAGCACCTCGGTCCACGCGCCGACCGGGCCCGCGGACCTGAGCCTCAGCCGGCGCGAGGTGCGCGCCACGTAGAGGACGACCAGCAGCAGCACCGGCGTCAGCGCCCAGAACGGGAACCTCGTCGCCGGTTCGGGCGCGGCCACGGCGTCGGGCCGCACGGCCGTCGGCTGCACCAGCGGCGGTACGGACTGCAGTGAGGTCGGCGTGGGCTTCGCAGTGGTCGACGCCAAGCGGTTCAGCACCTCGCGCTTCGAGGCGGCGCTGGGGCCGCTTCCGTTGCCCGACACCGGGTCGAACGCCACCCAGCCCCAGCCGCTGAAGTACACCTCCGGCCAGGCCGTGGCGTCGGCCGCGCGGACGATCCGTTCGCCGTTCTGCTCCGGCACCGGCTGGAAGCCGACCACCACGCGCGTCGGGAGACCGACCGCCCGCGCGAGCACCGCGTACGACGAGGCGAACTGCTCGGCTGTGCCAGCGCTGGCACCGGACTCGCCGGGCGAACCGAACAGGAACGTCTCCAGCCGCGCGTAGGACGACCCGACCGGCGCCTCGGCGTCCGGGCGGCGGTTGAGGCGCACGACCTGTTCCAGCGCCACGGCCTTCTCGTACGGCGTGCGCGCGTTGGCCGTCGCCTGCCGCGCGTACTCGGCCAACGTGAACGGCAGCCGCGGCAACGCCGTGTACCTCGTCGCGTTCGCCGGCACCTGCGCCTCGGCGAGATCCGTGTCGGCGGGCGTCTCGAGGACACCGCGGACCGTGTAGCTCAGCCCGGTCCTGATGCCCTCGGCGACCACCAGCGACCCGGTGTCCGGGTCCACCATGGCGTCGCTCAGCGACACCGCCTGCGGCTTGCCGACGCCGGGCAGCCACTCCCCCTGCAACCCGGTGATCACCAGGTCGGCGCTGGCGCTCTGGGACTTCCCGCCGATCGGCAGGTCCGGCGGGTCCACCACGCCGAGCGGCCCGTAGGTCGCGGCCGCCTCCCAGGACGCGCCCGTGTACCGGCTGAGCGTCACCAGCCGCACCGGCACCTCGGGCCCGCGCATCCGGAACAGCTCGGCCTCCCCCTGCGCAGCCCACGCGGCGAGCTGCGGCAGCGGGTTGGAGATCGCGATGTCGGTGATCGGCGGCGTGACGAGCTTGCGCGGCTCGAACCCGTTGGTCGGCAACACGAACGCCAGCAGCGTCAACGCCGCCAGCGCCGTGGCCAGCACCGCGGGCGGCACGACGGGCCCGCGCCGGTCGATGATCAGCCAGCCCAGCGCCAGGAGGGTCACCAGCGTGAGCGCCACGAGCCCGTACTTGTCCGCGCGGCCCGTGGTGAGCAGCGCCGCCGACACGTACAGCGTCGCCACGCCGAGCGCTGGCACGAACAATGCCGTGCCGCGTTTGGTCACCGACAGCACCGTGCCCGTCGAGATGCCGATGATCAGCAGCAGGCCGGGGACGAGCAGCTCGGGCGTCGCGGGCGCCGGACGGGCGGCGGTGAGGAGCCTCGGCACGGTGTCCAGCAGGACCCAGGTGGGGTCGCGGTCCGGCGAGGCGCCCCTGGCGGCGAAGAACCCGGCCGTGAGGGCGAGGACCATCACGGCCAGCGCGGCCAGGCCCGCCGGGACGAGCCGGGCGAGCAGGAGGGCGAGGAAGCCGGTGAAGGCGGCCAGTCCGAAGTAGAGGAACGCGCCGTCCCAGGCCTGGGCGAGCTGGAGGGAGCCGACGACGAGGAGTGCGGAGACCCAGGCGTACTTCATCACCCCGCCGAGACGTGCACCGGTGGCCTGGCTCATCGCGCCACCGCCGGGGCCTGGACGTGGGTGAGGCGCGCAGGGGGCACGGCCAGAGGGGGCGCGGTGTCCGAGCGCGCGGCGCCCAGAGTCGGCGGCACGGCGACCGGACATGTCACGCGTGGAGCGGCTGGCGTGCGGGGTGCCGGCACGAGCGGCTGCGTGCGGCTCATCGGGCCACCACCGCGTTCCACGAGTCCACCAGGTCCTCCGCCTTGGCGCCGCTGAGCACCAGCACCGACCCGGAGGCAGCCGCCGGGCGCTTCTCGTCCACCACGAGCACCGTGCCGAACGCGGCCCGCCCGGCCTCCAGGACCAGGGCCGGGACCGTCCTGCCGCTGATCACGGCTACCACGTCCAGGTCGCGCACGGGCACGGTCGGGCGGCCGTCGGTGTCCTGCAGCTCCAGGTCGGCCAGTGCGGCCAGGATCGGGGCCGAGTCCTGGTTCTCCTCGATGTCGGTGCCGCCGGACGACGTCAGCAGCCGCACCGGGTGGCCCTGTTCCAGGGCCGAGGTGACCAGGGAGGCCGCGACCTCCACGGCCTCCTCGAAGCGTTGGGGGTCGGCGTAGGACGACGTGCTGTCGTCCAGCAGGACGGCCAGGTGCGGGCGGGCCGGGTCGGCGTCCTCGCGGATCATCAGCGTGCCGGTGCGGGCCGAGGTGGCCCAGTGCAGGCGCCTCAGGTCGTCGCCCGGCACGTACTCGCGCAGGCCCACCAGGTCGGTGCCGCCGCGCTCCACGCGTTCGTCGGCGCCCACCTGGCCGCGGCGGGCTCCCGACGGCAGGCCGCGGACCAGCAGCACCCGCGGGACGACGCGGACCTGCACGACCTCGCCCAGGACGGTGCGCGCCTGCGCCAGGCCCGCCACACCCCTGCGGCGCAACGTCAGCGGGCCCACGTCGAACACGCCTCGGCGTTCGGTCGGAATCGCGTAGTCGACGGCCTCGACCGTCCCGGGCTTCAGCAGCGGCACGTCCACGGTCATGGGCGAGCCCGCCACCATGTCGACGGCGTCCAGCGCGACCGGCCAGCGGCCCACTGCGGACAGCTCCAGGCGCCCGCTGCACCGCGCCAACCGGGGCACCGTGCGGGGGCGGACCGTGCGCGACACCGACAGCGGCGACGCGACCACGACCGAGACCAGCGAGGCGACCACCAGTGCGGTCAGGGCCAGGCCGAACGCCGCCATGCCCGCGTAGCGCCACCACAGGCCCACGCCCAGCATCAGCAGGCCCAGCACCGCCGTTCCGGTGCCGCGCAGCGTGAGTCTCATTGCGCCGCGGGCTTGGGCACCGCCACGCGCGAGAGCACGTCGGCCAGCACCTCGGACGTCGTCACGCCCGCCAGCACGCTCTCCCGCGTCAGCACCAGGCGGTGGGCCAGCACGGGCTCCGCGATGTCCTGGACGTCCTGCGGCACCACGAAGTGCCGGCCCTTGGACGCCGCGTACACCTGGGCGCAGCGGACCAGCGTGCGCAGACCACGCGTCGAGGTGCCCAGGCGCAGGCGGTCGTCGGTGCGCGTGCCCGTGCCCAGGGCGGAGACGTACTGCAGGATCGGGTCGGCCACGTGCAGCAGCTGCAGGCGGCCGCTGAACGCGCTCACCTCGCGCGGCGACGTCACCGTGCGCACGTCGGCGATCCGGCCCGCGCCGCTGCCGGGACGCAGCACGTCCAGCTCGTCCTCGACCGACGGGTAGCCGATCGAGGTGCGCAGCATGAACCTGTCCAGCTGCGCCTCGGGCAGCCGGTACGTGCCGTCGAGGTCGATCGGGTTCTGCGTCGCCACCACCAGGAACGGGTCGGGCACCGCGTGCCCGACGCCGTCGATGGTGACGGTCCGCTCCTCCATGACCTCGAGCAGCGCGGACTGCGTCTTGGCCGCCGCGCGGTTGATCTCGTCGGCCAGCACGATGTTCGCGAACACCGGACCCGGCCGGAACCGGATCTGGCCCGTCTGCGGGTCGTAGACCGAGGTGCCCGTGACGTCGGACGGCAGCAGGTCGGGCGTGAACTGCACGCGCCGCGAGATGCCGCCGAGCGCACCGGCCACGGCACGCGCCAGCGTCGTCTTGCCCGTGCCCGGCACGTCCTCGAGCAGCACGTGGCCGCCCGCGAACATGGCCACCAGCACCAGGTCGACCACGTCGCGCTTGCCGCGCACGGCGGACTCGACCGCGTCGCCGAGCCGCGTGTGCAGGTCGCGGAAGGCGGAGACCTCACCGGTGTCGATCACTTCTCGTCTTCCTTCCGAACACCGATGCGGAGCAGGAACGCGCACGCCAGCAGACCGAGACCACCCGCGCCCATCGGCGCGGTCCCGGCACCCGCGGGCGCCATCTTCGGGATGCAGCTCGGCTTCCCGGCGCACTCGTCGTAGGTGAAGATCGCGTTCTTCTGCGCGGAGTCGACCTGACCGGCGCCATTGGCCGCGTAAGCACGCACGACGATCGCGTTGCTGCCCTCGTCCAGGTCGATCGTCGCGGTGGTCGCGTTGCACGCGATGCCGACCGAGTAGCCGTAGGTCTTGTTCACGACCTCGCAGCGCCCGTTGTGGTTCGCCCAGTCCGCGGGTGGCGCCATGTTCACCCGGCGCGACTGCACGAGGCGGCCGCCCGTGATCGACGTGATCACCGTGGCACCCGCGGTCGGCAACGACGGCGCAGGCGGCGGGGTGGTCGTGGTCGTCGTCGGCGGCGGGGTGTACGGCGGAGTCGTGGTGGTCGTGGTCGGCGGAGGCGTGTTGGGCGGCGGGGTGTTCGGCGGGTTCGTGGTCGCGGGCGGCGACACCGTGAACGCCGCCATGCCCGCCGCACCGGCCTGCGAGGCCGTCGACCCGCGCACCGTCACGTCCAGCCGGCCGCCCGAGCAGAAGCTGGAACCCGAGCACGGCACCGACAGGTCGGTCGACGTCCCGGCCACCTGCGCCGACACCGAGCCGCCGCTGAACGACCCGGACCCCGACACCGTGTAGCCGACGATCGGGTCGGCCGACGCGGCCGCGCTCCAGCTCACCGTCACGACCAGCGCCGACGACGAGCGCGACTTCTCCCGCACCGTCACACCCGCGGGCGCGGCCGGAGCCGACCCGCCGGAGGACGACGACGGCGGCGCGGACGACGGCGGCGGCTGGACCTCCGTGGTCACCGGGCCGTTGGGGGTGTTGCCGGGGTTGCGCGGCGGCTTCACCGGCTCGTTCGGGTTCGGCGGCGGGGGCGGCGGCACCGAGGGCGGCGGCGAGCGGTCCGGGTCCTTCACCGGCAGCTCGGGACTGCGGATCGTCAACGACCGCGTGGCGCCGTCGGTGTCGACCAGCACGCCCGTCGAGGAGCCCGGCACGTTCACGAACAACCGGCCGTCGTCGAAGACGAGCTCGGGGTCGGACCCGCCGGACGTGCGCACGTCGTCGCCGCCGCGCTTGCCGCCGCGGTCGAGGACGATGACCTTGCCGGAACCCTTGCAGGGCACGTAGACCTTGTCGCGGAACACGGCCGGACGCCCCGGCTTCGGGCACCCCAGCGTCCCCACGTCGACGCGCTGCACCTGACCGTCGACCACGAGCACGACCGCGGACGAGTCGGGCACCGACGCGGGTACCAGGTCCGTCGGCGCGGTCTGCGCCGCGATCACCAGGGCGTCGGTGCGGTCGGTCGAGCGGGACACGTCCTCGCCCGTGCCGTCGCGCACCACGACACCGCCGTCGAGACCGATCAGCGTGACGCCCTGGTCGTGCGGCACGAGCACCGTGCGCGGACCGGCGCCGCTGATCTGCTTGTGCGAGCGCTCCTGGAACCGCTCCTCGTCGTCGGACCAGTCGAGCGACCGCAACGTGCCGCCGTGGTCGACCAGCCACAGCACGCCGCGCTCGTCCACGACGGCGTCGGCGAGGGGCTGACCGGCCTCCCAGGTCTGCCCGACGTCGGCCAGCGTCAAGGGATCGGCGGTGTGCACGGTGCCGGCCGCACGGTCGACGACGTACACCATCCCGTTGGACACCAGCACCTTGCTCGTCGCACCGGGCGGCGCCTGGCGGCGGCCGGACGCGAGCAGCGTGGCCAGGTCGATGACGGTGATCTCGCCGGTGCGCCGGTTCAGGACGATCAGCCTGCCGTCCTCCTGCGCGATCTCGAGCTGCGAGTCGGGACCGCTGATCTGCAGGCGCGTCTGCGGCTTGCCCGACACGGGGTTGACCTGCACGACCTCACCGCGCTGGTCGTCGCCCAGCCAGGTGAGCCCGTCCGACACCGCGACCGACGTCCGCGAGATGCCCTGCCCGAGCGCGGCGCCCGCGAGCACCAGCACCCCCAGCAGCGCCGCGACGAAGCTCGCCGACTCCCGCCCTCCACCGGAGATGACTCGTCTGATCCGGTGCCACCAAGACATTGCGCGCCCTCCCTCGCCCGCCGGGGATGCTAACCCCCGGCTATGACAACTTCGGACGGCGCGGGGTTCCCGGATCGCCCGATCAGCCGACTGGCAGACATCAGCGACAGTAATGACGGGGTCTGACACTTTCGGAAACCGAATGACTCTGCACCGAACCGGGTAACCCGATCGGCCGAACGGTTCAGGACCGACACGTGCTCGCTTGCTCCGCGCGACGGCTGGAACGTGAATAAAGTGGAGATATGGAGATCCCCGGCATGGGACTTGCCAAGCAGGCGCTGGGCGCCGCCCTCGACACGACGGCCGCCGTCGCCGCCGTCCCCAGCCGCGTGCTGAGCCTCATCGGCGAGGTGGAACAGCTCGTCCGCAAGGTCAACAGCACGATCGACGCCGTCGACGGCGTGGTCGCGAGAGCCGACGAGCTGGTGGAGCGCACGGCCAACGTCGTGACGGACGCGGAGAAGGCCGTCGACGAGGTCCGCGCGATCACCGCGAGCGCGAGCGACGTCGCGGAACGGGCCGGGCTGGTCGTCACGACCGCGAGCCACACCGCCGACACCGCGAACGAGCTGATCGGGATCTACGAGCCCATCGCCAAGCAGGCCCAGCCGCTCGCGCAGCGGTTCGTGGAGGAGCTCTCGCCGCAGGAGGTCGAGGCCGCGATCAAGCTCGTCGACGAGCTGCCGGTCCTCACCGAGCACCTGACCAGCGACATCCTCCCGATCCTCGCCACCCTCGACAAGGTCGGGCCCGAGGTCCACCAGCTGCTCGAGGTCACGAGCGACATGCGCCAGGCCATCCTCGGCATCCCCGGTTTCGGCTTCATGCGCCGCCGCGGTGAGAAAAAAGAGGAAGAAGAGGGTGTGAGGGAGCTCGAGAACGGGTAGCCGGGCCGTCATGACGGCCCACGCGCGCGAAGATCAACTCACCTGGTGGCTGCTCAGCGGCGTTTTCGGACTGCTGTCCGCGACGAACGTCGGCCTGGCGGTCACGGAAGCCACGATCTGGCCCTACGCGCTCGCGGCATTGCTCCTCGCCGCGAGCGCGTGGTGTGCCAGACACGCGCTCAGACCTGCCCCGTCCGCTGGTGCGTCACGTTCGACGGTGACCCGAATCGAAACGGCCGCACCCGATACGTCGCGGCTTTCTCGTCTGGGAGCGTGATCAGCCCGAACGACGTGACGTCCGGGTCGAGCTGCGCCGCGACCCGCCAGTCCCGCGCACCCGCGGGCCTGAGCTCGATCAGGTAGCCCTCCTCGTCCGACGCGTGGTCCTCCCAGGTGAAGAGGATGCCGTTGGCGTGCTTCACCTCGAACCCGAACTTCCCCGGTGCCGCCTCTGGCGATGCCACCGGACGCGTCCCACCACCGCCCTTGCGCGGTTCCGCCCACGCGTGCCCGTCCGTCTCCGGAACCTCGTCACCCGGTGGCAGCGCGATGTCCACCGAGGCCGAGGCAGGCCCGCTGAACGGCCGGACCCGGTAGTAGAACGCCGTCTCCGGAATCAGGTCCGGATGCCGGTAGGAGTCCCGGTCCGGCGGAGCGAACTCCAGGACCACGTAGTCGCCGTCGGCCGCGTTCGCGTACTCGACGACCTGTCCGGCCACCCCCGCCTCCGGACGCCAGTGCAGCGTCACGTCGATCGGCGAGGTCAGCTCGGACGTCAGCACGGGGTCCCGCTGTTCCTGGCCGCAGGCAGCCAGGAACAGCAGTCCCACGAGCACAAAGCCGCTTCTGGTCAAGAAGGACAGCTCACTTGCGCCAGAACTTGATGTTGCTCCAGACGACCGTGGCCGGTCCCTGGCCGCTCGACGTGCGGTACGCGCCGAACTTGTCGTAGAAGCTCGACCCGTTCGTCGCGTACTTGTGCTTCGACGAACCGTTGATGTACGTGCGGATCTCGGTGGCCGTGTTGTGCACGGTGTTGACGCGCACGGTCGTGCCCACGGTCGCCCCGGTCGCGACGGTCGTGCCGCCGTGGACGGCGTAGAGCCGGCCACCGCGCTCCACCGCGAGCATGTAGAACGGCCCGGTGTCGGGCGACTCCCGGAACGTCTGCTTGAGACTGACGCGGGTGCCGCCGAGGCTCGTGATCCGGAAGCTGCCCTCGAACTGCCGCGTGCCGCCCGAGTAGGTGGCGTAGCGGCGTTCGGCGCGCTGGTCACCGTCCGCGGTGGAACAGGTGAGCTGGAACGTCAGGTCGTTCACGGTGCCGCAGCCGCGTTCCTGCACGGTGAACGACGGCGAGTAGCTGGTCCACGGACCGGTCTCGACCTGGGCCTGTGCCGGGACACCCGACACGAGCAGTCCGGCCGCCGCCGCGATCCCCGCCGCTATGCGGAGTCGTGTGGACATACCGATACCTCCTCAAGACGTGCTGAGGACAGCACGTTTTCTCAGGGGGCGGTGACGGCACCTTATCGGATAATGATCGGATGTTCGACCTCCACCGCCTGCGACTGCTGCGCGAGCTGTCCCGAAGGGGGACGCTCGCGGCCGTCGCGCAGGCGTTGAACTACAGCCCGTCGTCGGTGTCGCAGCAGTTGTCGTTGCTGGAGAACGAGGTCGGCGTGCCCCTGCTGGAACCGGTCGGGCGGCGGGTGAAGCTCACGCCGCAGGCCGAGATCCTGGTGCGGCACACCGAGGAGGTGCTCGCGCGGCTGGAGCAGGCCGAGTCGGAGGTCGCCGCGTCGTTGCACGAGATCACCGGCACGCTGCGGGTCGCGACGTTCCAGACGGCGGCGCTGGCGCTGATCCCGGCGACGCTGGCGCGGATGCGCGACGAGCACCCGTCGCTGCGGATCGAGTTCCAGGTGCTGGACCCCGCGGAAGCGCTCTCCGCGTTGAACGCCAGGGACTTCGACCTGGTCTTCGCCGAGGAGTGGCCGGACCAGCCGGAGGCGAGGTTCACCGGCCTCGACTACCGGGAACTGTACCGGGACCCGATCCGGCTGGCCGTCCCGCGTGGACTGCCGGCCGGCGAGATCGGCTCCTACCCGTGGATCATGGAACCGGAGAGCTACCCGCAGCGGACGTTCAACGTGAACTGGTGCCGGCACAACGGTTTCGAGCCCGATGTACGGTTCTCGTCGACCGACGTGCTGGTGAAGCTGCGGTTCGTGGAACGGGACCTCGCGGTCGCGCTGCTGCCCGACCTGGTCTGGTACGACCGCGAGATCACCGTCGACCTGCACGAGCTGCCGGTGCCGATGTCCCGGCTGCTGTTCACTGCGGCACGGGCAGGACGAGGTCAGCATCCCGCGGTGCTGGCGTTTCGCGAGGCGCTGGCGCTCTCCGTAGCGCCGCTCCGACCCCGGCGGTGATGACGAGCGCCATGCCGCACAACGAGACCACGCCGAGGTGCTGGCCCAGCAGGATCGCGCCGGCCAGCGCCGCCGCGGCGGGTTCCAGGGCGAGCACGACGCCGAACGTGCTGGGCTGCAACGTCTTGAGCGCCTTGATCTCCAGCGTGTAGGGGATCGCGGACGCGAGCAGCGCCACCAGCGTGCCGAGCAGCAGGATCCGGGGCTCGAACAACGCGGTGCCGGCCGTCGACAGCCCGTACGGCAGCGTGAGCGCCGCCGAGATCAGGCTGGCTCCCGCGAGACCACCGGTGCCGAGCCCGGCGGTCGCGAGCTTGCGCCCGGCGAGGATGTAGCAGGCCCAGAACACCGCCGCGATCAACGCGAGCACCACGCCGATCAGGTCGAGCTTCGCGCCGGTGTACTCGCGCACGCCCAGGACGGCCACGCCGACGAGTGCCAGCCCGACCCACACGAAGTCCCGCGCCCGCCTGCTGAGCGCCGCCGCCAGCCCCAGCGGCCCGAGGAACTCGATCGTCACCGCCACGCCCAGCGGGATCCGGTCGAGCGCGAGGTAGAACGTGCCGTTCATGCCGGCCATGGTCATCCCGAGCACGAGCGTCTCCTGCCGGAACTTCGGCCGGACGACCACCGCGAGCATCAGCGCCGCGATGCCGAGGCGCAGCGCCGTCGCACCCGGTGCGCCGATCTGGCCGAAGAGCTGGTTGGCGAAGGCGGCGCCGAACTGCAGCGAGACGACCGAGCCGAGGACGAGGAAGACCGACATGCGTCCAGCCTTGTTGACCAGGTCTCTTCGGTACAGCGAATGTTTTCGAGCGATGTCGTTCGGTTTTTCCGACCGTTTAGACTGGCCGGTGCGATGAGACGCAAACCCTCCTCCCCCCTCCCCCAGCGCAACGGCCTGGACGCGGCCCGCCTGAAGCTGCCTCCGGAAGGCCCGTGGCTGCTGCTGCGCGACCACCTCGTCGAACGACTGCCGCGGGTGGCGTCGGAGCGCATCGCCGAGATGCTGCGGGAGGAACGGATCTGGAGCGTCTCCGGCCCGTTGGGGATCGACGCGCCGTTCGTGCCCAACTCCTACATCTGGTTCCACCGCGACCTGCCCGTCGAGGTGCCCGTCCCGTTCGACGTCGGGGTGGTCCACCAGGACGACGACATCGTGGTCGCCGACAAGCCGCACTTCCTGGCGACAATCCCGCGCGGCCAGCACATCATGCAGACGGCGCTCGTGAAGCTGCGCGACTCGCTGGGCCTGCCCGACCTCTCCCCCGCGCACCGCCTGGACCGCGTGACGGCCGGCCTGGTGCTGTTCGTTGCACGTCGTGAGCTGCGCGGCAAGTACCAGACGATGTTCCGCGACCGGGTGGTGTCCAAGGAGTACGAGGCGGTCGCGCCGTACGACGCCTCGCTGGAACTGCCGCGCGTGGTGCGGTCGCGGATCGTCAAGGAGCGCGGCATCATCACCGCGTTCGAGGTCGACGGCGAGCCGAACGCCGAGACGCACGTGTCGCTCGTGGAGCACCGTGACGGGCTGGGCCGCTACCGGCTGAGGCCGCTGACCGGCCGCACCCACCAGCTGCGCCTGCACATGTCCGGTCTCGGCGTGCCGATCCTGAACGACGACTTCTACCCGGTGCTCCAGGAGCGTCCGCTGGACGACTTCTCGGCGCCGTTGCAGTTGCTGGCGCGGACATTGTCCTTCGTGGACCCGGTGTCGGGCGTCGAGCGCTCGTTCACCTCGCGGTTGTCGCTGTCCGCCTGGTCATGAGACGTGCGTGCGGACGGTCCCGATCGGCCGCGGCTCCCAGAGCCGGTTCATGCGGTCGAGCAGGCGTCGTGCCAGCGCGCTCGTCCTCGGGTGCGTCTCGGTGAACGTCGACACGACCCGCGTCCGGTACATCAGCCGCCCGCGGGCCGTCGTGCTGTACCAGAACCAGTCCTCGTCGACGACCCTGGCGAGGTGGTCGCGGCCGTCCCGGTCGAGCCGCTGCACCAGCGCGTCGCCCTGCACCAGCCAGCGCACGCAGGCGTCCTCCAGGCTCGCGGTGAAGCCGCGTTCCGCGAAGTACGCCTGTTCGGCGGCCTCTCGCAGCTCCTCCGGCGTCTCCGTGACGATCGCGCACGTCGGGAACCCGATCCGCAGGTAGACGACCTCGGTGAGCCCGTCGCCGAGCGCGGCGCCTTCGAGGTCGACGAACCGGGCGCCCTGCTCGGTGTACAGGTCGTTGCCGGGACACGGGTCGCCGTGCAGCAGGTCGAACTTCCCGGTGTCCTCGAACGCCAGCTCGTCCTCGGCGCCGCCGATCTCGACGTCGAGCGCGCGCACGAACCGCAGGAACGGCGTCGGATCGGGAACCTCCTGCCGCGGCAGGGCTCCGGCGTGCTCCGGTCCCGTGGCCATGTGGAGACGGGCGAGCCCGCGGGCGTAGTCGACGACCCAGTCTTCGCGCGGCGGGTCGGAGCGGAGCCGTTCGAGCACCACGGTCCGGGTGTCGTGGTCAGCCTCAATGATGCGGGGGACGACGCCGGTGTGCTCGGCGAGCGTCAGCGCGGTGATCTCGCGGTCGAACGCGGCCTGGTCGCCGATGACCTGCTTGACGATCCGGTCGCCGTCGGCCCGGACGTGCGACCGCTGACTGCTGCCGAGGAGCTCCACGCTGCCAGTGTTCCAGGGCCAGTATTGCGGGTCATGGACTTCGTGATGCTGCACGGAACCACCCAAACCCCGGCCTGCTGGCAGCCGCTGCGAGCGGAGCTGGAGCAGCACGGCCACCGCACGTTCGCCGCCGACCTGCCCACCGACCGGCCGGAGTGGCTCGCCGAGGACTACGCCGACGAGGTCGCCCGCCAGTTCCCGGACGCGGAGAACCCGGTCGTGGTCGCGCACTCGGGCGGCGGCCTGCTGGCTCCCGCCACCGCGAAGAAGCTCCAGGCGCGGCACATCGTCTGGGTCGGCGCGCTGATCGCGGACCTGACCGGCGGGATGAGCATGATGGAGGAGCTGCAGGACCACGGTGCGGAGATGTTCCCGCCGGAGTGGTTCGAGTGGTCCGGCGCGGACCTGCTGACCGACCAGGCCGTCAGCGCCTACTTCCTGTTCCACGACTGCGATCTGGCGCAGTTGAGGTTCGCGTTGAGCACCTTGCGACTCTTCCAGCCGCAAGGTGCCTTCACCCAACGCCATCGGCACGACGACCCGCCGGACAGCACGGTGATCGTGCCGCGTCAGGACAGGACCATCAGGCCGGAGTGGATGAGCCGGACCGCCCGTGAGCGGCTCGGCGTCACCCCGGTCGAGATCGACGGCGACCACTGCCCGCACATCCCGCGCGCGCAGGAGGTCGCCGCGATCATCCTCAGGCGAGCGTGAGCGCGTACAGCTCCACCCGCGGGTCGTCCGGCAACGTCACCGAACGGACCGTCTTCGTCGCGTCGAGGCGCAGCGACTGGCCGAACAGCCGCACAGGCGGTCCGTCGATGCCCTGACCGGCCTTGATGCGGTGTGGCATCTCCAGCACGGTCGGGCCGCCGTTCGCCCAGTCCGGCACGGTGGCGGCGACCTCGGCCGAGGTGCCGTCGGTGTACCAGACGGTGAAGGCGGCCGACACCGGTCCGTTGTGGGACGAGCCCACGACGTGCAGCCACGAGAACTGGCCGGGCGGCAGCAGCATGCCCTGGCCCCGTGCCTCGACGAAGTTCGGCGCGGTGCCGGTCGGGTCCGGTGCCTGGTAGGTGATGCCGCCCCACGTCACGGGTCCCTTGGGCGGCAACAGGTCGGCGTCGTAGCTCCAGCCGCCGCCGTCGAAGTCGCCGGAGGTGGAGTCCGCGACCGTGGCCGTGCCGTCGTGGTTGAGCTCCGGCGTCACGTCCACCGAACACGTCGAGAACGCGCAGATCGCGGCCGGTTTGACCTCGATCACCGCCTTCAGCGCCACCGACTCGACCTTGACCGCGATCTCGTACGAGCCGGGTGCGACCCCGGCCGGTATCGACACCGTCAGGGGCACGGTCTTCTGCGTCGGCAGGTGCTTCGACACGATGGTGACCGGCTTGGCACCGCTCACCTTCCAGCCCGCCGGAGCGGTCACCTGCGGACGCACCGTGGTCGCGCCCGGCGACTGTGCCAGCACGTCGAGCTGCAGCGTCAGCGACTGCGCGGTGTCCGAGGTGGGCACCACGATCTCCGAGTTGCGCAGCGACGCCGAGACCGCGCGGCGCGAGTCGGCGTTGCCGTCGTTCAGCGACGGCGGCTCGTCCGACCTGCCGGTGCCCCACGACGACGGCTTCGACGACACCTCGTGGGTGAGCTTGCCGCCGCGCTGCAACGCGGTCCAGGTGAGGTAGGTCTTGCCCACGTCACGACCGCCGAAGGACACCTTCTTGATGTACCGGTTGGTGTCCGACACGCCCTTCGCCGACACGGTCAGCGTGCCGCCCTGCGAGCCGTACTGTCCGATCCGGACGGTCGCGGACTCGAACTGCGGCGACGACACCGCGAGGAAGTCCGCGCCGTTGAACGTCGGGTACAGGCCCAGCGACGAGAAGACGTACCAGGCCGACATCGTGCCCAGGTCGTCGTTGCCCGTCATGCCGTCCGGACCCGTCGTGAACAACGTCATCGCCGCCCGCACGACCGTCGCGGTCTTCGCCGGCGCGCCCGCCCACAGGTACATGTACGGCGCGAGCAGGTCGGGCTCGTTGTTCGGGTTGTAGGTCGGCTTGCCGTAGTAGTCGTACG
Organism: Lentzea sp. NPDC059081; assembly: GCF_042738015.1. Lineage (NCBI taxonomy): Bacteria > Bacillati > Actinomycetota > Actinomycetes > Pseudonocardiales > Pseudonocardiaceae > Lentzea > Lentzea sp. NPDC059081. The sequence continues at coordinate 238,305 of NZ_JBHYGW010000006.1, forward strand.
GCTCGGTGATCCAGTCCTGCCGGGCGGTGCCGGCCGGGTCGATGAGCAGCTTGTCGTAGGCGAAGAACGAGTCGAGCCGCTTCTCCGTCTCCTTGCGGCCGCCCATCAGCGCCACCAGGCCGGCCGGGTCCTGCGGGACCAGCCACTGGTACTGGTAGGCGCCGCCCTCGTGGAACTGGTGCGAGGCGTCGACAGGGTTGTACGGCGTCAGCCACGTGCCGGCCTCGGTGCGCGGCCGGAACTGGCCGATCGAGGCGTCCCACAGGTTGCGGTACCACTGGCCGCGGTCGGCGAACATCCGCGCGTCCGCCTTCTTGCCCAGGCCCTTGGCCATCAACGCGAGCGACGCGTCGGCGGCCGAGTACTCCAGCGTGGCCGAGGCGGGGTGCACGCAGTCGTTGTCGCCGCCCTTGTGCGCGCAGTCCACGCCCAGCTCGAGGCCGGACGGGATGTAGCCGCGGTCCTGGTAGTAGGTGACGCCGGACCGCCCGTTGTAGGGCGAGTCGGCGGGCGGCAACGACGTCGCGTTGGTGCGCAGGAGCTGGTAGGTCTCCTCCTCGTACCCCTTGAGCAGGCCCTTCGACCAGGCCTCGACGAGGAACGGGGTGACCGGGTCGCCGGTCATGATGTTGGTCTCGGAGGAGGCCAGCGCCCAGCGCGGCAGCCACCCGCCGTCCCGCCCGCTGGCCACGACGGACAGCGCGACGTCACGGGCGACCTTCGGTTCGAGGATCTGCAGCAGCTGGTTCTGCGGTCTGTACGTGTCCCAGAGCGAGAAGTTCTGGTACGGCGTGTATCCCGAGGCCGTGCGCACCTTGTTGTCGAAGCCGGTGTACTGCCCGTCGACGTCACCGGCGAGGTTCGGGTGCATCACCGAGTGGTAGAGCGCGGTGTAGAACGCGACCTGCCGGTCCCGCGGGCCACCGGAGATCTTGACGGCCTCCAGCTGCTTCTTCCACACGTCCTTGGCGGCCTTGGTGACCGCGTCGAAGTCGAAGGAAGGAGCCTCCGCCGCGAGGTTCCTCCGCGCGCCCTCGATCCCGGTGTACGACAGGCCGACCTTCAGCACGACGTCGCGGTCGGCCGAGGCGTCGAACGTGACCCACGCACCGTTCCCACCCGTCCCGGCGGCGTCCCGGCCACCAGGGGTGAGAGCGGTCCCCCGCCACGAGCCGAACGACGCGAACGGCCGGTCGAACGACGCGGTGAAGTAGACGGTGTGCTCGTCCTTGCCGGCGCAGAACCGCCCGTTGCGCACCCGGCCCTCGATGGTCCGGTCGCCGACGACGTGGATCTCCGAGTCCAGCACCGTCTGGTTCGACCTGCCGGTGTTGAACAGGACGTTGGCCGCGGCCGACGAGGGGAACGTGTAGCGCTGCCACCCGGTCCGCGGCGTCGCCGTGACCTCGGCGTTCACCCCGTACTTCGACAGCCCGACCCGGTAGTACCCGGGCTGCGCCGTCTCGTCCGAATGGCTGAAGTCGGACTTGTAGGCGTTGATGTCAACGTTGTCAACGGACCCGACCGTCGGCATGACCGGCAGCTCGCCCATGACGCCGCAGCCCACGCCCGACAGGTGCGTCTGCGAGAACCCGTAGATGGAGGTGGCCTTGTAGTCGTACCCGCCCTGACCTCCCGTATCAGGGCTGACCTGCACCATCCCGAACGGCACCGAGGCACCGGGGAAGGTGTTGCCGAAGTTCTGCGTCCCCACGAAGGGGTTCACCAGGGACGAGGGGTCCTCGTCCGCCTGAGCCGCCTGAGCCGCTTGAGCAGGAACTGTTAACCCTAGTAACAGTCCGACTACAACCAGTGTCCGCATGGGGGCAGTATTGTCGGAACGCCGCCGTCCGGACCAGCCCTGACCCATGACAACTCCGGCGACCGCGAGACAGGCTGGTACCGGACGCGACGAAGTTGTCGTCCTGCTGGACGCCGATCATCCCGTAGGCAGCGGTGCACTTCGACAACGTTGCCGCCGGCTTGCCCCACAGCTCGACGGGGGCGAGCTGACTGCTGTTCCCACCCTTGCAGCTGTCCGGCGTCGTGTCAGCGGCACTCCCCGGCGAACTGCTTCACGGACATACGAGTGATCACCGAAAATCGCGCTGACAATCCCCTGACACGCGAGTAGGCAGGACGTATGCCCGTACAGCTCAACCACACCATCGTCCACGCCACGGACCAGAACAACTCAGCCCGCTTCCTGACCACCCTCCTGGGCCTGCCGGACGCAGTCCGCTTCGGCCCGTTCTCCGTGGTGGAGGTGGCGAACGGCGTCTCCCTCGACTTCATGACGGTCCCAGGCCCGATCGTCGGCCAGCACTACGCGTTCCTGGTGACCGAAGAGGAGTTCGACGAGATCTTCGGCCGCATCAGGGCCCAGAACCTCGACTACTGGGCAGACCCGTACAAGTCCCAGCCGCAGCAGATCAACACCCACGACGGCGGCAGGGGCGTGTACTGGAACGACCCGGACGGCCACGCGCTGGAGATCATCACGCGCCCGTACGGCTCAGGCAGCGCCTGACGCAAGCAGAAGGCGACCAGCCGCGAGGCCGAAGGCGAGCCAAGGCGACGGCGAAGCCGAGCTGCCTTGGCTTTGGCTTTTGCTTTTGCTCTTGGCTTTTCCCACACGCTCAGGTGGGGTGGTCCCGTCACGAGCAGTGCTGACGCGTTTAGTCGCGCCTGAGAGGGGATGTCAAACGGCCACGCTTTTCGGCCGTTTGACATCCCCTCTCAGGTGTGGCTGCCTCGAGCACTGCTCGTGACGGGACCACCCCACGGGATTCGCACACGTACGCAACAGCAAGCCGCCCAAAGCAACAGGCGTGCCATCAACCCGCAGACGGCGCTGGCCGGTCTTTGATCAGTTGGCGGGGTCCGGGGCAGAGCCCCGCGCCGTAAACAGGAACCCGCACGCACCAACGCAACCACCCACGAAGTCGCGTCAACCACCCCGCCACTCACAGGCACCCCAGAAAACCCTTGTCCCCCACATGAGAGCGGTAACACGCAGTGGCCGCCACCCCAAAACCTCTACCCGCAGTAGCCGTTCGATGACAGAACAGGTCTAGACCCTTGACTGGTCTGGACCACTGATGCCAACCTCAGCACTGTTTCACATCCATGTTTCCTCCTACGCACAACAGACACCAGGAGTGGGTGACCTTGCTGAAAAAACGCATCTTGGCGTCTCTCGCGGCGGGAGTGGTGGCGGCGACCGTGGCCATCATCGCTCCGACCGCATCTTCACAGGCAGAAGTGTCCGCGCAGGCCTGCACCTTCACGGACTGGGTCCAGGGTCAGTGGTACACCACCGGCTCGATCGTGAGATTCGAAGGCAACTACTACATCGCCGAGCACGACAACCCCGGCTACAGCCCGACGGTCTCCACCTGGTACTGGGAGCCGACGAGCTGCGGCGGTACCGGAACCCCCGGCGGTAGCTGTTCCAGCGCCACCGACTGGGTCGCGGGCCGGCAGTACTACACCGGCAACATCGTGCGCTACAACGGTTCGTACTACATCGCCGAGCACGACAACCCCGGCTACGACCCGGTCATCTCGACCTGGTACTGGGAACCGCACAACTGCGGTGGCGGCGACCCCGGCAACGGGAGCTTCCCCATCAGCGAGTCGCAGTTCAACTCGCTGTTCTCCGGTCGCAACAGCTTCTACACCTACCAGGGTTTCGTCGACGCGGCACGCACCATCCCCGCGTTCGGCACGACCGGCAGTGACACGGTGAAGAAGCAGGAAGTGGCGGCGTTCCTCGCGAACACCGCGCACGAGACCGGCAACTTCGTCTACATCGAAGAGATCAACAAGAACAACGACCTCTGCGATGAGAGCCAGTGGTACGGCTGCCCGGCCGGTACCTACGCCTACTTCGGGCGTGGTCCGATCCAGCTGTCGTGGAACTTCAACTACAAGGCCGCGGGCGACTACCTCGGCCTCGACCTGCTGGGCAACCCGTGGCAGGTGGCGCAGAACTCCACGACCGCGTGGAGGACGGCGATCTGGTACTGGATGACGCAGCGCGGTCCGGGCAGCATGACGCCGCACGACGCGATGGTGAACTCCCGCGGCTTCGGCGAGACGATCCGCAGCATCAACGGCTCGCTCGAGTGCAACGGCGGCAACCCCGGCCAGGTCCAGAGCCGCGTCTCGAACTACCAGCGGATCACCGGCACCATCGGTGTGACGCCGGGCGGCAACCTCTCCTGCTAGCCGCCCTGCCGGGACTCGAGCACCGCTGGTTTCAATCGGGACCATGGAGCTCGACGACCTGCTGCACGAACTGAACGATCAGCGCGACACGTTCCGCGTCACCATGCGGGGTCTGACCACCGCCGACGCGGTGAAGCGCACGACCGTCAGCGAGCTCACGCTGGGTGGGTTGCTCAAGCACCTCACCTGGTGTGAGCGGGGCTGGACCCACGTCCTGACCGAGCAGCCTGGCCGTCCGCGAGGATGGCTCGACGGCCGCCAGTACGTGTGGAACGGCGACGACTTCGAGCTGTTGCTCAGGTCCTACGACGAAGCGGTGCGCGCGACCGATGAGGCCGTGCGCACCGCTTCGCTCGACAAGGGGGTCAGGCCGCCGTCCGCGCCGTGGGACCCGAACCCGGAACCGATGTCAGTGCGGCGGATCGTGCTGCACCTGATCCGGGAGACCGCGCAGCACGCGGGCCACGCCGACATCCTCCGGGAGTCGCTCGACGGTCAGTCGACGACGGCGTCCCTGTACGAGTGGTCCTAGGCCGCGAGCTGTTCCTTCACCTGTGCCAGCGACGGGTTGGTGAGCGCCGCGCCGTTCGGGAAGTGGACCGTGGGCACCGTGCGGTTGCCGCCGTTCACGCTCATCACGAAGTCCGCCGCGCCGGGCGTCTCCTCGATGTTGATCTCGACGTACTCGATGCCCTCGCGGTCGAGCGAGCTCTTCAGGATCCGGCAGTAGCCGCACCACGAGGTCGAGTAGACGGTCAGCTGGTCGGGAGCCATCAGGCGCTCTCCTCGTCGAGTCAGGGCGAAGTCACCAGTGTCAACGCCGGGTGCAGGGCACTTCTTCCCGGGGTGCCGGTGTGCCGCGCGCCACGGCGATCGTCAGACAATCGTCAGGTCAATTCCTCGCACCCTGGGTGAGCATGGTTCGCGCGCGCCGAGAATTTCCGGCGTGCATTTCGTCGTGCATTCCACGACCGACCACCGACTATTTCAGTCACCCAATCGGCGGCCCATCACCACGGAGGGTTTCCGATATCGTCTGAAATCCGCCGCCGCTATCGCTTCTCGCTGAACAGAAAGGCTGGTCATGCTGAAAAAGGTGGCGGCCGCTGCCCTCGCGCTGTCCGCGGCCCTGACCGCGCCGGCCGCCCAGGCAGCTGCTGATGTTCCCGATTTCGTGACGATCGACGTCGTCACCGTGAACGGTTCCGGCTGTCCCGCCGGCACCGCGGCGGTCGCGGCCGCCGACGACCGCACGGCGTTCACGGTGACCTACAGCGAGTACCTCGCCCAGGCAGGACAGGGTGCGGCACCGACAGACTTCCGCAAGAACTGCCAGCTCAACATCAGAGTGAGCTATCCGCAGGGCTTCACGTTCGGCATCGCCCAGGCCGACTACCGCGGCTTCGCGAACCTGCAGCCGGGAGCCACCGGAACGGAAAAGGGCAACTACTACTTCCAGGGCATGTCACAGGGTGCGAGCCGCACCCACAACTTCGCCGGCCCGAAGAGCGACAACTGGCAGGCGACCGATCGCGCGACCGTCTCGGAAATCATCTACGCCCCGTGCGGGGAAATCCGGCACCTGAACATCAACACCGAACTGCGCGTGAACGCGGGCACCACGTCGAAGCTGAACAGTTTCATGACGATGGACTCCACCGACAGCAGCGTGAGCACGAAGTACCAGTTCTCCTGGAAGCACTGCTGACGCACCTCTCGCCGCCGCCCGTTCATCGTTGAACCCCAGACGGAAAGGTGCCCCATGCTCACCACCCTGGCCGCGGCCGCGCTCGCGATGTCGACGATCGTCTTCCCGCCGGGAGGCGCCCCGAACGACACGCCCCCGCCGGACCACATCACGATCGACGTCGTGACGATCAACGGCTCCGGCTGCCGCGCGGGAACGGCCGCCGTCGCCGTCAGCCCGGACAACAAGGCGTTCACCGTCACCTACAGCGAGTTCATGGCGCAGGTCGGCCCTCAGGCCCTGCCCACCGACTTCCGCAAGAACTGCCAGCTGAACCTGCGCGTGAACGTCCCGTCCGGCTTCACCTACGGCATCTCGTCGACCGACTACCGGGGCTTCGCCCACCTCGAACGCGGCGCCACGGCCCTGGAGAAGGCGAACTACTACTTCCAGGGCATGTCGCAGACGGAGTACAAGCAGCACAACTACAAGGGCCCGCTCAGCGACGACTGGCAGGCCACCGACACGACCGACGTGGCCGCCATCGTCTACCACCCGTGCGGCGAGAAGCGGAACTTCAACATCAACACCGAACTCCGGGTCAGCGCGGGCACTTCAGACCCGAAGAAGCTGACCAGCTTCATCGCGATGGACTCGACGGACGGGTCGATCGAGACGACGTACCACTTCGCCTGGAAGGTCTGCCCGCCTCCTCGCTAGCCCCTCAGGCCATCCGTCCAGGTGCCGGGCATCCCGCTCACGGGGTGCCCGGCACGCCCACGCGCACGCCGGCGAGACGCGGAACAGACCGCCGCACCGCCAACGGCGAAGCCGAGGCCCCAAGCGATGCCGAAGGCGAGCAGTAACAACCCCCCACGCACTCGCGACCGCGACGCCGAAGGCGAGCCGTACAGACCTTGCACAGATGGGTAGCGGTGCACCCACTCGTGGTTTGGCGATTGGGGCTTGACTTTGGGTGCGAGGTGCTACCACTCGTGGATCGGCCGGTTGCGAAGCATCCGGCCTTTTCCGGCCGAACCAGCGCCTCGCAAGGGCCCCGAAGTCAAGCCCCAATCGCAATCGTCGCGGAGCGGCGATGTACATCAGTCTTTCGTCCGAGGTGCACGCCCACGCTGGAACAGGCACCAGACCGCATCGGCGACCACGCTGGAACTTGCTGGAACTTGCTGGAACTCGCTGGAACTCGCGCGGTCAACGCACGGCGACCACCCTGGACCAGAACCTCGTCCGGCTCAGATCAGGAACCGATAAGCCGTCGACCCCGGCTCCACGTGCTGGATCCTGAGCGGCGACTCCTTCATCCGCCCCCACAGCAGGTCGTAGTCCTCGCGCCGCCCCAGCTCGATGCACACGAGCGCGGCACCGGTCTCCCGGTTGTCCCGCTTCATGTACTCGAACTGCACGATGTCGTCGTCCTTGCCGAGCACGTCGTCGAGGAACCGCCGCAGCGCGCCCGGCTCCTGCGGGAACTCGACCAGGAACCAGTGCTTGAGGCCTCGGTGGATCATCGAGCGCTCGACGACCTCGGCGTAGCGCGACACGTCGTTGTTGCCGCCGGAGAGCAGGCAGACGACGGTGGAGTCCGGCGCCACCGAGATCTCCTCCAGCAGGGCAGCGGAGGCCAGGGCTCCCGCGGGCTCCGCGATGATGCCGTCGATCTGGTACAGCTCCAGCATCTCGGTGCAGACGGCGCCCTCGGCGACGGTCAGCAGCTCGGCGCCGCTGTCGCGCACCATCGGGAACGTCACCTCGCCCGCCCTGCGGACGGCGGCGCCGTCCACGAACGAGTCGACCTCGGGCAGCGTCACCGGGCCGCCCGCCTGCATGGCGGCGATCATGCTGGCCGCGCCGGCCGGCTCGACGCCGATGATGCGGGTGCGCGGGAAGCGTTCCTTGAACCACGTGCCGACGCCCGACAGCAGGCCGCCGCCGCCGATGGGCACCACGACGACGTCGGGGGCTCCGCCGAGCTGCTGGACGATCTCCAGGCCCACGGTGCCCTGGCCGGCGACGGTGCGCGGGTCGTCGAAGGCCGGGACCAGGGTGGCGCCCGTGGCCTGGGCGTACTCCTTGGCCAGCGCCGCGGCGTCGTCGTAGGTGTCGCCGTCGACGACCAGCTGCACCATGCCCTGGCCCAGGGCGTGGATGCGGTCGCGCTTCTGGCGCGGGGTGGTGCGCGGGACGTGCACGCGGCCCTCGATGCCCAGGCGGCGGCACGCGTAGGCCATGCCCTGGCCGTGGTTGCCGGCCGAGGCGCAGACGGCGCCGCCGAAGGCGAACTCGGTCTGGCAGAGCAGGTTGAACGCGCCGCGCAGCTTGTACGAGCGGCCGACCTGCAGGTCCTCGCGCTTGAGCCACACTCGCGCGCCGGTCCGCTCGGACAACCGCTGGTTCACCTCGAGCGGGGTCGTGCGCGCGACTCCGCCCAGCCGGGCTGCGGCCGCGGACACCTCATCAGCGAAGGACATGTCAATACATCTTCCGTGAACGACTCGGGTCTGGCACGCGTACCCCTAGAAGGACAGGGGAGGTGCCAGTTGTTCCGCCTTGTGGGCGCGGTAGCGCTGCTCGTGTTGCTCTGTGAGGTCCCCGCGCACGCTCATGGCGCGCCCACGGACCCCGCCAGCAGGGCCTATCTGTGCTCACCAGGACAACCCACAGCATCATCCTCGCCCTGTCGCGGCGCTATCGCGGCGGGGTTGCCGTCCACGGAGTGGGACAACATCCGGCTGCCGAACGTGGCCGGCCGGGACGCGGCGCGGGTGCCCGACGGCAAGCTGTGCAGCGCCGGGATCGCGAAGTACGCCGGGCTCGACGTCCCGTCGGCGCAGTGGCCGGCGACGAAGCTCAAGAGCACCGCGTTCACCTACCGCGCGACGATCCCGCACCAGGGCTCGTTCCGGTTCTACGCGACCCGCCCCGGCTACTCGCCCGCCCAGCCGCTGCGGTGGGCCGACCTGGAGCAGTTCCTGACCGTGCCCTCTCCCCCGCTCGTGAACGGCGGCTACGAGTTCAAGGTCCAGCTGCCGAAGGACCGGACCGGCCGGCACCTGATCTACACCGTCTGGCAGAACTCCGACACGCCCGACACCTACTACTCGTGCACCGACGTGGAGATCGCCGCCGCCCCCGCTCCCCAGGCCGCCGCGGCCCCACCCGCGACAGCCCCACCCGCCGCAGTTCCGCCCGCCGCAGCCGCACCTGTCACGACCCAGCCGACGACGAAGTCCGCACCGCCGTCCACCCTCGCGAAGTCGAGCACCCCACGACCCGTCCCCGTTGCGTCGAGTGCCGAACAACCACCTTCCACCGCAACGAGAATCGGCCTGTCGGCCATCGTCGCGGCACTCGGCGGGCTCACCGCCCTCGGCGCGATCATGTTGTGGCGCAGAAGAATTCTGTGAACGTCCCGGTCCGGGACCGGAACGGGACCGGTCCCCATCAGGTCTAGACCACTACTAAGGTGATCTTCGGGCGCGCAACCCCTGCGAGACGAAGGTGTGCCTGCATGGCTCGTAAACTGTTGGCGTTGCTGGCTTTGGTCGCCGCGACGCTCGTCCCGGTCGGTGTCCCGGCACACGCGGCACCGTTCAAGGTCCTGGCGTTCTACAACGGAACCTGGGACGCCGCACACATCGCGTTCGTCAACGAGGCCAACCCCTGGCTGACGCGCGCGGGCCAGGAGAACGGCTTCACCTACGAGGCGACGACGGACTGGAACCGCCTCAACAACCTCACCCCGGCACAGGCGCAGGTCGTGGTCTTCCTCGACGACGCGCCGACCGGGTCCGCCGCACGCGCGGGCTTCCAGCGGTACGTGGAGGCCGGCGGCGGGTTCTTCGGCTTCCACGTCAGCGCGTTCACCCAGAACGCGAACGAGTGGTCCTGGTACCACAACACGTTCCTCGCCAAGGGGAACTTCGTCAGCAACACGTGGGGACCGACCACGGCGGTGCTGAAGGTGGAGACGCGCAGCCACCCGTCGACCGCGCGGCTGCCGGAGAAGTTCACCTCCGCGGTGAGCGAGTGGTACAGCTGGGACCGCGACCTTCGGCAGAACTCGAACATCCAGGTGCTGGCGAGCGTCGACCCGTCGAGCTTCCCGCTCGGCACCGACCCGAACCAGCAGTGGCGCAGCGGCTACTACCCGATCATGTGGACCAACAAGAACTTCAAGATGGTCTACGCGAACTTCGGCCACAACGCGATGGACTACGCGGCCAACAAGCCGCTGTCGTCCACCTTCGCGAGCGCCACGCAGAACACGTTCCTGATCGACAGCCTGCTCTGGCTCGGCGGTGGCGGCACTCCCCCGCCGCAGGGCGAGTGGAAGACGGCGGTCAACCGCGGCAACGGCAAGTGCGTCGACGCCAAGGCCGCTGGCCTGACCAACGGCACCGTCATCCAGCAGTACTCCTGCAACGGCACCACGGCGCAGAACTTCCGCGCGGTGGCGACGTCGGACGGCTACTCGCGCCTCGAGTACCGCAACGACCCGCTGAAGGTGCTGGACGTGACCGACGTGTCCACGGCGGACGGCGCCGGCATCCAGCTGTGGGACTACACGGGCGGCACCAACCAGCAGTGGCGCGTCACGACCGGCAGCGACGGCTACTCGACGCTGACGGCGCGCCACTCGGGCAAGTGCCTGAGCGCGTCCTCGGGATCGACCGACGGCGTGCAGCTGACCCAGGCGACGTGCACCGGGTCGGCGGCTCAGTCGTTCCGGCTGGGCTGAGGCCAGGTCACGGTCACGCGTTCCCCCGGTCTCCCGTCCGCGGAGACCGGGTGGGACGCGGCCAGGAAGCCGTACATGTCGTTGAGCTGGTGCAACGCCTGCACCGCGTCCCGCCACACCGGGCAGGGCCACGCGTGGTGGCGCCCGTACCAGGTGCGGCACGACTTGCAGCGGTGCCGCTCGTTCGGCTCGTGCACCCGCAGCAGACCCCGCCACCACGGCAGCGCGTCGCGCAGCCGTTCGCGCAGCTCCACGACCTCGTGGGGCGGCGAGTCCGGCCGGGCCAGCTGGTTCATCGTCTCGTAGACGACGTCGATCACGGCCCGGTGGAAGTCACCCTGTCGTTCAGCCAGCGCCATGTCCCCTGACCTCCGCGACGTGGTGAGCGGGTGGACGGGCGTGACCGCTCACGGTCGCGCGAACACCCTCCGCTGTTGAGACGGCCACGCCGTGGAGTCTATGTTGGGCAAGAGCGGGGTTTCAACTGGCGAAAATCCCGCCGCCAGGGGCAGGATTTCCCTGGGTGGAGACGACGTCGAGCGCGGGGAGCCTGGTGATGGCGGGGGAACGATCCCTGGCGGACAGGCTGAACCACCTCTTCGCCCGGTACACGGCCCGGTCGGGCCAGGAGTACAGCAACGAGCACGTCGCCGCGGCCATCGCGGAGGCCGGCGTGACGATCTCCCAGAGCTACATCTGGCAGCTGCGCAAGGGCAAGAAGGACAACCCGACTTTCAAGCACCTGCAGGCCCTGGCAGGCTTCTTCGGCGTGCCCGTGAGCTACTTCTTCGACGACGAGGTCACCGACCGCGTCGACGCGCAGCTGAAGTCGTTGCAGGACCGGCAGAGCAAGCTCGACGAGATCACCTCCGGCAGCGACGCGCAGCTGATGGCGATGCGCGCCGGTGAGCTGTCGCCGGACCGCCGCCGCCTCGTCATGGAGCTGCTCGACGTCGTGTACCGGCAGGAACAGGCCGAACGCGGCGAGGGCTGACCCGTGGCCGAACGAGACCTGCGCAAGCGGTGCCGCCGCCTGCTGAACGAGCTGGACATCCAGCCGCCGCTCGACGTCTCCGAGCTCTGCCGCCGCGTCGGCGAGCAGCGCGGCAAGCCGATCCGGCTGGTCGCGCACCCGATCCCGGTGCCCGGCCCGTACGGCGTGTGGATCGCCACCGCCCAGGCCGACTACATCCTGTACCAGCAGGAGACGTCGAAGGCGCACCAGAACCACATCATCCTGCACGAGCTCGGTCATCTCCTCGCCGGTCACACGAGCGAGGGGCAGGACGACGACCTGCTCACGGGCCTGTACCCGGACCTCGAACCGGACGCGGTGCGGCGGGCGTTGCGGCGCACCTCCTACGACACCGCGCACGAACGCGAGGCCGAGACGGTCGCGACGATCATCCTCGAATGGGCGTCGGTGCTGGACGAGGTCGCGCCTCGGGCGTCCGAGGGCCCCGCCCGGCGCATGTCGTCCTCGCTCGCCGACCGGCTGGGGTGGCTCTGACGTGGAGTACCTGAAGGAGACCCAGGGCATCGTCGCGTTCTCCGCGCTCGCGGTGGTGCTGTACCTGCTGGTCAGAAGGCCGCACGACCCGCGCCTGCGCTCGGTCACGGCCCTGGTGGCGGGCTGGGCGGTCGGCTACCCGTTCGGCCGGGCGGCGGCGGGCGGGCGGTGGTTCCTCGGGCTCGACCCGATGCTCTGCCAGCTCGTCCAGCACTCGATGCTGCAGGTCGGCGTGTACGGCCTGATCTGCTTCTTCCTGTTCTCCGCGCTCGACGACGCGGGCGCCCGCCGGCAGGCGTTGCGGCAGCTCGTGCCACTGGCGCTGTGCATCGGCGTCATGACCTGGGCCGTGCTGTCGATCCCCGACGACCTGCGCGTGGCGGCCGCCCGAGTGCCGAACTCGCTCGGCGGCGGCCCGACCGGTGTCCTCGCCATCACGGTCTTCTACTCGCTGGGCAACGGCTACCTGCTCTACGGCTTCGCGACGATGTTCGTGTGGGCCCGCCGCTACGCCCGTGACGCCGAACCGCGGCTGCGCAGGGGCCTGCTGATCACGTCGACGGGCTTCGCGCTGCTCGTGCCGGCCGACGCGATCTTCGTGGCGTCGAACGTCTCCCGCTACTTCGGCTCGCCACTCCCCCGCTGGCTGCTGACGGCGGCCGTGTTCTTCCTGCTGCCGGGCGTGCTGCTGTGCGTGGTCGGGGTCGTCTACCCGATCGTCGCGATGAGGTTCGCCGCGTCGAGGCTGTGGCTGCGGCACCTGCGCGCCTACCACCGGCTGGCTCCGCTGTGGACGTTGCTGCACCAGTCGTTCCCCGAGGACGCCCTGCACCGGGTGCCGTCGCGGCGGGACGCGGTGTCGTTGCGCGGGGTGCACCGGCGGTACTACCGGCGGGTGATCGAGTGCCGCGACGGGCTGGTGCGGATCAGCCCGTACGTCGCCGAGACGCCCGCGGAGCTGCCGCTGGCCGAACGGCTGCGCGCCGGGCTGGAGACGCGCAGGTCGGGTGTGGTGACGTTGCGGCGGCCGATCGCGCTGGCGGTGCCGGAGGACGACGGGATGGACGCGGACGTGCGGGAACTGGAAAAGCTCGCGGCATCCCTGCGCTGAGCTTATGGTCCCGGTGTGGACCTGCCCGTGATGCCGCCGGTGAAGCCGATGCTCGCGAAGTCCGTTCCGTCGCTGCCGCGCGGGGACGGCCTGGCGTACGAGCCCAAGTGGGACGGCTTCCGCTGCATCGTGTTCCGCGACGGCGACGAGGTCGAGCTGGGCTCGCGCAACGACAAGCCGCTCACCCGGTACTTCCCCGAGGTCGTCGAGCTGCTGAAGGACGCGCTGCCGCCGCGGTGCGTGGTCGACGGCGAGATCGTGCTGGTCACGCCGGACGGGCTGAGCTTCGACACGCTCCAGCTGCGGCTGCACCCGGCGGCGTCGCGGGTGCGCAAGCTGTCCGTGGAGACGCCGGCGAGCTTCGTCGCGTTCGACCTGCTGGCCTGCGGTGACGACGACCTGACGGTGCTGCCGCTGGCCGAGCGGCGCCGGAAGCTGGAGGGCGTGGTCTCGCAGGTGCCGGGCTTCTACCTGACACCGTCCACGACGGACCCGGACGTCGCGCAGGACTGGTTCACCCGGTTCGAGGGCGCGGGATTCGACGGCGTGATGGTGAAGGCGCTGGACGGCGTCTACGAGCCGGACAAGCGCGTGATGTTCAAGGTCAAGCACGAGCGGACCGCCGACTGCGTGGTCGCGGGCTACCGGCTGCACAAGGACGGTGAGAGCGTCGGGTCGCTGGTGCTCGGGCTCTACCAGGACGGCGAGCTGCACAACGTGGGCGTGGCCAGCAGCTTCACCGCGGCCCGGCGGCGCGAGCTGGTGGACGAGCTGAAGCCGCTGCTGCACCCCGCCGAGCACCCGTGGGCCGCGTGGGCGACCTACGAGGGGCCCGGCATGAACAGCCGCTGGAACCCGGACAAGCAGCTCCAGGTCGTGCTGCTGGAGCCGTCGCGGGTGGCCGAGGTGCGGTACGAGCACGTGCAGGGCGGGCGGTTCCGGCACACCGCGCGGCTGGTGCGGTTCCGCTCCGACAAGGACCCGGCGGAGTGCACCTACGAGCAGCTCGAAGAGGTGCCGCCGGCCGAGCTGGACGCCCTGTTCGGCGAAGCGGAGCGCAAGCGCACAATCGAACCGTGAAGGTGATCAAGCGGGACGGCACGCACGAGATCGAGATCCAGCGGTCGCGGTTCCTGTGCCACGTCGCCCGCGTGACCTCCGACGCCGAGGCCTCCGAGTTCTTCGCACGGGTGCGCAAGGAGCACTGGCAGGCCACGCACAACTGCACGGCGTTCCGCACGGTCGACACCCAGCGCTCGTCCGACGACGGCGAACCCGCGGGAACCGCCGGTGTCCCGATGCTGGAAGTGTTGACGCGCAGGGATCTCGTGGACACCGCTGTCGTCGTCACGCGCTACTACGGCGGGATCAAGCTCGGCGCCGGTGGCCTGGTGCGCGCGTACGGGCGGGCGGTGTCGGAGGCGATCGACGAACTGGGCACGCTGACCCGCGAACGGCACGAGACCCTGCTGCTCGCCGCGGACCACGACCAGGCGGGCAAGCTGGAGAACGCGTTGCGCGCGGCCGGGTACCACGTCGCGGACGCCGAGTACGGGCGCGACGTCACGTTCACCGTGCACACCAAGGATCCCGAGGCGTTCGAGGTCTGGCTCGCGGCGCAGACCGGCGGCGCGGTCACGGCGATCCGGGGCGAACCGGTCGACGTCGATCTCTGAGCTGTGTCCCGGCGACCGTCTCACCTAGCCGATTCGTCCGCGGCGCCGGTCAGGGCGCGGTTGTTCAGCACGGGGTAGAAAGCCAGCGCCACCAGGACGAGGAACCCGCCGGCGACGACGTACGAGACCTGGACGGCGAACACACCGGCGAGCACGCCGCCGAGTGCCGCACCGACCGGGCCTCCGGCCATGACGACCAGCCTGCTCGACGAGAGCACCCTCCCCAGGAGCTCAGCGGGCACGATCTGCTGGCGCAAGGTGCTCACCACGACCTTCTCCGCGGTCATCAACGCACCCGTCACCACCATCATCACGGCCGCGACCCACGCGTCGGCGACGAGTCCCAGTACCAGGATCGCCACGCCCACGCCGGCCTTGCCGGCGATCATCACCGTGCCGGGGCCGAGTCGGTCGGCGGCGGCCGCGGCGGTCAGTCCGCCGAGGGTCGCGCCGATGGCGGTGGCGGTCAGCAGCAGACCGAACCCGAAGTCCGGAAGGTCGAGGACCTCCTTGGCCAGCAGTGCGAGCATCGCGAACTGAGCGGTGGCGGCGACGTTGCCGAGGCACGAGACCACGGCCAGCGCCCGCAGGGTTCGGTTCCCGAACAGCCAGCGGATGCCCTCGCCGATCTCGCTCCGCACGCTCCCGCGCGGAGCCCCGGACACCTTCTTCCCGGCGTCCGGCCGGATGGAGAAGATCAGCAGGCCGCTGGCGGCGAACGAAAGGGCGTTGCCGGCGAACGGCAGGACGGTCCCCACGCCGAACAGCGCCGAGCCGAGCGGAGGCCCCGCGAAGTCCTCGCCGGTGCTGTCCGCCGCGGCGACCCGCCCGTTCGCCGCCGCGAGGCTCCGCGGGTCGCGGGACACGAAGTCGGGGACGGCCGACTGGGCGGCGAGGTCGAAGAAGACCTGGCCGACGCCCAGCAGGAACGCCGCGAGCACCAGCCACACCAGGTTCACCCGCGCGGTCAGGACCAGCACCACGAGAGCGGCCAGGACGGCGAACCGGCCCAGGTCGGCCCACACCATCACCCGCCGGCGGTCCAGCCGGTCGACCACGACACCGGCGTGCAGCGACAGCAGCACCCACGGGATCTCGGCGGCCATCACCACGGAGCTCAGCGCCAGCGGGCTGCTGGTGCTCTGCAGGACCAGCAGGGGCAACGCGGCGGTGTGCATGCCGGTGCCGACGGCCGACACGAGCGTGGCGCCGAAGAGCCGGTGGAAGCGACTGCCCAGCCGCACCTCGGCGCCGTCGGACTTCTTCGCGGACACTTCGAGAACTCCCCCACCGGCACGCCGGCACTAGGCCAGCAGAGCGTCCATCTTGGACTGACTTTCGTCGTCCGCCGCCCGGTGCACCACCAGCAGCTGGTCGGGGTCCTGGACCGGCCGGAGCGTCTCGAACTGCACGGTGATCACGCCGGCTTCCGGGTGGTCGAGCAGCTTCTGCCCGCGGGCGTTGACCTTGACGTCCTGAGTGGACCAGAGCCGGGCGAACTCCTCGTCCCCCGCGAGACATTCGGCGATGAGGTCGCTGAGCACCCGGTCGTCCGGATGCGCGGCCCAGGCGGTGCGCAGGTGCGCGACCCCTTCCCGCACCACGCGTTCGCGGTCGACGTAGAGCCCGCGCATGTACGGGTGCATCAGGCACACCCAGATCGCGTTGCGCCGTGGCGGCGGGAGCGTCTCGAAGTCGAGGAACAGCCGCGCCATCTCGTCGTTCCAGGCGAGGACGTCGTAGCGGTGGTTCATCAGCATGGCCGGGCGCGGGGACAGGTCGTCGACCAACCGCGCCAGCGACGGTTCGGCGGTGGTGGCGGGCTTGTCGTCCCCTGGCGGCCGTTGCCGGGTCAGACCGAAGAGGTAGGCGCGTTCGTCAGGGGCCAGCCGCAACGCCCTGGCCAGCGCCTCCACCACGTCCGCCGACGGGCGCAGGCCGCGGGCCTGTTCGAGCCGCACGACGTAGTCGACGCTGATCCCGGCCAGCTCGGCGACCTCCTCGCGGCGCAGACCGGGCGTCCGCCGGGACCGGCGGTGCGACGGCAGGCCGAGGTCGCGCGGGTCGAGGCGTTCGCGCCGGGTCCGCAGGAACGCGGCCAGCTCCGCGGTGCTGGTGATCACCCCTGGTCCAACGGCCTGGGTGGGACGGCTGTTCCCAGGAAGCCGCTTCCCTTACCCCCTGCTCGCGGCCGGCAGAGGCTGGTCGCACGACGAGCACAGGAGGACCTGATGGCACTCACCCTGGACACCTACCGGCTGCTGGGCCGTTCCGGGCTGCGGGTCTCCCCGCTGGCCCTGGGCACGGCCACGTTCGGCACCGACTGGGGCTGGGGAGCGGAGCAGGACGACGCGCGCAAGCTGTTCGACACCTACGTCGGGCGCGGCGGCAACTTCATCGACACCGCGGCGGGCTACGGCGAGTCCGAACGCATGCTGGGCGAGTTCACCCGCGACCACCGCGAGAGCCTGGTGCTGGCGACGAAGTACACGACCCAGCGCAGGCCCGGCGACCCGAACTCCGGCGGCGCGCACCGCAAGAACCTGATGGCGTCCGTGGAGAACAGCCTGCGGCAGTTGCGGACGGACTACCTCGACCTGCTGTACGTGCACGTGTGGGACTTCGCGACGCCGGCCGAGGAGGTGCTGCGCGGCCTCGACGACCTGGTCCGGCAGGGCAAGGTGCTGTACGTGGCGATGTCGAACGCACCGGCCTGGGAGATCTCGCGCCTGCAGGCGATCGCCGACCTGCGCGGGTGGTCGCCGCTGATGGCGTTGCAGGTCGAGTACAGCCTGATCAACCGGGACGCGGAGCGCGACCTGATCCCGATGGCGCGGGCGCTGGGGCTGGGCGTGGCGCCGTACTCGCCGCTGGGTGGCGGGGTGCTGTCCGGGAAGTACCGCCGCTCGGACCTGACCTCGCCCGATGGCAGCGAGAGCACACGGAGGAGCTTCAACGCCGGGCTGGGCATGGTCACCGAACGCACGCTGGGCATCGCCGACGTCGTGCGGGAGGTCGCGACGGAGATCGGGTGCACGCCCTCGCAGGTCGCGCTGGCGTGGAACCTGCGGCAGCCCGGCGTCACGGCGCCGGTGATCGGTGCCCGCACGCCGGAGCAACTGCTGGGGAACCTGGACGCGTTGGAGGTCGAGCTCTCCCCCGACCAGTCGGCCCGGCTCGACGCGGTCAGCGCGATCTCCCTCGGGTACCCGCACGACCTGCTGGCGGGTGCGCACATCCGTGCGGTGACCTCCGGTGACCTGAAGGTCGAAAGCCGCTGAAACGCCCAGTGGGCGCGCATCCCGTACTTGCCGGGATGCGCGCCCACTGGTCGTGGTGCTCTACGTGCAGGGCAGAACGTCCGGATCGGCGCCCGCCTTGGGCACCCACCGCACGTTCGCGAACGACGCCTGGAACGGGCCGTCCGTGTAGACCAGGAACGGCGTGTTGACGTTCTCCAGGTCGAGTCCCTTGTCGGAGAAGCAGTTGACCGAGATCTTGACGGTCGACTTCTGCCCGATCGGGAGGTTGCGGAACGCCTGCGTGGCGTCGATCTCCGCGAGGCACGGGTACATGCAGTGCGCGCTGATGACCGTGCGGTTGGCCGGGGCCTGGTGCACGATCACGTCGAACTCGATGGCCGCGTTGGCGTTGCCGTAGCCGCGCAGGTCGCTGCCGGTCGGGCTCTGCAGGTACACCTGGCCGGGGCCGGTGCCGGTCCACGTCGTCTTGAGCGCGTCCTGCTGGACGTTGACGTCGGACTGCACGACGTTGATCTCGGAGTGCGAGGCCTGGCCGTCGGGGCCGATCTCGGTGCCGCCCCAGTTCTCCGCCGAGCCGATGTAGCTCTTGTACGGCGCGATGTCCGTGCGGTTGAAGACCTCGAGGTCCTCGGTCGCCGTGCCGCCGCCACCGCCGGAGCAGGTGCCGCCGGGGCTCGTCTCGTCGAGCTTGCCGACGGAGCCGGTCTGCCAGTCGCGCAGGCCGTAGCCGAGCTTGAACAACGGCGTCTTGGCCGCCTCACCGGGCAGCGCGGGGCAGGCCTCGCCCGGCCACGAGTAGGACAGCTTGCCGCTGAACCCGTTGTGGCGCCCGCGGATCAGCAGGTCCGCGATGCCCTGGCCCTCGGAACCCGGCAGCCAGGCGGACACGAACGCGTCGGAGCGGTTGATCTCCTTGTTCATGTACAGCGCGCGGCCACCCACGTAGACGGTGACGACCGGCTTGCCCTTGCCGGACACCTTGTCCAGCACGGCGAGGTCCTGCGGGTACAGGCGGGCGCTCTCGAACGACCGCTTGCCGAGGTCGCCCACGCCCTCCGCGTACGGCGTCTCGCCGATGACGGCGATGACGGCGTCGAACTGCGCCGGGTCGACGCCGTCCGCGGTCTCGGAGAACGTGACGTTCTTGGTGCCCAGCGCGTCCTGGATGCCCTTGAGGATGCTGGTGGCGTTGGGGAAGTCGGCGTTGGTGTTGCCGGTGCCCTGCCACGACAGCGTCCAGCCGCCGGTCTGGTTGGAGATGTTGTCGGCGCTCTTGCCGACGACCAGGACCTTGCTGCGGTTGGAGAGCGGCAGCGTGCGCTTGTCGTTCTTCAGCAGCACGGCGGAGTCGCGCACGGCCTCGCGGGCGAGCTCCTTGTGCTGCAACGCCTTCTGCTCACCGGCGTGGTCGCGCTTCGACGGCTTGGGCGCGTCGAACGTGCCGGCGCGCAGCTTGACGCGCAGGATGCGGGTGACCGCGTCGTCGATGCGGGTCATCGGGATCTGGCCGGACTCGACCTGGGCGATCGTGTTGGTGATGAAGGCCTTCCACTCGCCGGGCACCATGACGACGTCCATGCCGGCGTTGATGGCCTGCGGGCAGCTGGAGTTCGTGCAGCCGGTGACCTGGCCGATGCCGTTCCAGTCGGAGACGATCAGGCCGTCGAAGCCCATCTTCTCCTTGAGGATGCCGGTCTGCGCGTACTTGCTGCCGTGCAGCTTGCCCTCGTTGATGACGTCGTTCGTCCAGCTGTTGAACGAGATCATCACGGTCTGCGCACCCGCGGCCAGAGCACCGTAGTAGCCCTGCCCGTGGATGTTGATCAGGTCCTTCTCGCTGGCGGCGTTGACGCCCTGGTCCTTGCCACCGGTCGTGCCGCCGTCACCGATGAAGTGCTTGGCGGTGGCGATCACGCCGTCCTCGCCGATGCGCTTCTTCGCGTTGTCCTGCAAGCCCTTGACGGCCTCGAAGCCGTAGGCGCGGGTGATCCGCGGGTCCTCGGAGTAGCCCTCGTAGGTCCGGCCCCAGCGGTCGTCCTGCACCACGGCGAGAGTGGGCGCGAAGGCCCAGTCCTGCCCGGTGGCGCGAATCTGCTCGGCCGTCGCGGCGGCGATGTCGCGGACGAGGCAGGGGTCGTACGCGGCACCGAGACCGATGTTGTGGGGGAACACGGTCGTGCCGAAGACGTTGTTGTTGCCGTGCACTGCGTCGATGCCCCAGATGACGGGGATCTTGGTGCGCGAGGCCTTCGAGGCCTCCCAGTACGCGTCGGCGAGCGTCAGCCACTCCTGCGGCGCCGCGTGCTTGTTGCCACCGGGGAAGCTGCCGCCACCGTTGAGGACGGAGCCGAACCCGTAGGTGGTGACGTCGGCCGGGGTGATCTGGCCGATCTCCGGCTGCGTCATCTGGCCGACCTTCTCGGCCAGCGTCATGTCCTTGAGGATGGCCTTGATCCTGGCCTCGTCCTTGCGGTCACCGTCGAGCTGGCTGTCGATCCTCGGCCAGTCCTTGAGGGTGGGCAGGGACTTCTCGATGCGGGCACACCCGTGCTCGGTCTTGGGCTGCCCGATGACCGTCTGCTTCGGTCCGTGCCGCTCTTCCTGTGCGGCGGCGGCCGCCGATGTCGCGCTGGCGGCGAGCGTCAGCCCCAGCACCGCGGCGAGAGTGCTTCTCCATTGCATGCCGCGATCCTCAACGGCGTGTTACGTCTGCGTCAATGGGAACGCTCTCATGACTTTGTTCCGGAAAGTTTCAGGACGAAAGTGGCGTATCGGGCTTGGGTGGTCGTGTTGGGTTTTGGGGTGGATTGGTGGAGTTCCGGGGCCGCATGGTTGCGGTTGGGTGCGCGGGTTCCAGCGTGGTCGCCAGTGCGGTCGGGTGCCTGTTCCAGCGTGGGCGTGCACCTCGGACGAAAGACTGATGTACATCGCCGCTCCGCGACGATCCGCGATTGGGGCTTGACTTCGGGGCCCTTGCGAGGCGCTCAGTCGGCCGGAAAAGGCCGGATGCTTCGCAACCGGCCGATCCCGAAAGGGGTAGCACCTCGCACCAAAGTCAAGCCCCAATCGCCTAACCACGAGTGGGTGCACCGCTACCCATCTGGGCAAGGTCTGCACGGCTCGCCTTCGGCATCGCTTGATACCGAAGCAAAGCGAAGCCCCGGTTCCTGCGGAACCGGGGCTTCGCTTTGCTTGGCTGTGTCAGCCTGCCAGGGCTCGCACTCGGCGCAGCACCTCGTCCGTGCCCAGCGTGCGGGCCACCGCGTGCAGGTCCGGGCTCGCCTTCGAGCCGGTGAGGGCCACGCGGATCAACTGGGCCGCCTCGCGGATGGAGCCGGGGTAGGCGTCCGGGTTCTTCTTGTACTCCTTGGGGTTCGGGGCGAAGCCGTGCTTCGTGGCCAGCTCGCGGATCTGGCCGAACCACTCCTGGCCGTCTTCGAGATCGGCGTAGCCGTCGGCGAAGTCCGCTGCGAAGGCGGAGATGAGGTCCGCCGGGAGGCCGCCGAGGCGCTCGTCGGTGCGGTCCGACACCAGGGGGAAGAGGGACGGGAAGAAGAAGCCGTAGGCGGTGCGGAAGTCAGACCACTTGCGGAGGTCCTTGCGCGGGTTGGCGACCTCCGGGCCGCGCTCGACCTGGAGGGCGGCCAGGGCCTCGTCGCGTGACGAGGAGAGGACGGTCACCAGCTCCGGGTCGTACGTGGCGGCCCACTCGGAGATGCGGGAGATGATCTCCTCGCCCGAGAGGGTGGCCACGTAGTCGGCGCAGATGTCGTCCAGCTTCACGAGGTCGACCA
This sequence comes from Lentzea sp. NPDC059081, assembly GCF_042738015.1. Taxonomy (NCBI): domain Bacteria; kingdom Bacillati; phylum Actinomycetota; class Actinomycetes; order Pseudonocardiales; family Pseudonocardiaceae; genus Lentzea; species Lentzea sp. NPDC059081. The sequence continues at coordinate 260,338 of NZ_JBHYGW010000006.1, forward strand.
GGGGGCCGGCCACGCCGCACTCGGCGAGCACGACGGGGGACGCCAAGGCCTCGGCCAGCGGGAGCTCGGCCAGGCGGGCGTTCACCAGGCCGCGCAGGTAGTACTGGACGGCCTCGGCCGGGAAGCCCGCCTCGATGAAGAACTCGACGGAGGCTTCCGGGTCCTTGCGCTTCGACAGCTTGCGGCGGGAGCCGCCCTGCTGCTTCATCAGCGGCGCGATGTGGGCGTACTCGACGCGGTCGAAGCCCAGTGCGTCGAAGAGCTGGAGGTGGGTCGGGACGGAGGAGATCCACTCCTCGCCGCGGATCACCAGGTTCACGCGCATCAGGTGGTCGTCGACGGCGTGCGCGAAGTGGTACGTGGGCAGGCGCGGGCTCTGGTCGGAGGCCTTGAGGATCACCACGTCGTTGCGGTTGGCCTCGTGCTCCAGCGGGCCGCGGATGGCGTCGACGAACTGCGTGCGCTCGCCCGCCTTGCCCGGTGAGCGGAAGCGGACGACGTACGGACGGCCCGCGGCCAGGGCCTCCTGGACGTCCTCTGCGGTCTTGTCGCGCCAGATCGCCCAGCGGCCGTAGTAGCCGGTGGGGAGCTTCGTGGCCTGCTGGCGGGCGGTGATGTCCGCGAGCTCTTCCTTCGTGGCGAAGCAGAGGTACGCCTTGTCGGCGCGCAGCAGCTCGCGCACGTAGGTCAGGTAGACCTGCTCGCGCTGCGACTGGTGGTACGGGCCGTAGGCGCCCACGGCGTCGGCCTCGTCGGGCTCGATGCCGAAGTACTTGAACGCCCGGTTGAACTGGTCGACGGCGCCGGGGACCTCGCGCGCCTGGTCGGTGTCCTCGACGCGCACGATGTACGAGCCGCCCGAGTGGGAGGCGATGTCGCGGTCGATCATGCCCACGTACAGGCCGCCGATGTGCAGGAAGCCGGTCGGCGACGGGCCCAGGCGGGTGACCTTCGCGTCTTCGCCCAGGCCGCGCGGCGGGTACTGCTCCTCCCAGAAGGACGGCTCGGGCAGGTCCGAGGGGAACAGGGCGTCGACGACGGCACGGTCGAGCATCGCTGGAGGTCTCCAAACCGGGGAAAGGAAGTCCTCCCAGGTTATCAACGCCGCAACCGGGTAATGCCCTGGGCATGAAGGCAGTCACCTGGCACGGCAAACGCGACGTCCGGGTCGACACGGTGCCCGATCCGGTTCTCAAAGAACCGGACGACGTCATCGTGAAGATCACCTCCACCGGCATCTGCGGGTCGGACCTGCATCTGTACGAGGTGCTGGGGCCGTTCCTCACCGAAGGCGACGTGCTGGGCCACGAGCCGATGGGCGTCGTCGAGGAGGTCGGCCCGCAGGTCACGAACCTCAAGCCCGGCGACCGGGTCGTGATCCCGTTCAACGTCTCCTGCAACCACTGCTACATGTGCGAGCAGGGCCTGCAGAGCCAGTGCGAGACCACGCAGGTGCGGGAGCACGGGTCGGGCGCGGCGCTGTTCGGGTACACCAAGCTCTACGGACAGGTGCCCGGCGGGCAAGCCGAGTACCTGCGGGTCCCGTTCGGGAACTCGCTGCCGATCCAGGTCCCGGACGGACCGCCGGACGACCGGTTCGTCTACCTCAGCGACGTGCTGCCCACGGCGTGGCAGGCCGTCGAGTACGCGGACGTCAAAGCAGACCAGACCGTCGCCGTCCTCGGGCTCGGGCCCATCGGCGACATGGCGTGCCGGGTCGCGCTGCAGAGGAACGCGCGGGTCATCGGCATCGACCTCGTGCCCGAACGGCTCGCGCGCGCCAAGGCCCGCGGCGTCGAGACGATCGACCTGCGCGGCGCCGGCAAACGCCTCACCGAGGTGGTCCTCGACCTCACCGGCGGGCGCGGGCCCGACGCGGTGATCGACTCGGTCGGCATGGAGGCCCACGGCGCCCCGGTCGGCAAGATCGCCCAGTCGCTCACCGGGCTGCTGCCGGACACGATGGCGCAGAAGCTCATGAAGGAGGCGGGCGTCGACCGGCTCAGGGCCCTCTACAGCGCGATCGACATGGTCCGCAGGGGCGGCACGATCTCCATCGTCGGCGTCTACGGCGGCATGGCCGACCCGATGCCGATGCTGACGCTGTTCGACAAGCAGGTCCAGCTGCGGATGGGTCAGGCGAACGTGTGGCGGTGGGTCCCGGAGATCCTGCCGCTGCTCACCGACGCCGACCCGCTCGGCACGCAGGACTTCGCCACGCACCGGCTGCCGCTCGAGGCCGCCCCGCAGGCGTACGAGACGTTCCAGAAGAAGGGCGACGGCATGGTCAAGGTGCTGCTCAGCCCTTGATCGGGACGGCGTGCCGCTCCCAGGGCGGTCGCCCACCCCGGGAGCAGCGGGTCAGGAGAGCGGTGACGCGGCGGTCGCGTCCAGCAGCACTTCCTGGACGTCGACGATGTCGCCGACGTCGAAGCCCCGCATGTCCGCCGCGAACTCGGGGCTGGCCATGAAAGCGGCGGTGAGCTCGGCGGGATCGGCGCCGTCGGGGTAGGCGATCAACGCGACCAGGCGGTACCGGCCGGTGTCGTGGTCGGTCCAGATGCCGTGGGTGGTGACGCCGAACGCGCGCAGGCTGGGCACGTGCCGCGTCCAATGCACGGTCGCGTACTCGTGGAGCGCCTCGGCCGAGCGGAGGGTGTAGGTCCTGAGCTGGTACATGGTCGTCGAAGTCCTCTCGGGTTCGGAACGGACGGATTCGGGACGGGTGGGTTCGGAACGGGTGGGTTCGGTCAGCCGAGCAGGCTGACGCCCAGGGCGAGCACGGCCACGCCCTGCAGCACGGCGCGGGGGACGATGACCCGGTCCCAGGTCCGCTGCCAGGCCCGGACGTCCGCGGGGGTCTCGTGCGCGTCGGCGGCCGCGGTGAGCCTGCGGTTGACGGGTGCGCTGATCCGCAGGTAGATCACGACCCAGACCACGAGCAGCAGGAAGGCGACGGCCGTGGTCACCGCGGCCGTGGTGCGGCCGGCCAGCGCGCAGGAGACGGCCGCGGCGCCGGCGGCGAGGACACCGAGGATCCCGGGAACCTGCATCCGCCGATCGGCGACGCGGTGCAGGTTGCCCATGAACCGGGTGAGCGTGGCGTCGTCGACCAGGGTGAGCGCGGATCGCTGGACCAGGGTGCAGAAGGCGTCGGTGCCGTAGACGATTCCGGTGCTCACGATGGCCAGGAGCGCGGCGAGCTGCGAGAACAGTGTCATGCGAGCCTCCGTGAGTGCGTATCTAGCGTTGCTAGCGCCGCTAGCGATAGCAACGCTAGACGCTGTCAGCGCTCCGAGCAATAGCGTTGCTAGATTTTGTTTCAGCGCTACCGAGGGGCAGGTGACACTGCAGGCTCATGCCGACGCCGACACTGTTCGACGAGCAGGTCCAGCTGCGGACGAGTCAGGCGCACGCGTGGCGGCGGGTCCCGGAGAGTCCACGGCCGAAGTGCTGCTCAGTCCTTGATCGGCATATCCTGCCCCGCATGGCCAAGTACCTGGACGTCCACCCGGTCAACCCGCAGAAGCGCGCCATCGACCAGGCCGTGCGGATCCTGCAGGAGGACGGCCTGATCGCGTACCCCACGGACTCCTGCTATGCGCTCGGCTGCCGCCTGGGCAACAAGGACGGCATCGACAGGATCCGGGAGATCCGCAAGCTCGACGACAAGCACCACTTCACGCTGATGTGCGAGAACTTCGCCCAGCTGGGCCAGTTCGTGGTCGTCGACAACGCGGTGTTCCGCGCGATCAAGGCCTCCACGCCGGGCAACTACACGTTCATCCTGCCCGCGACGAAGGAGGTGCCGCGCCGGATGATGCACGCGAAGAAGAAGACCGTCGGCGCGCGCATCCCGGACCACGTCGTGACGCAGGCGCTGCTGCAGGCGATGGGCGAGCCGCTGCTCACGTCGACGCTGCTGCTGCCGGACGAGGCGGAGCCGCTGGTCGACGGCTGGGAGATCAAGGACCGGCTCGACCACGTGGTGGACGCGGTGATCGACTCCGGGGAGTGCGGCACCACGCCCACCACGGTGGTGGACTTCTCGAGCGGCGAGGCCGAGATCATCCGCTACGGCGCGGGTGACCCGGCCCGGTTCGAGTGACCGTCACGGTCGAGGACCATGACAACGTTGGACAACCACTGCGGCGGGTGACGCCTACGACACGACCAGCGCGAAGTCGGCGTCGGTCTCGCTCGTCTCGGGGTGGCCGTCGACGTTGACGGCGGTCGCCACGACCTCGACGGTCCAGGTGCCCGCGGCGGGTGCCTGGACGAGGACGTTCTCCACGGTGTCGACGGTGCTCGCGCTGCCGCCGGGCGTGGACCAGTTGTTCTCCAGCAGGCCGGCGTTGCCCCAGTAGACGGTGCCGTCCGGGGCGGTGACCTTCAGCGAGAGGTCGTTGACGGTCGCGGTGGCCGCGGTCGGCGAGCCGGCCGGGTCGGTGTACGCGAGCGTCGCGCGCAGCGGCGTCTGACCGTCGGACTCGACCGTGTAGCTGCGGGTCTGACCGGTCGTGACCAGGTCGGTCTCGTTCACGAGAACGGGCAGCTTCCACCCGTTGGCCTGCGCGCGGTCGTAGAGGTTGCGGACCGAGACGGTGCCCCAGCCCTGGTGCGTGCGGGTCTGGTCGTGCGCGGTGCCGCTGAACGGGTGCTGGTCCGCGGTGTTGACCAGCAGCGCCTTGGCGGTCGCCGCGTGCGGGCGGGCGTCGAACACGTCACGGGCCTGGCCGGGGCCGCCGGAGAACACGCCGTCCGCCCACATCTGGAACATCAGACCGGCGTTGCCGCAGGTGATCGGCGTGGCGCCGGAGGTGCCGCCGAACGACGCCGTGTAGGAGCTGTCGCTGCTGGACGAGGTCGTGTCGATGGCGTCGTAGAAGTTCGACAGCTCGGGCTTGATGCGGCCGTCGGCGGCGGGGCCGATCGACGCTCCCCTGTTCCACTTGTCGTCGGCGCGGTCGAGGGTGTTGAAGTGGTAGTGCCCGCCGACCGAGAGCACGTTCTTCGCCCACGCCTGCGGACGGGAGCTGCGCGTGCCCGCGTTGCTCTGCGACTGGCAGATCAGCAGGTCGTGGTCGAACACGATCCTGTCCATCTGCTGCGAGATGGAGTTGTAGGACGTGGTGAGCGAGTCGCCCCAGCTGTTCGACTGGAACACCGCGCGGTACTGACCGGCGGGGTCGACCAGCTCGCCGGCCAGCGCGTAGCGGTCGCCGCGCTGGTAGACGGCCGTGATGCCCTGGCCCTCCGGCAGCAGGCCGCGGCGCTGCGCCGACACGCCGGACGCGAAGATCTCGCCGTAGGTCGACGTGCCGTGCGAGGTGTCGGTCGAGTTGGTGGTGTGCTGGAGCGCCGGGTTCGCCTGGAACTCCTGGTGCGTCAGGCGGAAACCGCCGTCCATGACCTCGCCGCGCACGCCCTGGCCGCGATAGCCGCCGACGGTCTCGATGTAGTTGGCACCGGACGACTCGCGCGAGATCGCCATGTCCGTCTCGGGCGCCGAGACGGGGTCGATCGCGAGGACGGCGGGCAGCTTCGCGACCTGCGCGACCTGGCCGGCGTCGAGCGTGGCCATGATGTGCTCACGGCTGGCGGAGATGACGTCGACCTTGCCGCCCAGCGACTTCACCTTGTCGGCGACGGTCTGCTGGTCGCGGGCGTCCGGCCCGGTGAGCGTGATGAGGTAGCCGGACGAGCCGCCGAGCGCCATGATCGTCGGCTGGGCCTGGAACGGGGTCAGGCCCCGCACGTAGCTCAGCCGCGACACGCGCGTGGTGCTCGTCATGCGCGCGACGTAGGTGCCGTCCTGGACGAACGCGCCGAGCTTCACACCGAGGCCCTGGAGCTGGTGGCGCTGGGCGTCGGACAAGGTCGTGCGGAACTGCAGCAGGTAAGCGCTCTCCGCCGGTGCGGCGACCGCCGGCACGGCACTGATCAGCGCGAACGCCGATAACGCGGAAACGATTGTGCGCAGCAAGAAAACAACCTCCATCGGCAGGGGTGGCAGCGATCGGAGGGGCGTCACTGCCCGTGATCAGCACGTTACCGTCACCAACCAGCCGGGGACATCAGTCGATCGGCGGTGATCATCATGCGGACGGTGTAGAACAATCCGTTCGGCCCCGGCCATTCACTTTCACCCGGATGGTGCATCCGGAGTAACGTCCGGTCAGGTATGCCCGACATGCCACGGAAAGCATTTCCGCGCGGAGGACGGATGCCTGTCTCGCCTGAGCAGCTCATGGAAGAACTGCGCACGTTGTGTCGCGGGCGCGGTGTGCAGACTCCCGGTATCGACTTGCACGTCGGTCCGGCGTTGCGCCAGGTGTGCGGCCTCGTGGAGTCCGACGGCGCGGAAGCCGTTCGAACGAAACTGCAGGGCTGGGTCGCGAACGCGGTGCGCGGATTCCCCGTCGAGGTCCGCAACGCCGTTCTGGCGCCGCTCGGACTGCACGAGGAAGCGCAGTTCCGGTTCCTCAACGAACGCATCGAATGGCTCGCGCGGCAGCAGGACCGCGGCGCGCGGACGGTGCGCAGGAGGATGGACGCCGGACTGCAGCGCCTGGTGGAGGTGGCGCTGCAGCCGGCCCGTTCGACGACGCACGTGGCGCCGTCGGAACTCTGGCACGTCAAGGAGTTCGACGCGCTGCTGAAGCTGGACGGTCCGACGCCCGCGTGCACGGAGCGCCGGACCGTGGTGGCCGACACCGACGGTGTCAACGAGATCGCGTGGTCCATCACGATCCCCGCCCCCGCGCCCGGTGGTGCTCCCGGGGATCTGGACGTGGAGGTGTTGCACGGGGTCGAGCTCATCGGCCACGAACGACCGTCCCCGCGGCGCTTCCTGATGAAGCTGCGGTTGCCCCGCCCCCTCGACGCGGGACAAACACACCAGTTCGCACTCGAGGTGCGGGTGCCGCGGGGACAGTCGATGCGTCCCACCTACGTGTTCTGGCCAGAGCGGATGTGCGAGTCGTTCCGGTTGCGGGTCCGCTTCGACCGGGACGACCTGCCCGAGGCGGTGTGGCGCGTCGAAGAGGCTCTGGCGCGCGACACCGACGATCTGACGCCCTGGCCCAGGTCGCTGCCCATCGACGAGATCGGCGAGATCGACGTCTCGTTCCCGCATCCTCGTCAGGGCCGCGGCTACGGCGTGCAGTGGACGCCTCGCGACTGACCGTTGGAGATCAGAAGTTCGGGGATCAGAAGATTTAGCAGAAGTGCGGTTCCACGGCTGACACCTCCCTCGATGGCTCAGGGAGAACCGCAGCCCGAAGTGCGCGTCAGATCACCGAGACCATGAAGAAAGTGCCGACCACAAATCCCACGAAAAGGCAGATCGCGGCAACCTTCACGACGGTGGCGAGTGAGCAGATCATTCTCATCGAGAAATTCACCTTCTCATTCTGACTGGCTCTCCGGCTGTTGTTCTCGCCGATGCACCAAGAGTGGCTTTCCGCCAGTCGAATGAGAACGGGTTTCCTGTTGCGTGCAGAATCGTGAAACCCTGGAAACGCTATTTCTGGGTGGTGCGGCGCAGCGCCATCACGAGCAGGGCGTGCGAACTGCCGGCGTGCGGGAGCTTGCCGTCGCGGACGAGGTCGAGGGCGCGGCAGAACGGCATGGTGCGCACGCGCAGGTCGGCCTCCCCCGGCTCGAGGGCCGCCTCCCCTTGGACGAGCCCGGTGGCGAGGAAGATGTGGTCGACGTGGTTGCTGAGGCTGTCCGCGCCGTGGATCTGCCCGAGCCGCTCCCACGTCCGCGCGCGCAACCCGGTCTCCTCCGCGAGCTCACGACGTGCCGCGGCCAGCGGGTCGGCGTCCGTCTGATCGACGGCACCGCCGGGCAGCCGCCATTCCGTGCCGCCGTGCGTGTAGATCCACTGCCGGGTCAGCACGACCTGGTCGTCGTCCTGGATCGCCAGAACCGTGACCGACCCCGGCGCCACCACGTGGGTGTAGGTGCCGTGTCCGCCATCCGGTCTGACGACGTCGTCCGCGCGGACCTCGAACCACGGGGACCGGTGCACCACGTTGGTCGCCAAGCGCTGCCAGACCATCACCACACCAGCCGCCTCGTCGAACCGCGTCATCACCATGACTCACATGGAACCATCGCGACCCGCTTCAGTTAGCCCCAGTTGATCGTCAATGAATTGCCAATTCGTGGACATTCCGCGTTTGGTTGTTTCTTGCCGTCCACACTGCTGTGGAGGGGGTGAAGCCGTTGCCGCCCACGTTCGCACAGGAGGTTCGCCGCCTGCGCAACGAGCGCGGCCTGTCACTCAATCAGATGACCACGAGGGTCTCGTACAGCAAGGGACACCTCAGCAAGATCGAAACCGGCGTGGCCCAGCCGAACCCGGAAATGGCCAAGGTTCTCGACGAGGCCTTGGGGGCCGGGGGCAGGCTGATCGAGCTGGCGGACGCCCCGGCAAGGCCGATTCCCAGTGACGACACCAGCCTCGTCGCCTACGGCACCATCTTCGACGGCCACCGCACCCTGGGGCACCGGCACAGCCCCGAACTGGTGCTCGCCGGTCTGCGCCCGCAGGTGGAAGCCCTGAGCGACCTGGCGCGATCGGCCACCGACCCGGCCCTGGGCCGCGGTCTGTGGTTGCTGGCAGCCAAGTTCGCCGAGTACGCGGGCTGGATGGAACAGGAACGCGGTGACGACGCCTCCGCCGCCGAGCTGACCAGACGGGCGGTCCTGTACGCCGCGAAGGGTGGGGACCGCGAACTGGAGGCGTGGGCCCTGGTGCGCCAGGCGGAGTTCGCCCTCTACAAAGGAGATGCCCGCGCGACGGTCGCCTATTCGCGCTTGGCGGGCAAGTCCCGTTCCATCGCCGTGCAAGCCGGTGCCGCGCAACGGGAAGCGCAGGGCTACGCGCTGGCAGGAGACGAACTGCGCTGCGAGGAGGCCCTCGACCGCGCGGCCGAGCTCCGCCGCGAGGTCGACGAGTCCCCCTACGGCTCAACGAGCCTGGAGGACCAGGTGGCGATCACCAGAGCCTGGGCGTTCCACGACCTCGGCCGCCACGCGGAAGCAGCCGAGATCCTGGACGTCCAGCTACCGCTGATCGCACCCACGGCCCTCCGCGCCCGCACCCGCTTCGGCCTGCGCCGCGCTCTGGCCCACGCGGAGGCAGGCGAGGTCGACCACGCCTGCGACCTGGTCGCCGACCTGCTCGACAACATCCGGCAGGTGCAGTCGGCGACCGTGCACATCGACCTGACCGCGTTCAGCAAGCTGCTGTCGAGACTCCGGCCCGCGGCGGGACGCGAGGTGGCAGCCGAGATCAGGGAGATCCTCTTCGCCTAGACACAGCGAAGCCGAAGGCGAGCAAGGCGACGGCGAAGCCGAGCTGCCTTGGCTTTTGCTTTGCTTTTGCCCTTGGCTTTTCCCATGCGCTCGGGTGGGGTGGTCCCGTCACGAGCAGTGCTGACGCGTTTAGCTGCGCCCGAGGAGGGGTGTCAAGCGGGCACGCTTTTCGCCCGCTTGACACCCCTCCTCGGGTGTGGCTGCCTCGAGCACTGCTCGTGACGGGACCACCCCACGGAATCCGCACAACCAACGCAACGCGCAGCCGCCGTAAGCAACCGGCGTGCCATCAACCCGCCGAGGGCGCTGGCCGGTCTTTGATCAGTTGGCGGGGTCCGGGGCAGAGCTCCGCGCACGAAACAGGACCCGCACGCACCAACGCAACCACCCGCCAAAGTCGCGGAACCAACCTCAAACAGCGGTACGCCGATTCTCCCGCTCCAACGCCTCCGCCATCTCCACCCAAGCCTCAGCACACCCACGAGCCATGTCCGCCACCAACTCCCGGCAGTGCGACGGCACCCCGGCCACCACAGCCCCCCACTCCCCCTCCGACACGACGTGCGCCTCCAGCCACCGCAACGCGACCCGGCCTTGTTCGGTGAACCGCACCGACGGGTCACGCCGCAGGATCGGCAGCGTCGCGTCCGGTGTCCGCACGCCCGCACGAGGCGCCGGCACCGCGGTGTCCTCGGCGGCCCGCATGCGTTCCGGTACCGGGTCGAGGCCCGCGCTCAACCGCCGGCGGACGTCGCGGACGGTGCCGGGCGACACGCCGGCCACCCGTGCGACGTCCCGCAGCGACGCGTCGGGACGTTCGGTGATCATCTGCCCGGCCAGCCGGCGGCCCGCCGCCGAGTTGACCGGCCTGACCTTGCCGTCGCGGCCCACCCGCACCGCCGCCTGGCCACCCACGGCGCGGCGCAGCACGCCCACGGACTTCGCCGCCAGGCCCGTCGAGGCCGCGATGGCGCGGTCGGACCACTGCGGGTGCGAGCGCAGCAGGCGGCGGGCGGCCGCCTCGCGGTCGGCCGTCGACAACGTTGACAGGTTCAGCGACACGGACAGGCCGAACACGTCCTCGGCGGGTCCGTCGACGTACTCGACCTCGACGGACCGGCAGCCGCGCAGCACGGCGGCCTTCAGCCGGTGGGTGCCGTCGACGACCTTCATCGTCGGGCGGTGCACCACTATCGGTGGCAGATGGGCGCCGGACGACGCCAGTGAACGAACGAACTCCTGGCTGCAGCCGGCGAGTCTCGGTGACTCGGCGGGGCGCAGCGCGGTGATGTCGACGAGCATGCGGAATCAAGCCCCCAGCCTGACTGTCCCCGGAACCCCCATTGTCCGGAGACGATCGGAACAGGCTAGTCACTCGTTCAACGGGAGCGCCACTCGATCGCGGGACACACGTCCATCACCATGTGCAGCCCGGCGTCCTTCGCGCGCCGGTAGGCGGCGTCGTCGACCACCCCGAGCTGGAACCACACGGCCTTCGCGCCGATCTCGACGGCCTCGTCGGCGAACTGGCCCGCGTCCTCCGAGCGGCGGAACACGTCGACCACGTCCACCGCGAACGGGATGTCCGCGAGCGTCGAGTAGCCCTGCTCGCCGTGCACGGTCTCGGCCGCCGGGTGCACCGGCACGATCTTCTTGCCGCGCTGCTGCAGGAACCGGGCGACGCCGTGGGCGGCGCGGGACGGGTTGTCCGAGAGGCCGACGATGGCCCAGACCTGGCAGTTCTCGAGGATCCAGTCGACGTCTTCGCGCATGCTCCCCACACTAGTCGCCTCAATTTGTGACCCCGGTCACATTCGCGGCGCGCCGGTCGAAAGGCGGCGCGCCCGATCGACGCGTGAGTAGAAAGCGGACGACACCGGACAGAGGAGATCGAGATGCGGTTCATGGTCATCGTCAAGGCGAACGAGGACACCGAGAACGGCGTCATGCCCACCGCCGCCGAGCTGACCGAGATGGGCAACTACAACGAGGAGCTCGTCAAGGCCGGCGTGATGCTCGCGGGCGACGGCCTCTACCCGAGCGTGAAGGGCGCGCGGGTCGCGTTCGACGGCAGCGGCGCCACGACGGTCACCGACGGTCCGTTCGCCGAGACCAAGGAGCTGATCGCCGGTTTCTGGATCTGGGAGCTGCCGTCGCTGCAGGACGCCGTGGAGTGGCTGAAGAAGGCGCCGTTCCAGGCAGGCGAGGTCGAGATCCGGCAGATCCACGGCGCGGAGGCGTTCGAGGGCATCATCACGCCCGAGACCCAGGCCCAGGAGGACCGGCTGCGCGAGCAGCTCAGCCAGTAGGGCCCTGCTCAGCGACCGCGGCGGGACTTCGCGCGCTTGGCCGGCGGCTTCTGCTGCTGCCGGGGTGCGGAAGCCCGCCGCTGCTGCGGCTTGCGGGCGGGTTCCTGCTTGCGCGCGGGCTCCTGCTGGGGGCCGCGGGTGCTGTTGACCGAGCGGCCGCGGACGATGCCGATCAGGTGCTCGACCAGCTCGGGGTTCTCGTCGCGGATCGGGAACGACAGCGCGACCCTCGACTGCGGCGCGTCCGTCAGCGTCTTGTAGGCCAGGTCCCTGCGGTGGTGCAGGCGGGCGAGCGACTGCGGCACGACGAGCAACCCGACCCCGGCGGCGACGATCTCGACGGCGGCCGCGGTGGTCTCCGGACGTTCGACCGGCGGCTGACCGGGCACCGTCTCCCACTCCAGCGTGTCGTCGAGCGGCTGCCACAGCACGTGGCCAGCCAGGTCCTCGACGGACAGCTCGTCCGCGAGCTCCTGGTCCTTCGGGTGCACGACGACCGTCGTCTCGGTGTAGAGCGGGATGGCGTGCAGGTCCTCGCGGTCGCCGGGCAGCCGCAGCAGCGCGGCGTCGGCCTCGCCGGAGCGCACCTTCTCCGCGGCTTCGGCGGCACCGACCTGCACGAGGACGAGCGGGGTCTCCGGCAGGCGTTCCTGCCAGACCCGCGCCCACTTGCCCGGCGTCACGCCTGGGACGTACGCGAGCGTGAACGATCCGGTCACGTGCCGAGGCTACCGGACGAGCCCGTTACCCTTTTCGCATGAAGTCGCAGCAGACCATGAAACCCGCCACCGCAGCGAAGAAGCTGGGCGTGTACCTCGAGGCCACGCCCGAGGAGTTCCAGGCGGGCGTCGTGTCGCGCGACGAGCTGAACGAGCTGCAGGCCAACCCGCCGGAGTGGCTGCGCGACCTGCGCCGCAACGGCCCGCACCCCAAGCAGCTGATCGCGCAGAAGCTGGGCATCTCGACGTCGGGCCTCGTGCGCGCCGGCCTCACCGAGGCGCTGACCACCGAGCAGATCACCGCGCTCAAGGACGAGAACCCGGACTGGCTCGTGCGCGAGCGCGCGACCTTCAAGGAGTTCAAGGCCGAGGAGGCCCGTCTCGCGGAGAAGGCGAAGGCCGAGGAGCAGGACTAGGCCAGCACGTACGGGAGCTCCCGCTCCCCCAGCACGGCGCGCTCCTGCTCGGCCGGGGCGCGCCGCCCCGTTCCCACCAGCAGCACGTCGGTGTCGGACCACCCGGCGGGGAACTCCCCCGCGACCTGTTCGAGCACCTCGCGGCACCGCGCGAGCGCCGGTGCCGACGGCCCCGGCAGGTGCGGCAGGTGCGCCACCAGGTCCAGGTGGTGCAACGTCCACTCCCAGACGTAGGCGCCGAGGTAGCCGGACGTGCACAGCACCATGTCCTGCGTGCTGACCTTCAGCGTCGGGTCGGCGAGCTGGGCCGCCCGCAACGCCGCCCTGCCGACGTCGTCGACGTGGTGCTTGAGCATCCACGGCTCGTCGTACGCGGCGGCGAGGCGCACGGTCAGCGCCGCCAGCGGGTCGGCGGACGGTGCGTGCGAGACCTTCCAGTACGTCACCGCGTCGTGCGTGACGTCGTCGGCGGTGGGCGTCACCAGGGTGATCAGCACGTCCTGCGCGTCGATCACGAAGTGGCAGACCAGGTCCCGCACCAGCCAGTCCGCGCACCCGGACGGTCTCGCGAAGTCGTCGTCGGACAGGGCTTCCACGGTGTCGAGGAGGTCGGAGAGGGTGCGCGAGAACAGGTCCACAGCCGCAACCTACCCGTCGTTGCGCTGAGAAAACGCCGGCGACGGGTTAGGTTGAGCCACATGGGCAAGTCCCCGGCTGTGGAGCTCGAGGTGGAGGACCGCGTCGTGCGGATCTCCAACCCCGACCGCGTCTACTTCCCCGCGCGCGGCGAGACGAAGCTGGATCTCGCGAACTACTACCTGTCCGTCGGCGACGGCATCGTCCGCGCGTTGCGGGAGCGGCCGTGCATGCTGCACCGCTTCCCCGAGGGCGTGACGGGCGAGAAGGTGCACCAGAAGCGGCTCCCGAACGGCGCGCCGCCGTGGGTGCGGACGGTGCGCGTGCACTTCCCGCGCTACAACCGGCACGCCGACGAGCTGTGCGTCACGCACATCGCGGACGTGGTGTGGGCCGTGCAGATGTCCACTGTGGAGTTCCACCCGTGGAACTCGCGGGCGGCCGACACCGAGAAGCCCGACGAGTGGCGCATCGACCTCGACCCCGGACCGACGTGCTCGTTCGACCGCGTCCGCCGGGTGGCGCTGGTGGTGCAGGAGGTGCTGGCCGAGCTGGGCGCGACCGGGTTCCCGAAGACGTCCGGCTCGAAGGGACTGCACGTCTACGTGCGGATCAAGCCGGACCACGGGTTCCAGGACGTGCGCAAGGCGGCGCTGGCGTTCGCGCACGAGGTCGAGCGGCGCGCGCCCGACGACGTCGAGACCACGTGGTGGCGCAAGGACCGCGACCCGTCACTGGTGTTCGTGGACTACAACCAGAACACCCGCGACCGCACGATCGCCAGCGCGTACTCGGTGCGCGGCTTCCCCGAGGCGACGGTGTCGACGCCGATCCGGTGGGACGAGGTCCCGGACGTCGACCCGCGCGAGTTCACCATCGCGACCGTGCCGAAGCGCTACGCCGAGCTCGGCGACCTGCACGCCGGCATCGACGACGCGGTGTGGTCCATCGAACCGCTGCTCGAGTGGGCGGCCCGCGACGAGCTCGAGGTGCCCGATGAGCAGTAGCCCGATCAAGTTCTCCTCGCTCGACCAGCCGCTGTTCGGCGGGCTGCTCAAGGGCGACCTGGTGGAGTACCTGGACTTCGTGGCGGACCGGTTCGTGCCGGTGCTCGCGGGGCGGCAGCTTTCGGTGTGGAGGATCCTGTCCCGAAAGGGGTCCAAGGACAGCCAGGACCCGTTCATGCAGAAGAACGTCCCGAAGTACACGCCGGACTACGTCAAGACCGTCGAGGTCTGGGCCGAGGCGTCACACCGCAGGATCAAGTACGCGATCTGCGACGACAAGCAGACGCTGATGTGGTTCGCGAACCAGCGCGCCGTCGAGTACCACGTGCCGCTCTACCTCGGCGACCACTTCGGCGACGACCACCACCAGACCCACATGGTGCTCGACATCGACCCGCCCGAGGGCGCCGGCTTCGACGTCGTGGTCGGCGCGGCGCACCTGATCCGGGAGGCACTCGCGGCGGCGGGCCTGGAGGGCGCGGTGAAGACCAGCGGTGCCAAGGGCGTGCACATCTTCGTGCCGCTGGAGGAGCACGCCCCCGACGACGTGGCCGCGGCGACGCGCGCGGTGGCGGTGCGGGCGGAGAAGCTCGGCCCCGGCCTCGCGACCACGGCCTACATCAAGGCGGAACGCGGCGGGAAGGTGTTCCTCGACTCGACCAGGGCCTGGGGCGCGACCGTCGTGGCCGCCTACAGCCCGCGGCTGCGCGAGGGGCTGCCGATCTCGTTCCCCGTGCCGTGGGAGTCGCTGGCGGACGTGACGCCGGCGGACTTCACGATCAGGACGAGGTTCGACGGCGACCCGTGGGCCGAGCTGATGCCGAAGCCGCAACGCCTGCCGGCCGACCTGGTCGCCGAGGGGCACACCATCCCGGTGGCCCGCGTCGTGGCGATGCACGAGGGCAAGCGCCGCAAGCGCGCCAAGGAGGAGGCCGAGGGGTCCTAGGACGGGTCGGAGCCGCGGAACGCGCCCCACCACAGGCCGAGCACCGCGGCGATCACCGTGGCGGTGATCCAGCCGGTGAAGCCGCTGCCGTCCAGGTACGCCCAGAAGATCCCGACGAACGGCGCGGGCACCATGAACACCGCGTCCACCCGCAGCTGGGCGAGCAGTCCGCGCGGCGCGCGCGTTGCGGGGTCGGGCTGCGCGGGGTTGTCGGTCCGCCTGCCGCGCGGGTGCTTCGTCACCACGCGGCCGGACGGGTAGAGCGTCACCCCGTCGACCACGGCGACCCGGCCACCGCGCAGTTCCACCGTCACCGGCGACGGCAGCGTCACGAGCACCGGGTCGTAGTAGACGGGCAGCCAGCGTTCTGTGCGTCCCTCGATCTCCAGCCACGACCGCACCATCAGCCCGGACTGCAGCCGGATCCGCCGCACGGTCACCTCGGTCCCCGCGGACCGCGCCGACCGCACGGCCAGCAGGATCCGCACCCCGCCGGCGACGAGCACCAGCAGGGCCACGGCGATCGAGAACGTCACGCCGCCCAGCGCGCGGTCGGTCTCCAGGAACAGGTCCGAGCCGGGGATGACGGCACGAGACGGGTCCGCCGGGTCGAACGCCACCTGCGTCTGCCGTCCCACGAACCGCGCGCCGTTCTCGTACGGCACGCGCGCCGTCCCCGACGGCCACCGCACCTCGACCGCGCCGTCCGCGAACGAGACGACGGAGCCGACGTCGCGGGAGGACAGGGAGGCCAGCTGCGCCCGGCCGTCCGAATAGGACAGCCACGACAGCAGCGCGACCACGCAGCAGACGAACAGCACGATCGCCGTGACGAGGACGCCGTGCCTCAGCGCGCGAACCCGGGAACGCAACACGAGAAGCTCCAAACAAGAGAAAACGGCCCGGCGGAGAGACCCGCCGGGCCGTTCGTCAGCTAACTGCACGTCACCCGGTGAAGCCCATGTGGACGTAGTCGTACGGGCGGTTCGCGAACGCGACGGCACCGAAGTTCGCCACGTTGCTCTTCACCGCGACCGCGCCGGGCAGCTGGTAGAGCGGCAGCTGGTGGCCCAGCTCCCAGATCTTCTTGTCGGCCTCGTTGGCCAGCTCCAGGCGCTTGGTGTCGTCGAGCTCACCGACGGCCTGGTCGAGCAGCTTGTTGACCTCTTCCGAACCGATGCGGCCGTAGTTCTGGTTGGTGCTGGCCGGGTCGAGGTAGTAGATGCCCTTGCTGTCCGAGACCGGCGTGGCCGAGGCCAGCCAGCGGAAGCCGGTCATGTCGAAGTTGCCGACGTTCACGTACTGCTTGAAGAAGTCGGTCGACGGGACGGCGTTGATGTCGACCTTGGCGCCGATCTCCTTCAGCTGCGACTGCACGAGCTTCGCGATCTGGTCGGACACGGGGTTCGGCGTCGGGATGACGTACCGGACCACGAGCTCCTTGCCGTCCTTCTTGCGGGTCTCGCCCTCGAGCTTCCAGCCCAGCTCGTCGAGCTGCTTCTTCGCGGCTTCCTTGTCGAACGCGGCGACGGCCGAGTTGTCCTTGTAGCCCGCGGAACCCAGCAGGAAGAAGTGGTTGCCGGTGACCGGCGGCTCACCCTTCAGCATCTGGCCGAGCAGCGCCTTCGTGATGACCTTGGTGTCGATGCCCTTGGTCAGCGCGACGCGGAGCTTCGGGTCCTTGAGGATCGACGAGTCGGCGCCGTTGAAGGTGATGTGCGAGTAGTCCGGCGTGATGGCCTGACGGATCGTCACGCCCTGCATCGCCTTGGCCTTGGCGTAGTTGTCCACGCTCGAGCCGATGTCGAAGAAGTCGATCTGGCCGTTGGCGAGCGCGTCCGCGAGCGCGGTGCGGTCGACCTGGCGGAACGTGATCTTCTCGAGCTTCGGCTTCTCACCCCACCAGTTGGGGTCCTGCACGACGGTCACGATCTTGCCGGTGCGGTCGATCGTGCCGATCTTGAACGGGCCACCGGTGATCTTCGGCGCGTCGGCCCAGCCCTTGTTGAACTCCTCGGCGGAGGAGGACATCGCCTTCGGGTAGAGGGGCGAGAAGATGCCCTTCCACTCGGCGAACTTCTTCTTGAAGGTGACCTTGACGTCCTGGTCGGTCGCGCCCTTCTCGACCTTCTCGATGTCCTCGTAGCCGGTGGTGCCGGCGACCTCGAAGGTCTTGTCGGTGCCGCTGAGGGACTTCCACATCGCCTCGAAGTCCTGCCACGACAGCGCGGTGCCGTCCGACCACTTGGCCTTCGAGTTGATCTTGAACTCGAGGACCTGCGGATCGCTGGACGCGAGCTTCGCGTCGTCGAGGTAGTCCTTGTTGACCTCGAACGTGGCGTCCGGCTTCTGCTTGAACAGGTTCGGCATCACCGTGTCGATCATGCGGCGGCCGTCGGCGTTGGTGCCGTCGAGCTGGTTGTAGTTCCAGTTGTCCGGCAACTGGTCGACCGGCCAGCGGAACTCGCCGCCGTCCTTGACCTTGGACGCGTCCTGCGGGTTGATGTCCGCCTGGCCGATCGTGTTGTCCGCGCCCTTGAGCCCGGAGTCACCGCCGTTGCTGGGCCCCCCACACGCGGTAAGCGTGAGGACGACCGCGGCCAGCGCGGACACTCCCACCGTGGTACGTCGACTCACTGTCGTGAACCTCCCTCGTGCCCGGACACCAGTTGCCGGGGACACTGTTCCTTCGTAGGTCTGCTGAGGCGACGGATGCATCAGAGGACCTGACGGACTTGGGCGAAGTGGCAGGCGGCCTCGTGGTCGGGAGCCTGGACCTCGCGCGGTGGTTCCACCTCGATGCACGTGCGCTGCTTCTCGGGCGGCA
The DNA here is from genome assembly GCF_042738015.1 of Lentzea sp. NPDC059081. Lineage (NCBI taxonomy): Bacteria > Bacillati > Actinomycetota > Actinomycetes > Pseudonocardiales > Pseudonocardiaceae > Lentzea > Lentzea sp. NPDC059081. The sequence continues at coordinate 278,528 of NZ_JBHYGW010000006.1, forward strand.
GCTGCGCGTGCAGGAAGCAGCGGGTGCGGAACCGGCAGCCGGACGGCGGGTTCGCCGGGCTCGGCAGGTCGCCGGTGAGGATGATCCTCTCCCGCTGGCGCTCCTTCACGGGGTCGGGGATCGGGATCGCCGACAGCAGGGCCTGCGTGTACGGGTGGCGCGGCGACTCGAAGACCGAGTCCACCTCGCCGATCTCGATGATCTTCCCGAGGTACATGACGGCCACCCGGTCCGCGATGTGCCGCACCACCGACAGGTCGTGCGCCACGAACAGGTAGGCCAGGCCCAGCTTGGACTTGAGCTCCTCCAGCAGGTTGATGACACCCGCCTGGATGGAGACGTCCAGCGCCGACACCGGCTCGTCGAGCACGACGAGCTTCGGTTCGAGCGCGAGAGCCCGCGCGATGCCGATGCGCTGGCGCTGACCGCCGGAGAACTCGCCGGGGTAGCGCGAGAGCTGCTCGGGACGCAGGCCGACGAGGCTCATGAGCTCCGGCACGCGCCGGTTGATCTCGTCCTTGGAGTAGCCGTGGACCTGCATCGGCTCGGCGATGCAGTCGTGGATCGTGATCCGCGGGTCGAGCGACGCCATCGGGTCCTGGAAGACGACCGACATGTCGCGGCGGATCGCGAAGCGGCGCTTGGCGTCCACTTCGGACGACTTCGTGCCGAGCACGGAGATCTCGCCGCCCATGGGCTTCTGGAGGTTGAGGATCTCCATCAGCGTGGTGGTCTTGCCGCAGCCCGACTCGCCGACGAGCCCGAGGGTCTCGCCCTCGCGGATGTCGAACGTGATGCCGTCCACCGCGTGCACGGTGCCGACGCGGCGCTTGAACACCACGCCCTTGTTGACCGCGTACTCCTTGACGAGGTGGTCGAGCTCCAGCACGATCTCGCGCTCCTCGCGCGGGATCTGCGCGACCTCGGGCTCGTCAGCCACCTCGGCGCCGAAGATCTCGACCGCGGCCTCGGCGCCCTCGGCGTCGGTCGCGGCGATCTCGTTGGTGCGGATGCACGCGGCGCGGTGCTCGGCCGAGCCGTCCACGTCCACGAGCGGCGGCTCGGCGGTGTGGCAGGCGTCGACGACCATCGGGCAGCGCGGCGCGAACGGGCAGCCGTCCGGCAGGTCCGTGAGCGACGGCGGCTGGCCCTTGATCGGCACGAGCGCCTGCTTCTCGCTGACGTCGAGCCGCGGGATCGAGCCGAGCAGGCCGAGCGTGTACGGCATGCGCGGCTGCTGGTAGATGTCGTCGACCTGGCCGGTCTCGACGGCACGGCCCGCGTACATGACCATCAGCCGGTCCGCGAACCCGGCGACGACGCCGAGGTCGTGGGTGATGATCACGATGCCCGCGCCGGTGACCTCCTGCGCGGTCTCGAGCAGCTGCAGCACCTGGGCCTGCACCGTCACGTCGAGCGCGGTGGTCGGCTCGTCGGCGATGATCAGGTCCGGGTCGTTGGCGATCGCCATCGCGATCACCGCGCGCTGCCGCATGCCGCCGGAGAACTCGTGCGGGAACGCCTTGGCGCGCTCGGCCGCGTTCGGGATGCCGACGAGGTCGAGCAGCTCGACCGCGCGCTTGCCCGCGGCCGCCTTGGAGACCGCGCCCTTCTTGTGCACCAGGATCGCCTCGGCGATCTGGTCGCCGACGGTGTAGACCGGCGTCAGCGCGGACAGCGGGTCCTGGAAGACCATCGAGATGCGGCGGCCGCGGATCTTCGACAGGTCGGTGTCGCTCTGGCCGATCAGCTCGCGGCCCTGGAACTTGATGGACCCGGTGATGCGCGCCGAGTTCGGCAGCAGGCCCATGACGGCGAGCGACGACACGGACTTGCCGGAGCCGGACTCGCCGACGATGCCGAGGACCTCGCCGGGCGAGACCTGGTAGCTCAGGCCGCGCACGGCCTGCACGCGGCCGGCCTCGCTGGGGAAGGACACGTGGAGGTCTTCGACCTGCAGAACCGGTCCCTCGACGACACGGTCGGACGGCGTGTCGAACTGGAGCTCCGAGGTGGTCATCAGGCGGCCTTCTCCTTGGTGTCCTTCTTCTCCTTGCGGCGCACGCGCGTGGAGGTGGGGTCGAGCGCGTCGCGCAGGCCGTCGCCGACCCAGTTGACCGCCAGCACGAACACGACGAGGAAGCCCGCCGGGAACAGGAACAGCCACGGGAAGGTCGTCGCGGACTCGGCGTTGCCGCCGATCAGCGTGCCGAGCGAGACGTCGGGCGACTGGACGCCGAACCCGAAGTAGCTCAGGCCCGTCTCGGCGAGCACGGCGGAGCCGACGTTGATGGTCGCGTCGATGATGAGCAGCGACGCCATGTTCGGCACGATGTGCTTGGCGATGATCTTGCGCGCGGGCTGGCCCATGAACTTGGCCGCCTTGACGAACTCGCGCTCCTTCAGCGTCAGCGTCATGCCGCGCACGATGCGGGCGGTGATCATCCACTGGAACGCCGCGAGCATCAGCACCAGCAGGAACCACGACTTGCCGCGGAACCACGGGCTGAGGATCGCGATGATCAGGAACGACGGCAGCACCAGCAGCAGGTCGACGACCCACATGAGCGCCTTGTCGGCGACACCGAGGAAGTAGCCCGCGGCCGCGCCGACGATCGCCGCGACGGTGGTCGAGATCAGCGCCACGAGCAGGCCGATGATCAGCGACTTCTGCAGTCCGCGCATCGTCAGCGCGAACATGTCGGTACCGATCTTGTCGGTGCCGAAGATGTGGTCGGCGTAAGGAGGTTCGAGGAACGCCGAGTAGTCCTGCTGGTCGTAGGTCCACTTCGACAGCAGCGGGCCCACGAACGCCATCAGGTACATCCCGACGATGATCACCAGGCCGACCAGCGCCAGCTTGTTCCGCGCGAAGCGGATCAGCACGAGCCTGCCGCGCGTCATCGCCTTGCCCGGTTCGGGCGCCGCGTCGACGGGGCTGCCGGAGGCGGCGCCGGTGGTTCCCGCGGAGTCGCCCTCGTTGAGGATCACGGTCACGTCGTCGTCACCTTGCCTAGTTCACGCGGATTCGGGGGTCGAGCGCGGCGTACAGCACGTCGGCGAGCCAGCCGGAGAACAGCACGCACACCGCGACGAAGAGCGTCACCGTGGCGGTGATGTTCGTGTCCTGCGCCGAGATGCCGGTGACGAGCCAGTCACCCATGCCGAACCAGCCGAAGATCCGCTCGGTGAACGTGCCACCGACGACGAGCAGGCCGAACCCGAACGCGAACAGGGTCGCCATCGGGATGAGCGCGGTGCGCAGGCCGTGCTTGAACAACGCCTTGCGGCGCGTCAGGCCCTTCGCCTGGGCGGTGCGCAGGAAGTCGCTGCCGAGCACGTCGAGCATCGACGAGCGCTGGTAGCGGCTGTAGTAGGCGATCTGGCCGAGTGCGATCGCGAGCGTCGGCACGACGAGGTGCTGCAGCCGGTCGCCGAGGTGCTCGAACCAGTTGCCCTGGAAGCCGGGGGTGGTCTCGCCGACGAAGATCAGCACGTTCGTGCCGATGGAGTCGTTGACCCCCTGCGCGCCCATCTTCAGCAGCGTGCCCAGCACGAACACCGGCGTGGACAGCAGTATGAAGCTGAACAGGGTCGCGAAGTAGTCGCTGAACTTGTACTGCCTGATCGCGCTCACCACGCCGAGCAGCACGCCGAACAGGATGCCGATCGTGATGCCGAGCAGGAACAGCCTCAGACTCACGCCGATGCGCCGGCCGAGCTCGTCGGTGATGGGGCGGTCGGTGATCGTGCGACCGAAGTCGCCCTGCACCACACCACCCATCCAGGTGACGAACCGCTGCGGGATCGGCTGGTCGAGGTGGAGGTCTCGTTTCTTCGCCTCGATCGACGCCGCGGGCGGCGGTGGGTTGCGTTGCTGCAACACCCCGATCGGGTCAAAGGTGGCGGAGGCCAACGTGAACGCGAGGAACGTCGCCACGAGGGCGAGCACCACGTAGTTGACCAACCGCCGCAACAGAAATCCGGCCACCCGTGTTCAGTCCTCTCCCCGGTGGTTGCGACGTCGGCGCACTGGATTGCAGTGGACGAGTTGCAAGAGATTAACCGCCGTTCAGGCGGACCGCTGCCCACCCCCACCATTACGCGGAGGCCCACTGACCGGGCCATAGTCACCCATGCGTGGTGGAAAGGTCGGCCGAACAGTCACATCAACAGTTGACTCTCGGCAATTGTGTGTCCAAGTGTGACCATTGTGCGTCCGGATCGCTGTATTCACCGCGAAGTTCTGTTGACGCGCGGATGCGCGTGACGCATCCGGGTGAATGCAATGACCGGAAGATGTGGGACAAGCAGCGCAATGTGATCCGAATCAGGCCATCACGCTGTGGAGCGATTCATGTCGCCGCAGTCACTGCATCGACGCGGAGCAGCTCAGACGGCCGTCCAGCGCACCGGCAGCTCGGCCACCCCGCCGACCAGCTGCTCCGTCCGGAGGCGGAGTTGTACCACGTCGACCGCTGGTCCGAACGCCGTGAACCGCGTCACAAGTGCCCGCAGGAGCTCGGCCAGCTCGACCCTCGCGAGCGGCGCGCCGAGGCAGAACCGGTGGCCGTGCCCGAAGGAGAGGTGGGGGTTCGGCCGCCTGGGCAGGAACGCGGCGGGGTCCGGGAAGCGCTCTTCGTCCCGGTTCGCCTGGTCGACGCCGAGCAGCACGAGATCGCCGGCGGGGACGCGGACGCCGTCCACGTCGAGGTCGGTCAGCGCGTACCGGGGCACGCCGGACTTCTCCGCCTTCCGGGAGACGAGGGAACGGTGCCGGAGAATCTCCTCCACGATGTCCGGAATGCCTTCCGGGTCCCTTCTCAGGGCGTCCCACCGGGCGGGGTTCTCGCCGAGCAGCACCACACCGCGGTCGATGGCGGACACCGTCGTCTCGTGTCCCGCGAACAACAGCCCGGCGCCGAGCTGCGCGATCTCCTCCTCGCGGCTCGCCGGGCTCGCCTCGATCATGCGGGTGAGGACGTCGTCGCCCGGTTCGTCCTTCTTCCGCGCGACCAGCTCGCCCATGTAGGCCCACAGCTTCGCGAACCCGTCGAGCGACCTCTCCCGGTCGCCGAGCGTGCTCATGGCCTCCGACCAGACCCGGAACCGGTCGCGGTCCTCGTACGGCACGCCCAGCAGCTCGCAGATCACCAGCACCGGCAGCGGGAACGCCACCGCCTCGTGGAAGTCGGCGGGCTGCGGCCCGGCGACGAGGTCGTCCAGCAGCGTCGCGACGAGGTGCCGGACGCGCGGCCGCATCGCCTCCACGTTCTTCGCGGAGAACTGCGGCGAGAGCATCCGGCGCATCCACGTGTGCCGCTCGTCGTCCTCCTCCGCGGTGCCCCGGCTCGGCCCGCCGAGGACGACCGAGTCCGTGAACCTCGCCGCGGTGTCCGGGTCGGGGTGGCTGCGGCCGAGCCCGCGGTCCGCGAGCAGGGCCTTGACCAGGTCGTAGCCGGTGACGAGCCAGGCCTCGTCACCGGCGGGGGTGGGTACGCGCTCGATCGCCATCGGTGGGCTCCCCTAATCCGTCGCATACGACGCGTCGTATCCAACGTACCTCCGCCGTAGACTCCGCGCCATGGTCGACGCCTTCCAGGCCGCGGAGTCCGTGATGGCGCACCTGCGCGCGTTGCGGCAGGAGTTGCTGACGACGTCGGTGGAGCCGACCGGCGACCAGGCGCGCAGCGGGCTGACCGCGCCGCAGGTCGGCCTGATCCGGTCGCTGGTCACGGAGGGGCCGGCGACGGTCACCGAGCTGGCGCGGCGGCTGAGCCTGTCGCACTCGACGACGTCCGGGATCGTCGACCGGCTGCAGGCGCGCGGGCTCGTGACGCGCGAGCCGGACCAGGACGACCGCCGCTACACGCGGGTCCAGGTCACCGAGCCGGTGCGGGGCTACACCCGTGCGCTGTCCGAGGGCCCGTACGGACGGCTGACCAAGGCCCTCGAGTCGGCCTCCCCCGCCGAGCGGAAGGCGGTGCTGGACGGGCTGGAGACGTTGCGGTCCCTGTTGGGGCACAACGGCTGAGAGTCACAACAACGGGGCTCACAGCGGCTCGGTGTTCACAGCGGCTGGACCTCACAGTGGCTGGGCGAGGATGCTCTCGGCCGTCTCCTGGATCGTGTCCCCGACCGGACGGGCCTGCCAGCCCAGCACGCGCTCGGCCTTCGCGCCCGACGCCGGGAAGTCGCGGCCCAGCTGGGGCCGCAACGCCCGCAGCGCCGGGCTGACCAGGCTCAACGCCCGTGCCACCGGCAGCGGGATCTCCCGCGTGGGGACCTTCGCGGCGCGGTCGCCGAGCCGGGCGCGCAGGACGCGGGCGATCTCCACGGCCCGCAGGCTCGGCCCGGTGGAGGCGAGGAACCTCTCCCCTGCCGCCGCGGGATCGGTCATCGCCCGCAGGTGCAGGTCCGCGACGTCGCGGACGTCGACCTGGGCGGAGCCGAAGGGCGGGCAGGCGGGCAGCTGCCCGGCGAGCAGGCCGCGGACGAGGCGCAGCGACGGCGGGTCGTCCGGCCCGAGCAGCGGGCCGAGGACGCCGACGGGGTGCACGGCCGCCATCTCCATGCCGCCGCCCTCGTTCTCGATGAACTCCCACGCCGCGCGCTCGGCCAGCGTCTTCGACTTCTGGTAGGGCGCGATGCCGCCGTCGACGTTCGTCCAGTCCTCCTCGGTGAACGGGGTGGAGCGCGGCGCGTGCCCGTACCCGACGGCACCGAACGCGCTGGTGAGCACGACCCGTTTCACCCCGGCGTCGCGGGACGCCCGCAACACCCGCAGCACCCCGTCGCGGGCGGAGGCGATCATCGCCGCCTCGCTCTCGACGGCGTTGCGCAGCGTGGGCGACGCGACGTGCAGGACGTGCTCGCACCCGGCGACCGCCTCCGCCCAGCCGTCGTCGCCGTCGAGGTCGGCGCGCACGACGGCCAGCCGGTCGTCGTCGAACTCCAGGTTGCCGTGCAACCGTTGGCGCAGCACGGGTGCCCGCTTCAGGTCGCGGACCGTGGTGCGCACGTCGTGACCGGCTTCCAGCAGTGCGAGCACGCACCAGCCGCCGATGAAACCGGACCCGCCGGTGACCAGGACCGTGGACATGGTGTCTCCTCCTTCGAAGGTCACGACTGCAGGGCCATTCCGGGAACGCGGGCGCGGATCGCGTCCATCGCGGCTTCGTCGGAGACGCCCTGCCAGTCGTGGCGCGGTGTGTAAGGGGCGGTGAGGGCGCGCACGTCGTCGTCGGTGAGCTCGACGTCCAGCGACGCGACGGCGTCGTCGATCTGCGCGATCGACCCGGCACCGACCAGCGGCGCGGTGACGACGGGCTGCCGGCGCAGCCACGCCAGTGCGACGGACGCGCGGCTCACGCCGTGGGCCGCCGCGACCTCGCCGACCGCGTCGACGATCGCGCGGTTCGAAGCTTCTTGCTCGGGCGGGTAGAGCGTGTCGGCGTAGGTGCCGTCGGTCTCGGACCGGGCGGTGGACCGGGCGTCGTCCCAGGCGCGGGCGAGCCGGCCGCGGCCGAGCGGGCTCCAGACGATCGTGCCGACGCCCTCGTCGAGGCAGAGCGGGATCATCTCGCGCTCCTCCTCGCGGGCCAGCAGGTTGTAGTGGTGCTGCAGGGACGCGAACCGGGCCCAGCCGTGCCGCTCCTGCAGGTGCAGCGCCTTCGCGAACTCCCAGGCGAACATCGACGACGCGCCGAGGTAGCGGACCTTGCCCGCCTTGACGAGGTCGTGCAGCGCTTCGAGGGTCTCCTCCAGCGGCGTCGCGTGGTCGTTGCGGTGCACCTGGTAGAGGTCGACGTAGTCCGTGCCGAGGCGGCGCAGCGAGTGGTCGATCTCGGTCATGACCGCCTTGCGCGACAGGCCCTTGCCGTTGGGACCGGGGCGCATCGGGTGGCGCAGCTTGGTCGCGATCACCACGTCGTCGCGGTCCGCGAAGTCCTTCAGCGCGCGGCCGAGGATCTCCTCGCTGGAGCCGTTCGAGTACATGTTCGCGGTGTCGAAGAAGTTGATGCCGGCTTCGAGCGCGTGCCTGACCAACGGCCGCGCGTCGTCCTCGCCGAGCGACCAGACGGGATGACCGCGTCCCGGGTCGCCGTAGGTCATCGCGCCGATCGCGACGGGTGAGACGTCCAGACCGGTGGTGCCGAGCTTCACGTAGCGCATGGGGTGTCCTCCGAAGATGCGGAGAATCCTCCGCAAGCGAGACCGAAACTAGCGGAGGATTCTCCGCGAGTCAACCGGAGGGCATCATGGGGGCATGGCAGACCAGGCGCCGAGCACCTACGGCACGCAGCGCAAGGCCGCCGCGCGCAACCGTGTCGCGATCATCGAGGCGGCCCACGAGCTGTTCGCCGAGAACCCGCTCGTGACGCTGAGCGAGGTGGCCAAGCGCGCCGGCGTCGGCGCGGGGACCCTCTACCGCCACTTCCCCACCCGCGAGGACCTGATCCTCGGCGCGTACCGGCACGACATCGACCGGCTGGTCACCACGGCGGACGAGGTGCTGGCGCGCCACACGTCGGCCAAGGCGGCGTTCGTCGAGTGGTTCGAGACGCTGTCGGCCTACATCCGGCTCAAGCACGGGCTCGGCGACGCGCTGCACAGCGAGGCGGCGCAGAAGATGGTGGACGAGTCGTGGGGACCGGCGGCCGAGGCGGTCGGCAGGCTGGTCGACGCGTGCGTCGCCGAGGGCACGATGGCCGAGGGGCACGACCCGGCGGACGTCATCATGCTGATGAGCTTCCTGTGGCGCGTGCCGAACGACGACGGGGGCGTGGCCCAGGGCCGGCGGCTGATCTCCGTCGTGTTCTCCGGCCTGCAGGCACCGCCTAGCTGAGCCGCCAGAGCCGTCCGCCGGCGATCACGAACACCTGGCCGCCCACCGCTTCGGCGGCCACGACCGCGCCGCTCGGCCCGTCGGCGGGCCGTTCGTCCTTTCCGGACACGAGCTTCACGCCGCCGTGGTCGACGAACAGCGTCGGGACGCCGTTGACGGGCACGGGTGCGGCGAGCGACTCGTTGTCGGCGACCGGGACGTCCGGCGTCTCGACCTTCTTCCAGTCCGGACCAGACCACCAGGCGAGCTTCCCCTTGCTGCGCCCCACGACGTGGCACGTGCCGTCCCAGCACCGGGCGGCCAGCGCCGCGTCACCGTCCGGGAGCGTCGCCGTGGTCCACGTCTTGCCGTCGAACCGCCAGACCGCGGCGCTCACGGTGCCCTTGGCGATCTGCCAGCCGACGACGATCGCGCCGTCGCCGTCCGGTGCGACGGCCAGCGGGAAGCGCAGCAGCTCCTGCGAGCTCTCCAGCACCGTGCCCTCGGACGGCTGGCGGCTCCACGTGTCGGCCGCGTAGGTCCAGACGGCGATGTCGAGACCGGCCTTGGCGCTCTGCCACGTGCCGATGATCAACGGCCCCTGCGGGGTGCGCACCGGCCCGATCAGCTCACCGGCGCCGTAGCCGCCGAACGTGCTGAACGCCTGCGGCTTCTCGACTATCTGCCGCGTGTCGCCGGTCCAGGCGCTCCACCGGACGTTGCCGTGCGCGCCACCGCGTTCGCCGCCGACACCGGTGATCGTCGTGCCGTCGGAGGTGATCCCGTACCAGTGCGCTTCCTTGCCGTACGGGGTCGTCGGCGTCAGCCGGGAGTTGCTCAGCGCGCCGTCCTTGGTCCGCGTGACCAGTTCCGGGTGGTCGGACGGGCGCGTGCCGATGACCAGCATGTCGCCGTGCGTCGCCAACGCCTCGGGCGTCGCCGTCAGGTCGACGGGGGTGAAGCCCGCGGCGTTGTCCGCGCCGCCTGAGGAGCAGCCGGTGAGGACCAGCAAAACCACGAGCGTCAGCCTCCGCATGCGCGTCAGTATGACCACATGCGGCCCGAACCAGGTCAGGTGTTGCACTTCTCCGAGGATCCGGCGATCACCCGCTTCGTCCCGCACCTGGCGGCGACGGCGCGGCAGCCCGGGGAGTACGTGTGGGCGGTGGACGCGTCCAGGTCCCCCGACTACTGGTTTCCCCGGCAGTGCCCGCGGGCGATGGCGTGGACCGTTCCCGGCAGTTCCGGCGAGGACCGCGACCGGATCATCGGGCCCGGCTGCGGGTCGCGGGTGCACGCCGTCGAGTACGGGTGGCTGGAGCGGATGCGGACGGTGGAGCTGTACGCGTACCGGTTCGACGCGGCGCCGTTCCGGCCGTTCGGCGACAACGCGGTGGTGGCGACGGAACCGGTGGTGCCGCTGGGTCCCGCGGAACGCGTCGGCGACCTGTTCGAGCTGCACGAGCGGGCCGGGATCGCGTTGCGGGTGCTGCCGTCGCTGTGGCCGTTCTGGGACGCCGTGACGACCAGTTCGCTGGGGTGGAGCGGCATCCGGCTGCGCAACGCCCGGCCGCGCGACGGCGGCTGATCCGCTTCGCGTCGTGCGGACGGGCTTCGCGAAAGCCTGGTAAACCTGGACGCATGGGACTTCTCAGCGGAATGATGGGAAACGCGTCGAAGCTCGACCCGAGGGCGGCCGCGCAGGAGTTCGGCAGGCTGCTGGCCCAGGGGGAGCCGATCCACGCGGCGTACCAGCTGCTGCGCGACTCGTTCCTGTTCACCGACCGGCGCCTGATCCTGGTCGACAAGCAGGGCATGACGGGCAAGAAGGTCGAGTACCACTCGGTGCCGTACAAGTCGATCACGCAGTTCTCGGTCGAGACCGCCGGCCACTTCGACATGGACGCGGAGCTCAAGATCTGGATCTCCAGCAGCGACACGCCGATCTCCCAGCAGTTCGGCAAGGGCGTCGACGTCTACGAGGTCCAGGCGCTGCTCGCGACCTTCGTGGCGCGGTAGTCGTTGCAGGACAACGAGAATCCCCCGCTGACCAGTGGCAGGCGGGGGATTTCGCTTGCGGGGCCTAGCGGGCCTGCAGCATCGGGCGGAACCGGTCGCGGTACGCCCACGCCAGCCCGATCTCGGCGAGGACCACGAGGATCGCGATCCCGAGGCCCGACGGCTCCAGGAACACGTGGATCAGGAAGATGTTGACGACCATCGGCGCGAGGATCGCCAGCGCCAGCGGCACGAACCGGCCGATCACCAGCAGCACACCGGCGACGAGCTGGACACCGGCGGCGAGCTGCAGCATGTACCCGGTGGCGTAGAGCGCGGTGGTGAACGCGACCCCGGCGGGCGCCATGGTGCTCGGATCCGGGGCGGGCATGAAGTTCAGGAACCCGTTCAAGCCGGTGACCGCGAACAGCAGACCGGTCAGCACGCGGGTCGCGAGCGTGGCGTGGCGGGCGAACGCGGACTTGCGGACGACGGGGGTGGTGGCGGCGGTGGCGGTGACGGTCGCGGTCATCTCTGGTTCCTCCTGGGCTGTCGTGTCCTTCCACTGATGCGTCGAACGGGCACCGGCCCGGATCGACACGACGACCCAGAAAATCTTCGAGATTCTCGTCAGCGCAGGTCAGGAACCCGCGCAGCGCGCACCGTCTCGGCGACCGGGCTGAGCTTCAGCCAGTCCGGCAGCCCCCGCACCACCCAGCGCGGGCCGGTCAGCTCCACGGCGCCCGCGCGCACGGCGTCGAGCAGCTCGAACTCGCCCTCCCAGACGCGGTAGAGCGTGGCGATGTCGGACGCCAGCACCGCGTCGACCTCCAGACCGGGGTCGGTGTAGCAGATGGAGGCGTCACCGGGTTCGACGACGAGCCAGAACGTGCGGCGGCGATCGTGGATGCGGACCTCGATGGTGGCGCGGCGCGTGAGCGTGCCGGTGTCGATGCGGCCGTGCATCCACCACATCAGCACCTCGGGGTCGAGCTCCTCCGCCCGCGGGTCGCCGAACGCGTACCGGGCGCCCCAGTCGGCGAGGCCGAACACCAGCGGCCGCAACGCCTCCCCCGCCGGGGTCAGCGCGTAGCCGTCGCCGGTGCGCTCCACCAGGCCGGCCGCCGCCAGCTGCCGCAGCCGCCGGGACAGCAGTGCCCGCGAGAGGCCGGGCAGGCCGCGGGAGATCTCGTTGAAGCGCGAGGCACCCACGAGCATGTCCCGCACGATCAGCAACGTCCACCGGTCGCCCAGCACCTCGACGGCGCGGACGATCGGGCAGTACTGCGCATACGTCCTCACACGGGGAGTCTCCGCCGCGACGGGGCTTTCGTTACCGCCGTCCGGTTCACTTCCAGAACTACCCGCGGGTCTCGCACGTTCCTACCTTCGTGTCATGACAACACTCGACACACCCCGTGTGACCAGCACCTATCCGACCGTCACGAGGAAGGACGACGCCAAGTTCACGGAGATGGCCGCCCGCATCGGTGCCGTCGCGGCGAGGCACGCGGCCGAGCACGACCGCGACGCCACGTTCGTGAGCGAGGCGTACGAGGCCATGCGCGAGGAGGGCTACCTGGCGTTGGCCGTACCCGAGGAGCTGGGCGGTCTCGGCGCGACGATGCGCCAGGTCTGCTACGCGCAGGCCGAGCTCGCCCGGCACGACGGTGCCACCGCGCTGGCCGTCACCATGCACCTCTACCTCACGCTGATGCAGTGCTACCGCAGACACAAGGGCGCACCCGACGCCGAGGGCGTGCTGCGGCGGGTGGCCGCGGAAGGCCTGGTCATCGCCACCAGCGGCGGGTCGGACTGGCTGTGGCCGACGACGACCGCGACACCGGTGGACGGCGGGTTCCTGATCTCCGGCCGCAAGGCGTTCTGCAGCCAGTCGCCGCGCGCGGACGTCGTGGCGACGTCGGCCGTGCTGGGTGACGAGGTGCTGCACTTCAGCGCGCCGCTCGACGCCGACGGCGTGCGCATCGAGGAAACCTGGGACACGCTCGGCATGCGCGGCACGGCCAGCCACGACGTGGTGATGGAGGACGTGTTCGTCCCGGCCGACAAGATCGCCGCACGCCGGCCGTACGGGGAGTTCGGCGCGCCCCTGTTCGCCGCGGTCGTCCACTTCGCACCGGTGTGCGGGGCCACCTACTTCGGCATCGCGTCCGGGGCGCGGGACGTGGCCGTGCGGTCGACGTCGAAGAGCGCCACCCGGCAGATCGGGCTGATGGACCACAAGCTGCGGACCTCGTGGTGGTCGCTGATGGGCTCGATCGAGGAGCTGGGTGACGACTACACCGCCGGTCCGGGACCGCTCGCCGCGGTGATGCTGGCGAAGCGCCAGGCCGTCCTCGAGGCGGTGGAGGTCGTCGGCCTCGCGATGGAGGTCCTGGGTGGACGGTCGTTCTTCCGGCGGTCACCGCTCGAACGGGCCTACCGCGACGTGCGCGCGGGGACGTTCCACCCGCTCACGCCGGAAGCAACACTCGTGTACGCGGGCAAGGTCGCTCAGGGTGACCCCGGGGTCACGGAGTAGGTTCAAGTTGTAGGCCCGCCAAGGGTTTGCGAGGATTCGGGCCCGTCCTTCCTAAGGAGCGATTCCGGATGGCCACTCGCCTCAACCCGTACATCAGCTTCGACGGCCAGGCCCGCCAAGCGATGGAGTTCTACCAGTCGGTCTTCGGCGGCGAGCTGAAGATGAACACCTTCGGCGAGTTCGGCATGCAGGACACGCCGCAGGCAGACCAGATCATGCACGCCCAGCTGGAGACCGACGCCGGCTACACGATCATGGCCTCCGACACGCCGCCCGGCATGGAGGTCAAGGCAGGCTCCAGCATCACCGTGTCGCTCTCGGGCGACGACGAGGTGCTGCGCGAGTACTTCGCCAAGCTCGCGGACGGTGGCAAGGTCGGTACGCCGCTGGAGAAGCAGATGTGGGGCGACGAGTACGGCGACCTCACCGACAGGTTCGGCGTGAGCTGGATGGTCAACCTCGGCGGTCAGGGCTGACCTGTCCTCCTCCGGGCGGGGGCCGCGTCGGTGGCCCCGCCCGCCGCCGTGACGCATCATGTGGACCATGAGCGAGCGACTGCGGGAAGTCGTCGGGCACCTCGCGATCCGCCCCGGCGACCGGGTGCTGGAGATCGGCTGCGGGCAGGGCGTGGCGGCCACGATGGTGTGCCAGGTGCTGTCCACCGGGACGCTCACCGCGATCGACCGCTCCGTGAGGATGGTCGAGGCCGCGACCCGGCGCAACGCCCCGTACGTGGCGTCGGGCAAGGCGGAGTTCCTCATCGCGTCGCTCGAGGACGTGAACCTCGGCGACCGGCGGTTCGACCTGGTCTTCGCCGTGCGGGTGGGGCTGTTCCACCGCGATCCCGACCGCGCGCGGGCGTTGGTCGAGCCGTGGCTCGCGCCCGGCGGCCGCGTGCTGTCGTTCTTCGACGTGCCCGTCTAGATCCGGCTGAACAGGTCCGTGATCAGCTTCTTGGACGGCTCGACGCCCGCGGGCGAGCGGACCTCGATCTGCGTCTTGCCCTTGCGCGCGGCCACCGTGTGCTGCGTCGTCTCGGACCCGCCGGCCGTCGTCTCGTAGGCCTCGTCCTGGAAGCCGTCGATCGTCTTGGCGCCCTCCGGCTTGGCCTCGGCGAACGTCGCGGCCGTCGCGCCGGCGGTGAACCGCACCTCGACCGGCATGCCGGAGCCCACGTAGGTGCACGTGGTCACGGCCTTGTCGACGGTCTCCCGCTGGCCCTGCAACCGCAGCCCGAGCGCCTTGCCCACGACGGACGAGTTGGCGTTGGCGCAGGTCGGGCCGGCGCCGGCGGGCTGCTCCACCGTGGTCGGCGGCTGCGGGGCAGGCTCCGGCGCCGCCTCCGGGGTGGACGTGCAGGCGGTGAGCAGGAACGCGGCGGCGGCGAGGAGGGTGATGCGCACACCCCTACATCGAGCGGGCCGCCGCCGTGTTACCCAACCGGGGTTACCCCGTTCAGTCGCTGTCGAGGGTGGCCCTCAGCACCTCGTCGACGCGCGCGGCCCAGTCCACCTCGGCGACCGTGCCGCCCAGGACCGCCACCGCCGCCAGCGTCACGGTGCCCTCGACGTCGGCGGTCAGGGTAAGAACGCTCGCCTTCGTCGTGAAGGCGGTGCCCTGCGGCGCGGTCCGGCTTTCGGAGGCCGTCCAGCCGCTGATGCCCCTCAGCTCGGACGGCAGGTCGGTCGCCCAGCCGGTGAGCTCGGCCCGCGTGCCGGGCGGCGCGCCGATCACCCGGTGGATGCGCAGCTCCTGGTCGTCCCACACGGCCGTGACGCTCTCGACGCGCAGGCCCGGCACCATCGGCTGGTTCGCGGCGAACACCGGGCGGTGCCAGGAGGCGGCCCAGTTGTCCCGCGCGCCCAGCGGGTGGATCCGCCTGCGCACGCTGCGGTCGCCCCTGATGGTCAGGCTGAGGTGGTTGTCGGCGACGTTGTGCTTGGCCGTCGGCCCGGTGGCCGTCGAGTAGGCGAACCGGCTGTAGAGCGGGTCGTCGTCGGCCGCGTGCTCGCCCTCGAACGGCCGGACGTGGTCGCTGCCGTGGTTGTGCAGCCTGGTGATGCCGTCGTGCCGGCGGAGGAGCAGGCCCGGTCCCGGCAACGCGAGCGTGCGGTCCTCCTGGACGTCGCTCTCGGTCTCGGTCCACAGTGGATGGTCCGGCTCGGCGAGCAGGCAGACGAACGCCTTCGAGGCCCAGTAGGGCGAAGCCGGTCCGGAGTAGGGCTGGAGGCTCGCCTCGTGCGGGCCGTGCCAGCCGAGGCTGAGCAGGCCGTCGGTGAGCGAGCCGCGGTCGAGGAAGTACTTCAGCGCGTTGCTCATGAGGAACCGGGACTGGCCGGGACGCAACGGCGTCTCCCCGCTGACCGCCCCCAGCGCGACTGCGGCGGCCGCGGCGAACCGGTAGGTCAGCGACCGTCCGAAGTAGAGCGGAGCGCCGTCCGCGCCGAACAGCAGCCGGAAGCTGTCGAGGTGTTCCCGCAGATGCGTGGTGATCGGCCGGTTGTCCAGGTGCGCGTCGAGCGCCGGATAGAGGTGCAGCGCCCACCCGTTGTAATGGTCGAACGCACGGCCGTCGCCGTCGGAATACCACCCGTCGCCGACGTACCAACCGCGGAGCAGCTCCATCGCCCGGTGCTTCGCCTGCCGCGTCTCGTCGTCACCCCGCCCGGCGACCTCCAGGAAGGACGCGACGGTGTAGGGGAAGAAGTACCAGTTGTTGGCGGCCGGCACGTGCCTGAGCGACTCGCGCAGCCACGCCTCGGCCCGGTCCTGGACGTCCGCGGCGAGCTCGTCCCACAGCCACGGCTTGGTGAGCCGCAGCCCGAGCGCCACCGACGCCGACTCGACCATCGGCTGCCCCACGTCCGTGATCGCGGGCCACCGCCCAGCCGTGAGTCCCGCGGCATAACGCTCCAGCAGGCCGTGCGGGTCGTCACCGTGCGCGGTGCGGAACGCGGCGGCGAGGAACGTCCGCGCGTACCCCTCCAGCCCGTCCGACTCGACCCCGCTGCGCGACGGCCGGCCCGGCAGGTAGAGGAAGGCCTGGTCCGGCGAGGCGTGCCGCCAGGCGGCGGCGAGCAGACCGTCGGCGGCGGCGACCCAGTGGTCGCGGCCGAACCCGGTGTGCGGGCTGAGGACGTGGTCGGGATCTGGCAGCTTCACGCTCGGTGGTCCCTTCGCTCGACCGGCTGGTTGTCGGCTCGTGGTGTGAGGCGGCGTGGTCGTGGCGGTGGCGTGGTCGTGGCGGTGGCGTGGTCGCGGCGGCAGCGGGGTGGTGGCGGTAGCGGGGCGGCGGCAGCAGCGGGGGCGGCGGGGTTGGGTGGCGGGGCGGTGCAGGCGCGGCGGTGCAGCCGCGGCGGTAGCGGGCCAGCGGGGTTGGGCGACAGGGCGGAGCAGCCGCGGCGGTAGCGGGCCAGCGGCGTTGGCGACAGGGCGGAGCAGCCGCGGCGGTAGCGGGCCAGCGGCGTTGGCGACAGGGCGGAGCAGCCG